>CAYJRN010000006.1:0-16781 GCA_964372915.1 uncultured Planctomycetales bacterium
TGGCGCCAGGAAGGATAATGCGACTGAAATTTCTTGAGGCTGCTGATGTACCAGATATGATCGCCGCTGCGATTCTTCGGGGAATATTTGTACTTTAATTTTCTCCCGGTGATTTCTTCGCAAAGCTTAATGGCCTCGAGCATAGAACAGCTATTGGCGCGGCCGCCGCCAATGTTGTAAACTTCCCCAACGCGGGGTTTTTGATAAAAATGATAAAAGGCATTCACCAAATCAAAACTGTGGATGTTGTCGCGGACCTGCTTTCCCTTGTAACCGAAGACCGTGTAGGACCCGCCGGTCACGCAGCATTTCATCAGATACGCGAGGAACCCATGGAGCATCGCGCCCGAATGGTTGGGGCCCGTCAAACATCCTCCGCGGAATGAAACCGTCTTCATCCCGAAATACCGCCCATATTCCTGGACAAGAATGTCGGCGGCCACTTTCGAGGCCCCGAAGAGAGAATGTTTGGAGCGATCGATCGACATCGATTCATCGATTCCCTCATAATAACGATGACCACGGGAAAGCTCGTAGCGCGTCGGCAATTCTTTCAAAGGAAGAACATTCGGCGTGTCGCCGTACACTTTATTGGTACTGGTAAAGATGAAGACCGCTTTGGGACAATGCCGGCGCGTCATCTCCAAAAGATTGAGCGTGCCGTTGGCATTGACGGAAAAATCCGTGAGGGGTTCTTGGGCGGCCCAATCGTGGGAAGGCTGCGCCGCCGCGTGGATGATGAGCTTAATGTCTGAGGAGAATTCTTGGAAGACCCGGGCCAGCTTCTTAACGTCACGGATATCGATATTCTCATGACGGTAATTCTTAACTTTTGCTTTAAGTTCGCGGCGGTTCCAAGCGGTCGAAGCGCTTTCGCCAAAAAAATAGCGGCGCAGGTCGTTGTCTAGCCCAACAACCTTGAATCCTTTTTGGGCAAAAAATTGTACGGCTTCCGAACCGATGAGACCGGCGGAGCCAGTAATGAGGGCGATGGTCATAAATGATTGAGACCCATTTTAAATGGATTGATGTTGACTGTCAACCCTTTCGACCTTTTGTGTTATAATAAATCCCATTATGCACAAGATCACTGAAATTTTTTCTCAAAAAGAACGCACCTATTCTTTCGAGCTCTTCCCGCCCAAAACCGAGCCAGGATATCAAAAACTCCTGGAAACCATTGGACAGCTGGCGGCGCTTCAACCCGATTTTATTTCCTGCACTTACGGCGCGGGCGGCGGCAGCCGGGATAAAACGTTAGAGATTGTGGACCACATCCAAAAAGAACACGGCATTATCGGCGTGGCCCATCTTACCTGCATCCTTCATACGAAGGAAGAGATCCGAAAGATATTGGAGGAAATTAAACGCCGCGGCATCAATAATGTCCTGGCCTTGCGCGGCGACCCGCCGAAAGACCATCCCGATTGGCAGCCGGGGCCCGACCATTTCAAGTACAGCTCGGAATTGTGCGCTTTTATTCGTGACAACTTCAAAGATTATTTTGGCATCGGCGTGGCGGGCTTTCCCGAAGGGCACATCCTCTGTCCCGATCGAGATCAGGACGCGCGGTATCTAAAAATAAAAATCGACGCCGGCGCGGATTTCGTCATCACCCAATTATTTTTCGATAATAAAGATTATTTCACGTACGTGGAGCGCTTAAGAAAATTGGGCGTCAAAAATCGCGTGCTGCCGGGGATTATCCCGATTACCGATTACAATGGCATCGTCAGTTTTTGTAAGACCTGCGGGGCGGGGATTCCCAAGATTGTCCACGAAACTTTTGAACCTTTGAAGGACGATAAGGATGCGACTCTTAAGGCGGGAATCGAATTCGCGCTGAAGCAGTGCCGCGAACTTCTGAGTCATGGTGCGCCGGGTTTGCATTTTTATAGCTTGAACAAGCTTCATCCCACGGACGTAATTCTTAAAGAGGTTAAAAAATAAGATATCCTTCCAGGGAGTCCCTCTTCTTGACTGTTTTCAATCGCAATGATATACTTCTATGTGTATTACAAAATATTGATCGATAGGAGATTGGTATGACAACAGTCACGGTTTCCCCAAAATTTCAGGTCGTCATCCCTTCCGTCATTAGAAAATTGTTTGCCATTGACCCGGGAGAAAAACTACAGATTATTTCTTATAATGATCGCATTGAACTTATTCCTGTACGAAAACTAAAAACCATGCGCGGCTTTCTTAAAGGGATGAGCACGGCCTTTGAACGTGAGAGCGATAGAACGTGAACCTTGTCGATACATCCGGATGGCTGGAGTATTTCGCGGAAGGCCCCGGAGCCCGTCATTTTGTCCGAGCTCTTGAGGATACAGAAAAATTAATTGTTCCTGCAATCTGCATTTATGAAGTCTTCAAAAAAATCTTACGTGAGCGGGGAGAAAATAAAGCACTGCAGGCAATCGCGCTGATGAATCAAGGGAAGGTTATTTCACTGGATACGACTTTGGCGCTGTCCGCTGCCAAAATAAGCGTTGAATTGAAAATACCTATGGCTGACAGCATTATTCTTGCCACCGCCCAAGCACACCAAGCGATCATCTGGACTCAAGATAACGATTTTGAGAACCTTCCGGGCGTCAAATTTTTCTCAAAAAAACAAACTAGCAAAAGACAACCTACTTCACAGAATCCATATACGAAATCAAATCCACCGTCTTATTAGAGTAGCCCCACTCGTTGTCATACCAAGAAACCACTTTCACAAATGTGTCGTTTAAGGCGATGCCGGCGTCGGCATCAAAAATCGAGGTACGCGCATCGCCGATAAAGTCGGACGATACGACCTGATCTTCGGTGTAACCCAAAATTCCTTTGAGCTCTCCTTCCGAGGCCTCTTTCATCGCTTTCTTGATTTCATCCCACTTGGCCGGTTTTGCCAGACGGCAGGTCAAATCAACAACGGACACATCCGCCACCGGTACGCGAAACGCCATGCCGGTCAATTTCCCGTTAAGTTCGGGAATGACCTTGCCCACGGCCTTGGCCGCTCCCGTCGAGGATGGAATAATATTCTGATAAGCGCCGCGTCCGCCTCTCCAGTCCTTCATCGAAGGACCGTCAACGGTCTTTTGGGTTGCGGTCACCGCGTGACAGGTCGTCATCAAACCTTCAACAATGCCCCACTGGTCGTTTAAAACTTTCGCGACCGGCGCCAAGCAATTCGTCGTACACGACGCATTGGAAACGATATTCATGTCTTTCTTGTAAGCCTTGTGGTTAACACCGATCACAAACATCGGGGCATCCGCCGACGGAGCGGAAATGATGACCTTCCTGGCTCCCGCTTTTAAATGCCCCTGGGCCTTTTCAATGGTCGTGAACAAACCCGTGGATTCCACGACGTATTCGGCGCCGATCTCGCTCCATTTTAAATTGGCCGGATCTTTTTCCGCCGTCACGCGAATCTTCTTGCCGTTGACGACCAGATGCCCGTCCTTGGTTTCCACCGTGCCCTTAAAAGGGCCGTGGGTGGAATCGTACCGAAGCATATAGGCCATGTAATCCAAATCCACAATATCGTTGATTCCCACGACCTCAATATCTTTGCGGCCGATGGCAGCGCGAAATACCAGCCTGCCGATTCTTCCGAAACCATTGATGCCGACTTTTACTGCCATGTGATCCTCCTAAATGAGCACATAAGTTACGGAGTCCCACATTTGCGGGACGACGTAACTTATAAGTGCGAATTTACCCCAAAGCCACGACGAAAAGGAGTGGCGTGGGGCCACCATTAAAATCTGATTAAAAAAGCATTTGAGAGCGATTAGTATAAACACTATCGATTTTTTCTGCAAGAAAATTATTCCCCTCTTCTTACTGACTTTTATCTTCCCAACACGTATCCTGGCATCAGTTTGTATCCGAGCGTAAAACTCTTGGCGTCCATTTCTTTGGAGCTTTCCGGATGGACTTTCTTGACAAGGAGCTTGCCGCCCTTTGCGGCAACGACGATGCCCTCCGGACGGATTTCCGTGATGCTGCCGGGGGCTTGGGCGGCCCCGACCGAAGCGTCGGGGCCGCCCGGCGTCTCCACTAGAACTTCCGTTTCCAAAATCTTCAACTGCTTGCCTTCAAAAAATGTATACGCGCCCGGCCAGGGCAACAAGCCTCGTGCCAAATTATGAATCGCCGTCGCACTGTTGGTCCAATCGATATGCCCCAATTCCTTGGTGAGTTTGGGCGCGAGCGTCACCTTCGAACGGTCTTGCGCCATCAAGGTGTAAGTATTTTTTTCCAAGGTATTAATTGTATTGACTAGTAAATCCGCGCCCAAGACAGCCATTTTTTGGCGCAACGTCGCCGAGGTGTCGTTCTTTTCAATCTTGATCTTGGCCTGGGCAAAAATATCGCCCGCATCCAGCGCCGCGTTCATTTTTATAATCGAAACGCCGGTCTCTTCATCGCCATGAATAACGGCCCAATGGATCGGCGCCGCCCCCCGATACTTTGGAAGCAGCGAGCCGTGCACATTCATGGCGCATAAATAAGGAAGCGCCAAAACCTCCTGCGGAAGGATTTTTCCATAGGCCACAACGACAAAAAGGTCCGCCTTGAAACTTTTGACCTGCAAAAGAAAAATGTTATCTTTAAGATCCTCCGGCTGAAAGCAGACGATCTTATGTTCCAAGGCGCGCTCCTTTATGGGAGAAGCAACCACATTCAGACCTCGGCCCCTCGGGCGATCGGGCTGAGTCACGCAAGCCACGACCTCATGGCCGGACTTAAGAAGCCTCTCTAGATTTACGAGGGCAAAATCATCGCTACCGAAAAAGATGATTTTCATACTGAACTCTCGCAGACGATGACCCTGAGCACAGTCGAAGGGTCATCGCTGCCGAAGAAAACGATTTTCATGAGAGAAAAACCTCCGGGGAATAATCAGGATTCATCGTCACGATCACATTCTTTTTTTTGGCAACCTCCCGCAAAACTTTTTTGATAGACAGGAGCATGGGTTTTATCTTTTTACCTTTGACGATCACGGTGAAACGGTACTTATCGCGCAGCTTAGGGATGATATCGGGATGTGGATCCATCAGCTCCATGCCTTTGACTTTTTGGGCCGTCAACGCGGTAAAAATATCATTGGCGACTTCAAACGCCTCTTGCTCCTTCAGGGATCGCACGCCAAGAGAAATCATGCTCACGTACGGCGGAAATCCCAGCTCTTTCCTAAAACCCAATTCCTCTTGATAGAACCGCTTGAAATTGAGTTTACTGGCATTTTTTAAACAGTAATGATCGGAAAGCCGCGTTTGCGCAATCAACTTTTCCTTAGCCGACAGGCGCAGATGAACAAGGAGCGAAAACGCCCGCTGGCTTGAACGAAAATCCAGGCGATTGAGTTCGGAATCCATCTGCACAACGCCGATGACGTTCAAGTTCAAATGCTCCACGGATTTCATAACGGCCTGAGTGGCGATGAGCACATTGAAATCTTTAGGGACTATCGGACTTTCCTTATCAAAATGCTCCACGCGCGCCTGCGGATAAATACGGCTCAGCTCGCTTTCCAATTTTTCTACCCCCGTGCCGCCCGAGCGTAAATACGAACCGTGACATTGAGGACACACCGCGGGCAACGCGCTTTTCTTGCCGCAGCGCCGGCAGATGAGTTTCTTTTTGGAATAAAAATACGTGAGATGAACATCGCAGCGGTCGCACTGCAAGGCAAATCCACACTGATTGCAGCGCGTGCGCGAGCTAAAGCCTTTGCGGTTCATCCAAAGCATTATTTTACCGCCGGAATCCAAAACTTTTTGTAAGGAGCCTCTTAAGGGTACCGAAAGGATTGAGGACTTACGGGGATTGTAATTGTTAAGATCGATAGTCTGCCATTGGCTTTTAGGTTTTTCCTCGAATGAAATCAGCTGCATTTTTTTCTTTTGGGCGAGCGCCCAACTTTCCGCCGACGGGGCGACTGAAGAAAGAACGACTGCGCAAGACTCAATGCGCCGACGCAAAAGCGCGATATCGCGGGCGTGATAAAACGGCGACTGCTCTTGTTTGTAGGCGCTGTTCTCTTCCTGCGCGAGGACGATGAGCCCCAGATTCACAATAGGGGCAAACACCGCCGAACGCGTTCCCACAGTAATCAAGGCGCGGCCCTCCTTCACCTCTTGCCAGTTGCTCAGTTCTTCTTTCGCCGACAACCGTTTATCCAACACCGTCACTTTGTCCGTTATGTTTTTAAGTTCCCCTAAAACCTCATCGATCAAGGCCACTTCCGGAACAAGATAAATGACCCCTTGGCCCCGCCCAATCCCTTCCTTGATTCTCTTAAAAATCCATGCCAATCCTTTCAAGCGGGCCGGGGCATGAAGAAGAATCGCTTCGCCGAGAATTCCTTGACCGGCGACTCCTTGAGAAATTTTTCCGGCGACGGAAGCCAACTCAAGAGGTTTTCCTCTGCGTAAGCTTTCCGGCAAAATCGTCTCAATGGCCTCGCCCAACGAACAACCAAAAAACTCTGAAAACCGTCGACAAAGGCTCAAAAGCTTCTCATCGACAACCGGCGCGTTGTCTAACACCGCCTCGATCGATTTTAAACGCTTGAACTTGCTTTTATTCGTCATACCAACACAAAATCCGGTGAGCTCTCGCGGCCCAAACGAGACGCGCACCCTCATCCCTACGCCCACTGTGTTTGCCAGGCTTTTGGGAATCAAATAATCAAACGGGCCTTCCACCGGCAAGCCGACGACGACTTGTGCGATCTGCGGATTCATCTGATGAGGGTTTTGATTAATTCCACGGCCTGAGGTTTGGCCAGACGCGCGATATTCTTACGGACCGCTCTGAATTCATCATAGGAAGTGCTTAAACGTCTTAATTCAACGACGATCTGGGCTATGTTCTGACCATTAATTCCTATGCCATACTTTTGCAGGACATTCACATTATTCGTTTCCTGCCCCGGAATGGCGCTAAAAAAAATCAGGGGTAAATCCTTGACGAGCGCTTCGGCGATGGACAGCCCCCCGGGCTTGGTGATCATCACGTCCGCGACCGACATAAGTTCCTGCATATTATCCACCAGGCCAAAGACTTTGACACCTGGCATCGCCTTGTCTTGAAGAATATTATACAACCGTGTGTTGTGGCCGCAGACGACGAGAACCTGGCATTCCGAAAGATCCGCGACCAACTCCGCGATCGGCCCCATCCCAAAAGAACCGGTGGCCAGAAGAACCGTAAAGACTCCCGGTTTCACACCGAGCTTTTCTTTAAGGACGACCTTGTCTTCGATCTGCAGGAATTTTGCATGCACCGGGATCCCGGTGACGGCGATTTTCTCTTCTTTGACCCCCAACTTTACGAGTTTTTCTTTCGTGGTATCACAAGCAACCGCGTACACGTCAATGCCTTCCCGTAACCAGATGCTATGCACGTCAAAATCCGTAATAACAGCAATGACCTTGGCTTTGATGTCCCCGCGCCTTTTTAAGTAAGCTGTAACTTCATTGGAAAGAAAGTGGGTGGAAAGGATAAAATCGAATTGCTCTTTTTTGAGGAAATTGACGAGCGACCCGCAAACCAATCCGTTGAAAAATCGACGCAGGAGACGTACCGTTGGGCGCAGCGCCGGCAAATCCGTGAGGCTAAAAAACCATCCCCACAGCAAAGGAACTCTAGTGACTAATAACGAATACGTTTTCTGATAAAGGAATTTGTTAAAAGGATTGGTATAATCGAGGGCATCGATGATAACGACGTCCACACCTGCATGGCCCTTGATGCCGCCATAAAGGGCTTCAGCGGCTTTGGTGTGTCCGGCCCCGGCGGAGGCGTGAATGATTAGAATTTTCATGCTGTATGATTCTTGCGGCCTCAAGAAGGTTTTTGGCAATAAAGTCCGGCTGGACTTCCCATTTCTTTAAACTGTTTCTGGTCTCGCGACCTGAAAGAACGAAGATGGTCCTGCATCCGGCGTGGTGACCGGCGAGAATGTCGCCCTTGGTGTCTCCCACAAAAAACGTTTTGTTCGCCGCTCTAAAAGGTTTCTTCATCAACTGCAGCGCTTTCTTGATCGAACCGATCCCGGGTTTGCGGCAGTCACAACCGGCGTCCGAGCGGTGCGTGCAGTAATAAAATTTTCTGATATTGCCCTGGTGTGCCTTCACAGACTTCATGATATGGCGCGTGATCTGAGCTAACTTCAACCGCGAGTAGACCCCCTTGCCTACGCCCGCCTGATTGGAGACAACAAAAAGCGAATACCCGTCGGTCGTAAGTTTACGAATAGCCTCCAGCGACCCCCGAATAAAATAAAAATCCTTCACCTGGGTAACGTAATGACCGTCACCGGGAAATTTGTTGATGACACCGTCTCTGTCCAAGAATACAATTTTCATAAAATTCGTGGCTTGTGATTCATTCTTTTTTAAAATTCCGACTCATCTCCCAATACTTCGCGTAACTCATGATCTGGTAGAGCGAGGCGAAAAACGCGACCATGAATCCGATAAATCCGTCCTTGTAACCCTTTTTGCCGATGAAGGATCTCGGGAAGCGGTCGAGGGTGCGCCACACGGCGCGCCCCAAAGACATCCGACGGCCCGTGCTTATCCACTTGCGGGCTTCCAGGGTGGTCTGACGATTCAAACTCGCCAAAAAATGTTCAAAATCCGGATAACCTTTGTGGATGATGTCTTTGGTCAGATGTCCGGTTTCTCCGTCCACAAACACCCTGGGATGTACTTCAACCTCTTCGTACTTGAAACGACTCTTCAAGAACAAACGCAGTTTCCCCGCCGGATACCAGCCCGAATGTCGCACCCAGTACGTGCCGATGTAATTTTTTAGCGGAATCGAATACGCGTGGAATTGATCACTTCTGATGGCAGCGCTAATTTCCTCGCGCAATTCGGGTGTGACCATTTCATCGGCATCAAGACTTAAAACCCACTCATTTCTGGCCTGCGCGTAGGCCCAGTTGCGGTGTTTGCCTTCGTTATCCATCCGTCGGTGATAAACACTGGAGGCGAACCCTTCAGCGAGTTCGACGGTTTTGTCGCTGCTGGCGTCGTCCACCACCACGATCTCATCAGCCCAGCCCGAGACGCTGCCCAAGCAATCCTTGATATTGGCCTCTTCGTTTTTGGTGATCACAACGACGGATACCAGAGTTTTTTCCATCTATGATTTACCGTTCAATGCGCTTTTTAAATGATCGCAGACATACTGAATTTGCGCCTTCTTCATGTGGGGAAACATCGGCAAAGAAAGGATTTCTTTGGCCACGTCCTCAGCGACGGGAAAATCTCCGGGCTTATGACCCAGTTCCTTATAAACCTCCTGCAGGTGCAAAGGAATCGGATAATGAATGAGAACGCCGATGCCTTTTTTCTTGAGCCCCTCAAGAACTTGATCACGATTCTTGACGCGCACGGCGTAGGTTTGATAGACATGCGTGCGATCGTTTTTTACCGTCGGCGTCTTAACCCCAATCACGCCTTTTAAAAGCTGATTGTAAGTGGCGGCGTTTTGGGCGCGCATTGTGTTCCACTGGTCCAATCTCTTGAGTTTGGCCAGAAGCACGACGGCCTGGAGCGTATCCAGACGCGAATTATGGCCCTTGATTTTATGTTCGTAGCGTCCGACGCGGCCGTAATCCCTGAGCATCAAAACTTTTTCATGAATCTTAGGATCATTCGTGACGACCATCCCGCCGTCACCGGCCGCTCCTAAACTTTTCGTCGGATAAAAGCTGAAGCAGGCAATATCCCCGATGGAGCCGATCTTTTTTCCATGATACGTGGAGCCGTGGGCCTGGGCCGCGTCTTCAACGACCTTGATGCCGTGTTGTTTTGCGATTCGCTGGATTTCCGCCATATGGGACGGCTGACCGTAGAGATGGACCGGGATGATGACTTTGGTCCGAGGCGTGATGACCTTTTGAAGAGCTTGGGGGTCGATATTGTACGTCTCGGGTTCGATATCGACAAACACCACTTTGGCATTGGTGTAAGAAACGCAAAGGGCTGTCGCGATAAAGGTGAAGGTCGGTAAAATAACTTCATCGCCGGGGCCGACATCAAGGGCTGAAAGCGCCAGGTATAAAGCGTCGGTTCCGGAATTGACGCCGATCCCAAAGCGCACGCCGCAATAGCCGGCAAATGCCGCCTCGAATTCTTTTTCATCCTGGCCCAAAATATAATCGCCCCGTTTAAAAACGCCCTTGAACCCGGAATCAATTTCTTTTTTGATGGTCTTGTACTGACCGCTAAAATCAATGAATGGCACGTTCATGGCGCTGAAATGACCTTTCGTTATGCGTTTGAGACTCGCGGATTTCGGGATTCGGTTTTCGGTGTCCGCATCTCAACGAACGACAAACACCGAGCCACCAACAACGAAATCATCACATTTCCAATAAACTTTCGACCTTAACCAACACATCCTGAACGCTGATGGTGTGAAGACAACTGATGTGTTCGCACTCTGAGCGCCGGAACCGCCGGTAACACGGACGACAGGCGAGATTTTTGCTTACGACCAGATGCTGCTCGCGTTCCAAAGGCGCGTACGGCCCGTACACCTTTTCGTCGACGGGGCCGAAGATCGAAACGGTCTTGGCCCCCGCGGCCACCGCCATATGCAAGGGCCCGCCGTCGTTAACAACGACCAGTTTCAATTGGGCCGAAACGGCTGCAAACTGCGAGAGAGAGGTCTTACCGCATAACTGAAACGAGCGGCCGCGCATTTCACGAGCCACTCGCTCACAGAGCTCTCTCTCCTTTTCGTCCCCCATCAGTATAATGTCCGCGCCGCAATTTTCAATCAAATTGTCGGCTAATTTAACGTAATTTTGAGGCTCCCAGCGCTTGAACAAAGCGTCCTTGCCCCAACTCGCCCCGCCGCCGGGAACAATCCCAATCACAACCTTTTTACCGGACAATCCATTTGTCTTAAGAAAACCCATGGCCCAGGCGCGGTCAGCCGCTGTTAAAGGAAACTCCATCGGCGTCGGTTGAGGAACAATCCCCAACGCGCTCAAAAGGTCATTGTAGTAGTCCACCACGTGCCGGCCTTCGTATCCGCTCAGCTTGAATTTTTGAGTAAGAAATGGACTCCGGTTTTTGTAATTATACCCGATGCGCGTCTTGATACCGGTAAGCATCAGGAGAAAATCCGCGGAACTATTCAAGGAAAGGTCAATGGCCGCATCGAAGCCTTCACTTTTGATTTCCTTCACAAAGGTGCTCAGGCGCGCCAGGAATTGAATTTTGGAGCGCTTATAAATCTGATGAAATTCGTCGCGCTCATAGATGAAGACTTTGCTGATGAGAGGATGATTGCGCAGGAGTGACGCGGTTCGAGCGTTGGCAACGTAGCCGATGGCCACATCATGGAAGGCGTTTTTAATTTGCCGGATCATCGGCGTGGTGAAAAGCACGTCCCCGACGCCGAAGATGTTGATGATGAGGATTTTGTTGAATTTCATAATGGACGCCCGGCGTCATTGACTAGATTTCTTTCCGTTTCTTTTTCTTCAACTGCGCGATCACGTCCCGCACCTTTTGTGAATCGCTCGTGCGGCAAACAAGCAACGCGTCCGGCGTATCCACGATCACCAGGTCTTTAAGACCGATCCCCACGACGAGCTTTTTGTTCCCTTGAACAAGGACGCGCTCGCATTCGATGTCGATCACATCGCCGTTCAGGACATTGCGATGAGCGTCCTTGGGGGAAACGCTGTAGAGCGCCTCCCAGCTCCCCACATCCGACCATCCGATGTTGTGGGTTTTGACGGCCATCAGGTTGCGCGCACGCTCAAGCACACCCTGGTCGATAGAAATGGCGGGAAGTTTCTTCCAGACTTTCTGAACGAGGGGCTGACTGTGCCCTTCTTTAAACGCCTGATCAATCTGCGGCAAAAATTCTTTAATCCCCGCGAGGATGGCAGAGGCTTTCCAGACGAACACGCCGCTGTTCCAGAGGTAATTCCCATCTTGTAGATATTTTTTCGTGTCTTCCAGTGGTGGTTTCTCAACGAATTTTACAACTTTCCAATACGTCTTTCGTCCTTCATCCTTCGTCCTTCGTATTTTCAAATACCCATAGCCCGTCTCCGGTCTTGTAGGAACGACCCCAAAGGCGACAAGATAATCACCTTGCGCGAGATCCACCGCTTCATTGATATGTTTCAGGAATTCGTCCGGCTGGACGATCCGATGATCGGATGGCAATACGACCATCACCGCCTCGGGGTTCATGGAGTGAACGCGCCTCGCCGCCCAGCCAATGGCGGCGGCCGTATTCCTGCTTTGCGGCTCAAAAAGAAAATTCTCGGTCGGGATCTTGAACTTCTTCGCCTGCAACCGCGCAAGATTCTTATACCGGGCGTTGGTCACGATCAGAATATTCTTGGCCGGAACTTGACAGCCGATTCGCTCAATGGTCTGTTGATACAAACTCCCCGGGCCCACAATCTCCAGGAATTGCTTGGGCCGGACGTCGCGGCTCATCGGCCAAAACCTTGTTCCCGATCCGCCGGCCAAGATGACGGCGTAAAGATTACCGGATCGTTTCATTGACTTGGTATTCAACTTCCACTCCACTCTTTTTAATAGTGCTTCAGACAATTACAACTTCTCTTTAACCCGATTCCATGTCTTATAACGAATCTTAAAAAGCCTCAAAGGATTCCACCAGTATTTGCGGCGGATCGCGCCATAATCTTCCTGGCTCAACTCATGGGCTTTAATTTTTCCTTTCATCACCTTCGGATGCGTGCCGAAATAGATAGGAAAACGGCCCAAATTCCCATAGGAATAATCCTCCACGCGCTCCGCTTGGCTGAGCGACGTGAATCCTATTCTTTCGGCGTTCACGCGCCTGGAAGTCATCATGGGCGCCGGATGCACCCAGCCATAATGATACACAAAACAGCGGCTCCGTACGCGCCGGATGGGTTTTTGATCAAGGCGCTCAAAACAATAGGCATCGCCGACCGACTGTACCGTTTTGTTATTGCGAATGATCCGATCTTGTTTTTGATACCAGCCGCTATCGACCCGATAACGAAAATAGCTGCCGTAAAAATGGAGCCACCTCAGTTGTATGGCATCGATATCTTGAGAGAAAGACCGTCGCATGATTCCAAGAAGTCGCGGCAGATCATCCTCATGAATGACCTCATCGGACTGCAGATAAAACGCCCAATCGCCTTTGCATTCTTTAAGCGCGAGGTTCGTCTGATAGGAAAGCACTTCCTTCTTCTGGGACATGTCCCACGGGTTTTGGATAATCCGAATTTTAGGGTCATTCAAGCTTTGAATAAGCTTTAAGGTCTCATCCTGTGAATCGCCGACGTTGACGATGAACTCATCGCAGATAGGCAAAATCGAACGGATGGATTCAAGGATGGGGTAATTGTACTTGAAGGCGTTGCGTACTATGGTGAAGCCGCTGATTTTCATAGATAAACTCGTATTTTAGCGTATAGCGGATAGCGGATAGCGGATAGTTTTTACTAACCGCTCTTCGCTAATTCTTCATATACTTTCAACGTTTCCCGCGCCGTGCGCTCGAAGGAAAACTGCCCCGCGCGTTTAAGCGCTCGTTCTTTGAGTTGCAAACACAAATTCTCATTCTCCAAGATCCGCTCAAGCGCCTCTGCGATCGCTTCCGGCTGGGCCGGGTCGATCAAAAGAGCGGCATCCCCGGCAACTTCCGGGCAGGAGGAAACATTGGAAGTGACAACCGCCGCGCCGCAGCTCATCGCCTCAATAATCGGAAAACCAAACCCCTCGTAAAACGACGGAAACACGAACACCTCGGCTAAATTATAGCAGTACCTCAACTCCTGCATCGTCACAAATCCCAAAAATTTTACGTCATTCTCGATCTTCAATTCCTTGATGAGCGTCCCCAAGTCCTCATTCATCCACCCTGGCATTCCGACCACCACGAATTTACCGGTAAATGTTTTTTTGTCGCGCAAAAGATAATAAGCCTTAAGAAGGTTCTTTAAATTTTTGCGCGGCTCAATCGTGCCCACAAAGAGCAAAAACGGCTCCTCCAGGCCCTTGTCTTTCAAGATGCGCCGCGCCAATTTACGCTCGCCCTCCCCGAGTTTATAAAAATCGTCCTGGTCAACGCCCTGATAAACGAGCCTCACCTTGGAGGGATTGACGCGGCTAAAACGCTTAAGATCATTGATCGTATTCTGCGAGCAGCAAATGATCCGTTCCGCTTTTTTAACGATGTCTTTGAGTTGCGCTTCCGCCGTTCGAATGGTGTCGCGCGTGTGCCCTTCTGGAAACGCCTTGTGCACCAAATCATGCACGGTCACAACGATCTTCGCGTTCTTAACATTCAAGTCTTCCGGACTCGGCGCGTGGTAAATATCTATTTTCCCAACGGCCTTTTCCACGCCGGCATTAAAGACATCAACCTTAACGAAAAAATTGGGGGCGTTGAACCGCGGAACCTCGCGTTTGGTGTCAAAAAGATTTTTGGGGGCGTAAAGATAATATTCGTTCCGGGAATCGATCTCGCTTAAAGATTTGACAAGATGATAAGCATAGCGACCGATGCCGGTGTATTGTTTGGTGAGAAATGAGCGACAATTAATCGCAACTTTCATTAGGAATGCTCTTAAAATTGTTTGCCATTTGAAATTTGTTCATTTGTCATTTAAAACCCTTTCCTTTTAAGAACTCTCCAATTACTTTGACGACGTACTGGCATTGAGAAATTTCCAAATCCTGGTGCACGCCAATGTGGATGCCGTTGTTGGAAAGATATTCGGAATTCGGGAAGTCCCCCAGCCTGTGCCCCAGGAACGCGTAACTGGGACATTGGGTCGGGATGGAATAAAAGAGATTGCGCGAATCGACACCTTTTTGAAGTAAGAAGCCGGCGAACTCGTCTTTGGTGAATCCGACATTCTCTTTTAAGGTGATGGGAAACGCGTGAGGCCCGAGCTTTTCGTGCGGTTCTTCTTTAAAGGAAAGAAAATATTCCTCGAAGCGCTCAAAAGCCTTGATGAGATACAGCATATTCCGACGTCGCGTATCCAGGATTTTCTTAAAAATTTTGAGCGCGCCTAAACCCACCGCCGCTTCGAGCTCATTCATCTTGGCGGAAAAGCCCACACGGCTGTAGGTAAACTTACCCGTCATGCCGTGATTGCGCAAGGACTTGAGCGCCTCATAAATTTTTCCGTTATTGGTGATGACGATGCCGCCTTCGATCGTTGTCACGATGTGCGCGGCGTAAAGACTAAAGGCCGCCAGATCGCCCATGGTACCGACCAACTTGTCTTGATATCGCGCGCCGTGCGCTTCCGCCGCGTCTTCGATGATGCGCAAGTTGTGTTGCTTGGCGATTCTTTCAATCTTGTCCATCTGGGCGGGCTTGCCCATCAAATGCACCGGCATGAGGGCCCGCGTTTTTTTCGTAATGACTTTTTCGATTTGGTCGGGATCGATATTAAGGGTTTCGCGTTTCACATCGACAAACACGGGTTTAAAACCGGCCTGCAAAACCGCGTTCGCCGTTGCCACAAACGTGAACGCCGGAATGATGATCTCATCGCCGCGCTGCGCGCCAAAATCATACAGAACCGCGCACGAAAGCGCGTCCGCGTCGGTGCCGCTACTGACCGCCACCGCATACTTAACGCCAAAAAGAGCTGCGAATCTCTCTTCGAATTCTCTAACGTACTTGCCGTTGGTGACCATCTTCTTATCGAGGGCTTTGTCGATGAGCTTGCGGGCTTGCTCGGTAATGGAAACCGTGCCGAAAGGAACTTTCATCTTCACTTTATCTACCATAGCTGTCTCTTTCGCCACGATCATCTATCCTTTCTTTAAAGCTTTCAAAGCGGCGTGATACCGTTCGGGGGTCCCAATGTCCAAAAAACTTTCCTCAACCATGAATCCAAAGAATGATTCTTTCGTCAGTGTCGGAAAAAAATCTTTTTCCAACGAAAATTTTTTATCCGGGGGCATTTTCTTAAAAATCTCGCGGTTAAAACAATAGACGCCGGCATTCACGTTTGCCTGCTCGCCTCCAGACGCCTCTTTATTTTTTATCTTTTCTTTGAAGGCGTTGATGCGTCCCGTAGAATCGAGCCCCATTGAACCAAAATCCCTTTGGTCTCTGAACTTACTGACTACAATGGAAGCAAGCGCCTTTTTAGCTTCATGAAATTCCAAAAAATTTTGAAAATTGAGCGGGCACATCGAATCACCGTTCAAGACAATGAACGGATCGCTTTTGATAACACCGCCGGCATTTTTAAGCGCCCCGCCGGTCCCCAGAGGTTCTGTTTCACGAGAAAATTTTATCGTAAGGTTTTGCGGATTTGCTTTGAAATACTTCTCGATGAATTGAGACTTATAGCCCGTGCAAAGAACGACGCGCTTAAAGCCGGAATCCCCGAGATGCCGGATGAGAAAATCAAGGAACGGCTGTCCTTCGATGGGTGCCATTACCTTCGGGGTCTCTCCCATTTCGGACTTAAGACGCGTTCCCAATCCGCCACAAAGAATCACCGCATCAATCGAACGAAGGTCTTTCACGTGACTTACCTAGCTGACTTTTCCGCTATTGGGCTGATAGAAAATAATCTGGCTGCCTAATTCCTCGAACCGGAATGGAATTTCAAGAAGTTTCTTGAGTTTCCCGCGGATGGCGTTCTGTTTTTCGGGCTTGGCGAAGATGAGAACGAACCCACCGCCCCCGGCGCCCAACAATTTTCCGCCGATGGCGCCGGCGCCGCGGGCCGCCGAATAAATGTC
>CAYJRN010000006.1:16881-22397 GCA_964372915.1 uncultured Planctomycetales bacterium
AGATGGTCGCTGCCGCCAAACTCAATATAATTAAAGCCGCCAAAGGCGGCCAACGTCTGGTCCTGACAGCCCACGTTTTCCTTGCACATCTCTTGCTCGACATAAATAGCCTCGCGCGCCAGGCGCTCTTTGGAAACCATGACGCCTTTAAGGGCGTAAAGATTGTTAAGGAGTCCCACCGTAAATGAAGAGCTTGAGCCCAGCCCCGTGCGCGCCGGCAGATCTCCGTCGTGGTGGATCTCAACGCCTTCATGGACTTTCAAAAATCGCAGGCATTCCCGAACCGCGGGGTGATCAATCTCATTGATGGAGGACTTCACATGTTCCATCTTGGAGTAAATGATGCGGGACTTGTGTTCAAAAAACGGAGGTAAGCGGCGGCAGGTGATGTAGCAATATTTGTCGATGGTGGTCGCCAGGACCGCCCCTTTATGCTCTCTAAACCATTTGGGGTAATCGGTGCCGCCGCCGAAAAAGGAAACTCTGAAAGGAGTGCGGGAGATGATCATCGAACGGCCGCCGCCTCGAGGATTTTGCGTTTTAATTTAATCTGGGTGGATTTGACCGTCTGCTCAACGGCAACCTGGCCGAACTTGTGTTTTAAAAGCTGCAAAAATTTGGGGTTGGTGTGATATTTCATCCAGGCCTCATCACGGAAGGCGAGAACCTGCTCGGCGCTCAAGTATTTGGTCGGCAAAGGCTGGGTGTGGTACGAATGCTGAGAAAAACCGACATAGTTTTCGGGAAGTTTCCATCCCGCTTTTTTCGCGATCCCATACAACGGACTTCCCGGATAGGCCATCGCCGAATAAAAATTCGCCATCTCGGTATTCATCTCGAGGGCCAAATCGAGAGTGCTTTGCATCGTTTCATAATTGTCTTCGGGAAGACCAAAGATGTAATTGGCCGCGACGTTGATGCCATGGCTGCGGATTTTCTTGACCACATCCCGGATGTCGACATCTTCAAAGCGTCCTTTGATCACGTCCTTTCGGACCTTCGTGTTCCCGCTTTCAATGCCCAAGGCCAGATAATTAACACCCGCTTTCTTCAAGGTCTCCAAGTAAGGCTCCTTGACGGTGTCCACGCGAGAGTAACACCAAATATTGAAATCATATTGGCGGTCGATGATAAGCTGGCAGAGCTTCATAAAATGATTGGCGTTAAGGACGAAAAGCTCATCGGCGATCTTTATGTTTTTGATGCCTTGCTTGGCAAAGGTATCGAATTCCTTGATGATGAATTCCGGATCCCAATAACGGAAGACGGCGCTGCCGTCGGAATATTCGTTTTCCTGACGGTTGATGATGTTGATCATGCAGAAAGAACATTTCATCGGACATCCCAAGCTCGTGTAGAGCGCCGCGAAGGGCTGCTTGAGAGCGTTGTTGGGCAAGGCGTGCCAGAGCGCGGTGCGATATTTGTCCATCGGCAACTTATCCCAGCAAATGCCGGGCAATTCCTCGGAGAGGCGCGCTTTTTCAACGATGGGGGAAGGCGGATTGAGAGCGATGTGACCGTTCTGTCGGTAGCCCAAGCCCTTCACTTCACTTAAGTTGTCCTTCAAATTCGTTTTGAGAAGATTCGAAATCGTGTAGACGCCTTCATTTTGACAGACCATGTCGATGGAGGAATGCCTTTCAAGGACCTCGCGGGAAAGCGCCGCGATGTGGCCGCCGACAAATAAAATCTTAATACCGGGGGCTAGTTTTTTAAGTTCATCAGCCAGCGACACCGCGCCTTCCATGTTCTGCGAGCTCGCGCTGGGCTGTTGTCCGTAGACCACAAAGCAAGCGACCTTGGGATTGTATTCCTTGATCTGCTCTGCGGCGCTCCTCTCGTCGAGTCTTAAGGCCTCGCAGTCAAGAATTTCCGCGGCGTACCCTTTTTTCAAGCAGTGGGAACACAACATCCCCGCCCAAATAGGCGGCTCAATGGCCGAAAAATCTTTACTAAGGTCTTGATAAATCTTGTGGGCGGCGTTGGGATGGATAAAGAGGATGTCGAGTTGGTTCATGGGAGAATTTTTGTAACCCTAAATGTTTGCGAACTGATTCCTTTTAATGATCTGGTAACCTTTCACCAGCTCCTGAATTCCTTGGGACAAAGACCCATCGGGTTTAAAGCCGGTTTTTTCGATCTTTTCGTTGCTGACAATGTAATCGCGTTGATCCGGATCCTCGCCGATCGGGCTTTCCACAAAATAAAACGCGGGGATCTGTTTCTTGATTTCCTCGCAAAGCTCGAACTTGCTAAGGTTTGCGTCACTCAGACCCACATTATAAGGTTGGTTCTTCAGCTTGTCAAAACGATTCAAAGAATGGACAAAGGCCTTGGCAATATCCCGCACGTGAATGTAATTGCGTTTGAAATGGGCCTCAAACAAAATCACAAACCGGTCGTAGACCGCGCGATAGGTAAAGTCATTGACCAAAAGGTCCAGCCGCATCCGGGGACTCACGCCGAAAGCGGTTGCCAAGCGCAAGCTAATGCCGTTACCGGCATCCAGAATGGCTTTTTCCGCCTCCACTTTGAGTTTTCCGTACAGCGAAATCGGATGAAGAGGTGTCTCCTCGGTACAGAATTTTCCCTTTTGGCCGATGCCATAGCCGCTATTGGTCGTGGGAAAAATAATCATCTGGGATTTACTGCGGATTTTAAGAATCATCTGGACGGCACCTAAAAGAGTCGTCTGGGCGCCCACCGGGTCCTTGGCGCACAACGGCGCCCCGGTCAAACAGGCCAGAGGAAAAATCGCATCGGCACTTTTGAGGAGTTTCTTCATAAGACTCTCATCACGCGTATCACCGCGGATGACCGTCAGATTTTCATCGTGACAGCAGTCCAGAAGCGAAGTCTGATTGTACATAAAATTGTCGAGCGCCGCGACCTGGTGTTTTTCCTTTAACAGCGTCGGAACCAAGACAGAACCAATATAGCCGGCCGCGCCGGTCACGAGAATTTTCATCTCCTTACTCCATCCTTCCTCTTTTTACAAAACCACTCGAAAGTTTGTTTGATTCCCTCCTTAAGCCGCACCTGCGCGCTCCAACCCAACGCCGTGAGGCGGCGGTTATCCATCAACTTTTTCATGGTCCCATCGGGCCGCGCGCGGTCAAAAACAATCTTGCCGTCGAAACGGGAAATCTCTTTGATCATTTCCGCCAGCTTCCGAACGGAAATGTCATACCCGCAGCCCACATTGATCATGTCTTTCTCATTGTAACGATCCATGAGCAACAGACTCGCCGCCACAAAATCATCCACGAACAGGAATTCCCGGCGGGGCTTACCTGAACCCCAGACCACGACCTCTTTTGAACGCGCGGCTTTGGCTTTTTGAAATTTGCCGATCAAGGCGCCGATCACGTGCGCGGTTTCGATATCGACATCGCTACCGGGGCCGTAAATGGTGGCGGGCACGGCCACAATCGCGTTAAAGCCGTACTTCTCTTTGTACGTTTGACAGAGCTTGACACCGGCGATCTTGGCGATCGAATAAGGTTCGCTCGTCGATTCCAAGGGACCGGCTAAAAGATATTCTTCCTTGATGGGCTGCGGACATTTCTTGGGATAGACGCAGGAACCGCCAATGTACAAAAGTTTCTTGACCCCCGACCTATAAGCGCTATGAATGATGTTGTTCTGGCTTTCAAGGTTTTCATAAATGAATTCGGCCGCGCACTTTTGGTTGACGGCGATGCCGCCGGAACGCACCGAGGAAAGGAAGACATAGTCGGGCCTCTTGTTTTTAAAAAAATTCTGAACCTTGGCCTGGTTAAGAGTATCGAGCCTATGATGGACAGAAGAAAAAACGTTCTTAAAACCGCGAGAGACAAAGAATGCGTACAGGGAATTGTCGATGCTATCGCCGTGGCCGACGACCAAGATGCGCGAATCTTTTTCCATACGAAAAACCGCTGGGCCTGCCCTTGTAAAAGTAGGGGCCCCGCCGCAGGCGGGGCCCCTACTTTTGATTATAAAAGTTCCCGTGTTCGATAATGAGCGTCGATTTGCTGTCGGCGCGCGTCAAGGCCTTTTCATAAGCCGGAAAAACATCTCCGGGCTCATTAAGCTCAACCACATCCACCCACGTGAACATCTTGCGAAAGCCTTCCGCGTAATTGCTAACGTGCTGATGCCCCGGGTGCACCGGCGCGTCCGGCCCGGAGGCCACTCGAATAATCACCCTGGGAACCCACTGATGAGAACTGATGGCCGGAATCTTGTCGAGCATGTTGACCATATCAGCGGTGGCCAAGAGCAAAAAGTTCTGACGCGGATAGACCGAGATGGGAATGTACCCGGCCAGCGCCAAGCCGATGGTGAATTGCATTTGAAAACTCTCATTCACCGGCATTTCCAGCGCCTTTTCCTTAGGGATATCTTTAAGCGTGGAATACATAAATGTGCCCGGCCCCGCCACCGTCTGCCCTAAAAAAATCGTTTGGGGTTGCTGGGCCACCCATTCCATCGTGCGTTTGATTTCGTCGAAATATTTCATAGGCTTAACCCCGCGCCCCTCCTACCCGTCGGAGCTTTGGGGTAAATTCCGGCTTACAGCTTATGTTCATCCGCCTTTGGCGGATTCCATAAATTGTGCCGTCATTTAAAACTTTATCAACCTTCCCAATCCCGAATGCGGATAACCGTTCACGTATTTGAAATAGATGATCTTTTTTTCAAACTTGGTTCCCTTGAACCACGGGTCCGGAGCGCCCCACGTGGCGCGGGTATTGGTCATCACGCTCAAGCCGTTGTCGCAAACAATAAATTTGACCGGCAAGTCGAAATTGACCGCGTACTTGAGCGCCTCGTGAAAAATACCCGTCTCGGCCGACATATCGCCGCAAAAGATGTAAACGCTCCCTGGATTGCCTTGATGTTTGAGGGCCCAAGCCACACCGGTCGCCGTGCCCATAAGACTTCCCGCTATCCCAGAACACAACACTTTATATTCAGGAAAGCACAAAGAAATGCTTTTGCCTTCCATAATCGCTTGTTTGAGGGTCTCGCGCGGGACCCCCTTCAAGAGCGCCAGTTCGTGAGAATCCCAATAACCGAAGACGTAATCATCGGGTCCAATATGATTGTTCTGAAAAATCTTGATGAGTTGCTCTTCCCTGCCGGCGCGTAAATGCACGGGAGCGCGAATCACGCCGGTCGCGAAAATATCGGCGATTTCCTTCTCAAAATCAATCAAATCCTTCTTGGTGAGCTTTGCGGGAGGGACCAAATCGACTTTTCCTGGACTCATAGGTTTTTACAGACCAACGCATTATTAATGGAACATGCGCTTTTCTTGCGATTCGTTGGCGTTGGCAGTACTGACTACCACAATTGTTCCATTATTTATAGAGAAGTCAGTAGTATAACAAATTCTCTTTTTTATTCAAACCCTTATTTCCGGCGGGGCCGCTGGGGGGGAAATAAAAACGCCCCGCCCGTAATTGGCCCCGCCCGCTCTGTAAAAAAAACGAACCTTTGGGTAAAAACAAACGCAAAAGTCACAATTG
>CAYJRN010000006.1:22407-37610 GCA_964372915.1 uncultured Planctomycetales bacterium
AAATATTTATTTTTTTTATAAAAACCTTTTTTGCGGGGGGGGCGGGGGGGGCCATTTCCCGGGCCCCGGCCCTTTTTGGCCCCCCGACTGCTCTTTAAACCAAGCGTACGTTTCCTTCAAACCTTCCTCTAAAGGCACTTTGGGATCCCACTGTAAGGCCTTTCTTGCCAGAGTAATGTCCGGCCGGCGCTGCTTGGGATCATCGGTAGGCAAAGGTTTATAAACGATACGGCTCTTGGTGCCGGTCAAACGAATCACCATCCTAGCAAATTCCAAAATGGTAAATTCATCCGGATTGCCGATGTTGACCGGTCCCGGAATACTCGAAAAAAGCAGCCGCACAATTCCCTCCACAAGATCCGTGTAATAACAAAACGACCGCGTTTGCTTGCCCGTGCCAAAAACCGTGAGCGGCTTATTGTGCAAGGCCTGATCAATGAAATTCGGGACCACGCGCCCGTCCTTGATGCGCATCCGCGGGCCATAGGTATTGAAGATGCGGACAATCGTGGTATCGATTCTGTGATGCCGATGATAGGCCATCGTGATCGCTTCGGCAAAACGTTTGGCTTCATCGTATACTCCGCGAGGCCCGATGGTATTGACGTTGCCCCAATAACTTTCTTTTTGCGGATGTTCCAAAGGATCGCCGTAGACTTCCGACGTCGAAGCCAGTAGATATCGAGCTTTTTTAAGTTTCGCGAGCCCCAGGGTATTATACGTTCCCAGGGAGCCGACTTTAAGCGTCGGGATAGGAAAGTTCAAATAATCCACCGGACTCGCGGGCGAGGCAAAATGCAGGACATAATGAACAGCTCCGCCGACGCGCAATTCCTTCGAAATATTATGATCGATGAATTCAAAATTGCGATCCTTCAAAAGGTGCCGGATGTTGCGGATGTTTCCGGTGAGGAGATTATCCACGCAAAGCACCCGGTACCCTTCGTAAAGGAATCGGTCGCACAAATGACTCCCTAAAAACCCGGCGCCGCCGGTGATCAGAACATTCTTCTTGGTCGCCATATAAAAATTCTTTCGCTATTCTAAAACTTCACGATCTTTGGATTACAACGGCCGTGATAAATATTTTTAATATCGAAAATGCATCGGGCATTTTTGTAAATCAGATGATAATCGACGCGGGAGTGGTCGGTCGCAATCACGACACAATCGTAACGCTTAAGCGCTTTTTGGTTAAGCGCAATCGATTTCGTGTCAATCGAGGAGATTTTAAGATAAGGAATGATGGGATCAAAATAATCCACCCGGGCTTTTGTATTTTTCAAAAGCTCCATGAGTTTTAAAGACGGGCTCTTTCTTAAGTCCTTCACGTCCTTTTTGTAGGTGACGCCGACGATCAGTACCCGCGCGTTTAAAAGCTTCTTTCTTTTTTTTGCCAATATTTCTTTTAAGCGCTCCACGGCGTAGTGCGGCATGGCGGAATTGATATCCGCCGAATGTTTGATGAACTTGGAACCAAACCCGTGATGTTTGGCTTTCCAGTACAAATACAGTGGATCATCCGGAATGCAGTGGCCCCCCACGCCCAACCCTGGATAAAACGGCATAAAACCAAAGGGTTTGGTCTTGGCAGCCTCAATCACTTCCCACACATCGATATTCATCTTCCGGCACATCATTGCCACTTCGTTCACCCAACCGATGTTGATAAGACGAAAGGTGTTTTCCAAAAGTTTCGTCATTTCGGCCGCCTCGGCCGAGGAGAC
Organism: uncultured Planctomycetales bacterium; assembly: GCA_964372915.1. Lineage (GTDB taxonomy): Bacteria > Omnitrophota > Gorgyraeia > Zapsychrales > JAHFFX01 > CAYJRN01. The sequence goes on from CAYJRN010000006.1 coordinate 24,135, forward strand.
GAGATGAATTTTTTTGATGATCTTCTCATAAAGAATTTTGGTGAGCTCGCCCGACTTTTTTGAAAGCCCGCCGACGACTTTGGGGATACGGGTGAGGTCGTAGGTCTTATTGCCGGGATCGATGCGCTCCGGAGAAAACGAGAGATAAAAATCTTTCTCGCATTGAAGGCCGCTTTTTTCCAATTCCGGCTTGATGAGTTCGCTCGTCGTGCCGGGATAAGTCGTGGACTCAAGAACCACCAGCGTCCCTTTCTTTAAGTACCGACGAATCGTCCTCACCGCCTCCATCATGTAGGAAATGTCCGGCGTGTATTTGCTTTTTAAAGGCGTGGGAACGCAAATAATGATCGCATCCATGGTTTTTAGGATCTCGAATTCTCTCGAGGGAAAAAAAAGACCTCGTCCCACGACGTCACGAACGTCTGAAGGAGAAACATCTGAGATATAACTCTGTTTGTTCTTGAGCCTGGTGACTCGGTCCAGATCCTTGTCGAGACCGAAGACCCGAAATCCTTTTTTAGCGAAATTAATCGCCAGCGGAAGCCCCACGTACCCAAGCCCGATGACCGCGATCCTCGCTTTCTTGGTATTGAGCCTTTCTTTAAGACTTTGCGGCATCAAATTTTTCCTCGCCCGATGCCGAAATATTCAAAACCCAAACTTTCCACGGCTGTCTTATCAAGAATGTTTCGCCCGTCAAAGATAATCGCCTGACGCATCAATCCCTTGATCTTCTTAAAATTAAGCTGTTTAAATTCCTTCCACTCGGTAAGGATCAAAAGACAGTCGCAGTCTTGTGCGGCCGTGGCGGCATCCTTACAAAACTGAACGCCCTTGAGCTCCGCCTTGGCTTTGGTCATGGCTTGGGGGTCATAGGCCTTGATCCGCGCGCCCTCGCGCTGCAAAGCACGGATAAGCTCAACGGAAGGAGCATTGCGCATATCGTCGGTATCGGGTTTAAATGCCAGCCCCAAAACACCGATAGTTTTATTCTTGATGATCCAGAGTTTGTCTTCGATGATGTGCAGGAAATAAGCCTTCTGCTCTTCGTTGAGGGCGCGCACGGCCTTCAAGAACTCAAAATCATAACCGCATTTTTCGCTCAAGCGAATAAAGGCATCGACGTCTTTAGGAAAACAACTGCCGCCATAACCGATGCCGGCGTTTAGAAACTCACGGCCGATGCGTTTGTCCAGCCCCATCCCCTCGGCCACCTTAAGGACATCGGCCCCTACGCGGGCGCAGATCTGCGAAACGGCGTTGATGAAAGAAATCTTCGTCGCCAAGAATGAATTCGAGGCGTGCTTGATGAGTTCCGCGGAATTGATGTTGGTCACAACCATCGGCGCCTTGAGGGGTTTATAAATTTCGCGCAAGAGTTCCTGGGCTTTTTTGGATTCAACCCCGATCACGATACGGTCGGGATTCATAAAATCATTGACCGCCGAACCTTCTCTTAAGAATTCCGGATTGGAAGCGACATCAAAATCGAATCCGGCCTTGGAACCGCGCCGGAATTTCTTGGGGAGATTAAGACGAATCGTCCGCTCAATCCTCTGACCGGTCGCGGTGGGGACAGTCGATTTCTCGACGATGAGCTTATAGGAATCCATGTTGACGGCGATCTCGCGCGCCACGTTCTCGACATAAGTCAAGTCCGCCTCGCCGTTTTTTTTGGAAGGCGTGCCAACGGCGATAAAGATGACCGTGGATTTTTGGGTCGCGTCTTTGATGGAGGCGGTGAACATGAGGCGTTGGGAGCGCGTCAACTTGTGCAGCAAAGGCTCTAAGCCCGGCTCAAAGATCGGAACCTTGCCTTTTTTAAGAAGTTGAATCTTTTGGGCGTCATTGTCGACGCAGATCACGTGATGACCGATTTCCGCCAAACATGCACCCGTCACCAGCCCGACGTATCCCGCCCCCACAATCGAAATATTCATAAGACTGAGATCTCCTAAGAACTGCGGAATTAAAACCCCGTTGAACTCTGTGAGCCGGTTTTTCGTCGATTGAAACTTGTTCCTATATCGATCGTACTCTCCGGGAAGGCCTTGATCTTGAAGACGAGAAGAATCTCGCTGCCTTCCCCTCGCTTCTCGTTAAAAATAATATCCGATTCCCAGGAGTGCAGATCCCTGGTCACCGTAAACCCTTGTTCTTTCTGCAACGAATTCTCGGTATCGAAACGTTCATACACCCTGAATTTCCACTTACGGTTCAAGCGACAGCCGAACTCCGTCGTCAGTTGATCGTCGACGTTGCGGTTCAGGCGCTTGCCTAAAAATAAATACCATTTATCTTCGGGAGTGTTGATGTAAAGGTCAAAATTGATCGTGCTCAAGTGATCCAAGGTCGTATCATAATCCGCATCTAAAGAAAATTTTAACCAATCAACGGGCTTGAGCTCTATTTTGGAAATCACATGATCAAAGCTTCCCTTTCCCGTTGGATACTCTTTGAGCCGGAAAGGAGACGTTATAATGGCCCTCGCCAAGTCGACACTTTTCCCCTCTCTTTTGGTCTGCAGTTTATTTTCCACACCAAAGGTGATCGTATGATCCCGGATGAGGCCGTCTAGCCCGTCAAACTGATCAAGCTTTGAAGGTGGAATCGTGGGATTAGGGCTGTAATTGTAAGCGACCGTAGGCGTGATGACGTGGCGCAGGCGCTCAATGGCAACGCCCCAAAATTTTTTCTTGACGTCGAAGACCCTAAAGAATTTCGTGCTGATCGTGGCTCCCGTATTAAAAAGTCCCCGGATGACGTGATACCTGGAACGGTCATGGGTATGGGTGTAGTAGGTCTGCCGGCCTCCCACATAGGGCTTAAACTCCACGAAGGCCACTTTAAAGGGATAAGAAAGCTGATTGTCGGTATCCACCCGCTGGGTTTCCAGGTTAATTTTATTTGGGTAGAAAGTCTTTTTAGTCAAATTGGAATACGTGTTGGTGGTCTTAAAATAAAAATTCGTATCGCCGATTTTCTGGTTGCTGATATTATACTGGATCTCCGGCCGGCGTTCGACCACCCCGCTCGTAAAACGATTGACCCGGACGTCTGTCCGCAGACTGAGCGACCCATGGGGAAAATTTCGGCTCAAGAGAAAAAATGACGGTGGATTGGATTCCTTGTTGTATTCGTTTCGGAAATAATCCTTTAAAAGATCGGCGTCCTTTAAGATGTAGTATTGCCAAACGGCCTGCGTTTTGGCATCGATGTCCCATTTGTGCCGCCATTCCGATTTGTAGCGTTCTTTATAGCTGACGGGGAATTTATTACCGCTCTTTTTTTGGTACTTCTGCAACAACGGGCCATCGGGTTTTAAACGTTCATCCATGTAATACATACGCCAGATGCCGCTGCCGAATTTAGCGGTCTTGTAATTGAGATCCAGCCCTTGGGCATTACCTCTTTTCTGTCGCAGATCCAGATGCAGCATGCCTTTGACATTCTCGCTCAATTCAAAACGCAGAGCGGTCAAAAGGAAGGCCCCCCAGTCCTTGTTGTAACCCGGCGTGTACGTAAAGCGCGGTTTCCCGTCGAGCCTTTGGGTATAACGCGGCAGATACATGACCGGAACCTTTCCTAAGACCATGCGGATATTGCGCGCCACGACCTTCTCCCCGGGATAAACATCAAGTTTTCTAGAAGTCATGCGGTATTCCGGCTTCTCAAAATCGCTTGTGGTCAAATACCCTTTGTTAAGCACGAGATGATTGGGACCGACCTTGGACATGGTCTTTGCCGCTCCGTAAAAGGGATCGGCGTAGAAATGGGCTTGCGTGAATTCACCCGTCATAGTTCCGAAATTATAAATCAAGCTCTCGCTATAGATCGTTCCTTGGGGAGATACCAAAATCACGTGTCCCCAGCCCTTCGCCTCTTGAGAATCCTTGAAAAATTCAACCTTGTCGCAGGTGAGCTTGCTGTTACCTTTGATGATCACGACGTTTCCTTTGGCGGTCAGTTTATTTCCCACCCGCTCGAACTCCACGCTGTCCCCAGTAAGCTCGATGGGAGAGTTCTCGTCTTCTTTAGGATTTTCTTTGGTGTCAAAAATTTCTTCCTTGGCTTCTTCCTTGGTTTTTTGATTGGTTTCTTGGTTGACGGCTTCTTGATGGGAGGGAAAATCAACGGCCCAAGAAAGCGTTGGGGACAAAAAGCTCAACAAAAGAATCAGAAACAGCGAGAGGAACGTCCTACGTCTTACGTCCTTCGCAAAAATTGGTTTTCTAGCGGATGGTTTTGTCATCGTTGACTAAGACGTAGGTTCCTAAAATTCCGGCATCATCACCCAGCCTGGCTCTTACAATCTCCACCCGCGCCGCCGGCACCTTGAGCGCCCGGGCGGAAATGGTCCTTTGGATCGTCCGGATCATATGCGGCAGGTTATTGGCAACGCCTCCGCCGATCACGATCCTTTCCAGATTGAGAAGATTGATGATCGTGATCAGTCCCTGCGCAATCTTTTTTCCCGTCTCTTCCCAAAAACGCAAAGCCTCCTGGTCATGGCCCTTGGCCAGACGCCCGAGGTCCTGCACGGTACGCACATCTTTTTTAAAAATCGTTCGCGCTCTATGGACAAGCCGCTCATTGCCGACATAACCTTCAAAACACGCAATACCACCGCAATTGCACCGCGGTCCCTTTTCATTCAAAGGAACGTGGCCGAATTCCCCGGCTGTGTTAGAGACACCCCGATACAATTGTCCATTTAAGATAAGGCCGCTGCCCACTCCCGTTCCCAAGGTCATGCACAACAAATTATCAACGCCCTTGCCGGCGCCAAATTTCCACTCTCCCAGAGTAATCATTTTGGCGTCGTTATCGATCAATACCGGTACGTTCAATTTTTTTTCCAGAATTTTTTTAAGAGGAACATTACGCCAACCGGGGATATTGGGAAGAAATTGGACGATTCCCCGGTAAGGGTCGATGAGTCCCGGCAAGCCAATACCGATCCCTTTAAAAGATTTTTTAGGAAGCTTATTTTGGCTGATGAGGGCCAGAATCGCCTGGGCTAAAGTATCGATCAGCCGATTCTTAGCTGAAGCAAAAGTCTTTGTGATTAAATAACTTCTGGAGATTATACGGCCGGAAGGGTTGACCAGGCCCAATTTAACATTGGTCCCTCCCACATCAATGCCTAAAACGTATCGTCCCATCAATAACCTGTTAAGTATCTCTATTAATATTTTTATAAATTGGATTTATTCTACCTGAAGAAAAGGAGCGATTCAAGCTGTATTCCAGATATTTGGAGGGGTCGAGATTTTATTACTACTTTTTATTGCTACTAAGGTTGATGGAGGTTATCGACGTTGCCAAAGGCGTAGATGCAGTTGCGTCCGTTTTTTTTGGCCCGGTACAATGCCCAGTCGGATTTATCGATGAGCTCATCGCTCGCTTGGGCATCGGTGGGGTACGTGGCCACGCCAATGCTGATGGTGACGTTCGTGGTCGTATCATAGGCTTTCATGCTGGCCTTCTCAACGCTTGAGCGAATACGTTCGGCCACGTACCGGGCGCCCTCAGCGCCCGTATCGGGAAGGGCCACGCAAAACTCCTCTCCGCCATAGCGGCCGGCAAAATCGATTTCACGGATGGTGCCGTTAATGATTCCTCCCGCCTCACGCAAGATTTGATCTCCCACCAAATGTCCATACCGATCATTGAAGCTCTTAAAATGATCCACATCGATCATCAGAAACGACAACTGAAGGTGCCTCCTCTGCGAACGTTTGAACTCTTCGAGGAAACGCTCCATAAAATACCGACGAGTATAAACGGCCGTAAGACTGTCGGTCATCGCCAATTTTTCTATTTCACGATAAAGTTTGACCCGCCTCAAGGCCAAGGCGAGCTGATGACCGAGGATATTGATCGTCTCTTCTTCTCGCGGCGAAACCCCTTGGAGGGCCAGGTAACCAAATTTTCTTCCTTCCGCCTGCAGGGGGAAAAGAAAATAGTTTTTTGCACTTCTCAACCGTTCGATGTCCGGAGATTCTACGTCTAGAATTTGGCAATCGCCAAAGGACATGTAATCGGCGAGCTTTTGTTGGAATGTGCTCAAAATTTCTTCTTCCCTGAAATTCTTGGTCAGCTCCCGGGTCAACTCATACAAAGCAAGGATCCCGCCGGCCTCTGTTTCGATTTCCATCCTTTTTTGGGAAGCGTTCCTTTGCTGCAGCGTCAATTTTTCAAAAGCTGTCTCTGTGCTGGAGAGTTCTTCGTTGGCCCGAGTTTTCATTTCCTGGATCAAACGACGGACCAAGCGAGCGACACCCCAGAAGAATACAAAAGTTAAGCTGGTCATCAGAATCAACATCTCACGCCCCACACACTTTGTTTCGTCCGGTCTTTTTGGCTTTGTACAGCGCCTCGTCGGCTTTGGCGATCAACTCTTCCTTCAGACGAGCGTCTTGGGGGAACGTCGCAACGCCGATGGAGACCGTTACTTTCGTATCCTGCCGGCGCAAGGTGATGGCCTGCCGTTCGACTTTTTTGCGAAAGGCCTCGGCGAGATGCACAGCTTTCTCTTTGGGATAATCCGGTAATAGAACACAAAATTCTTCCCCGCCGTAACGGCACACAAGATCCCCGGCATCGCGGAAAGTCTTTTTAAGAAGCTGCCCAACAGTCTTTAAGACAATGTCCCCGGCGGTATGGCCGAATTCATCGTTATATTTCTTGAATTCATCCAGATCAATCATCAAGAGCGATAAATCTCTTTTGGCGCGCAACTGACGGCTCAACTCTTCGGGAAAACGATCCATCAAACAACGCCTTAAGTAAAGTCCGGTCAAGCTGTCTTTGACGGCCAAGTCTTCCAGATGCTCGTATAACTGCGCGTTTTCGATGGCGACGGCGGCTAAATCTGCGATCGTCGTGAGGAACCTCAAGTTCGCCATCGTAAAGTGATCTTCATGGATAGAGTCCAGCCGGAGAATTCCTAAAATCTTGTGTCCGATCATGAGCGGCACACTGATGAGCGACCGAATGGTTCGACTCTCTTCCGGCGGCCCTTTTTCCATATCAAAACGAAAGTCGCTGCGGGTATCTTCGACGAGAAGAGGCTGGAGAGTCTTGACAACGAACTCGTCGAAGATATCGCCCTTTTTGGATTTAAGCTGGATTTGCGTCTGCCCTTTGTGCGAACAGCAGATTCCGAGTTCTCTGGTCCTAAAATGGAATTGATAGAGGATGACGGTAGTATCGGGGTGGTCAAAAAGTTTATTAACTTCTCCGGTCAAGGTCTGCGCGGTATCCTTAAACGATAGACACAGGCACAAAGATTCTGTCAGCCCTTTAAGCTGAGAATAATCGCGGGTCTTTTGTTTCAAAGATTCGACGATAGTGAGTTCCCGATTGATCTCGGCCTCCAAGAGATTATCGCGCTCAAGCAGATCCTGCTTTTTCATAACAAACTTGGCTTTAAAGCCTTCAAATTCTTGACGCAGATAAAAAAGATAACCCGTTAAGACAAAAAGGACACAGACAAGGACAGAAAAGAATTTGGTGTTGGTAAGGCAGGCGTAGACAAAAAGGAAGCTCAGGAGAATGCTGAATGCGGTGAGGGAAAAAAAATGGTGGCTAGACGATCGTATGTTCGGTGTCTTTATCAAAAAAATGCACCTTGCTCATATCAAGAACTAGATCCATGTCTCGGTTGACCGCCGGACGATTATGCGCCCCCACGCGCGCGATAAAGTTGTGTCTGCCGGTGTTCAGATACAAGTACACTTCCGGCCCTAGGGGTTCCACCACTTCACACGTCGCGCGGATGGTGTTTTCGGGTGTTGATTCGGAAACAAAAAGCTTGTCATAGATATCCTCGGCGCGGATACCGAAGATCACTTCCTTGCCCTCGTAAGGAAGCATGGCGGCGTGCATTTCCTCGACAAGCTTGACCGTGAATTTTCCTTCATCGAAATAATACCTGCGGTCTTTTTTGACAATACGCCCGGACATAAGGTTGATGGGCGGCGAGCCGATAAAACTCGCGACGAATTTGTTCGCCGGTTTGTTATAGATCGTGATAGGGTCGGCGCACTGTTGGACCTTACCGTCTTTCATGACAACGATCCTGTCGCCCATCGTCATGGCTTCCGTTTGATCGTGAGTGACGTAAATAAACGTGGTTTGAAGACGCAGACGCAGCTTATGGATCTCAGTGCGCATCTGCACGCGCATCTTGGCATCCAAATTGCTCAAAGGTTCATCGAAAAGAAAAACCATGGGTTTGCGGACAATGGCACGGCCTAAGGCCACGCGCTGGCGCTCACCGCCGGAGAGTTGACGAGGACGACGATCTAAAAATCTTTTGATCCCGAGGATATCGGCCGCTTCAGTGACGCGCTGAACAATTTCGTTCTTAGGATAGCGGCGCAACTTCAAACCAAAGGCCATGTTCTCAAAGACGGTCATGTGCGGATAAAGCGCGTAGTTCTGGAAAACCATGGCGATGTTGCGGTCCTTGGCCGGAATGTCGTTAACGATTCTGTCCCCAATCCAGATGATCCCTTCCGAAATCTCCTCGAGTCCCGCGATCATCCTAAGGGTTGTGGATTTTCCGCAGCCAGAAGGGCCGACGAGAACCATGAACTCCTTGTTCTCGACCCCTAAGCTCACGTTATCGACCGCGCGAACTCCGCCTTTATAGACTTTGCCGACGTTTCTTAAACTGACTTGAGCCATAGGTCGCTTATTCTATTAAAAATCCCCGCAACTTGCAATGGAAACCTTGCTCTGTTAAGCGCCCTCGGTGTAGCGGAGGATTTGATCCAGCGTATTCTTCATATCCTTGCGATGCACGATCATATCGATCAGGCCATGGGCCAAAAGAAACTCGGAGCGCTGAAAACCCTCGGGCAACTTTTGGCGAATGGTTTGCTCGATGACCCTAGGGCCCGTGAAACCGATGAGGGCTTTGGGTTCAGCCATAATAATATCGCCGATGCCGGCAAAGGAGGCCATGATGCCCGCCATCGTTGGATTCGTCAAGATCGAAATGTGCAAAAGATTTGCCTCATGGTGTCGGGACAAAGCGGAACAGGTCTTCGCCATTTGCATGAGGGACAAAACTCCCTCATACATCCGCGCGCCGCCTCCGGAGCCTGAGACAATCACAACCGGCCAACGATGCTTGGTCGCGAATTCCACCGCGCGAGTGATTTTTTCTCCCACGACCGAACCCATCGACCCCATGATAAATCTGGAATCCGTGACGGCCAGGACAATCGGTCGGTTATTAAGCTTCCCTTGGCCGGTGACTACGGCGTCGGTCAAGCCCGTCGCTTTTTGATCTTCTTCCAACTTATCTTTGTAAGTTTTAGGCCCTTTAAATTCCAAAGGATCCAAGGACGACATCTGGGCATCCATCTCCTCAAACGTGCCTTCATCCATTAAAAACGCTACGCGCTCATGGGCCGTGAGACTAAAGTGATGCTGGCACTTGGGACAAACACTGAAATTGTCTTTAAGAACTTTATGATGGGTCGGGTTATTGCACCCCGGGCATTTGGCCCAAAGCCCCTCGGGAATTTCCTTCTTTTTGACTTTGACTAAGGTGTATTTTTCTTTGCCGAATAAAGGCATAAAGGAATCCTGGTGCGAACTAAAACCTTAGTCCAACTTGTACACGGTCAACCCTGAAAGGACCTTGGGATAAAAGTAAGTTGTTTTGGGGGGCATGCGCTCGCCATTAAAGGCGATATTTTTGAGCTGCTCAATGCGCACGGGATTCATGATAAAACTGGCGTCGGCTTCGCAATAGTCCACCATGGAAGTGGCTTGAGTGAGGTCTTTGCTGTAAATGATGTCGTCGGATTTGATCTTGAGTTTGTCAAGGACGAAGTATTTAAGGATTGTGGCGTCGAGGCGCCGGTATTCCTTGGAGCCTTCTTTAATGACCTGATCAATAAGAAGGTTATTCTTAAGGCGCAGCAACCGGACACCATCGCGGGTGTATAGACCGAAGGCGTGTTCGTTCTGTCCGGCCTTGGTCAAAAGGATCAAAAGATCTTCCTTGCTTTTGATCTTATCGATACGGAAATTTTCCTCTAGAAAGTCCAAAGATCCGGTCATTTTGCGGATGATGCGATGCATCGGAAAAATCTTCAAATCCCGGGAATCCATGTTGGTGAAATAGGTCATCACATAGCTATAAGGTTCTTCGCCGTTATATTTTTGATGGCGGGTTAAGTGGTCCTGACGGATCTGCTGCGCGACCTTGTAGCGGTGATGGCCGTCGGCGATAAAAAGATTCTGGTTCTCCAAAGTCTCTACGATCTGGTCAATGAGTTCGGGTTGATCCAAGCGCCAAACCAGGTGTCGAACCTTGTCGCCATCCACCACATCGATGATCGGCTTGTTGACGCTCACATCTTTCTGAAAAATTTTTTCCACCTTTTTATGGCGGTCGGAAAAACAGACAAAGATGGAGCTTAAGTTGGCCTTGAGGCTGCTCCAGAGCGTGAACCGGTCTTCCACGGCGTGGCTGTGCGTGTTCTCATGCGGAAAAATCTTGGAACCCTTTTCATCCTCCAATCGCAGAAGCGAAATGAAACCCAATCGGCTATGTTTCTGCCCCTGGATGTTGTATTCTTGTTTGTAGTAGTAAATACCCGGTTTTTCATCTTCCACCAAAACCCCTTTTTCCAACCACTCCTCAAAAAGTTTCTTGGCGCGGGTGTATTTGTTGTCTTCCTTATTATCGGTAGGTTTGTCCTTGGCTAAGTCAATCCAGATGAAGTTCTGCGGACTCTGGTTGTGGAAGTCGTTCTGTTCAGAAGCGGAAATCACGTCGTACGGCGGGCACATCACCAGATTCAGGTTCTTCACCTTATCGGGATTATAATGAACGGCCTTAAAGGCCTTGATGCGTGTCATATTCGGTACAAAGCTCCTCCTAAAGCGCCGCCGATCGTATCGGCAATGATGTCTCCCAGGGCCGCATCCCGTCCGGGGATAAAAATTTGGTGGTACTCATCGCTCATCCCGTATAAAAACGAAAGAAAAGCGACGATAATCAAAATTGGGCCGGAAAACGACGGCTGGGTTCTTCTAATGGCCCTCGTCAAAAGAAAACCAAAGGGCATATATTCCAAGACGTGCACCAGCTTGTCCCAGGGAATATTGCCCGCGGGACCCTGAATGTTAGGGATGCTGGACACTCCAAAGATGATAACAGAATATAGAAAAACTGGAAACCAAAATTTAAGGTATTTCATGATGGAATCAAACCCCTTCAAAAATATGGACTAACGGACTAATTAGGGTGGCATCCGCAGCTTGGAGAGCATTTCTGGGCAGGCGCGGCAGAGGGCTTGGCTTCTTTCTCTTTTGAATCGCTTTTGGAAGGGGAACTTTTCTTATAATCGGTTTGATAAAAGCCGCTACCCTTAAATATAATGCCGCTTCCCGAGCCAATAAGGCGCGCCAGCCTCATTTTTCCGCATTTGGGGCATTTTTTCAGGCGGTCTCCGCTAATCGATTGGATGGCCTCAAATTCATGTCCGCAGGCCGAACATTCATATTGATAGGTTGGCATGATCTAACTCCTGTTTAACCTTAGATACTTCCCTAAAAATTTAAACTCGGTAAGCATCCTTGCGATGTCTGATACGGGAAATAACAATTTCTTTCTCTGTATGATCAACATAGTAAATAATCCGATAATCTCCAACTCTTAAACGGTAAGTGTTTTCAGTATCTTTAAGTTTTATTGAATTGACTGGGGCCGGATCAGCCGGAAGTGATTCGGCCTCTTTAACCAAGCGGTGAATGATCGCAGGCGGAATACGACGTAAGTCTTTGTCAACTGATTCTTTCCAGTAGAGCTTATAGCTGCCCATTTTTTTTCAATCGCGCCAGAAAATCTTTATGCGGCAGAGATTTTTCTTTGCGGCGCTCGGCCATAACAGCCAAGTCCGCAAGATCCTCAAGAAGACTCTCATATTCCCGATATGGAAGAATGACAGCCTTTCGCTTTCCCTTGCGGTCGACGATAAAATCTTCGTGAATTTTGATCATGGGGCTCACCTCCATTAATAAATATAACACTTCACGAACAAAAAACGGGAGAAAGTTCATCTCATTAATTAGGTGCGGGTCCCTCAGAATTTACAATTGTGGGCGGCCGCCCACTATTCACCCTGGCCCCACTGTCCTCTTGGAGTTGGAAACTGTTTCCTCTTCTAAGAAACCGTCAACTGATCAGTTTTTTGCTTAACCATATATGAGGGGGTATCGCTCTGGATCAGCAAGAGAATCAAGTTCAAGATCTACATCCAGCTTGGGCCAATGCAGATGCTGTGGAGATAAAAGCTTAACCTGTTGGATTTCTCCAACAGTGGCGTCTTTAAACCACGGGAAATTCTCAAAAGATAGAAAATATTCATGCTCTCGCACCAAGAGCCAAATCCCCTTTGCTGAGATATTCAAGACCTCAACGGTTGAAGTGCTTTTGCCAGGCTTTGCTAATTTCATCTTTATGATCCTCTATAATTTTTTGTATTAATTTCAACTGTTTTAAAGAAAATCCATAATTTTGAGTCAATTCAATCTTGGGAGCCAGCCAGAACTTCGCTTCGCCTTCGAGGCCGGAAACATGAATGTGCAATCTTGTCTCCTCACGCGAAAAGAAAAAAAACCGATAACTTTTGTGACGGAATACCGTTGGGCTCATTGATTTGATTAAATTATAACATGCCAGTTACTTGAAGTCACAAATTGTGACCACATCCACCCATCAGCTATAAGATTTCTTTGTGGTAATCCCAACCCCTTGAGAAACAGGGGCGGGATAAATTCGCACAGCGGCTTACGTTCGTCCGCCTTCGGCGAGACTCCGTAAGTTATGCGCTCATTTAAACACCTTCTTTATCTTCTCCGAAAACGATGAGACGTCTTCTACCTCTTCGCCGCTCACGCGCGCGTATTCTTCGAGTAAACGTTTTTGATCAGCTGTCAACCTCGTTGGAACCTGCAGCATCACCTTCACATATTGATCGCCGTGACTGCGATCGCGCAGATCCGGCATTCCCTTATGCTTAAGACGAAACACCTTGCCGCTCTGGGTTCCGGCGGGAATCTTCATGGATACCGAACCGTTGATGGTCGGGACTGAAACCTCTGCGCCTAAGGCGGCTCTCACAAAACTCACCGGCAGCTGCATATGAAGATCATTGCCGTTTCTCTGGAAAACAGGGTGCGGGCGAATCCGCACAAAAATATAAAGGTCCCCGTGCCCGGCGGCACCGCCCTCGCCTTCGCCTCTGACTCTTAACTGCGACTCATTATCCACGCCGGCGGGAAAATCCACCGTGACATTGCGGGTTATGCGGACTTGTCCTTGAGCGTTACATTGGGAACAATATTCGGTGATCACTTTTCCCTGTCCGCCGCATTGGGAACAGGTCTGCGCCATTCTAAAAAAGCCGTTCGACATGACAATCTGTCCCTGCCCCTTACAGG
>CAYJRN010000006.1:37710-63695 GCA_964372915.1 uncultured Planctomycetales bacterium
CCCAAACCCGCTTCGCCAAAGACACTGCTAAAATCCGCGCCTCTAAAAATATCTTCCTGCGTGAATTGCTGATCGATGCCGGAATGCCCATACTGATCGTACATCGCGCGCTTCTTAGAATCCGATAAGACGCCATAGGCCTCGGAGATTTCTTTGAATTTTTCCTCGGCTTCTTTTTTCTTCTCTTCCGGAACACGGTCCGGGTGATGAGAAAGCGCGAGCGACCGATAAGCCTTCTTGATGTCTTGAAGGGTCGCGCTCTTGGGAACGCCAAGTATTTCGTAGTAATCTTTTTTCATAAATTTTACTGCTTCTCATCCTCCGCCTTGAAATCAGCGTCGATGATGTCGTCTTTGCCGTCTTTGGGGCCGCCTTTTTTGCCATTACCGCCCTCGGCCTCTTCGGCCGATTGTCCGCCGGCGCCGGCTTGAGTGCCTTGACCTTGGGCCGATTGCCCAGCGCCCGCGGTCGACTTATAAACTTGTTCCGCTAACTTATGCGCCGCTTTCTGAACAGACTCCATGTCTTGTTTGATTTTGTTCGCATCTTTCGCCTTGATGGCTTCTCTTAAAGAATTAAGCTCCTTTTCGATCGATTGTTTATCTTCGGCAGCAATTTTGTCGCCGTAATCCTTAAGCGATTTCTCCGTCACGTAAACGATGCTGTTGGCCTGATTCAAAAGCTCGGCCTCTTCCTTACGCTTTTTATCTTCCTGCGCGAACTTTTCCGCTTCCTTGACCATTTTTTCGATTTCGGTATCGGAGAGTTTGTTAGGGGCGGTAATTTTGATCGATTGTTCTTTGCCCGTTCCCTTGTCCTTGGCGGACACGTGCACAATACCGTTCTGGTCAATGTCAAAGGCAACCTCGATCTGCGGAAGACCTCGAGGGGCCGGAGGAATTCCCACCAAATCAAACCGGCCGAGCTCGGTATTGTCGTTGGCCATCTGACGTTCCCCTTGCAAAGCCCGGATGGTCACGGCAGGCTGATTGTCTTCGGCGGTTGAGAAGACCTGGCTTTTTTTCGTCGGGATCGTGGTATTGCGATCGATGAGTTTGGTGAAAACGCCGCCCAGCGTTTCAATCCCCAACGAGAGAGGAGTCACATCCAACAGCAGAACTTCCTTGGCCTCTCCTTTGATAATCGAGGCCTGAACCGCGGCGCCCAGGGCCACGCATTCCATGGGGTCGATGCCACGCTCAATCTTCTGCCCCAGTTCTTTTTCCACAAAATTCTGGATGATGGGCATGCGGGTAGGCCCGCCGACGAGAATCACCTTGTCGATCTTCACCTCACCCCCGACTTTACCGGAGGCGTCTTTGATGGCCTGCTTTACAGGACCACGGCAGCGCTCAACAATAGGAGCGATCAAAGATTCCAATTTGGCGCGATCCAAGGACATCGTCATGTGTTTGGGGCCCGTCGCATCCGCCGTAATAAACGGCAGGTTGATATCGGTCGTCACGGTACTGGAAAGTTCAACCTTGGCTTTTTCAGCCGCCTCTCTTAATCTCTGAAACGCCATCTTGTCGTTCTTTAAGTCAATGCCGCTTTCTTTTTTAAATTCATTGGTGATGTGATCGATAAGGACGTTGTCCATATCGGTGCCGCCCAGCTGGGTATCGCCGCTGGTCGAGAGAACCTCAAACGTCGCCGCTTTATGGGTATTGTCCCATCCCATTTCAAGAACCGTGACATCGAGTGTCCCGCCGCCTAAATCAAAGACCATGATCTTCTGCTCTTTGCCGGCCTTATCCAAACCATAGGCCAGACACGCGGCCGTGGGCTCGTTAATGATGCGCAAAATTTTTAAACCCGCAATCTCGCCGGCATCTTTGGTGGCTTGGCGCTGGTTATCGTTGAAATACGCGGGAACAGTGACGACAACTTCTTCCACTTTGTCCCCTAAATATTTCTCGGCGTCAGTCTTGATTTTCTGCAAGATAAACGATGAAATTTGTTGCGGACTGTATTCCTTGCCAAAAACTTTGAATTTGTGGTCGGTACCCATCTTGCGCTTGGCGGCGTAGATGGTCCCTTCCGAATTGATGGCAGCCTGGCGTCTGGCCGGCTCACCCACCAGTCGCTGACCGTCTTTCGTAAAAGCCACAAACGACGGGAATGCTTTTCCTGAAGCCACCCCCGCGCCTTCCGCCGACGGGATAATAACCGGCCGTCCGCCTTCCATAACGGCAGCAGCCGAGTTTGACGTTCCCAAATCTATTCCAATGACTTTAGCCATAGCACACCCCCGTATCTTTAAAATTGCTTTATTGTTTTAGTCTTTTGTTTCGTTAGTCTGTTCTTTTCTCTTCGCCACTTTAACCTTAGCGGTCCGGACCACCCGGTCACCGTACTTATACCCTTTCTGAAATTCCTCCATCACCACATCATCCTCAAACTCATTCGTCTCGCCTTGCATCAAAGCCTCGTGGCAATGCGGATCAAACTTTTTTCCGACGGCCTCAATGGGCTTGACATTATTTTTCTTGAGCATCTCATAGATGTGGGCCATGACCATCTCGATGCCTTTCAAAAACGCCGAGTAATCCTGGTGATTCGCCTTGGCGGCCTCCACCGAGCGCTCCAGATCATCCAGCACGTTTAAAAATTGGCTGAGGAGCTCTTCGTTGGCATATTTAACAAACTCGATTTTTTCGCGCTCGCTGCGTTTACGGACGTTTTCAAACTCAGCCAAAAGCCGAAGATACTTGTCGCGGGTATCGCTCAGCTCCGCCAGCAATTTTTTATACTCCGCTTCCTTGATGGGGACGACTTTGTCACCGGGAACTGGCGTTTTTTTCTCTTCCTGCGAAGCAGGCTCGCAAGCGGCCTCTTGGGGCGCCGCTAAATCTAAATGAGTTTCATTCTCCGATTCTTTGTGTTCTTTATGTTCTTTCTTATCTTTAAACATACAAGCCCTTTCAACAATCATTCAACTCTTGCGCCTTGATTCAGATACCGGCGAAAAAGTTTTTGCCGACCTCTCTATTGAATGGGGAAATCCCGGAGGAAAATACGGCCGCCTTACAACACTTCGTTCATCAAATCAGAGAAATAGTCGAGGGTTGAAACCACGCGCTCATAATCCATGCGCGTGGGACCCAGAATGGCAATCCTGCCGCTGGGGCCGTTATCTTTCTTATAGCTGGACACGGCCAAAGAGCAACCTTCCATATTAGAACAAGCGATCTCATGGCCGATATAAATCTCGATTTTTTTCTCCAAGTTCCGGTCAATGACTTCCCAAATCTGTTCTTTCTCTTCCAAAATTTCCAAAAGGTATTTGATCTTTTTAAAATCGTGAAATTCCGGATAACCGGCCACCAAGCTCGTGCCCCGGCAAAAAAGTTTGCTCTTCTCATCCACGGAAATAATCGCCGTATAGTGCGTGAGTTGGGAAATGACCTGCGAGGTCTTTTCAAGGAGCGATTCCAGCTCCGAGGCCTCTTGCTGATATTCCGCCTTGATTCGGACCTTCTCTCCTTCCAAAAGCTGAATTTCCCGCATCAGGTTATCGACATAATAGCGATAACCGGCATCCGTAGGCAATCTACCGGCGGAGGTATGGGGATGAGTTAAGTAACCATCTTCTTCTAATTCCGCCAGGATGTTCCTAATGGTCGCGGGACTTAAATCTAGATGATGCTCTTCAGCGATTAAAGCGGAGCTAATCGGAGAAACGGTTTTAATGTATTCATTAACAACGATCCCCAGCACCCTCTCTTTTCTTTCCTGAAAATCCGTTTTTCGTGTCATGGGTTTTATCTCTAATTTTAACAACCAAGAATCATTTTTAGCACTCTTAAGCTATGAATGCTAAGCGCAAATTATAAACAATTCCTTTCATTTTGTCAACCCTTCGACGCTCCCCTGTAAAACTGGAGCGGGGAAGTCGTCCTCTGCCTCGGGATCGGCCGGTTGATTCAGCTCTTTTTCCTCGAGTTTCGCTTCCTTGGAAACCACCTGGGCGATTTTCTTCTCCCTTTTCAGGTAAAAATAGATTTCAATTTCGTCCCCGGCTGACAGTTTTTCAAAAATGGCGCGGTCTTTTGTGTCGGCATTGGGATCGATAAAATACGTTGCTTCCTCAGATTCATCTTTGTCGAAATTGTATTCCGAAATGACGATTTTATCTTTGGAAAGACTCACCACCGTGCCGTCCGTATAATCCAAAGACGGATTTTCCGTTCCCCCAAAAAGCTCACCACCAGAGATAAAAACAGAGAATAACAACAAGAACAAACAAAAACAGAATGAAGAGAATCTTTTGACGATGCTTATCGGCATGACACGTTTCTCCGGCGCAAGGATTGAATGATACTATAGCCTCTCGTGATTTTTTGTCAAGCGCTGAAACTCCAGGTCCTCGCCGTCGAAGTGTCAATTGGGATTATTCAAACTTGGAAACAATCGCGGCGGGCAGGGTGGCTTTCAGGCGTACCGTTTTCGCGGAATATTGGATGGAGTGGACCTGGCCCTGGCTATGAGCCAGGTTCACCAGGTCCATCCGGTTCAAAGGAATGCTGAGGTCAATATCCACATATCCGGTCGCCAGCCGGGCGGTGATGATTTCAAGCAACTCAAGTGTATTCTCACCTTTGAGCGCGGAAATAGAGACGCTGTTCTTAAAACCTTTCGAGAAATCCTTGAGCCAGCCGCGATCTTCCAGCTTGTCAATTTTGTTGAAAACCGTGACGATTGGTTTATCCAAAACGCCCAATGCTTTTAGGACCACCAGAACAGCCTCGTAAAGATTACGGAAGTTAGGTTGACTCACATCCACCACGTGCAACAAAAGGTCTGATTCCTGAACTTCCTCCAAAGTCGCTTTGAAAGATTCAATCAAATGATGCGGCAAATCGTGCATAAATCCAACCGTGTCGGAAATGATGACTTTCTGCTGATTGGGCAAGATGAATTGACGCGAAAGCGAATCCAGCGTCGTAAATAACGCGTCCTCTGTGATTTGTCCGGCATCGGTCAAAGCATTAAGCAGCGTTGATTTTCCGGCATTGGTGTATCCGACCAAAGACACCGACGGGATATGGTGGTCGCGGCGTTTTTTCCGCTTAAGCTGACGGTCGGCGACAATCGCCTGCAAATCTTTTTTGAGTCTATCGATGCGGCTGGCGATCCGGCGGCGATCTAGCTCCAGTTTGGTTTCCCCGGGCCCCATGGTCCCGATGCCGCCGCCAAGCCGAGACATTTCCACGCCTTTTCCCACCAGCCGCGGCAGCAGATACTGCAGCTGCGCCAACTCCACCTGCACTTTGCCTTCCATGGATTTGGCGCGCCGGGCGAAAATATCCAGGATCAACTGCGTGCGGTCAATGGTCTTGACCTTGAAAGCCTCTTCCAAATTCTTTTGCTGACTTCCCTTAAGGTCGTGGCTGAAGATAACCGTATCGACTTTTGAACTCGCGCACAAAGCCGCGATTTCCTGGACCTTTCCTTTTCCGATCAAAGTGGCGGCGGTGGGCTTGGACAGCCGGCAAACAACGCTCTCGATCACTTCTCCCTGGCAGGCCATAACCAGTGCTTTCATTTCCTCAAGGACCTCAGAGAGAATCCACGTCTCTTGACCCTTGATCTCGACCGCTGCCAATAAAACTTTTTCGCTCATCTTTTTTTCACCTCTTTGAAAATTCTTTCTGCGATTCCCCAAGGACGATCGTGAGAACCAACGGTCATCCAATGAAGCCTTTTATCTTTTCTAAACCACGTCCATTGGCGCTTGGCATAGCGGCGCGTGTGCATTTTAAGAAGGTCTTGGGCGGTTTCCAAATTGTATTCACCGTTCAAATACCCAAAAATTTCTTTGACTCCAATGATCTTCTGCGCGGTAAGGCTTAAAGGCAAACGTTTTAAAGCGCCCACCTCTTGTACTAACCCGGCCTCGAACATTTGATCCACGCGCCGATCAATAAGCTGATACAGCTCGTTTCTATTGCGAGTGAGCGCGAAAATCTTAATGCCGTATTTCCCCCATAACCCCTCACGCTTTTTTTGCAATTCGGAAATCGGCTGTTGGTGGGACTCTAAAACCTCCAGGGCCCTCATCATCCGTCGTCGGTCATTGGGATGAATCTTGAGGGCGGCCGCCGGATCAGCGTTCATCAATTCTTCATAAAGAAAAGCGTTTCCCTTTTCCTCGGCGATTTTTGTGAATTTCGCCCGCCGGCGCGGATCGGTTTTTTTGCCCTTGAAAATCCCGTCCAGAAGAACCGACATATAAAGACCGCTTCCGCCCGTCACAATGGGGGTCTTTTCCCTTGACAAAATATCTTCGATCGCCGATAAGGCTTTCCGCTCGAACCGCGCCACGTCAAAATTCTTTTTAACCGAAATAATCCCAATCAAATGATGCGGAACCGCTTTGAGCATTGAGGGGGCCGGCTGGTTGCTGGCAATGACAACCTCTTTGTAAACCTGCATCGAATCGCAGGAGACGATTTCTCCATTATTTTTTTTGGCAAGAAGCCCCGCGACGGCGCTTTTTCCCACTGCGGTCGGGCCGACGATAAAAATGATTTCAAAAGGAAACATGCGGAATACGACTTAAGGATAGATAAGCGTGGGATAGCCTTCTTGGGAAAGCCGTGTCATTAAACCTTCGGCCTCTTTAAGGCCGGAGAATTGACCAACGCGGACACGGTAGAATTTCTGTCCTTGGGCATTGGTCGTCTCAACAATATAAGCGTACTCGCCTTTTGCCTTGAGATCTTCCATCAAACTTTCGGCATTGCCGCGATCTAGAAACGCCCCGAGCTGCACGGCAAAATACTGTTTCTCCTCAAGAAGCTGACGCGCCGGATGATATTCGAGACTTTGCGGATATTGATCCATAATTTTTTTCAAATACCCTTTGGCTGTTTCCCAACGCGCCAACTTAAGATGAGCCCTGGCCAATTTGAGATAAATTAAACTCATGAGTTCCGATTCCGGCTTTGTCTTTAAAAAATTTTCCGCCTGATGGATGGCCTGTTGGTATTCTCCTTCCATAGAATAGGAATCGACGATCCCGATCCGCGCTTGGTCAATGAACTTAGCGTCAGAGGCGCTGGCCTTAAGACGCTCAAAGACACCTCTGGCTTTTGTATAATTGTTGAGCCTAAGCTGGCTTAATCCGGAATAATACCGGGCCTGATCCGCCTGGGCCTTGGGAGGTTTTTGGGCGAGAAATTCTTGGGCAAGACTCTGTGCGCCTTCATAATCTTTCTCAATGATGGCGGTCTCGATGTCATCCATTCCTACAAAGGATGCGCCCCAAGACGCAACAGCGGCGATAAGAACAAAAATAAAAATCAGTTGGGGGCGGGAGGAAAATTTCATTGCTGATATATTAACAAAAAAGCATTCTTTTAACCATGAAAATAAACGACCGGTTGTCAGGGAAGAAAAAATTATTTCGATGCAACCAAGGGTTCCCCCACGAGCAATCTGTAGATTTCGATGTACTTGCGGCTTGTTTCTTCAATAACAAAGGCAGGCAGTTTCGGCGCCGGCGGGGTCTTGTCCCAGTTGAGAGTCTCCAAATAATCCCGGACATATTGTTTGTCAAAACTGGGTTGGCCTTGGCCGACCTTATACTCTTTGCGCGGCCAAAAACGTGAGGAATCGGGCGTCAACACTTCGTCAATGAGGATGATTTTTTCTCCTAAGAAGCCGAATTCAAATTTAGTGTCGGCAATAATGACGCCTTTACTCTCGGCATAGCTGTTGGCCTTTTGATACAACCCAATCGTGGCTTCCTTGACCCTCTCAAAGGTTTTTTCACCGAGTGATTCCTTCATTAATTCCGGCGAAATATTTTGATCATGCCCCTCATCGGCCTTGGTCGAAGGAGTAAAAAGCGGCTCGGGCAATTGATCGGATTCTTTTAAACCCCCGGGAAGAGGAATCCCGCAAATAGTCTGCGACTTCTGATATTCTTTCCATCCTGAGCCGGACAAATAACCGCGCACCACACACTCGAAAGGGATAAGCTTGGCCTTCCTGGTGAGCATCGAACGATTCTGCAGTTCATTTTTGTATTTCTGCAGCTCCGCGGGATAACGACTCACATCAGCACTGATGAAATGATTAGGGATAACGTCTCGAAGATAATTAAACCAAAAGAGTGACAGTTGAGTGAGGACTTTCCCTTTGTGAGGGATGCAATCCTCTAAGACCACGTCAAAACAGGAAATCCTGTCGGTGGAAATGAGCAACAATTGATCGCCCAAATCATAAACGTCCCGCACTTTTCCTCGACGGAAAAGCGGGAATTCCTTTAAGTCGACTTTAGCGATGGGGCGGGGCAAAAGGTTTCCTTTTTAGCAGACTACCGGGCTCCTCGCGGATGAGCGCCGGCGGCCGAACCATGGTCACTGCCTTGCCCCTTTCCGCGGCCTTCTCCTTGACCATGATCTCTGGCACCGTTGTTCATTCGGTCGCGAGCATTCTCACGGTGGTCGCTCATGTTTTCCCGATGATCCCGAACACCTTCCTTCCGGTCGCGGACATTTTCGCGGTGATCACGAACATTCTCTCTTTTGTCCATAACGTTTTCGCGATGGTCCCGTGTATTCTCGCGGTGATCCCGAACATCTTCGCGACGGTCACGGATGCCTTCACGGTGATCTTGGACATTTTCGCGGCGATCCCGAATTTTCTCTCTGTAATCGCGCACATTCTCCCGACGATCAAGCAGTTTTTCCTTACGGTCGCGGATGTCTTCCCGGCGATCCCCACGCATATCTTTCATGTCCTGACGGAAATTCTTGCGCTTCTCTAGAAATTCTTTATGATCTGAACGCATCTCCTGACGATCCGCTTTAAGCTCTTTTAAATCCGCCTGGACCGCCTCTTTATCAGCGCTCTTAAAATCCTCACGCAAATCCTGCCGATCTTGCTTTATCTCTGCCGCATCCTGTTTCATCTCCTGCCGACTTTGGTGGACTTCTCCGGCAGCTTGTTTGGCTTCCTGTCGATGTTCACGCATCCCTCCCGAATCACCCGTTGCCGCCGCGCTGCCAACGGTCGAATCGGCCGCGGTAACAGCCGGGGACAGCAAAAGCATCCCACTCAATATAATCCATAACCTGTTCATCCGACTCCTCCTTTTTTTTACAATGTTTTTAAAATGAATACGAGTTATTTTTATCTTAAGGCATTCTTAAGATCGTTCCTAAGATCCTCGGGGCCTTCGATACCAATCGAGACGCGAATAGTTGCTTTCGTCATTCCGGACGCGAGCAAGGCTTTCTCGCCCATGGAGGCATGACTCATGGACCAAGGATGTTCAATCAAAGACTCGACACCGCCCAGCGATTCGGCGAGCGCGAAATATTTCAATTTCTTGAAGAATTTCTCGAGCGAAACTTTTTTAGTATTGAGTTCAAAGGCCAGCATCCCGCCAAACCCCTTCATCTGTTTTTTGATGAGCTGCTGTTGCGGATGACTTTTTAAGCCCGGATAATAAACCTTTTTGACATTGGGATGTTTTTCAAGAAATTTGGCGACGGAAATCGCCCCGGCCTGGTGCGCTTCCATTCTGGCGGCCAAGGTCTTGACCCCGCGCAACACGAGCCAGCTGTCAAACGGCGCCTGGGAAACGCCCAGGGCGTTGACCAGATAACGAATCCGCTCTTTGAGTTTCTGCTGGGCGCGATAAACAATCGCGCCCCCCACGACATCGCTGTGGCCATTGATGTATTTTGTCGTTGAATGAACAATGATGTCGGCTCCGAATTCAAACGGCCGCTGAAAATAAGGAGACAGAAACGTATTGTCAACGACGGTGAGGAGCTTCTTCTGTCGGGCGATGGTGATGACGCCCTGAAGATCCACAATATTCAGCAATGGATTCGACGGCGTTTCGATCCAGATCATCTTGGTGTCTTTGGTAATCGCTTTCTTGACGGCCGACAGATCCCTCATATTGACAAAGGAGAATTTAAATCCCATCGGGGCCAAAACGTAGGCGAAAAGCCGATACGTGCCGCCGTAAATGTCATCACCGGTCACGATTGTATCGCCGGGCGTGAGGAGAAACATGACCGCGGTAATCGCCGCCATGCCGGTCGCCGTCACCGAACAGCCCAAACCGCCTTCGAGGGCGGCAATGTTCTCCTCGAGAGCTGCCCGCGTAGGGTTCCCGCTGCGGGTGTAATCGTAACCTTTATTTTTTCCGAGACTATCGAAATAAAAAGTCGATGTGGGATAGATCGGCGTAATCACGGAGTTGAAACTCGTGTCTTTGTTGACGCCGGTGTGAACCGACTTGGTACGGATGTCCATCGTTAGCTCCTTCAATGAGCGCATAACTTATGGAGCGCCTTATGCGACATAAGTTATATGCGCGAATTGAACCCAGCACTTATTTTGCGACACGGTATTAAAGCCAAAATAAGTGCTGGGTAAATTCCGGCAACGACTTACGTTCGCTTCGCTTTCCGTAAGTCGTGCCGTTATTTATTGTTCACAAATACAAAACCGATTTCTTTTTTGGACTTGGGGTTGATAACCCGTGAGGTCATTTTCTTTTTCTCTTCCTCAGTACAATCATCATAATTTTTAACTACCAGCTTCCAGCTTGGTTTCGAGCGACTATGCACCTTGGCCACCAATTCTTGCCCTAAGAAACATCCCTTGGTAAAGGACATGAATTCCGTTTCGCTCACATTCAGAACGAATTCATCGTTGTAATCTATCCCCTGCAGGGGGATTTCATTATGAACGCGAAACAGCGTGAACTCTTCTTCTTCAACATTACTCTTAAGCTCGCGCCGGGTCACGAGGAGTTTTCCTTTTTTTTCGGGAACGGCAAAATCTCCCGGCTCGGTTGGGGATTCCCCTTCCAAATCAAAAAAAACTTTGAAATCTTCCTTTTGAACCGAAACCTTGCTTAACTTAACAAACCGTTCGATGTGCGACGCGACCGCTCCCCAAAAACGATCTTCCAGAATAATCAAAAAATGATCTTCGCCGGCTTTCAGCTGATAAAATGTCGCGATGATCTTGCCGTGAAGGTCGAGAAACGCGTTCTTAGGAGTATCGAGAGTATTCGAAGTTAGACCGCTTAAAAATTTTTCCGCGTTATTTTTGAAACTCAAAACCGCTTGTGTACACCGAAAGAACCGCATTTTACCAGGGGACCTCAATAATTCTACTGCTTTACAAAGGTTAGTATAACAAATCCTGCGGGCCCTGCCATAAAGAATTATTCCATCATCCTGCGCGCAAATTCCTTCTCTAATAATAGATTATTCAAGAACACATCATCCTGGCCATCCTGCGACGGAATAAACACATCCGCCAGATACCGGTCGTACTTATCAGAGCGGCTGCTGCGAAGGACAATGCGCGAGGCTTCTTTCAAAAGCGATTGCACAAACACCTTGGCCGCGTCGCCTTCCTTGGTGCCCACCTCCGGACAATCCAGCCCGCGCAAACGCAAATTGTGGCGCACTTCAAAGTCGAATCCGAGCTCCATGCGCACTTTGAGAGTATCGCCGTCGATGACCTTTTCAACGAACGCCTCGTAGGTGTACAGGTCTTTCGACAAGCCCTTCTTTGTAAATAAATAATATTCTCCGGAAAAGGGCGCAGTCGTCCCCGAAGGGGATGAGCGCTCGTCCTTGACACGCGATTCGATAATGTCGCCGGCGGAAAACCGCGCTTGCGTGCGCCGGTCAAGCCTTTTAAATATCCCGAAACCTAAATCCACGCGCAGTTCGTGGCTTTCTTCTTTTGAACCCAAGGCCGGGCGCTCGACGATCTTGTAGGTATACAGTTGTCCGCGCAGAGGTTTTAGCAAGACTTCTTTATCTGTCTTGTCCTTCGCGTCACTGGCCTCGCCGCTGTCCCCCTCGCTTTTTGTCCTTGCGATCAATTCATCGGCGGACCAATCATGATCGATGATTCTGGCTTCAAGCCGTTGTCTCTGGCGATTATCAGCGATTGTGATCAGTTTCCGGTAATGGCTCCATTTGAATTTGCGCCGGCCGGCGCGAATTGCAGATTTGGAATATGTCCGGGAAAACTGGACACAGCGATCAAGAACCGATCTGTGAACTTTGAGATCCCGCCCCAATCGTTCAGTTACTTCCCCGCCATACTCGGCTCGGTCCTGATATTGCTTGATATGGGCGTAAATCAGATTCCCCGTTTCCCAGTAGATTTTGATTTTTTCGGATTCGATTCTTTGCTGGCCGAGGATAAGGGTTTGCTTGACTTGGGCTAAAAGCGCGGGGTAGGTGGTGAGGGACTTGATCGACATTTAAATCTTTTTATAAAGATCTTCAACAAATTTGAAATACTCCTGAACTTCATCCGGAGAATGAATGACCTCAGCGCCATAAAAATCCAGGTTACGATCCTTACGCATCTTCTCCCCTACGATCAAAACATCTTCGGATTGAAAGAATTCGCTTAAACTCTCGATGATCTTCTGATGATGCCCCGGACGACTTTTCACGCGGTACCCTTGTTGGGCCAAGCAGTAAATCCCAATTTTGATCAGGGCCATAAAAGTAAAATGAAACGTTACCTCCGACTCCCGGCTCTCTCCCGCAATACCCAAGTCACGCCGGATGGCCCGGCCATACTTCTTCAACTCTGCTTCGGTAAACTTTTGCTTGATGAAATATTCCCGTTCAAACTTCATATGAGACGCACGACCTTCCCGCTGAAAACTGTCTTGATAAACTGGTCTCTGCGCTTTTTTCTCTCACGCAATTCCTGCGACCGCATATTGACCACATTGATTTCTCGCCCGGATTCTTTCTGGATCTTATGCAGGATCTTCTGGGCCTCTAGGATCTTATGCTCTCCCACAAGCAACAGGTCGATATCGCTGGCAGCGTTCAGTTCCCCCTTCGCGTAGGATCCGAAAATATAAGCCTCCTTGAGCCCTCCCACGGTTTTCAGACGGTCGCGCAACGTGTGCTCAAGGCCGACCGTCTTTAAGAAAATATCCCGGCAGCCTTTGTAGATTGAATTTTGTGTGTGGGCGGAAAAATACCGCTCTTTGCCTTTAAATTCACTTTTTAAGAAGCCTTCGGTTTGCAGCTGCACCAAGGCTCTAAAAATATTCTTCGGATCAGCGTTCATCAAGCGCGCCAGCTCGTTGATATACACCTGAGTGTGTTCATTCAAGAAGAAATAGTTGAGGACCTTGTTTTTCGTGCTGGGACGGGTATTGAGCATTGCGGTTTCCTTATACCATGTTTATGGTCATAAGATACCATAACTCCTCTTGGAAAGTCAACCGTCAACCATAAAAAACCTTTTGAGACCATATTCCCTCCTTGCTGGTGGGGTAGCTAGTTAAGCTTCTGGGAGGGAAGCCCATTATTGAATAAATTTGCTATACCTCTTGCATAGATGGATAACAACTAAATTACCATCAAATCCCCTAAGCTGCTTGGTTGTAACTTCTGAAATTTCTGCTGCAGATTTTTATCCACTTGAGATCCGTAGATATCTCGCCAAGTTCTCTGAGGGCATTGAAGATAATCGTATAATTTAGGAAAAGTAATATAAATCATAATTTTCTAAATAAGTGGTTTTATACCTAGGTCATTCAATTTTTTCCACAAACTCTCGAGAGATTTTTCTCTATTTCGGTAAAAAGCACTTCCTGTAACACGCCAAAACTCCCATCCAGCTCTTCGCAATTGTCGTTCACGAATCTGATCCTCTTCCCAATTTTCAAGAGTGTGATATTGATCACCATCGCACTCAACAGCAAGACGAGCATTATCACCTTGCACCACTAGATCAATCCGATACCCTATAACTGGATATTCCGGAATAATTTGGTATCCGCGATCAATCAAGATATTCCCTACATCAAAAGAAAATTGAGAGGCTCTTTCAACGTTAAACTCACGTTTTAGAATTTCACGTCCGGCATTTAACTCTTCAGTTTTGGGATGATAAAACCAATTAAGAAGCTTATATCTCCAATCTTCTGGGTTTCTAAATTCTTCTACAGGAATAGAGTGAAATAAAAACATCTGATCACGAGCACGCGAAGCGGCAACATTAAACCTTCTTTTTGTTCCTTCATCAGCCAAAGATCTAACCACATCATCTAGATTATTCGAATCAAGTGCTTTAACCATGGAAAGAAACATAACGTCCCTTTCGTCACCTTGAAATTCATATGCATCGCCACAAGCAATTCGCCTTTCTTCAATAACTCTTTCATCAAGACGTTTTAGAATTAATTCTTTAATATACTTTGCTTGGTCTGGAGCCAATAATGATATGATCCCAAATGTGCAAAGATGTCCGTCTGGACGTTTTTGATAATTGGGATCTTTAATACATTCAATAAGCTTTTCAACAATTGCTTCGGCTTCTGGAATATTTACTTTATTGTTTGTATTTTGATAACCTTTCTTTATCAAAACAGGAACCAATGCTGGTTTTAATAAACCTTTTGGATGAGGGTATCGTAATGGCCTCAATTTTCCTTCATATATATGGTGATTACTGAAAGCTATGATTTCCGGAACACATCGAAAATGTTCATTCAATTGAATAATATTGGAGAGCCTAATTTTTGTGAGGGCAAACAGGCTTGATGTTACAGAAAACGTATCCTTAAATGGAATATCAAATAAAAATCTCGAGATAAGCTCAAATACCTTTTCTTGATCTTGAAATATTCCAGCGGGACTAATTTGTTCAGGATCACCCACAACAAGAAGTTTCTTACCCAAATATCCAATCGTAATGCCTCGGATGTCGCACTGACTGGCTTCGTCAAAAATAACGACATCAAACATACCTGCTTTCGGGTCAGAAAACATTTGAGCAGCACGATGGAGAGGCATAATCCAAACTGGCACAGCACTTCTAGCATCTTTCAAGGCTTCTTGTGCCTGATGAAGATGTCTGTATGCATGCTTTCCTGTCCCTTTACCATATTGTTTCATCTCATTCGCCCATGCCATAAGTGCAGCACGTTGCGGTCTTGTAACCTTGTCAATCTGTCGCTGCCAAGCAAGAATAGTGATCAATTCAGCATTAAGCTGTTCTTCTTTCTCGGTTAGTCTTCCTAGACGACTTTGTAAATCATCAATATCAATGTGGTCGTGAATATGATCAAGCCAAGATTGTAATCTTGCTATCTTCCATGCAAGTTTGAGATTTTTAGGACAATCAAATTTTTCTTTGCGATCTGCTAAATCCGTAATGAATTGGCATAAATTAGGGGAGTTTTCACGAATTCTTTTAGTCAATCCGTTCAAGGCAACAGCTTTTTGCCTTTTTTCAATGAGCAATTTTAATTCATCGAGTGAAACATTCCACCCAGTTGTGCTTCGTTTTTCTATGGCAATTAGTAATTTATCCCATATCGGATGTCTATTACCGTCTATAGCGGCTCCAATTTTATTTTTCCATTCCAACAAAAGAGATTCTAATTGCTCAAGCTCCATCTGAGCCATAAAAGACGATACAATATTACAAATCTTTTCAACATCTTCAATTTTGGTAAATGAGAAATTAGAAAGCTGCTTCGTTCTTTTGCAAAACTCATCAATAACAGAAAAATTGTCGTAATAATTGACTATACTATGAAGGGCAGAAGCTAAAAGTTCTAGTTTGACCATATCCTGTTGTAAATCTTTCCAATCTAAAGGTGACTTTATACTTGAGAAACTTTGTTCAAATAAGATTTGAATTTCCTTCCAAGCTTGTTGAATAAGGATACTTTGATGTAAGACTTCAAGACGATTCTTATCTTCAGGAGCGCGGCCATCAACCTTATAATTTTCTAAAACTTTCTTAGCATTGGATGGCAATAACAATTTAGTCAAACCGCCAATTCTGGGTTCTTTTTCAGTTTTTTTCTTAAGAATAAAGATTGCTTCTAAAGTGTCTTCCAAAGGCATAGCTGAATTGCCGGTAATTTCATAACCGATGGTGTTAGTATTATTCTTTCCGATCAGTTGGATTTTCTGAGTAATTTTTCCTATAACTACATTCCATTTTTCCCGTTCGTTTTGACTTAAAACACATAGCTCAAAAATTTCCTGCTGGTAATCTTCCGTCAGAGAAAGAAGAATTTGCTTGGCATTTGATAAGCGCTCTAAAAGAATTTTAAATAATTCATTAGGATTGGAATCAGAATTAAGGCTATCCAAAATGTTATCCGCCATTTTCGCTTTTGCGCTTAATTCTCTATGGGCTGAAAAAGTTTCCGTTATTGTATTTTCGGGTGGTAAATTGCTTATTTCGGGTAATTGAAACCTATGTAAATCTCGATCTTCTAAATTTAGTTCGCTCAATAGTGAATAAAAATCAACCAAATCCTGCTCTTCAAAATTAGGTTCCTTCTCAAAATGAATCCTATCAGTAAACCATTGGAGTTCCTTAGACTCTTTATATTGACTAACGAATTTTGCTGCATCGATTGGTTTAATTTGCTCTTCATCGATTTCAATTTTTGCACTTGAATCGATAAGAATATATTGTCTTATCTGGTTTGCCAGCAATGCTTTTTCTTCTCTTAGCTGTTGCAGATATTTTCTGAGCCGTTCTGCATTTTGTTCGCTAAATTTGGTATGTCGTTCACCCAAATTAGAACTGATCTCCGCAATTGATTCTTGTAACACTTGATCACGTTTAGCAGTTTGATGTAGCTGTGAAACAGCAAGGCTTCGGATATTTTCCGGAAGCTTATTTCTTAAGACTTCGAGTGCCTTGCTTGTTTGAGATGTGACAAGAACAGTTTTTCCTTGAGCTAAAAATCGAGAGATAAGATTTGCAATAGTATGGCTCTTTCCTGTGCCCGGTGGACCTTTAACCACAACTCCATAATTTGCATCAAGTCGTTCCGCAATCCTTTTCTGTTCGTCATTCCAAGGGAGAGGAAAAAATAGTTCAGATTCTTTTAAAGAAGTTTCATTAATTTTCTCGGCTCTATTTTCATTTGCTACTCGCCTTTCCTCTTTATAATCACCAACTAAATCAGTAATAAATTCGGTCGGCTCAGCAAGATTTTGTTCAATATCACGTCTAATAATACCCGCATATTTTGACCAAAAATCATTTGTACGCTTTCGAGCAAAAATAATGGGCGCATTCCAAACACTTAAAGCTGATGTTAAGTCGGGGGCTGATACAAGTTGATTATCAAAACGATCTTCGCTTGAGGTTGAAAGTGTATTAACCAAAAATTGTGTCTGCGACTTTAGTATTTCAAAATGCCAGAAATCAAAAGGATTCGCATTAATTTTATCCGCCCAAGTAATCAAATCAATTTCGGCGGGATTGTCCATTTCGTACAAAGAAGAAATTTCTACGAATCCCTTGAACATCGCATCAGGAGAAATTTCAATCACTCTCTTCTCTGCAATGAAATTCAATGTTAATGGAGTTAAAAAAATAGGTGAATAAATACTGCCGACGCCATTGTGTTTCCACGTCAATAAACCTTGTGCCCATAGAAGCTCATAACTATCACCTTCATTTTTCAAAAGGAGACGCAGTGCGTAAAGTTGATCGTAAAGCAAATTAGCTTTGTAAATTTTTATTACCTTCTCTGCCCAAGGTTTCCATTCGTTTTCGATATAATCGTTAAGTAGACTTGCTAATTCTGGGTGCTCACTAAAATATTCTTCGATATATCTTTCCTCTATAGCCTCGGGTAGTTTATTTGGGCTCATAACAACCCAATCCTTAAGCAGGTTAGGCAAAGCGTTCTTGAAAAGTGAATCTTGAGTAAATTCTTTCCTGAATTTCTTAAATTCCCTAACACGGGCAGGATCGAGATCAAACTTTATTTTTCGATCTATTTTTTCTTTTGCATTTGGTACCTCTAACGGGCTGATTTCGTTGATCCATTCAGTTAAAGCCTCAGGTGGGGTTGGGGCAGGACTGATATTCTTTTTCTCAACGCGCAGCCAAATATCATTTTGATCGATTTTACTATCAGCATCTGATGCATTGTTTTCAAATTTTTTTATATATAAATTTTCGACATCATTGGGCAAATCTGCTAGCCACCAAGGAGAGGGAGCGACAGTAGTAGATCTAAAATCCCTAACAATAATATCATCGATGGAAAGTACTTTTTCTAGATACGTAAAAAGCCTGACTACTTTGTTTTGCAATTCAGTGGTTTCTTCTTTAGCCATAGAGATTGGACCTCATCTAATATTTCTTCTGAAATTAATAAATTTCTCTAAATCCTTCAGCTTAATGCGCCACCTGCCAATTTTTAATACCAGACAATGTATTTTTAAAATCATGTCCTCCTTGTCCTCAAAATTCTAAAAAAATTGCCTTATAAATTTGTTGCTTTTGGTTTCTTGACACAGATATAGACATACTATATTCTACATGGAATTGCTTCCAGTTTCTCTCCTCCCTGAACTTCAAGAGAGCCTCTTTCAATTCCTGAATTTTTGTATTTCGATCGTTCTTTTTCATAAATCCTTCCTTATAATCAATCTCTCCGCCTGCCCATAATCTTTTCTACCAAAATAAATTCTGCTATCTCAACACCTATTTTGCCATGACATCCAACCACTCCTTGTAATACTTGTCTCCTTTAAAGTAATCCCCGTGTTCCGCTATTTCGACCTGGTGATTATATATTCCCAAGTCATCAAATGGCTTTGGATAACATTTACTGTCATAGCGATCCCTGGAAAATCCAAAACAGCCTGAATGTCCAAAAGGGGCATAGTTGCACACTTCGTCATTGTAACTGCAGTAGCAATGCAGTTGTTTAATTTTTCCAGCTCTTAATGTATCATCGTAAGGAATATAGTTATAGCGCGAAACGACACTTGCCACGAGTATATGTTTATTCACGAGTATTGGCGGCAAACCATCTTCCCCGCTTGTCTTTACGGCCAAAAAGCTTAATTCCGTCCCATAGCTATGCGCCACTATGTTTAATTCACAGTCTGGATTTTCTGAAACGATTTTTCTTAAGGCTTTCTTCAATTCTTTTATTTTCTCAAATTTTAAAAAAGGAAAAATTGAGAAAGTTGCCCAAACAAAACCATAATAATAAGGCACAAACACATCATCATTAAACTTTGGGTCTTTCTTCGCATAATCAATAAAATCAAAAATCCAATTACCTTCTTTCTGGCTCCTGATACCGTGGATTGCAAAAATTATACGTTTCATATTATTGACGTTTGTACAACCACTAGCAAGAAATTCAGGAAACAAACGTCGAGATACTGACTACCACAAATTCTATTGGTAAAGAAAATGTCAGTAAATTCCAATAAGAGTTAAGACGCAGAAACTCCTCTTCTCCAAGCCAAATAATCTTCGATGATTTTCTTATGATCGAACGCGTAATCCAATTTGAGAAGATCCTCGTACTTAACGACCTTAAGACCTTGGGCATCGTCGCCGGCTTTGGGCGCGCCTTTGCCTTGGGCGATGAAAACCGTTCCGATGGTATGAAAGCGCGGGTCGCGGTTGGGGTCCGAATACGCGTGGAATTGCCGTATGTCTACGAGTTCTAAATTCGTCTCTTCTTTTGCCTCACGTACAACCGCTTCCTCGAGGCTTTCGCCATAATCCACAAACCCGCCGGGCAAGGCCCAGCCGAAAGGAGGATTTGAGCGTTCAATTAAAATGATCCCTTCCTTTAACTCAATAATGGCATCCACCGTCACGTACGGCCCCCACGACATGTCTTCCAGGAAATGGCGCACGTAGCCGGTCACATGTTTGTCAAAAATGTTATATGTTTCCCGGTCATATAAACAGAAAATAATTTCGCGAAGACTGGGGCCCGCCCCGCCTTGGCGGGGCGGGCCCCCACGCACATATTTCAAAACCTCCTGCGTCATGATCTTGGCCGCCCCAACAAGCGGAAAATGTCCGACCCCACAGCCCAATGCGGGGAAGGCAATCGATTTCACGTTCAATTTTTGCGCGCATTCCAAAGCACTGGCGCATGAACGACGGATCTTGTCTTCATCTGTTTCAAAATCCATTCCCATCGTCGCCGCGTGAATGACGTACTTGGCTTTGAGTTTCCCGGCTCCCGTCGCAATCGATTCACCGATCGCGATCGGGCCTTGTCTTACGGCCTCCTCTTCAATTTCCTTGCCGCCTTTTTTCTTGATGATGCCGGCCACGCCCCCGCCCATCAAAAGCTCATTGTTGGCGGCATTAACAATTGCCTCACACGAGAGTTCCGTGATGTCGCCTTGAACGATCTTAAGCTCCGTACTCTTGATTCTCATGAGTCCCTCATAACGCGATTGTTCCTGCCAGCTCAAGCGCTTCTTCTTTTGAAGAGATTTCGCCCATCGCCTGTTTCTCCTCGACTTCCCGCAAGATCTTGGCAAAAATCGGTCCCGGCTTAAGCTTCAGTTCTCTGATCAAATCGTTTCCGTCGATGAGCCGCTTGAGAGGAACTTTGCGCTTTTCTTCAAAATAACGCTTCAGCAAATCTTTCACAATCTTTTCGTGATGTTTTTGATCCGCCTCGCTCGTCAAGGGCCCGCGGGTGGAGCGCTGATCGGCGAGCGACAAGAGCGCGACACTGACCGCTTCGTCTTTAGTGTCGCGAAAATACCGAAAGATGGAGCGTTCGCTGGGACTTTTAAAATTCGACAAGTACCCGGGCCGCAGATGCCAGAGCACGATATCTTCCAAGATGTGGCGCTCGCGCGTGGAGAGCTTGAGCCATTTAGCGACACTTCGGACAATGTCTTTGCCCACGCGTTCATGGCCATGAAACGAAGTGCGATCCACTTCCACTTTTTTGGTGTCGGGCTTGCCGATGTCATGCAAGAGTGCCGCGAGTTTCATGAGCGCGAATCGCCGATGGTCTCCGGCGAGGGATTCCTTCAAATATTCGCGGATCTGTTCATCAGAAGAAAATTCGCTGAAAACTTCTTCTAATTGCCTCACCGTTTCCAAAGAATGCGGCCACACGTCCAGATGATGATAACCGCCCTGCGTGCAATCAACCATGACCCGGATTTGCGGAATCACCTTTTCAAGCAGTCCAATTCTGTCCATCGCTTTCAAGGTCATGGCGGCGCGGTCACTGGCAAGAATCTTAAAAAGTTCGTCGCGCACGCGTTCGAACGCAACATTTTTAATAAGATCTTTGTCTTGTTGAATCCGGGCCAAGGTTTTCGATTCGATCTTGAAGGCCAGCGTCGCCTGCTGGCTATACGCGCGCAAAAGTCTTAACGGATCCTCTTTAAAAACATTTTTATTCGTCATCCGGATGGTCTTCGCCTTTAAATCCTTTAGGCCCTTAAAGCCCTTTTTCTCCTCGATCAAAACTTTATTGAGGGAATCGCCGTTTTTAAGTTTATTCAGATCCACGCAGAGGGTGTTGATGGTGAAGTCCCGGTGAGAAAGATCGCCTTTCAAGGTCTTGTTTTTGTCGCGAAAATCCGCGAAGTCGAAAGTCCAAAGAATGCCGTTGTTTTTCTTTACCACCCGCGCGCAGCCATGCTCTTTATCCAAAAGTACAAAAGCGCCCTTGATGTCTTTGGCAAAAGCGCGAGCGAAATTAACGGCATTTTTATTGACGGCGAAATCAAAGTCCGGACGCTGACGGTTCAAAAGAAAATCGCGTAGAAAACCGCCCACCAGATAGACCTTAAGGTTTTTTCGACGGGCAAGGGATTGAAGAATTTTGATGTGGGGATATTGTTCGAGGAAAGGCATCATTAGCTCGTAAGCTCGTGAGCTCAAATATCAATGTTTTATCACCGCCGCTTTTTTAAGGACTTCTTCCTCGACGAAGATATGGGCATTCGCGCGCACGGCAATCGCGATGCCGTCCGAAGGACGGCAGTCGACAACCTTTTTATCGCCCCCGGGGGTGCTGAACTCGAGCTTAGCGTGAAAAGTGTTTTCCACCAGCTTATCAATCACCAGTCTCTCCAGACGCGCCCCCAGAACGCTGATCGTTGAGACCAAAAGATCGTGAGTCATGGGACGCGGGACCTCGAGGCCGGAGATCTTCATCTTGATACTGGAGGCCTCCAGGAAACCTATGACAATGGGAAATTGCCTCTCTCCGTTCTTTTCTTTAAGAACAATGATTTGATCCTGACGTTTTTCATCGATGATGATTTTACTAAGCTCAACTTGTATCATGGTGTCCTTTATTTACGTTTAGTCTTTGGTTTCTCTTTATTATCCTTACTCTCTTTGCCCTTATCTTTGTCCAAAATGCTTTTAAGCTCACTCATGAATTGGTTCACGTCCCGGAACTGCCGGTAAACGGAGGCGAAGCGCACGTAGGCGACCTCATCCAACTGCGAAAGCTTCTCCATCACCATCTCGCCGATCTCCTTGGAATTAACCTCGCGGTCGTACTTTTTTTGGATGGAGCGTTCAATTTGCACGGTAATTTCTTCGATTTTGTCGATGGATACGGGGCGCTTTTCGCAAGCCTTCAGGAGCCCGCCGACAACGCGCGTGCGGTCAAAGGGTTGCCGCCGGCCGTCTTTTTTGACGACCATCAAAGGCACCTGCTCGACGTATTCATAGGTGGTAAAACGCTTTTCGCATTTCAAGCATTCCCGGCGGCGGCGGATGGCGGAGCCATCGCCGTTTAAGCGGGAATCGATAACCTTGGTTTCTTCATGCGAACAAGACGGGCATTTCATATTGAATAACTTGAATGGTAACCCAGCAGCCCCGGTACCCAAAAGACCCAGAAGATGATTTGCTGGGTTCCTGGGTGACTGGAGGCTGGGTCACCATTTTAGATTTTTGGGGACAATAATTCCTTATACAAAGGAAACTTCCCAGTTATCTCCGCAACCTTCTGACGCACACCGTCGAGACTTTTCTCGTCATCTTTATGGGTGATCGCCTCATCGATGAGTTGAGCGATAGATCCCATTTCTTTCTCCTTCATGCCGCGGGTCGTGACCGCCGGCGTGCCGATGCGCAGACCGCTGGTCACCATCGGGCTGGCCGGATCAAAGGGAATCAGATTCTTGTTAACCGTGATCCAAACGGTGTCCAGAAGATGGGCCGCGTCTTTGCCGGAAATATTTTTCTTGCGCAAATCCACCATAAATAAATGATTGTCCGTGCCGCCCGCGACGATCCGAAACCCCCGGTCCGCCATCGCCTTGGCGAGGGCTTTCGCGTTCTTGACGATCTGTCCTTGATATTCCTTGAACTCCGGCATCAAGGCCTCTTTGAAAGCCACGGCCTTGGCCGCGACGATGTGCATCAAGGGACCGCCTTGGATTCCCGGGAACACGGTCATGTCGATTTTCCTGGCGAATTCTGCCCGGCAGAGGATCATTCCTGAGCGGGGCCCCCGTAAAGTTTTATGGGTCGTCGTCGTCACGAATTCCGCGAAAGGCACGGGGTTGGGATGATACCCCGTCGCCACCAGCCCCGCGATATGCGCCATGTCGACAAAAAGGTACGCCCCCACCGCGTCGCAGATCTCGCGGAACTTTTTGAAATCAATGCTGCGCGAATACGCGGAGGCTCCGGCCAAAACCATCTTGGGTTTATGCTCTTTGGCGAGCGCCATCGCTTCCTCATAATCAATCATCTCCGTCTGCGGATGAACTTTATAGGAAACGATTTTGTACGTGCGTCCGGAAAAATTGATCTTGTGGCCGTGAGTCAAATGCCCGCCGCAGGCCAGGTCCATCCCCAAAACAGTGTCGCCGGGATTAATCGCCGCGTAATAAACGGCCATATTGGCCTGCGTTCCAGAGTGGGGTTGAACATTCACATGCTCGGCGCCGAAGAGTTGCTTGGCCCGATCGATAGCCAATTGCTCGACGATATCGACATTTTCGCACCCTGAATACCACCGGGCCTTAGGGTATCCTTCCGCGTACTTATTGGTCATGACTGACCCTTGCGCTTCCAACACCGCTTCGGACACGAAATTTTCGGAAGCAATCAGCTCCAAATTGTCATTCTGTCTTTTGATCTCGTTGCGGATGGCATTGTAAACATCCGGATCGACTTTCTTCAAATATGACGTCATTCGACCATCCTATTTTCTTTTTCTTCGATTTTCTTGATCTGATTCACGCGCCGCAAGTGGCGGCCGCCTTCAAACTTCGTCGTGAGCCACGCGTCAACGATCTGCGGAATCACTTTAGGGGATGTAAACCTCGCGCCTAAAACTAAAATGTTGGAATTGTTGTGCGCCCGGGAAAATTCAGCCGACTCCTTTGTGTAACACAGCGCCGCGTACGCGCCCTTGACTTTGTTAGCGGCGATCGCGTGGCCGATTCCCGTCATGCAAACCAAAATCCCGCGCCCGTCTTTTTCCTTGGCGACTTTCGCGGCCACATCATAAGAAATTTTGGGATAATCGCACGGCGGTTGAGAGACATGGGTCCCGACGTCCACGACCTTATACCCGGCCTTCTCCACTTGTGCCGCGATCTGCTTTTTTAACTCAAACCCCCGATGATCCGCGCCGATATAGATGTTCAAATCAAATTCACTATCTTCCCGATAGCCTCCTTGATGACCCCTAGGCATTCCTCATACGCCTGCGGCGATTGTCCGATAGGATCCGGGATCTCAAGATCCTCGCTGCGAACGCCGGATATATTATGCGCAAATTCCCTCAAAAGATAAACTCTTTTTTCCACTTCCGGAATCTTCTGGATAATATGCTGGCGATGGGCATCGGTCATGGCAAAAATAAGATCAGCCTTCTTGACCATGACGCTGTTTAAGGGTGTCGATTGGTGGTGCGAAGCGTCCATGCCTTCCCGTCGTAAAACGTGAACGGTTTCCGCGCTGGCCCCGGAACGGATAAAGACGCTGGTCCCGGCGGAAATCACTTCCACATCCTCGCGGCCGCCGATCATTTTCTTCAGAAGATACTCGGCCATGACCGAGCGGCAGCTGTTCCCCGTGCAAACAAAAAGAACGGTCTTCTGTTTTGCCACGCGCGCGATGTCTTCCGCCGTAATCACTCCTTCTCGTAAAACTTTTGGCGTGTCGGCCAGACAATCCACAACCGTTGAGCTTTTTCCCCATTGGGCCGGACCGCCGTCGATGGCGGCGTCCACCAGGCCATCCAAATCTTGCAGCGCTTGAGCGCAGGTCTGCGGAGGCTCTTTTCCCTCGATGTTCGCGGAAGGCGCGGCAACCGTCACCTGCGCTTCCTGCACGAGATTAAGCGCGATCGCGTGATCGGGCATCCGGATGCCGATCGTTGTTCCGGGCTCCTTGGCGGGCACGACGATAGTCAAGGGCCCCGGCCAGAACCGGTCCGCCAGTTTATAAACCATCGGTTGAGCGGCGGACGTGAGATTGAGAAAGCTCACCCGCTGAGAAATGAGCACCGAAAACGGCTTACCATCGGAGCGGCGCTTGACTTCCTTCAATCGTTCCATGGCCTTCTGGTTGTCAAAATCCGCGGCGATCCCGTACACCGTTTCCGTCGGGAAAATCACCAAGCCCCCTTGGCGAATGATCTTCGCGCAGGCGGCGATCTTGTCGATCTCGGGAAACTCAGGATGGATTTCGATGATTTTGGTCATTGGTTCTTGGTCATTGGTCTTTTATATTTTTGTCTTCAAAATCTTCTCCCTCTGGTCATTGCGATACTTTTCTAATTTCGTATCGATCGATTTGTCAGAAAGAGCGAGGATGCGCAAGGCCAAAAGCCCCGCGTTTTTGGCGCCCGATTTGCCGATCGCCAGCGACCCCACCGGCACGCCGGGAGGCATCTGCACCGTCGATAAAAGTGAATCGATGCCTTTTAAAGCCGTCGTTTCGATGGGGATTCCAAGAACGGGAAGCGTTGAATGCGCCGCAACAACTCCGGCCAAGGCGGCCGAACCGCCGGCCCCGCAGATGACGACCTTGACACCCCGGCCTTTCAAATCCTCGGCGTATTGCGCGCATTCTTTGGGGGTGCGATGCGCCGACAACACGCGGATTTCGTATTCAACCCCAAAATCCTTGAGGATGTTCGCGGCCTCCTGCATCGTCGGAAGGTCCGATTCACTGCCCATCATGATGGC
>CAYJRN010000007.1:0-57876 GCA_964372915.1 uncultured Planctomycetales bacterium
CGTTATCTTAAAGAAGATTATGCGGAGTCGACCGAAGCGGCCGCGATCCCGGCGTATGAGACGGTGAATGTATTGCGTCTGGCCAAGGATAAAAAGGATTTGCCCAAACAAGAATATATGAATTTGAAGAAAGCTGTCTTTGAGAAGGGTAAAGATGCGCCGTCCCTTCGCAAAGACCTGACGCAGATCATGAAACAGCGTCGACAGATCGATCCAGAGCAAGCGCGGGAAGAAAAAAGTCTGGCGGCCGTCAAGCGTTTCCTGACGGCGTTTAAGTCCTTCAAACGGGATATGGAAACTTTGAAGCTCGTCCCAAGTCATCTTTTACGCGAAGCCGAAGAATTGATGCACAAAATTGAAAAAGAAACTCTCTAAAGAGATTGATCTGAATCGCATTCCGCAAGAAGAGTTGCTGGACCTGAAGTTGAGCGACCTTCCCGTCACAATCGAAGGAACCTGGCTTGAGGGGTGCATTCAACAGCTTTACAAAGAACTCGAAGACAAGGGGCTGACCTTTAAGCCCTCGTGTTATTTGGCCGATGAATGGCTGGCCCCGCAGGGGGAAACCGTCATCGGCATTCCTTTTTATCTTGCCCACCCTGTCCTTATCGCCCTTGAGAAAACCATGATGTTAGAAGCCGAGGGCGAAACACCGCCCTGGTGCATGAAACTCTTGCGCCATGAAACCGGTCACGCCATCGGTTACGCCTATAATCTTCATAAACAGAAAAAGTGGCAAAAACTTTTCGGTGATTCCGCGAAAGAATATCCTGATACGTATCGATTCCGTCCGTACAGCAAGAATTACGTCCGGCACCTAGAAAATTATTACGCCCAATATCATCCCGATGAGGATTTCGTGGAAACCTTTGCCGTGTGGCTGACGCCGGGCTTAGATTGGCGCAAGCAATATCAAGGTTGGAAAGCTTTGGAGAAACTCAATTATATCGATGAAATCATGATAAAGATTCGCGGTAAGGATCCGCTGATCAGAAGTCAAAACAAATTTTGGCGACTTTCAACGCTGCGCATGACCTTAAGAAGTTTTTATAAAAGAAAAAGGAATTTTTGGGCTGAAGACCTTCCGGATTTTCACGACGTTAACTTAAGAAAAATATTCATGCCTTTTAACGCCGAGGCGGGCACGCAGCCCTTCGAGATCACGGGTTGCCGCGCCGCCGGCTTTGTCCTTGAAGAATACCGCGATTATTTTCTCACGAGCATCTCAAGATGGACCGGTGAAAAGAAATACATTGTCGATGACATTCTTAAGAAGATTCTTAAGCGCTGTGCCCAGCTTAGGCTCGTGACCTCAGAGGCCGAACCCGTGGTAGTGTTACGCGTGGCCGCTTATCTTACTACGCTTGTCATGAACTACCAGTACACCGGTTGGTTCCGAGGGAAAAAGAGAAAGCCATGAAAAGACAACTCAAAGTGCTTTTGTTATTCAATAGTCCGTATTTCAAACCGCGGGGCTATGAGTACAAGGAGGAATTTGCCGATCCCGACAACATGTACACCGAAAACGACGTTTATCAGGCGCTTCTGGCCAATGGCCACGGCGTGAGGGTTTTGGGACTCACCGATGACATCCGCGTTCTTTTGGAAGAGATCAAAGAGTTCCCCGTGGATTGCATCTTTAATCTCGTTGACATGTTCGATGAAAAGACGCATTGGGATAAGAATGCCGCGGCCTTGATTGAGATGTTGGGGTTTGCCTTTACAGGCTGTTCGCCGGCGGGCTTAATGATTTGTAACAACAAGGCGTTAAGCAAAAAGATTTTGAGTTTCCATCGTATCAAGACTCCGCATTTTCATGTCTTTGAGAGAACCCGCAAAGCGTGGCTTCCGGAGCGATTCAATCTACCGGCGGTCGTCAAGCCTTTGTGTGAAGAGGCCTCGCGCGGTATTTCACAAGCGTCCATTGCCGATAACGAAGAATCGTTCGTTGAGCGCATCAGGTTCATTCACAAAAGTATGGAGATGGACGCGATCGCCGAGGAATACATCGAAGGCCGGGAGATTTATGTGACGGTCATCGGTCACAAGCGATTGGAAGTGCTGCCGTTTCGCGAGATGAAGTTCGGAGAACTACTGGAGGGGGAGCCGCGGATCGCCACCTATAAAGCGAAGTGGGACGACCATTACCGGGGCAAATGGGGGATTAAGAGCGTCTTTGCCGGTAAGTTGATTGAAGGCGTTCAAGAAAAAGTCGAGGACGTTTGCAAGCGGGCCTACCGGGCCTTAGGGCTGAATAGTTATGCCCGCTTTGATATCCGAGTGAGCCCCCAAGGTCAGGTTTATATTTTGGAGGTGAACGCCAACCCCTGTCTTGCCCGCATCGATGAAATGGCCCAGTCCGCGGAAAAAATCGGTATCTCGTATAACGCGCTGATTCAAAGGATCGTTGAAATGGCCCTGGTCCAAGGATAAGAAAAATTTTAAGTTGCGGGTAGAATGAGTATTTTTTGGTGATATACTACAGACATCCTTAAAATTCATTAATTATACGACGGCGATTCCGGCGAAGGCCTGCCGGAATCGCCAACGTCTTCTTCGGTCAATTTTGGAATAGGTTCTAGCTTGAAATCTCACGTCTTATGAATAATGCCATTCTGCTTATTTCCTGTCCCGACCAAAAAGGCATTACCGCTTCGGTCACCAACTTCATCTACTTAAACAGCGGTAACATTGAACACGCGGATCAGCATATCGACGAACAATCCAATACCTTTTTTATGCGGATCGAATGGTCCCTGCAAGGTTTTTCGATTCCTCGGGATAAGATCCGGGAAAATTTTAAGACTCTGGCGCGTCCGTTTAAGATGGAATGGCAACTGCATTTTAGCGATGACAACCCCAGGGTCGCGATCTTCGTCTCCAAATATCTGCATTGCCTTTATGATCTTTTACTGCGCCAGAAGGCGGGACAACTTCCGTGCACAATTCCTTTGATTGTGAGCAATCACGCCGACGCGAAGGAGGTGGCAGAAGTTTTTCATATCCCTTTTTATGAGCTTGCTGTTTTAAAGGGAAACAAGGCCTCTCAAGAGAAAAAACAGCGAGAGCTCTTGAAGAAAGAGGGGATTGATGTGATCGTCCTGGCGCGCTACGGCCAAATCCTCACTCAGGATTTCGTGGCCGGATATAAAAATCGCATCATTAACATCCATCATTCATTCTTGCCGGCATTCGCGGGTAAAAGCCCGTACGTTCAAGCCCACCGCAAAGGCGTTAAGATTATCGGGGCGACCAGCCACTACGTGACCGAGGCGCTTGATGAAGGGCCCATCATCGAGCAGGATACGGTAAGAATCTCACACCGGGATTCGCTGGAAGATCTGAAGCACAAAGGAGAGGACTTGGAAAAGGTGGTTTTGAGCCGTGCCGTCCGCTGGCATCTGGAGCATAAAATTCTTTCTTACAGTAATAAAACGGTGGTCTTTCCTTAGCTCCCGGGTGCCCCTTATGGACCAAACTCCCGTCATTGAACAGCAGAAAGTCCCCGACCCCAAAATTTCTTATCTAAGACGAGTGCTGGCCACGATTTTTTTTGCAGGTCTTACACTCGCCATTGCCTTAGCCGGTAATATTGCTTGGGAAAATTACAATTTATGGGTCCAAAAAAGACTTCTGGCTCAGATTGAGCCCACCACGTTATGGGTTAAGGAAGAAATCCCGCTTTATCTTATTCTTTACAACAAGATCGTCAGGATTAATTTAAACGGCCTCGGCCTTCAGGACGTTTATCAAACGGATGATCTTATCGATGAATACTATTTTTCTCCCGACGGGAAGCATCTGGTCGTGAATATGACCCGTAAGCTTGTTCTCGTGGATTTTATCTCCGGCAAGGATGAAATAGTGGAAGAGTTGGTTTTCAATTCCCCGGACTTAAAGGGCGCGTTGTCTCGGTTGACCTGGGACCGGGAATCCAAGAAGTTTTTTTATATGAGGAGTCTTTGGTCGCCCGTTTCTTCCTATGAAGAGTATTTTGTTTATACCATCGCCGCACACAAAAATGTTGGTCTCAAAGGCCCTTCCTACCGATTGATGGATGTCTATTGGGACTGGGAAGGC
This sequence comes from uncultured Planctomycetales bacterium, assembly GCA_964372915.1. Lineage (GTDB taxonomy): Bacteria > Omnitrophota > Gorgyraeia > Zapsychrales > JAHFFX01 > CAYJRN01. Next base: position 4,081 of record CAYJRN010000007.1, read on the forward strand.
AAAAATCTTTATTACGCGCGCCCGACGCAAAAAGATAAATTCGACCCTTACAAGTTTTCTTTTAAGATTTTCCGGATCCCGATGGACACATTTAAGCCCCAGCTGGTGGATACTTTATCCACAGACAAAGGACAGTTGCCCACGATGGATTTAAGGAGTCTTGAGATTAAGCTGTTTGTCCCGCAAGCGCCGCTGGCGTTTAAAAAGAAAGAATCCCATCATTTATCCGCGGTTTCAACTAAAGGGATGGAAATTCGTCTCAATAAAGACGACTATCTTTATTATGGGGAAAAGGGAAGTCCTCTAAAGAAATTGATCCGCCTGCCGAGACTTTATTTGAAAAAAGAAACGCCGCTGAAGCATTTGGAATGGGCCTCGGGCGGGCGATATGTCCTGTTGGTTCATCGGTCTCTGGGGATATTGGTGTTTGATCCACTCACGCGTAAAATCGGAAGGTTGATTGATTTAAAGGCGGAAGGGCTGGGTTGGAACCCGGCGGGTCGTGATCCTCGGAGAAGTGCAAGAAAAATTTCCTCCGCTAAAATAACTGATGGACGACCTACGGCGGTTAAGTTAAAATGGAACGTAATGATTGATGCCGCGAAGCGGGAGTAATTGTTTTTAACGATGATCATATACAGGTCCAACTTGATAGCTTCAAAGAATTGATCGCCGCGGCCAATATGGAATACCGCCGGATGCTCCAGCACAAAGAAGAGGAATTGCGCGAAGGGAAGGATCTGCCACCCGTGCCACCCGCCCACCCGTTCTCCGGTTTTTCCGCAATCACTTTCCCTCGACCCGTTTTTTTTGTCCCCGGCTGGAGGGATGACAACGCCCAGTGTTGGACGAAAGCCAATGGCCAAGGTCTTTCCATGCAGCATTGGATTCGTAATGTTGCTACAAATCCCCAGGAAGTGTATTTTGTCAATTTTGTCACGGAGAGCCGCCAGTGCCGGGATTTTTGGGATTTGGGCAAATGTTTCAAAAAGAAGGTGAAGGCCTTAGTGGGAAATTCGAGGGCGTTCGATGTTGTTGCTCACGGCATGGGCGGATTGGCGATCCGGGCGTCGTTGGTCGATGAAGAGCCGCTTTTGAACGCCCACACTTGTATTACGATCGCGACGGCGCATCGCGGCCGACAGATAAGAGGAACTCAATCTCTTTTGAACCGCTTCATGAGACAGAGGGCTTATCACACCATTCAATCCAAGAGTTTGGATTCCGATAGCCAAGCGATGAAAGAGATCAATGCCCTTACGCATCGGCGGTTGTTTTTGGAAAGAGTGGACAAACTGTATCAATTTTCTAGAGCGCGCGATTCCGCCGCCGGGAACGTCTGCCTGCTGGATGGACAGGGGATAGAGGTATTGTATCAACAAAAGACCCGCGAAGTCGTCCTGGAAGGTTCGCAGCGTCTCGGTGACAAGACAATGACCCAGGACCCAAGGACGATCCTGGCCGTTATAAAAATCCTCACCGGAACCCAATAAAGAAACGTCATCTGAAAATATAAAGTTATAATGGACGGGAAAATGGAAATTCGTTGGTGAAGTAATAACCCCACGCTCCTTCCCCTTCGGGGACGGCGTTACGCGTCTGTTCGTCGGAGCTTTGGGGTAAATTCCGGCCTACAACTTATGTTCGCACCAACTTGGTGCTCCATAAGTTGTGCCGTCATTTAAGGATACCTTGATGCCTGATACAAACAGAGTAGCGTTAGAATTCGAACAGTTGCCCCGATATACAGAACGTCGATTTCTCTCCGATGATATAAATCTGGGCGATGTCTCACAAGTGAAAGCCATTCACGAAAAACTGCTCGCCCGGCCCATTGCTTCTCTCAAAGATTTGGAAAATTGGGTCAAAGACCGATCGGAACTGGAAGCGGCTTTTGAACAACACGCCACCGTGTTGTACATCCGGATGACCTGCCAGACGGATGATGCATCGCGCGCTAGTGCTTATCGAAAATTTGTGGAAGACGTCGTGCCGATCGTCAAACCTCTCAATGATCAACTCAATTTAAGATATCTCGCGGAAACAAAGCGTTTTATTCTCGACCCGAATATTTATACGGTCTATGAGCGGCGCATTCGCGGTGAAGTGGAACTCTTTCATGAGGGAAATGTCCCGCTCCAAACCCAAGAGTCATTACTGGCGCAAGAGTATCAAACCCTTTGCGGTTCGATGACCGTTTCTTTTGAAGGCAAGGAACACACGCTTGCTCAAATGGCGAAATATTTATTGCAGCCCGATCGCGCTTTAAGAGAATTGGCCTGGCGCGCGAGCGCCGAGCGGCGTTTTAAAGAAAGGGATCGGCTGGATAATATCTTTGATGAGATGCTCAAGCTCCGTCGGCAAATTGCCGCCAACGCCGGCTGTCCCAACTATTGCGATTACCAATTCCGCGCCTTTCATCGTTTTGATTACACTCCTGACGATTGCAAAAAATATCACGCCTGCGCCCAAAAGCTCATCGTGCCGCTTCTGGCTAAGATTTACAAGAAACGGCAGGAACACATGAAACTGTCGTCGTTGCGCCCGTGGGATCTTTTCGTTGATCCGGCGGGGCGTCCAGGACTCAAACCGTTTGACCGCCCGGAGGAACTCATTGAAGGAGTCGGTCGAATTTTTGAACGCACCGATCAAGAATTAGACCGGCAATTTAAGGACATGACGAGATTGGGACTTTTGGATTTAGCCAGTCGTCGCGGCAAGGCCCCCGGCGGCTATCAAAGCACGCTGACCGAGGCGCGTAAACCCTTCATCTTCATGAATGCCGTTGGGGTCGATAGTGACGTGCGCACGCTTTTGCACGAGGCTGGCCATGCCTTCCACGCGCTGGCCTCTGCCCATCAACCAATCTTCGCGTATCGTCATGCGCCGATGGAATTTTGCGAGGTCGCCTCGATGTCGATGGAGCTTTTGGGAGGAAAATCCCTGGATGTCTTTTATAACAAGGAAGATTTTGAACGTTCGCGCGCTTCGCACCTTGAAGATATCGTGCAGACATTGACGTGGGTGGCGACCATCGATAGTTTTCAACATTGGATTTATGAGAACCCTCAAGCCTCCCGTGAACAACGCGCGAATGCCTGGCTCAATATTCGTCAGCGTTTCGGGGGGAACTTGATCGATTGGTCTGATCTTAAGGATTTTCATTCACTCCTTTGGCACCGGCAGTTGCATATCTTTGAGGTGCCGTTCTACTACATTGAATATGGCATCGCGCAGCTGGGGGCCATACAGCTGTGGCTTAATTCGAGAAAAGACGACAAAAGGGCTTTGGCGGCGTATCGGCGGGCGCTTTCCCTCGGCGGATCAAGACCTTTAACAGAACTTTTTGCGGCGGCTGGTTTGAAATTCGATTTTTCGGAAAACACGATCGCCCCCTTGATGGCCGCGGTCGAAAAAGACCTCCAAGGATCATCCGTATGAGAAAAGGTAAATAATCCTTGAGAAAATGAAGCGGGGAAGGGAAAATAAGTGCGCAATAAAGGAGACCACCGATGAAGAGATTTTTGTCGCTTTTTGTTTATATCCTGGCCGTTGCAGGCTGCATGACCATTCATTCGCCTTCGAAAAGCCGATTGTTTGCCGTGCAGGGCAGCGAATTGACCCAGGCATTTCCAGAAACGGATCGATTGAGATATTTCTTAGCACTGAAGGTCAAGAAACCGCAGGACAAGGTCATTTACCTTGACATCCGCTACGAGAACCCTTGCGACCGGCGTCACCCGATCATGGCGACAGCCACGCTTCCCCCAAAAGAGACCAGGCTTCTTTTAGAATCGCCGGCGCTAGGATGCGTTAAGGACCACCGTTATTACCGGGTTAAGGTGACCGCCTATGATTCCGCCGGTAAGTCGCGCCGGATCGACCGAATTACCCAGCTGGTCTACGCCACCCTCAACTCGAAGACCTTGTCTGAAAATTTGCGTCATTGATCCAAAAAAAGGAACTGTCATGATTGCACACCTGCGGTAGGCAGGCCTGCCTGTCCGGTAGGCAGGGATTTTTTTAATTGGAAAGGATGGGAATGATGAAAAAAATTGTGAATGCCAAAAACGCGCCGCGACCGATAGGCCCTTACAATCAATCCGTTGTCATCGGCAATCTCGTGTTTACCGCCGGCCAGATTTCTCTGGATCCTCAATCAGGTTCCATGATTCCCGGCGGCATTACGGAGCAAACCCGTCAGGTTCTTATCAACTTAAAGGTCGTATTGGAAGGGGCGGGATCATCTTTAGAAAAAGTGGTCAAGGCCACGGTCTTCCTCAAGGATATGAATGATTTCGCTTTGATGAATGCCGTTTACGGAGAATTCTTCAAAAACGAAACGGCTCCGGCGCGTTCCACTATTCAAGTGGCGCGCTTGCCCAAAGACGCGCTGGTGGAAATTGAAGCCGTCGCTTCCCTCTGACCTTTTCTATGGTCAATCATGCCTTGTGAAAAAACATAGGAACACATGCCTCAAGAGCAATCCAGTTCTTATTTTCATTTCCCCGAAGTCCGGGTCGTAGAGGCTTCCGCCGGTTCCGGAAAAACTTTTGCCCTCGCCAAACGTTACATTCATTTGTTGCTTGACCCCGCATTGAAACCGGAAGAAATTCCTCTTAAAAAAATTCTGGCCATTACTTTCACCAACAAGTCGGCCCTTGAAATGAAGGAGCGCATTCTGTCTTTCTTAAAAAGGATCGCGTTTGATCGTTTATCTCAGGAAGAAGAGGAGGAACTTTTTAAGTCGATGGGCGTCCCAGAAGGCCTGGCCAGACAAAAATCCTTTGCCATCATGGATTATATGATCCGTAATTACAATTATTTTCGGGTGCAGACCATCGATAGTTTTATTAACGCGCTTCTTTCGGGCTGCGCGTTTCGGATCAATCTTTCCGCCAATTTCAAGATTAAGAGAAATGAAGAAGAGTATTTAAATAGGAGCCTTGATCGTTTGATCGATCTCGCCCAGAAAGATAAAAAGGTTTTGAAGGCTTTTGAGGATTTTTTAAATCAGTATATTTTTTTAGAGCATCGCAGGGGATGGTTCCCCAAAAAGGATATGCTGGAGCTTATAGGATCACTTTTTAAGGTCGCCAACAGCGCTGGATTGCCCTTTATAAAAAGTGCCGGCGGCTCGGCGGATCTCATCAAGAAAAGAAAAGAAGTCTTAAAATTCCTGCGCAGACTCAAAGAAGTTTTGCCGGAAAAGACCGACGGCAAATTCGTCAATTCCCTGGAAACATTCCTCGCTCATCACTCCGCGGGTTTTTCCGTGGATGACCTTTCCAGCTATTTCAATCGAGAAGAATTTCCGATGAGAAAAGGAGAAGATATCCCGGAAAGGGTTGAAAAATTATGGAGCCAAATCCGGCAGGAGCTTGCTCAATTGTGTGAAGGCGAGGCCAGCGCGATCTTCAACTGTTACATTGATGTGTTCGCGCGGGTTGTTGATGAATTGGAAGTCTTGACCCGTAAAGATGATATTCTCTTCTTGTCTCAGCTCAATGAGAAGGCCCGGCAGCTCTTTGATCGAGAGAACCTGACCGTTGAGGAATTGTATTATCGGCTTGCCAGCCGTTTTCGTCATTATTTGTTTGATGAATTCCAGGATACCTCGCTCTTACAATGGAAAAATCTTTTTCTGATGGTGGAGGAGGCGCTCTCGACCGGCGGATCGCTTTTTTATGTCGGAGACAAAAAACAGGCCATTTACGCCTTTCGAGGAGGCGAGGTACGTCTTTTTGATGAGATCAAGGAAGGATTTCAACCCTTTAATGTCACAACGGAAGTTTTGAGGAAAAATTGGCGTAGTCATAAGGAAATCGTCGAGTTCAACAATGAGATTTTTTCTGCGCGGAATCTGCGAAGGTTTATCCTCGAGCAGGAACAAAGCGAGGATAAGGGAAGCGGTAACCCGATAGCGTTGAGGAAGGAAGACATCGAGGATATCCTTAAGACTTTCGGGGATGCGCGGCAAATCCCGCGGTCGGAAAAAATCCACGGTTACGTTAAGGTCGACTGCCTTAAGGCCAAGACCATTGATGAGTTGCAGCCTTTGGCCAGGAAAAAACTCCTACAGCTCATCCATGGACTGCGCGCCCGATTTACACTCGGCGATATCGCCATTCTGAGTCGGCATAATGCGGAGGTCGAACTGATTACCTCCTGGCTTATGGAAGAAGGGATTCTCGTGGAATCCGAGCGGACTTCCAATATCAAGGAAAATTTTCTCGTCAAGGAGATGATCTCGCTTCTAAAATTCCTCGATTCCCCCGTTGATAACTTAAGTTTCGCGTCTTTTATCCTGGGGGATATTTTTGCCGCTGCCGCAGGGATCAAAGTGGAAGATTTGCGTCATTTTGTTTTTGAATTTCATCAAGCGGCGCAAGAACAACAAAGCCTGTATCTTTATAAGATATTCCGTGAGGCTTATCCGAAAATCTGGGATCAATTCTTCGACGAATTTTTTAGAACCGCCGGGCTTTTTCCTTTATATGAGCTGGTGGTGAGCCTGATGAGCCGCTTCGATTGTTTAAATCGTTTTCCGGATTTTCAGGGATTCTTGATGCGGTTCTTGGAGCTCATTCAGGAAAAAGAAGAAGACGCGGCTGACATCGCTTCTTTTTTAGAATATTTTGAGAGGGCTGATACGGAAGAACTCTTTGTCAACATCGCACAAGACTCCGCGGTCAAAGTTCTGACCATCCACAAAAGTAAAGGGCTTGAATTTCCGGTCGTGATTATTCCATTCTTAGGGATGGAAGTTCAGGTGGGCGCCGGGGGCAAACGAGGGGAAAAATCATTTGTCGTCGAGGCGCATCCGGATCATTTGAGCCTCGTGTATTTTAAGAAAAGATATCCGCGTTTCTCTCCAGCGCTTGCCGAAAAATACCGGCGAGAATATAAAAAGGCGTTTCTTTCCGAGCTCAACAATATTTACGTGGCCTTGACCCGCGCCTGCAACGAGCTTTATGTCTTTATTCCCCAAAAATCCGGCGGCAGTTTTAATCCCGTCAACTTTTTGATCAAAGAAGAATCTTTAGAACGGGGAACGCGGGTGAATAGTCCCGCGGTCATGGCCCGCCTTAAGGATGTGACCTTGAAACTCTCCGCGACCCGTTACCGGGATTGGATTGATCTTTTGAGAGAAGAATTTAGCGCTGATGGGGAACTCACCCACCGGCAGGATATCCTAAAGGGCAAGATTCTGCATTTTATTCTTTCTTTTGTCGGTAATTTGGATCGGGAAGACAAAGGAACCCAGCTTGAGAGCGCCTTCGCTGCCTTACCTTGGGCGTTTCCTTATTGTAAAGATCTTAAAGATTTCAAAATTTACAATGGGATTATCCAAAAAGTGTTGTCCCGTAAGGCGCTGAAGGCCTTTTTTTATATTCCTGAGGGAGTCGTTTATCGGGAAAAGGAACTGGTGGACTCAAAAGGCGAGACTAAGCGCCTCGACCGCTTGATCGTTAAAGAGAAAGAAGTCTGGGTGATCGATTACAAGATCAAGAGATTATCGCCTTTTCTCCGGCAGAGTGAAGAAGAAAGTTACGAGGGCCAAGTGCGCGGATACATGAAACTGGTGAGAAATCTTTATCCAAAGCTTGAAGTGAAAGGTTTTTTGATTTATTTAGAGGAGTTAGAAAGTGAAGAAGTTGCAGCTGAATGAGGAGAAATGAACCGTATCCTCACCTATAATTTTTCGGAGAATTTTGTTGAGCGCCTTGCCGATCTTCTTAAGGAGAATTATTTTAAGAAGGACAAGGATCTTAGTCGTCTCGCGGTTGTCTTCGGCGGTAAACGGCCGGCCTTGTTTTTAAAACGCGCGCTTTCTCATCGGGTGAAGGAAAGTTTCTTCCCGCCTCAGTTTTTTACCATCGATGAATTTGTGAATTATGTTCTTTTTAAAAAAGAACACTTTTCTTTAATCACGGATCTCGATGCCTGTTACGTGATTTTCAAGCTCGCCAAGCGAGTTTCTCCTCAGATTCTCAAAGGTCGTCATACCTTCGCGGAATTTTTGCCGTGGGCCCGGGAAATTTTAGCTTTTATCGAACAGCTCGATCTTGAGGCAATGGAAAGCTCGGCCCTTAAGAATATTGAGCTAAGCGCCGAAATTGGTTATGCGGTTCCGCCGGACATCAACCGTTTGCTTGAACACATCATTATTTTAAGGGCGCGTTTTCATGAAACCCTTGAAGAGCAAAAGACTTATACCCGCGGGTTGTGTTATCTTAAAGCGGCGCGAGAAATCGCGACCATCGTCTTTGAGGATTTTGATGAGATCATTTTTGGGAATTTCTTTTTTCTGCACAAAACCGAAAGCCTTTTATTGAAGGACCTTCTTAAACGTCAGCAGGCGCTCTTGATTTTTCAAGGCAGTGAAGACGATTGGCCGGTCCTTAAAAAAAACGCGAACGCTTTCTTAAATCCCATTCTGCCTGAGCAAAAAAAACCCTTGCCCCGCTTTAACCTGGAACTCTTCGCCGGGTTCGATACCCATTCGCAGGTGTGCCTGGTGCGTGAAATCATCAAAAAGATTATTGCCTCCGGAGAAAGTCTGAACGGCACCGTGATTGTCCTGCCGGAATCGGGACATCTGATTCCGCTACTTTCCGAAATTACCGCGCTGGTGGAGGATTTTAACATCTCGATGGGCTACCCGCTTGAGCGAAGCTCCCTGCAGACGCTTCTCAAATTCATTTTTTCAGCGCAATTGACACGTAAGGAAAAGGCCTATTATGCGAAGGATTATCTTAAAGTCCTGAGGCATCCGTTGGTTAAAAGTCTCAAGCTCTCGAAGGATCCGGCCGTCACCAGGGTCCTCATCCATAAAATTGAGGAGGTCTTGACGGGACAACAGAAAACGATCCTGGGCGGACAGCTTTTTTTGAAGCTCGAGGATCTTATCGATCTCGATCATCTTTACGAAATAACAAGAGAGGTTCTTGCGCGCATGGGTTTTTCTCTTAAAAAGAAAGAAATCAAAGAGATTTTAGAAGAACTGCACGCGCAGTTATTCACTGCTTGGGAAAAAATCATCAATCTTTCGAATTTTTCACAAGGGCTCGAGGGATTCCTTAACCTCTTTGTCCACAAAAGTCTGATGGGGGCGTACCCTCTAAATCTTAAGATTGCCGAAAGAATGTATTCTGTCGTGGAAGAGATGAAGTCGGCCGTCTTCAACCAGGAGTCCTTTTTCCCCGAGGAGTGTTTTCAGATTTTTAAGAATAAAATCGAGCGAGAAATGGTGTCATTCTTGGGGAGTCCTTTGAAGGGTTTGCAGATCTTGGGGCTTCTGGAAACAAGGGCGCTTAACTTCAAAAACGTTATCATTATGGATATGAATGAAGGGGTGCTTCCTCGATTGAGGATTTACGATCCCTTGATTCCCCGGGAGGTGATGGTTTCTTTAAACCTCGACCGCTTGGAACAGGAAGAGGAGATTCAGCGTTATCAGTTTATGCGTCTCATTTCTTCGGCCGAGAATGTTTATCTGGTTTACGAGGAAAGCCAGGACAAGGAGAAAAGCCGCTTCGTCGAGGAATTGGTCTGGGCCCGACAAAAGAAAGAAAATACCCTGGATGCCGTAAAGATCACGCGCGCCGAATTCAAGTTCCAGGTTCTTCAAAAGAAGACCGACATCAAAAAGACCGGAGAAGTTTTGGATTTCCTAAAGAACCACACGTATTCAGCGAGCAGTCTCAATACTTATATCCGGTGTCCGTTACGTTTTTATTACAAATATGTTTTAGGGTTGATGGAAAAAGAAGATTACTTCGAAGAGCCGGAGAATCGGCAAGTGGGGATCTTTATTCATGAGCTTTTGGAAGAAACCTTCGGCAAGTTCCTTCATAAGAAGCCGGTTTTGGGTACCGCGTTCCGCACGTATTTTTTCAAAGTCTTTGAAACCAAGTTTGAAGAAACTTTCGGCCGGTCGATTGTGTCCGACGCCTTTCTTTTAAAGAAGGTCTTAGAGGTGCGACTTGACGATTTTCTTAATAAGGAAGGTGAGGCAAAAGGGGTGAGGGATGTTCAGGAGATTCTTGAGATTGAAAAACGTTTTGCTGAAAGTATCTCGTTATCCAGTGGAGAATTCAAATTTGTTTATCAGGTGGACCGCATTGACCGTCTGAAGGATGGGACGATCCTTATCGTGGATTACAAGACCGGGAGCGAAGATCCGACGCCTAAAAAAATGGAAACGATCTCAAGCATGGAATTGTCGCGTGACGCGATCAAAAAGAACGTGAGGTCGTTCCAAATGCCGCTTTACTTCGATCTTTTGGGCCGCAGGTATCCGAACGAGAAGATCAATGCGATGTTTTATAATTTAAGGACTCTGGAGACGAAAGAATTTTTGAAAGACGCCGTTTCCTCGGACGCCCGGGAACCGAATCAAGTTTTTCGTAAATCTCTCGAGCACACTCTCGGGGAAATCGTTGACCCAAAAGTCCATTTCAAACCCGACGACCGCGAGCCGCGTTATTGCGCCACCTGTCCGTTTTACTATGTGTGTCGGTAAGTGACTATGAAATTTTTTTAGAAGGTTATTTAATAACATTACCTCTTTGATGCCTGTGCGCCGTCTGATGTCGTAAGGCATTCGACGGGTCGCTTATGGGTTGACTCCAAAAACCTTTTGTGATACTTTATGGCAATGATTAAAGACAATGTTCTCCGTATTAAGGAGCGCATCTCTTCAATTTGCCAAAGGTTAGGCAGAAATCCGCAAGATATCATTCTGGTTGGCGTTACCAAATTCGCGCCTATTGAGAAAATTGAAGAGGTCATCGCCGCCGGCATCAGCCACATCGCGGAAAATAAGCTGCAGGAGGTTCAAAAGAAGTATCCGTTTTTGAAGACGGATGGCAAACCCGTGACCCGGCATATGATCGGGCATCTGCAGACCAACAAGGTCAAGGATGCCTTGAAGCACTTTGATCTCATCCAGTCGGTGGATTCCTTAAAGCTCGCCGAGGAAATTGAAAAACAAGCCGGTAAGATCAATCGTGTGGCCGACATTCTGGTTCAAATCAATACCGCCGCGGAAGAACAGAAATTCGGCGCTGGTAAGGATGAGGCGATGCAACTGATCGAGGAGATCCTGAACTTATCGCATGTCAAAGTTTTGGGATTGATGGCCATGGCGCCTTTGACCGCAGATGAGAAAGTTGTTCGCAAGACGTTTAGTGATTTAAGAGAAATTAAAAATAAAGCGGCTGTCCAATTCCAAGGTCACCCGTCCATGGGTTTGAAATATTTGTCGATGGGAATGTCGGGAGATTTTGAAATCGCCCTCGAGGAGGGCTCGAATATGGTAAGAATCGGCAGCGCGATATTTCATGAGCGCACAAGTTAAAGAACGAAGTGAATTTAACTTGTTAGCGCGAATGACCCTCGAAGAGGGTAAAGATTAAAACAAAGATTGTGGCTCGTCGCCCGTGACCCGTGACTCGTTAACGGGTCCCGACCCCCGAGTCACGAGGCACAAATCCTATGACTAAACTTATCACAATTGGCATTGTTGGCGGCGGGAATATGGGAGAGGCGTTCATCAAGAGCGTTCACGCAAAATATTCCGTGGTCGTCCATGAAAAAGATCAAGAGCGCCAGGAATATTTACGCAAAACCTATAAGATCCGCGTCTTGAGCCTTAAGGATTTACTGGAAGCTTCCGAGGTTATCATCCTTGCGGTGAAGCCGCAGGATATTGAGGAAGTTTTGAGTGCCATCCGCCCCTTTGTCAATAAGAACAAGCTTATCATTTCGATCGCGGCCGGGATCACGATCTCTTATCTAGAGAAGAGTCTCCCTGAAAAGACGCGTGTCATCCGCGCCATGCCCAATATGCCGGCGATGATTGAGGAAGGGATCACCGCCCTTTGCAAAGGGAATTCCGCGAAATCGACCGATCTTGACTTGGCGGTAAAAATATTGAATCATCTGGGCGAAGTCGTGAGTGTTTCCGAAGATTTAATCGATGCCGTGACCGCCGTGTCCGGCAGCGGCCCGGCGTATGTGTTCCTTTTTATGGAATGCTTGATGAAGGCCGCGCAATCTTTGGGTTTAAATGAAAAATTATCCAAACAGCTCGTCGAAGCCACTTTTAAAGGCAGCGTGGATTTGCTCACGATGAAGAACGAGGATCCGGCCGTTTTAAGGGCGAAAGTCACTTCCAAGGGCGGAACCACCCAGGCCGCGATGGATGTCTTTATAGAGAAGAAGATCGATTCCATTATTCAAGAGGCGCTGGGGGCCGCTAAAAAACGCGCGGGAGAATTGTCGCGTAAATGACGGAGGTCAAGATGGCAAAGGTTGGGATCATCGGCGGCAGCGGGCTTTATAATATCGAAGGTTTACAAAAACAAGATGAGGTAGCCTTCGGAACGCCTTTCGGGGTCCTGTCCGATAAATTTCACACGGGGACATTGGAAGGCGTGGAGGTTGTTTTCTTACCGCGCCATGGCAAAGGCCATCACATTTCCCCCAGTAAAATCAATTTTAAGGCGAACATCTTTGGGATGAAAAAGCTCGGCGTGGATGCCATTATCTCGGTGTCGGCCTGCGGCAGTCTTAAGGAAGAGATGAAGCCCATGGATTTCGTCATTCCCGATCAGTTCGTCGACCGGACCCACCAGGCTCGCCCTAGTACCTTTTTTGACAACGGCATTGTGGCCCATGTATCTTTTGCGGATCCCGTGAGTCCGGAACTTACCTCAATTCTTTATCAGAGCGCCCAAGAATTGGGTCTTAGAGTTCATCCTAAGGGCACCTACATCAATATGGAAGGTCCGCAATTCTCGACCAAGGCTGAATCAAATCTGTATCGCAGTTGGGGCATGGATATTATCGGCATGACCAATATGGTGGAGGCCAAGCTCGCCCGCGAGGCCGAGATGTCCTACGCCACGCTTGCCGCGGTGACCGATTACGATTGCTGGCACGAGTCACACGAGACCGTGACGGTCGATATGATCATCGCCAATTTGAATAAGAACATTGAAAACGCCAAGAAAATTTTACAGAAGGCCATCCCGCGCGTTGGAGCTCTCACGAAGTTCAGCGCTTCCGACGCGCTCAAGCACGCCATCATCACGCAAAAGGACGCGATGCCCGAAGATGCGAAAAAGGATTTGCAGCTTATTCTCGGGAAGTATTTGAAGTGATTGAGGTGTTCTTGAGGGGATGACCTGTTTTACACTACAATTCAGCCGATGTCGGCTGAATTGTAGTGTAAAATCGCGCCACGCGCCGCGCGGGGCAGCATGGACGATGGCAAAAACTTTAAGAAAGACAAGGGGACACAGCGAAAGCTATTTTCTAAAAGCCCGGGAGAAGATCTACGAACGGCTGGCTCAATTGCCGCGCGGCACCATTAAAGAACGCCTCATATCCGGATGGAAGTATTATTACCTTCAGCGCCGCGAGGGAAAGAAAGTCCTGCACACCTACATCGGCAGAGAAATTCCGGAAGATTTAAAAAGAACGATGCAAGAACGCGAAACACTGCGGGCCGAGCTAAGGAAGATACAGAAAAGCCTGGTGGCGTTCCTGTCCGCAGAAATAAAAAAGATTATGCAGTGAAACCTGCGACGGGGAGATGGATGAGTCACAGGACGGCAATGGAGAGGATTGGGAAGCTATTTTTCGAAAAAATTAAAAATTGACTTTTTTGACCCAATGGGATATATTTGTCAACGCAATGATTAACCGTAATATTTTGAATAAGTTGCAACAAGAATTATCCCGACCGGAAATTCTTATTCTTTTGGGACCCCGTCAAGTTGGGAAAACCACCCTCCTTAGAATGCTTCAGGATTATGCAAAGGACAAAGGTTATCAAACAGCCTTCTTTGATCTGGAGCAGCCTGAAATTTTGGCCGATTTTAACCGCTCGGATAAAGAGATCATTCAGAAAATTGCTGGATCAGGCAAAATCATATTTATTGATGAATTTCAGTATGTGGCCAACATTTCAAAAATTTTCAAAGCCATTTTTGATTCAGATAAAAAAATCAAAATCATTTGCTCCGGGTCATCTTCTTTGGAGATCCATAAACATTTAAAGGAGAGCTTGGCCGGTCGAAGATTTTTATATCGCATTTATCCATTAACTTATGGCGAATTGAAATTCGGCCTCAAGGACTACACTCTGGAAGATTATCTGCGATTTGGCGGCATGCCGGGGTTAACCCAAACTGATTTGACTGAGAGAAAACAGCAGATTTTAAGCGAACTTCTGGGAAGCTACATCTTAAAAGACGTAAAATCGCTTGTTAAAGAAGAGAACATCCGTGCCTTCAATCATCTGCTTTACCTTTTGGCGGAAAATCAAGGATCGACAATCTCGGTAAACTCGTTGGCGAATGAGGTTGCGATGAGTTCCAAGGCCGTTAACCATTATCTTGATATCCTCGAACAGACATACGTCAATTATCGGATATACAGCTATTCGAAGAATCTGGGTAATGAGTTAAAGAAATCCTGCAAGACTTATTTATATGACCTCGGGATCCGCAATTGTTTGCTCAAGGATTTTTCCGGATCTGACAGAAAAGATTATGGGATTACCCTTGAATCCTTTGTTTTTTTAAGACTTCAAACCATGCTTCAACCCAATATCGAAATCAAATTCTGGCGGACGAAAGACGGAGGCGAAGTTGACTTTATATTGCTCAAAGACCGTAATCCTATTCCTATTGAAGTCAAAGCAAAGATTGAACGGTCTGAAATTCCAGCGGGCCTCAAGCGATTTCTTAATCGCTATCCTGCAGTACAATCTGCCTATGTGATCAATGGATCAATAAATGATCAAGTCAATTTGGATAAGTGTCGCATTCATTACCTGACGTTCGATCGATTCACAGAGGAATTTCCAATTTAGCCAGAGTTTCACCGGCTGGCCGATGCCTGCCCGCCAATCCGTCTAAATTGGCAGGCGGGGAGGGGAACGATCACCATCTAATGAGTAAGCCAATAATTATTAGAATTGCCAATAAAATAGAATATTTATCAGCTCACTATTTCACATCAAGGATTTTCTGATGCTAAAACGAACAGGATTTTTATTCTTAGGGTTTATTTCTGCAAATGTGTATTTTGTCATTGCGTGTCTCATGTCAGACTTCTTAATTATTGGCCCAATTAAAAATCTTATTTTATTTCAATTAATCCCCGTTTTGTTGCTTTGTTTGATTTGGAAAAAACTAAGAATTTACTTCTACTGGGTCTTAGCAGGAATACTGCTATTTTTCCCGTTTTCCTTTTTTCTGATTATGTGGATAACAGGTGATTATGATGGCTGGATTTGATTGGGAAACATGAACTACCAAGACACCCTCAATTTACCCAAAACCGATTTCTCCATGAAGGCCAACCTGGCGCTTCAAGAGCCCGAGCTCTTGAAGCGCTGGGAAGAGGAGAAGCTGTATACGGCCATCCGACAGAAATCCAAGGGCAAGAAACCTTTCATTCTCCACGACGGGCCGCCCTACGCCAACGGCCACATCCACATCGGGCATGCCCTTAATAAAATCCTTAAAGACATGATTGTGAAGTACAAGACCATGCAGGGCTTTGACAGCGAATACGTTCCCGGATGGGATTGCCACGGACTTCCTATTGAGCACAATCTTTTTAAGGAACTTAAAACTGATAAGTCAAAAGTCGATGTCGTGGATTTTCGCGCAAAGGCTCACGAATACGCGATGAAGTTCGTCGGGATTCAGCGCGAAGAATTCAAACGCCTCGGCGTTTTTGGGGATTGGGAAAATCCATATCTGACCTTAGCGCCGGATTATGAATATTGGATTTTGAAGTCGTTCGCAACGCTCAGGCAAAAAGGTTATATCTATCACGGGCTTAAACCCGTCAACTGGTGTTACACCTGCGAAACGGCCCTGGCCGAAGCCGAGGTGGAATACGAAGATCATACTTCGCCGTCGGTGTATGTGAAGTTTAAGGTGAATAACTCTCAAGGGTTTCATTCATCGATGGAAGGGAAGAACGTTTTTCTGTTGGTTTGGACGACGACTCCTTGGACCCTTTTAGCAAACGTGGCTGTGGCTGTCCACTCGGAATTTGACTACGTTGCGGTTGAAAC
Source organism: uncultured Planctomycetales bacterium (assembly GCA_964372915.1). Lineage (GTDB taxonomy): Bacteria > Omnitrophota > Gorgyraeia > Zapsychrales > JAHFFX01 > CAYJRN01. Next base: position 20,189 of record CAYJRN010000007.1, read on the forward strand.
GAATGGCGAGATTCTTCTCATTGAAAAAAGTCTATCGTCAACCGTTTTAGCGAAAACCAAAATTAAGGGAAAAGTTTGGAAAGAGTTTAAAGGAAGAGCCTTAACCTCGTTGGTTTATCAACATCCTTTTGGATTGAAAGAAAATTGTAAAGTCATAGCCGTTGATTACGTGACCAAAGAGGACGGCACCGGTCTTGTTCATACCGCTCCCGGTCACGGTCAGGACGATTATCGGGCCGGGGTTGCCAACAATCTCGAAATTCTCATGCCCGTTGATGATCGGGGTATTTACACGGAACTTGCCGGCGAGTACAAGGGTTGGCACGTGGCGAAAGCCAACGAGAAAATCATCGAAGACCTCAAGGCCAAGGGAACCTTGTTGCTTTCTGAAAACATCACGCACTCTTATCCCCATTGCTGGCGCTGCAAGCAACCGATCATTTTCCGCGCGACGGAACAGTGGTTTCTCAAAATCGATCACGAGGATTTACGCGGGAAACTTAAAAGTGTTATTGAAAATTCGGTACAATGGATTCCCTCTACCGGCAAGGAAAGGATTTTAGGCATGGTCACGACCCGTCCGGACTGGTGTCTTTCCCGTCAGCGTTTTTGGGGTGTCCCCATTCCCGCCCTCGTCTGCAAAGGATGTAAAGGCCAACACAAATTATTTCCGGAAGTCATTGAGCATTTTGCCGAAATCGTGAAGACACAAGGGAGCGACGCCTGGTTCAAGAAAGATTTGAAAGAGCTTCTTCCCAAGGGTTTCGTTTGTCCGGACTGCAAGAAAAATGATTTTGAAAAAACCAAAGACATCCTCGATGTGTGGTTTGATTCGGGGGTAAGTCATCAAGCTGTTTTCAAATCTCTTCTCAAGCGGTCCTTGCCGGCGGATATGTATTTGGAAGGTTCCGACCAGCACCGCGGTTGGTTTCAGTCTTCCATCATTCCGGCGATGGCGATTGAAGGGCGTCCACCGTACCGGGCCGTGCTCACGCACGGATTTGTCGTCGACGGTCAAGGCCGGAAGATGTCGAAGTCGCGGGGGAATGTCATCGCCCCTCAGGATATCATCAAAACCAGCGGCGCGGAAATCGTAAGACTGTGGGTGGCCGCGAGCAGTTACAACGAGGATATCCGCATTTCAAAAGAGATCCTCGATCGGCTCGTGGATGCGTACCGCAAGATCAGAAACACGTTCCGTTTTATTTTAGGGAACCTGGATGGGTTCGTTCCCGACGAACACAACGTGGCGTACGAACAAATGTCGGAAATCGACCGCTGGGCGCTTTATCGTTTGAGCCTTGTGCACGAGGAGGTGACCCGCGGCTATGACGAATATGACTTCGCGAAGGTCTATAAGGCCATTTATCTTTTCTGTAACGAGGATCTCTCCAGCATTTATCTTGACATCTTAAAAGATCGGCTATATACTTTCTGCGCATTTTCACCGGCAAGACGCTCGGCGCAGACAGTTCTTTACTATCTGGTGGATCATTTGGTGCGCTTCATCGCTCCCATCTTAAGTTTTACGGCGGAAGAAATTTTCAGCCTGATGCCCAAAGATGTTTCCGCCAAAAAAGTCAAAAGCGCGCATCTACTGGAATGGCCGGTCGTGGCGGCCGATTGGAAAAATCGACAGCCGGAAAACGACTTGCAGCTTTTACTTAAGTTAAGGCCGCACGTTTTAAAAGCCCTGGAGGAAAAACGCCGGGCCGGATCCATCGGCAGCGGCCTGGAGGCCAAAGTCGTTTTTCATTCAGCCTCGGAAAGAGATTTAAAGTATTTAACGAAGTATAAGCATTTCTTGCCGACGTTTTTGATTGCCTCGCAGGTGGATGTCCGTGAAAAGGATCAAATCGAAAATCCTATCGGCGAAGAATTTTCTAAGACCGAAATCAGCGTAGAGCCGGCGGAAGGTCAAAAATGCAGCCGGTGCTGGAATTACAGTCCGTTCGTCGGAAAATTTTCAGACCATCCCACATTATGTGATAGGTGTCTAAGCAGCGTAAAGGAGATCGTGAATGCCAGATAAGAAGATGGATAAAAAAACTTCGGAATTCTACCGCAAGCTGCTTTTGAAGATCAAGGAAGAGACCGCGCACGATATCAAACAGATGGCCTCGGATAATTCCGCGGACAAGAGAGATTCAACGGGCGATGTCTCTGGGCACGCGCTGCATATGGCCGATGTGGCCAGCGACATGTATGACCGCGAATTCAGCCTTGGCCTTGCCTCGAATGACCGGGAACTCCTTTATAAAGTGGAAGCAGCCCTTAAGCGCCTTGTCCTGGGAAGCTTTGGCGTTTGCGCGGAATGTCAAAAGTCCATTCCCATTATGCGCCTCAAGGCCATTCCTTACGCGGAAACTTGCCTGAAATGCCAGAAAAAAATTGAAGCAGGACGATGAGAGATCACTCTCGATCTCAGTTTGACATCTTTTTATCCCTCAGCACTGTCTGCCTCATTGTTTTAGTCGATCGTCTCGCCAAGATTTTTTTTTCCAACCTGCTTTCCCTCGGCGAATCATGGCCTGTTATCCGTAATGTCCTGCACATGACGCTCGTTCACAACACCGGCATTGCCTTTGGACTCTTTAAAGACCAAGGAGTGGTCTTCATCATCATCCCGATCATCGCGGTGATTCTTCTGGTTTTTAACATCTATTATTACCGCGACCACAAGGCCTTAAGCCGCACCTATATCGTTGCTTTTTCGCTGATTTTAGGCGGAGCCATCGGGAACCTCATCGACCGCATCTATTTCGGGTACGTGGTCGATTTTATTGACTTGCGGGTTTGGCCCGTGTTTAATATTGCCGATAGCGCCATCACGGTTGGTGCCGTCGTCATACTTTTTCAGACCCTCATATATAAATCAGGGAGGGTCAGTACTGACTACCACTAAAATTTATTGGAAGAAGTCAGTAAAATGCATCCCATTATCTGTAAAATAGGACCGCTCAGCGTGTACTCCTACGGGCTGATGCTTGCCTTGGCGGTTCTTCTTTGCGCGTTCTTTTTAAGGAAAGAGGCAAAAGAGCGTGGCTATGATCCCGATCCCATTCTGGATTTGGTATTTTGGACCGTGATGGCCGGGATCATAGGCGCGCGCCTTTTTTACGTTGCCCTCAATCTCGGTTACTTTATTGAAAATCCTCTAGAAATCATCAGGCTGCAGCGCGGCGGCTTGGCTTTCCATGGAGGACTTGCGCTGGGCGCCCTTACGGCCTGGATCTTTCTCAAGAAACACAAAATGCCCGTCGCCCAGACGCTCGATATGGTCGTGCCGTACGTGGCCTTGGGGCATTCCATCGGCCGTATCGGGTGTTTCTTAAACGGCTGTTGTTATGGGAAAGAAGTGCCCTGGGGTATTTATTTCCCCGTGCATCAGGCCCGGCTTCATCCGACCCAATTGTACGAATCCCTCGGACTGCTTATTATCTTTTTTGTCTTAAAACGATTTCAAAGAGTGGCAAAAAGACCCGGAGAGGCGACGATTCTTTATCTTTTGCTTGCCTCCGCTTTAAGATTTTTTAATGAATTTTTTCGTGCGGATCATACGGAAATTTGGTGGACTTTAAGTATTTTTCAAATCGTGAGCCTCGCCGTTTTCTTCACAGCCCTTTATGCAGACGTACAACTTAAAAGTCGCTCCCGACAATAATCAGCAGCGGCTGGACGTGTTTCTCACCCAAAGTCTTCCGGACATCTCTTCGCGCAATTTTGCGCAGGGGTTGATCGAGGCCGGAGAGGTTTCCGTGAACGGCAAGCCGGCGGTCAAATCCAATTACAAAGTTGCCGCGGGAGACGAGATCACCGCGCGAGTCTCCGATGAGGAAATCGGCTGGGAAGACATTGCCCCGGAAAACATTCCCCTTGATATTCTGTATGAAGATGATTCCCTCATGGTGCTCAACAAACCCGCGGGGATGATGGTTCATCCGGCGAGCGGGTGCTATTCGGGGACGCTCGTTAATGCCGTTCTTTATCATTGCCAGAAACTTTCGGATGTCAATACGTCCCGCTTCGGCCGTTGGCCTCATCGAGGCCGAGCCATGCGTCCCGGCATTGTGCATCGGTTGGACCGCGAGACCTCCGGGTTGATCGTGGTCGCCAAGAACAATAAGACACACACGAATCTTGCCGCGCAGTTTGAGAAACGTAAAGTTAAGAAACAGTACGTTGCGCTGGTGGAGGGGCTCATTGAATTTGATGAAGGGTTGATCAATGCTTCGTTAGGGCGTCATCCTCGCCACCGCGACAAAAAGGCGGTCGTCTTAGACACTGAAGCCGCGGCCAAGAGTGCCAAGACTTTTTATTTCGTCCATAAACGATTCAAAAACGTAACGCTGGTGACTCTTTATCCCATGACCGGCCGCACTCATCAACTGCGCGTGCATATGGCATATCTGGGACACCCGATTCTGGGGGATGATAAGTACGGCAAAAAAGCGACGTTTCCTCGCCTGGCCCTCCATGCCCAGGCGTTGGGTTTTTATCATCCCGTCAGTCACAAATTTTTGGAATTTTCCACGACCCCGCCCAAAGAATTTCTTCAGTATCACGACCAGCCCGCTTCTTACTGACCTTTTCCTTTCCAAAGACATTAAGGAAGGTCAGTATCTCGATGATTGTTCTCTTAAGAAAACCCTGTTTAGAGGAACAATCGTCAATAAGCGAGGCGCGTAAAGAAGGCGAGCCAGGCGGGCTGGAAAATTATAAAAAATAACCTTTACTTGATTTCGTTTTGTTTTATAATAATATTCAATTAGCATCACTTGCGATTATGTTTGTATCTGTCATTTCAACAAAGACAAAAGACCTTACATAAAAAGGAGATACATCTCATGAACGAACGAGGAAAAACTCTGACGATCTTCTTGGTTTTGATTTCGGTCCTACTACTGTCTCTGACCGTGATCGCGATGTTTTTTTTCCAGAAGGAGAGCGAGATGAGGAAGCTCACCGAGACTAAACTGGAACAAAGCCAAGCCAGTGAAGCTAAGCTTCAAGGGGACTTAAAGGAAGCCAAGAAAAGGGTTTTTCTGCTCGAAGAAAAGGCTAAGGAGGCCGAAGAGAAGATCAGCGACCTGCAAAGCGACCTTGAACTGGCACAAGGGGTCCGCGATCAAATTAAACAAGAGAATGCGACTCTCAGGGAAGCGTTGGAAAGTGAAACGCAGTCCAAGGAACAGCTCCGCTCTCAGATGGATAAAGAATTGACAGAAGCAAAGCAAAAAGTTTCCGAGATTGAAACGCAGCTTGAATCTGAGAAAAAAGAGTATACCGCCTTGGAGGATCAAATAAAGGTATTGAAAGGCGCCGCACCCGCAGTCTGGTCGGCTCCAGCCGCCCCTGCCCAAGAACCTCAACTTCAACCTCAACTTCAACCTGAACTTCAACCTGCACCTCAGCCTCAACCTCAAAGTATCAGTGTCCCTCCGGACACCGCTAGTCCTGCGGCTGCGGTAGAGAATCCTGTTACCCCTGTCACTCCTGTCGAGTCAGCAGGCCCGTCCCCTTCGGGGACGACGGCGGAAAGCCCGTCGTCAACTCCTGAAGAGATGAAGCCCTCGCCGCAAGGGCCACCACAGGCCAAAGCAGAAAACGGTATTCAGCTCGGGACCATTGTGGTCACGCCAGACAAGAACAGCCGGGAAGGAAAAATTTTAAGCGTTGATCAGGAGAATGATTTTCTCATCTTTGATTTAGGAGAGAAGAACGGCATCTCTGAGGGTACGGTGATGTCGATTTACCGAGGAAAAGATTATCTGGGCGATGTCAAGGTTTCTAACGTCCAGCCTGATATGGCCGCTGCCGATTTCATCCCGCCTTTTTCCAGCCAGAAAGTCCGCAAGAGCGATCAGATCGTCATTAAAAAATGAATGTTTCAATCAAGCCGGCTCAATTTCTAAGGGGAAAAATTCATCTTCCACCTTCGAAATCTTATTCTATTCGAGCCTTCATCATTGCCGCCTGCGGAGGTCTTTCTCACATTTTCCATCCTTCGGACTGCGACGACGTTAAAGTCGCGATGCGCGTCGCACGGGCTTTGGGATCGAGCATCAAGTCCATTGGGGAAAATGCCTTTGAGGTCCGCGCTCTGAGTCGTCCGTTAAAACTTTTGCGCATCAATGTGGGGGAATCCGGGACAGTTTTAAGATTCCTGCTGCCGTTACTGTCTTTGGCGGGTCAAAAGGCGCTCATCGTGGGAGAAGGGACTTTACGGGGACGACCCAACACCCCTCTGGTCGATGCTTTAAGAACAATGGGTGTGGATATTGAAGGCCGCGGTCCGAACCACAGTGTTCCCATTAGAATCAAAGGCGGCCGCTTGCTCCCGGGGCGTATCGAAATTGACGGCTCTTTAAGCTCGCAGTTCATTTCTGCGCTTTTGATTGCTTGTCCTCGATTGCCCGCAGACACACAACTGATGATCAAAGGAAAGAAAGTTGTTTCCCGAACCTATATCACGATGACCGAGCAAATTTTAAAAGAATGCGGCGTTAAGATCCGTCATCGAGGGAAGAATCAGTTCTTCATTCCCGGCCGGCAAGTCTTTAGCGGCTTAAAGAATTATGATGTCCCCAGCGATTACGGCTTGGCGGCGTTTTTTATGGCCGCGGCAGCCGTTTTGCCCGCCCAGCTTACTCTCCAAGGGAACCTGAGCGGTGAGTTCGTTCAATCGGATGGTCAAATCTTGGGATTCCTTAAGAAAATGGGTGTCGGCTGGACAAAAACCGATTCGTTTATCAAAATTTCGGGGCCATTTGCTTTGCGGGGTGGAGACTTCTCTTTAAGGAACTGTCCGGATTTAGTTCCGATTATGGCGGTTTTGGCTCTCTTTGCCGACGGGAGAACGCGGCTTTTGGACATTGCTCATGCACGGACCAAGGAATCCGATCGGATCAGTGATTTGAAAACGGAATTGATCAAAATTGGCGCTAAGCTTCAAGAAAGCGAAAATGGACTCACGATTATTCCGCAAAGCTTTTACAAAGGAGGGCGCGCGCTCAACCCTCATCACGACCATCGTCTGGCCATGGCCTTTTCTATTTTAGGGCTAAAAGTCGGTGTCAGAGTTAAAGATATAGAATGTACCAGCAAGTCTTATCCAGATTTTCTCCGCGACCTTAAAAAACTGCATACAGGCGTTTCCGCGTACTAAAAATTGTTTGACAGTCCATTTCTTTTCATATATCATAGGCACCTATCTTATTGACCTTCCCGCTATTCGCCGTATATGGAAGTCAATATTACCTTTTCTCTCCTTGAGACTTGAGAAAAGCTTACGGTTTCAAGGAAGAAAAGGTTAATAATCCGTTTCCTGGTAATTTTTTATCTCCAGCATCACTGATGATAAAACTGTCGTGGCAGGCCTGTAACTAACCCTATAAAATTTTATCGCCAAAGGAACCGTTATGTTTCCCAAAATCAACAAAATCTTTAAAAAGTCCATCAACTACATTCTGGGTTTGTTCTCCAATGATATGGGTATTGATTTGGGCACGGCGACAACGCTTGTGTACATCAAAGGCGAAGGGGTCGTGCTTTGCGAGCCTTCGGTGGTGGCCATTCACAAGGATACCAACCAAGTGATCGCGGTCGGCGAGGAAGCAAAGAAAATGTTGGGCCGCACGCCGGGAACCATCGTGGCCATCCGACCCATGAAAGACGGCGTTATTTCTGATTTTGAGATCACAGAAGCGATGCTCAGGTACTTCATCAAAAAGGTGCACAACCGCAAAGTTTTGGTTCGTCCTGCGATGGTCATCGGAATTCCCTCGGGGATCACGGAAGTGGAAAAGCGCGCGGTGCGTGATTCCGCCGAGCGCGCCGGGGCGCGGTCCGTCGACTTAATCGAACAACCCAAGGCCGCGGCCGTCGGGGTAGGTTTACCGGTGGAAGAAGCCGCCGGGAATATGATTATCGACGTGGGCGGCGGGACCACGGACTTTGCCGTCATCTCTTTGGGGGATATGGTGTATGCCAAATCCATCCGCATTGCCGGCGATGAGATGGACAATGCGATTATAGAATATTTGAGAAAGACCTACAATCTTTTGATCGGGGAAAGAACGGCCGAGGAAATCAAGATTAGAATCGGTTCGGCCTATCCCTTAGAAGAAGAAATGAATATGGACGTCCGCGGCCGTGATCTTATCTCAGGACTTCCCAAAACCGTCACCGTCACCTCCATCGAGATTCGGGAGGCCCTGCAAGAACCGATCCAGGCTATTGTCGATGCCGCTAAGATGACCTTGGAACACACGCCTCCGGAGCTGGCTTCCGATTTGATTGACCGCGGGATCGTGATGGCTGGCGGCGGGTCGCTTTTACGCGGGCTTGATCGGCGGCTCGCGGAGGAAACGGGGTTACCGGTTCACATTGCCGATGATCCTCTGACGGCGGTCGTCCTGGGAACAGGGCAGATGCTCAACATGCCGCCGAAAATCAGACGCAGACTCGTCGTTCCCACTAAACTGGATTTTTAATGGTTCGACGCGCTTGGCCTAAAGGCCTTCGCTTGCTCACCACTGCTTGAAGCGTCGAACCACCCTGAGCAAGCGAACGATAGTGAGCGCGTCGAAGGGTCTTGAGTGTGCTAAAGAAATATCAAAAGCTGCTGCTTTACCTCGCTATCCTCGTTTTTCCGCTGATCCTCGTATTCTCCGACCAAAATTCATTTACCGCTTTTAAATTCGGCGTCACCGACGCGACACTCACTCCTTGGAAGATCATTTCCTGGCCGTTTAAGGAACTTAAGAAGATTCTTTTTTATCATCAAACCCACGAACGATACGAAGCGTTGAAAAGAGAAATCGGGACTTTAAGATCCCGGTTAATCGGTCACGAAGAGGTCTTGAAGGAAAACAATCGCTATAAAAAATTATTGGGGTTGAAGGGAGCTCTCGTATTCTCATCGGTTGCGGCAAATTGCGTTGGCCGTGATCCGAGCAGTTGGAATTCGGCGATGATCCTCGATAGAGGCGAAGATTCCGGGATCAAAGTCGGGATGCCGGTCATGAGCGACTTAGGGGTGGTGGGAAAAATCGCCGAGGTGAGCCGCGGATCGTCCAAGGTGATTCTGGTCAATGATCCAAATTTCAGCGCCGCGGCGATTGTTCAGCGCAGCCGCGAAAATGGTCTGGTCTCCGGGACCCTTCAAGGGATTTGCCGTTTGCGGTATCTTAATGCGAACGCCGATATAGCGGCGGGAGATCTTGTGATCACCTCCAAGATGAGTTCTTCGTTCCCCGAAGGGCTTCTGCTCGGGAATGTCATCGGCCAAGAGGAATTAGAAAGCGCGGCGGGCGAATGGCTGATAGAGCCGGCGGTTGAGCTTTCCCAATTGGAAGAAGTTTTGGTGATATTAAAATGAGGGGTCGGGGAGTTTTTCATTGATGCGCAGAGTCATCTTTCTTTTTCTCATCACCTTTCTTTTCTTTTTCGCGGAATTCATTGTGTTTAACGTGGCCGGACGCCTGTTTAAACCCGACCTTTTGATTCTGCCCGTTATTTATTTCAACCTGACTTGGGGAATTCGTTACAGCCTTGTGTGCGCGCTGTTCGCCGGGATTTTGAAGGATAGTTTCGGCACCCACGTTTTTGGGATGCATCTTTTCGCCTTCATCGCCAGCGCTTATCTTACCACCGTTATCAAAGGTTACTTATTTCATATGGGGTCGAGGACTTTAAGGATTTTTATTGTCTGCCTGGTAACGATTCTTAATCAATTGATTCTATATGCGCTTAATCCTTTTTACAACGATACGGATGTTTTGAGTCTGCTTAGTTACGTGCTGCTTCCGCAGGTCTTCATGACCACTTTATTGACCAATTGGATTTTTCATCATCTTAAAAAATGCGTATTAAGATTATCCGTTTGATAGTCATTGTCCTTTTTTTGGCGATCGCCTCGGATCTTATTTATGTTCAGATTTTAAAAGGACGATATTATTTTGACTTAAGCCGCAACAACCGCATCCGCGTTGTTCTTCTGGAAGGCAAAAGAGGGAGGATCCTCGATCGGCAGGGAATCGTTTTGGCTGAGAATCGTCTTTCTTACAACGTTTCCGTCGTTCCCCAGGAGATTGAAGATGAAGACGAGCTGTTTGATTATCTCGGGGAAACCCTTAAGGAAAACCCTCAAATTCTTAAACGTAAATTCATTGCCCGTCGTTTCGCCCCTTTTGCCCCGGTTATGATCACGGAGGACGTTGCGCGAGATACGGCCATAGCGCTTGAGGAGAATAAATTCCGTTTTCCGGGCCTTCTCATCGAGGAGAGTTTTCGCCGATTTTATCCTTTCTCTTTAGTCAACGCGCACGTTTTAGGTTACGTCGGGAAAATCAATCCATTCGAGATGAATAGATTGAAGGGTTACGGTTACACCACCCAGAACATTGTGGGAAAATCCGGGGTTGAAGAGTATTACGACAACTTTCTAAGAGGCGAACAGGGAGGATTGCAGATTGAAGTCAACAGCCGCGGTCAGCAGGTCAGAATGCTGGGTTTCAAGAGCCCTTCGAGCGGAGAGGACATCACGCTCACCATCGATCACCGCATTCAGAAAATTTCCAACGAATTGCTCGCCGGGCGTCCCGGCGCGGTTGCGGTCATGGATATGAACAATGGAGAGATTCTCGCTATGACAAGCTCTCCATCGTTTGATCCGAACATCTTTGCCCGTCGGACCAAAGAGAGCGAGGCTGCGTATATTTTTAACAATCCCGCGGCGCCCTTGCTCAACCGTGTCATCGGCGGTCAGTATCCGCCGGGATCGGTTTTCAAGGTCGTTGTGACGATGGCGGGTTTGGAGACAGGGAAGATCCATCCGAACACCTCCTTCGTCTGCCCTGGCTATTATCAGATCGGAGGCCAGCAATTCCATTGCTCCCACGCCCACGGGCTGCAGGACCTTACTCAGGCCATAGCCCGCTCTTGTAACGTTTATTTTTTTCACGTCGCAGAAATTTTAGGGGCGGATATTTTGGGAAAGTATGCCAGGATTTTTGGATTAGGGTCTCCGACGTATGTTGATTTACCTTATGAAGCCCAGGGTTTTATCCCCAGCCCCTTACATCGAAAACTTTCACGCGGACAAAACTGGTACAAGGGCGACACTCTTAACTTTTCCATTGGACAAGGAGATGTCTTGGTCACGCCTTTGCAGCTGGTGCATATGCTGTCCATGATTGCGATGGAAGGACGCGATGTTCATCCGCATGTGATCAAGACCATCGGCGCTCAACCGGTTCAAAAATATTCCATAAAAAACGGCATCGTCCTTAAAGAAAAGAACCTTCGAGAGGCCTTGCGGGGTTTACGCGCGGCGGTCAGTGACGATGAAGGAACGGCCCATTTTCTTAACATCAATGGCTTGAGCGTCTCCGGCAAGACCGGGACGGCCCAAACGTCAGGCAATCGCGATCATCACGCGTGGTTTGTGGGTTTTACCAAAACCCAGAAACAGCAGATTGCCTTTTGCGTCTTTCTGGAATATGGGGGAAGCAGCCTCAATGCCGTCGAGACTGCGCACGAGCTTTTGTTGCGCATGCAGGCGGAGGACATCCTTTAGCGTATGAACAAACATTTAAGTCGAACCATTTGGATTTTTACAATTTTGATTATGGCCTTTGGCCTTTTGTGCCTTTACAGCGCTTCCTTCAATAACCTGCGGGTGAGCAATCAAGTTTTTTATGACCAACTCATCTTTGCCGGATTTTCTTTGAGTCTCATGTTTTTTTTGAGCCGTGTCGACTATCGAAAATTTTATGATGTGGCCTACATTTTGTTTGTCGTCAATGTCATCCTTTTGGTCGCGGTTCACTTAGGCGGCCGCTATGCCCTCGGTGCCCGACGATGGATCGAGCTCGGCGGTTTAAGCTTTCAGCCATCCGAGTTGAGCAAATTGTCCGTTATCCTAATGTTGGGACGCTACTTGAGCAGCCGTTATCCATCGCTGTCTTTCGATCTGCGCAGTTCATTCTACGGGCTTTGGCGTAATCTCATTCTTCCATTTTTTTTGGTCTCTTTGCCGATTCTGCTTATTTTCAAACAGCCGGATTTGGGAACCGCCGTTCTTTTATTCGGGATTTTTCTTGTCATGCTTTTTGTCAGCGGCTTGGAGTATAAAATCGTTGGGAGTTTTGTCTTGGTGATTTTAGGTCTGCTCCCTTTTCTTTGGCACGTGATGAAACCTTATCAGCGGGATCGCCTGCTGGTTTTTTTGAACCCTAACCTTGACCCTTTAGGCGCGGGATATACCATTATCCAATCTAAGATTGCCGTTGGATCCGGGGGGCTCCTCGGCAAGGGGTGGTTATCGGGAACCCAGAACCAGCTGAACTTCCTGCCGGAACGGCACACCGACTTCATTTTTTCCGTAGTAGGAGAAGAGTGGGGATTGATCGGCGCCATGGCCTTGATGTATTGTTTCTTTAAACTGATCTCTAGCGGCCTTGCCATCGCCGAACAGATCAAAGACCCCTTTGGAACGCTGGTAGCGTCCGGTATTGCCGGCATCCTTAGCCTCCAAGTCATCATCAATACGGGGATGGTTTTGGGGCTTTGTCCGGTTGTGGGCATTACGCTTCCCTTTATCAGCTATGGCAGGACATCCTTCCTGATCTTTGCCGTCATGATGGGGTTTCTACTCTCCTTAAGTCGCAGAAGAATAATATTTTAATATAGAATTATCTATATTATATTTGTCGGGAGGATGTAACTGTAGTAAGATACCTCTAATCTTATTTATAAATCGGGAGAATGAAAGCGATGAAAACCATTATGAAAAATAAATTCTTTTCCAGCAAAGGACTAAGGACGGAGATGTTTATTGTTGTGGGCCTTATTTCGCTCATCATGCTGGGTTTTGCGGGCTATCTTTTTCCGGGCGTATTCTCATTTTTTGAGCGGTCTTCTTTGCCGTGGACGGTCATCATCAGCGTGCTTTTTTGGGGGATTATCTTCGTTATTCTCTGGCAGATCGTCGATCCGATCATCAAGCTCAGCCGGGAAGTGAAAAAAATTGCCAATGGAGATTTTAATCGGGAAATCGAGCTTTTTAGAGAAGATGAGATTGGGCAATTGGGAGAGGCCATCAACCGGATGACCCATCGGATCAAAGAAAATGTGGAGGAACTACAGAATTTCAGCAAAACAACCGAACAAATTAATACCGAAATCAACAAGCGGATTCTTATGCTTTCCCATATGCTGCAGATCAGCAACTTGATTGCGCAAAACGGTCCGTTCAAAGAGATTATTGACGTGGGGGTGGGCAAATGTCTCACCTCCGGGGTGATGAATTTTGCCTGCCTTATCCTCAAAGATTCTGAAACCAGCGAGTTCCAAGTTCGGTTTATCGGCGGCGCCAGAGTCGAAGAATTGACGGAGAAAGGGGTCCAATCGATTAAAGTCAAGGTGGGCGAAGGATTAATGGGCAAAGCCCTTCTTAAACAGGCCCCCATTGTTATTGATAAAGAAACGAACGCCAACGCCGAGATCGCGCAATTTCGGTCACTGTTTTCCGTCATCAACGCCATAATCGTTCCGGTCACGTCCAAAGGGAATGTTTATGGTTTGCTTATGGCGGGCAATGATACCAAGGATTTTGTTTTCATGAAAATGGACCACGAACTTGTGCAGGTCGTGGCCCGGCAAATCACAATCGCCAATACCAATGAACTTCTGCAAAAAGAGGTAGAGAAGCTGGAAGTGAAAGACAGGCTTACCGATCTTTTTAATCAGACCTATATACGCAGTTTTCTGAACGAAGAGATCAAGAAGGCTATGAATTTTCAGCGTCCATGTTCTTTGCTGCTTCTTACCATCGACCGTTTCGATGTGTTTCACGATACCTACGGACATATTGCGGTGGAAAATGTTCTTATCAAGATCGGATCGGTCCTTAAAGAAAACTTAAGCGCGGCGGATAAATCGGCTCGCTCCGACGATCATGAATTTGCTGTCATCTTACTGGAAAAGAATAAACGCCAATCCATCGCGGTGGCGGATTCCCTCCGAAAGAAAATCGAAGAAGTCTTTGTTCATGAAAAGGATTCCAACAAGAGGTTAACCTGCACCGGGGCCGTCACCGAGAACCCGATTGATGGTGTCTCCGCCGATGAATTGATCGAAAAAGCACGGGAAATTCTTAAGGACGCGAAAAAGGGGGGCGGCAACCGCATTTGTTACAAGATATAAGAGCTGGCCGTGAGATTCAAACATGAAGCATTTTAAGAAAGCCACCAACAAACGTCTGGGAGAATTGTTGATTGAACGAGGTACCATCAATCAGGATCAACTGGAAATGGCGCTGGCCTATCAGAAGGAAAAAGGCGGCCTTTTCGGGGAGGTTCTGGTGATCTTAAAGTTTGCATCCGAGGAAGATATTGCCCGGGCCCTCACATCCCAATACGGGTTTCCTTATCTTCCCTTGTCCAGTTATGAGGTCGACCAGGATGTCATCAATACAGTTCCCGAAAACGTCTGCCGACAATTTTGTCTTGTCCCGATCGATAAAATCGGCAAAAGCTTGACCCTGGCGATGGCCGATCCTTTGAATGTCCAAGCGGTGGAGGATGTGGAATTGATTACGGGCTGTGTCGTACAAACCTTCGTCAGCACTAGCACCGATATAAAAAATACCGTTAATAAATATTACAAGCATAAATAATGTTTCCCCTTAAGGATCGCCTCAAAGAGATTCTTATCCGCGACAACATCCTTAAGCCCGAGGATTTGGAACGGGCCCTTGAGGAGCAGAAAAAATCCGGGGGGGAGCTCAGTAAGATTCTTGTCAGACTTAAGCTCATCAATGAAGATGATCTCGCGCTTCTTCTCCCCGAAAGTTTAGAGTTGCCGCTTATCGACATTTCGCGTCTGAAGATTGATCCCGCCGTCATCAAAATCATTTCTCAAGAAGCGGCTCAGAAATACCAAATCATTCCCATTTCCAAGATCGGCGATCAGTTGACCCTTGCGATGGCGGATCCTTTGAATATCTTTGCCATTGACAATGTCGTTGCCTTGACGGGATTGAAGATCACTCCCATCATCAGCCGTTCTCGCGATATCCAACGCGCGATCCAGGCGTATTATCCTGTGCCTTCCGCAGGCCATGCCGAAAAATTCGAAGAGATCATGAAGGATATCAAGGAAACCGAAGAGATGGAGCTCATCAAGGAGACTGGAGAGATGGATAAGGCCTCCATCGAGACCTTGAGCCAGGAAGCCCCCATCATGAAACTCACGGATGTCATCATTAGACAGGCCGTCGCGGCGAAAGCGAGCGACGTGTTCATCGAGCCCTTGGAAAAGACTTTGCGCATCCGTTACCGGATTGACGGGATTATCCGCGAGATCGATCAGATGTCGAAGATTTTGCATTTTCCAATCATCTCCCGCATCAAGGTGATATCGAGTTTGGATATTTCCGAACACCGTCTTCCCCAGGACGGCCGGTTCAAGACGATCTTAGAAGGTAATAAAGAGGTCGATTTTCGGGTCAGCGTCTTGCCTACGATCCTTGGAGAGAAAGCGGTGTTAAGATTGCTCGACAAGAATACGGGGATGGTGGACATTGAAAAGTTGGGGTTCCCTGTCGATTCTTTGGAGCGTTTGAAAGAAGCCTCGCAGCGGCCTCACGGGATGATCCTCACCTGTGGTCCAACGGGTTCAGGAAAGACAACAACTCTTTATTCGATTCTTAAGTATATTGATTCTCCCGGCAGGAATATCGTGACTGTTGAGGACCCGGTCGAATTCCAGATGAAGGGAATTAATCAAGTGAACGTCAAGCCCAGTGCGGGGCTTTCGTTTGCGGCCGCGCTTCGTTCGATTTTACGTCAGGATCCCGACGTTATTCTCATTGGCGAAATCCGCGATGGGGAGACGCTCGATATCGCCGTCAAGGCGGCATTGACCGGTCATCTGGTTCTTAGTTCCCTGCATACGACTACCGCCGCCGGATCAATCGTGCGCATGATGAACATGGGGATTGAGGCGTTTCTTATCTGTTCTTCGGTCAACGCCATTGTTGCCCAGCGGCTTTTAAGGAAACTCTGTTCCTACTGCAAAGAGTCGTATGCGCTTGATAAGGATGCTTGTGAGAAATTGGGAATCAGGAAAGCCGGTGCCCACGCAGAATTAAAAATTTTCCGACCTAAAGGCTGCAAGCAATGTTTCAATACCGGATATAGCGGACGCGTGGGGATTACCGAGATTCTGATTCTCACCTCCAATGTGAAAGAGCTTATCCTTTCGGGCGCTAGTGAGTTTAAAATCAAAGACACCGGTCGTCAGGAGGGGATGACGACCATGCGCGAGGACGGATTATCCAAAGCCGTCGCGGGGTTGACGTCGCTTGAGGAGGTCTTGAGGGTGACGGCCGCCGATGAAAAGATCATAAAGAGCCATGAGTGAAACTCTTAAGGAAAAGATCCTGAAGGCCCTTGTTGAGCAAAAACGCCTCAACCAGGCGGAGCTGGATAGTATCTTGGATTTGCAGAAATCGAGGAAGATGAGTCTTGATAAAATCCTCATCGAAAAAGGGCTTATCAGCGAGAAAGAACTTTTAGTCTTTCTGGTCAAAGAGCTCCATATCCCGTCTATCAATCTTAGCAAGTATAAAATTGACCCCAGCCTTAAAGATATTATTCCCGAACGCATCGCCAGGCAATATCGCATGATCCCCTTTTCCAAGTTAGGGAGTACCGTTACTGTTGCCCTTTCCAATCCTTTGAACATTTTCGCCATCGATGATCTCAAGAATATCACGGGAAAAGATATCGATGTCATCATGAGCACTGACACCGAGATTATGAAGGCCATCGATGCCTATTACGGGACACAAGGCACGGCGAGTGTCACCGATATCAGGAAGGATATTTCGGTCAAGGATATGGAAATTCTTTTAGAACAGGACAAGGAGGTGGAGGAAGTCGCGGAAGAAGGCAACCGGGCCCCCATTATCCGCATGGTGGATCTGGTCATTAAAGAAGCCCTTAAGCAACGCGCTTCCGATATTCATATGGAACCGACCACCGAGGCGATGCGGGTCCGTTATCGTATCGACGGGCTTTTGCAGGATATTCTTGATATCCCCCGAGAGAATATGGGGGCCGTCACGGCGCGTATCAAAATTATGTCGAGGCTGGATATCACCGTCAACCGTCTTCCTCAGGACGGACGTTTCAAGGTGCGTACCTCCCACCAAGAAGTCGATTTTCGTGTGTCGCTTTTACCGACCATCTTCGGACAGAAAATCGTCTTGAGAGTCTTGGATAAGAAAAATTTACGGATCGGGCTCGAGGGTTTGGGATTTTCTAAAAAAAATTTTGAACTTCTCAAAAGGGGAATCGCTAAACCCTTCGGAATGATCTTGGTGACCGGCCCCACCGGGAGCGGAAAGTCCACGACCCTTTATTCCATCATCAACCAGTTAAATTCCGTTGACAGGAATATCATCACTATCGAAGATCCGGTTGAGTATCTAGTTGACGGACTGACCCAGATCCAGGCGCGGCCCGAGATTGGTCTCACGTTCGCCTCTGGATTAAGGGCGATCTTGCGCCAAAGCCCGGATATTGTTATGGTCGGTGAAATTCGCGATAACGAAACGGCCGATATCGCGATCAAGGCTTCTCTGACGGGTCAGTTGGTCTTATCGACTTTGCACACCAATGATGCCACTGGTGCGCTTACGCGCCTGGTGGATATGGAAGTCGAGCCGTTCCTGGCCGCATCCAGCCTGATCATGGTTTGCGCCCAGCGTTTGTGTCGTCTCATTTGTCCCAACTGCAAAGAGCCCACGGAAATCTCCGAAAAAGTCTTGAAAGAATTAGGGCTCAAGGCCAAACCCTCGACCTTTTATCACGGCAAGGGATGTAAGACGTGCCGTCAATCGGGATGTTTAGGCAGGACCGTTATTTCTGAAATTTTAGATGTGGATGATGAAATACGTGAGATGCTGATCAAGGGTACGGCCGCTGACCAGATTAGAGGTTATGCCATCAAGGAAAAGAGCATGACGTTGCTTTGGGACGATGCGCTCGAAAAGTTTAAAGGCGGATTGATTTCGGTGGAAGAGGTCTTGAGGGTTGTATCGAAAGAGGAATGAGCATGGGAAGTCTTCGCTTATTGAAAGGTCTAGGGCGAATCAATTTTTTTTGTGAATTCGTTTTGTGATTGAAAAATTTTGTCATAGAATGAAGGCAAAGGAACGCCTATGGCTGATAACATCGAGGAACTGCTTCTTAACAAACAACCCTTAGGTTCTATTCTTCTAGAGCGCAAGATGATCACTCAAAAGCAGTTGGACGAGGCGCTGGTTATTCAAAAAAAAGAAGAGGGATTTTTAGGAGAGATTCTCGTCAAGCTGGGATTCCTCCTTGAACGAGACATTGTGGCGGCTTTGGTTGTACAATGTAATTTTGCCTACATTGCCGTCAATAAATACGAGATCGATCCCAAAATGATTGAATTGATTCCGATTCAAGTGGCGCGGAAGTTTCAGGTCGTTCCGCTGGATTGCGTGGGGGATGTCTTGAGTGTCGTGATGGTGAACCCTTTTATTTTTTCGATGAAGAATGAGCTGGAACGCTTGACGGGTTGCAAAATCGCCACCTTCATTGCCACGCGGACCGAAATCCATCAGGCCATTGAACGTTGGTACAATTAAGAGACAATAGAAATGTTGACTTTCAAATATGTTGTCAAAGATCAAGATGCCCGTACTGTAACGGGAAAGATGCAGGCTGATAGTCAGGCGATCGTCATCGACGAGTTGCGCAAGCGTAAGCATACCATTATTTCTATCGTTCAGGTCAAGGACGCTCCATTCCTCCAATGGTTGCCGCGCGGTAAAAAAGTAAAAGGGGATGACCTGGTGATTTTTATTCGTCAGTTCTCGACGATGGTGGAGGCGGGGATTCCCATCTTGGAATGCCTGGAGGCTCTGCAGGAGCAGATGACCGATCCAACCTTCCGGTCCGTCATTGGTGCGGTGAAGGAAGACATTCAACTGGGCACCAGTCTTTCGGCGACCTTCGCCAAACACCCGACCGTCTTCGACAAATTGTTTGTCAGTATGGTTAAAGTCGGCGAGACAGGCGGTGTCTTAAGTACAATCTTGGATCGCATGTCCGGTTATATGGAAAAAAGTTTAAAGCTCAAACATAAAGTGCAGTCGGCGATGATCTATCCATCGGTGGTTGTTAGCATGGCCATTATTATCACCATTGTCCTTTTGGTCAAAGTCGTTCCGACCTTTGCCTCCATTTATACGTCTTTCGGTCGGGAATTACCGGTGATGACGCAGCTTCTGATCAGTATCAGTAGTGGCCTTAAGACCCAATTGGTGTATTACATTGTGGGTTTGATTATTTTGGGGATCGCTGTCAATCGGATTTATCAGACAGAAAAAGGGGCCCTGGTTTTAGATAGTGCCAAACTCAAAATGCCGGTTTTCGGAGATTTGATTCGCAAAGTGGCCATTAGCCGTTTCGCGCGAACTCTCGCCACCTTAACGCAAAGCGGTGTCCCTATCTTGGAATCTCTGGATATCGTTGAGACAACCTGTGGCAATAAAGTATTGGAAGTCGTTATTGAATCTGTGAAGAACAATGTGCGCGAAGGAGAGAGCATCGCTGGCCCATTAATCAAAAGCGGTGTTTTCCCTCCGATGGTAACGCGCATGATTTCCATCGGGGAAAAATCGGGGCAGCTCGAGAAAATGCTCGCGAAGGTTGCCGAATTCTACGATGATCAGGTGGATACGGCCGTGGCGGGCTTAACCAGCATCATCGAACCGCTGATTATCGGATTCTTGGGAATTGTTGTCGGTTTCATTGTCATTGCTTTGTTTTTACCGATTATCAGCATTACAACGATTTTGTAATAACCGGAGGTCCAAAGTGTCTAAAAATAATATTTTGAAAATGGTTTTGGCAGGATTTTTGATGGTGCTTTTGCAAGGCCGCCTTGGCGCGGAAGCGGGGGAAGGGCCCTCGAGGACGGAACATCTTTTTGCCATCTTGTCGGAGCTTCAACAAGGCGCTCAGGATTTGCTGCACGAACGGGAGGATCTCAGAGGCAAAGTTCCGGCGCTTAAAAAACAGATGGAAGAACTGCAATATGATTTAAAGGCAGCCCAAGATCGCGACGATAAGTTGAACGTGGCTATCCGGGAACTGAGTAACGAGGAAAAAAGCTTCTCTCCCGGCCATGAAAATCTGAAAGAGCGGTTGAAAGAAATTGCTTTAAAAAAGTTTCCCCTGCAGGAGATCGTGGAGCGGCACGAGCAGGAGATTAAGGAAAAGAATAATAAAAAGGAGTCGCTCAAGACACAAGAGGTATCCCTCCAAGGACAGAATGAAGGTCTTCGAAAAGATAACGAATCCTTGAGGCAGTTCACAAAAAATGTTTCCCAGCGGCTGGAGGATCTTAAAGCTATCCTCAATGACATGGATGAGAAGACGACTCCCCAGGAGCTCAGCTCAAAAGTTACCAATGTGGGTGTCGCGCGCGCGCTAAAAGATGAAACGCGTAAAAGTATCAACTTAAGCCAAGAACATCAAAGCAACCTCCAAAAACAGATTGAGTCTTGGCAACAAATTTCTCTTTCCAACACACAGAAGACGCAAGAATTTAAGTCTCAACAGGATCAGTCTTCAAGAGAGATGAGGGATTTAGAGAACAGGTTGAAAATTCTCGATGCAGAGGCCCTCCAAATTCCTCAAGAAACCGCCGCCCGGCGGGACGAAGCCCTCGGCCGGCTCAATGCCCTTAAGGAAGAAATCGATGATCTCAAAGCGCAGCGGGCCGAGTCTGCGGGATTTGTGGACTCCGCGCGGGAGATCCTTGATAGAAAAAGGATTGTTGCCGCCCAGATTCCTCTTAGTGAGGAACAATTGCAGGAGAACGCAGAAATCTTGATGGGGGAAAACGACGCCTTGAAATTGGAATTAGAACGTCTTAAGAAAACTAAACTGATCTTGAGTGGACAAGAAACAAAGATGGAATAACCTTCATTGAAGTCAGGAACCTACTATGAAACCTCATAAGAGCGGTTTTACCTTGGTTGAGATTATGATCGTCGTCGCTATCATTGCCTTGCTGGCGGCGGTCGCTCTCCCCAATCTCTTAAGATCAAAAATGCTTGCCAACGATGCGGCGGCCCAGAGTCATCTTAAAGCGCTGTCCACTTCCTCGGAAACCTTCGCCTCCATTAATAACGGAAGTTATCCAGCCGATGTTACGTCTTTAACCGGTCTCACCCCGCCCTATATCTCTCAAGCTTTTTGCGGGGCAACCATGTCGGGGTATTCTTTTGTTTGCGCATTTCCCGTTAGTGGCTATACATTTGTCGCAACGCCGGTGACCGTGGGCAGTTCGGGGACTACAACTTACACGATAACGACAGGCTCTATTATGACGCCTTAAAGGGGTAGAAAGACTGCGGATTGACAAGCTTTGGGAGGGATGTTATACTTTCATCAGAATTAAGAAAAGACCTTGTGGAAATGGTAAACTACTCGTAAGGGTGGGGCACAAAGCTAGAGGGCCCTTTAAAAAGAATCGCAAAGGGTAGCCAGCTGCTGAAACAAGAGAAGCGAAAGGGCCTATTCTACGAGCAGGAAGTCGAAGAATAGGTTTTTTATTGTCCGAGTTCGATGTGTGATTGTTACTTAAGAACATCAAAAAAGCGGGAAAGAAATTGACAAGTAATTTGTTGATTGATAAGATAAATTCGCGTTTTAAGTTATCAACGTGATGAGGAGCCGGTAAGTCACATCCCTCAAGGGCCAGAATTTTGTGAGAGGTAAGGACCGTTCTTATTCATTCGATCTTTCTTGCCTGGATTCTGGGATGAGTGAAGTAACTGGAAACGGCTTAAACCAGGATCAAGATAAGGATGGTAATTCTATGAGAAGGAATCGTAAGGGTTTCACGCTGGTGGAAATCATGATCGTTGTGGCCATCATCGCGTTGCTAGCGGCGATCGCCATACCGAACTTACTCAGGGCGAAGATTTCCGCGAATGATGCTTTGGCCAAAGGGACATTGAGATCGCTCTCAACTGCCTCGGAGACGTTTGCCACATCGAGCTCTGGTAACTACCCGGGCGCCATCACATCTTTAACCGGTGCCACACCGCCGTATATTACAACGAATTACTGCGGGGCGACCTTGTCGGGTTATACGTATGATTGCACCTTTGCTGCTGGTGGTTATACGATTGTTGCCACGCCGGTCACCGTTGGTACGTCGGGTACGACGACCTACACGATATCAACGGGCGCTGTGCTGACTCCTTAAGAGGATAGATTGACAAGGTCCCGGATGCAGGTTATACCTTTCTTGCAAGTGAAAGCAAGACATGGGGGCCTATTCTACGAGCAGGAAGTCGAAGAATAGGTTTTTTATTGTCCGAGTTCGATGTGTGATTGTTACTTAAGAACATCAAAAAAGCGGGAAAGAAATTGACAAGTAATTTGTTGATTGATAAGATAAATTCGCGTTTTAAGTTATCAACGTGATGAGGAGCCGGTAAGTCACATCCCTCAAGGGCCAGAATTTTGTGAGAGGTAAGGACCGTTCTTATTCATTCGATCTTTCTTGCCTGGATTCTGGGATGAGTGAAGTAACTGGAAACGGCTTAAACCAGGATCAAGATAAGGATGGTAATTCTATGAGAAGGAATCGTAAGGGTTTCACGCTGGTGGAAATCATGATCGTTGTGGCCATCATCGCGTTGCTAGCGGCGATCGCCATACCGAACTTACTCAGGGCGAAGATTTCCGCGAATGATGCTTTGGCCAAAGGGACATTGAGATCGCTCTCAACTGCCTCGGAGACGTTTGCCACATCGAGCTCTGGTAACTACCCGGGCGCCATCACATCTTTAACCGGTGCCACACCGCCGTATATTACAACGAATTACTGCGGGGCGACCTTGTCGGGTTATACGTATGATTGCACCTTTGCTGCTGGTGGTTATACGATTGTTGCCACGCCGGTCACCGTTGGTACGTCGGGTACGACGACCTACACGATGACCACGGGTGGGACGCTGACTCCGTAATCTAAGCGTTTTTCAGTTTTTTTCAGTCCAGGAGTCTTTAAGTTTTTTCAAACAAAGGGGGGCCTTTTAAAAAAGGCCCCCCTTTGTTTGAAGCGTGACAGCTAAGACCTATCAGGCGATCTATCTAGAGAAAGAAGTAAAAATAATTATGAAACTTCCCCCCCAAAAACCGCGCAATTTTGGTACAATATTAGCTGTCTTATGAATCGGTTATTGGAAAAATATTTTGCGGCTGTCAAAAATTTTATCCCTCAGAGGTCCAAAGCTTCCAGTGTCGGCATGGACATCGGTAATGATTCTGTTAAATTGATAGAGCTCATCCGATCAGCCGATTCCTATCAACTTGTCCATTGGGGGATTGAACCCATTGAGGGAAACAGCGCCGCAGCCGCCGTCAAAAAGATCTTGGAAAAGTTTGAGATCCAAACCAAGTCTCCGGCGACTGCTGTCTTTGGGAAAGGAACCCTCATCCGGTACATTGATTTGCCGCGGATGTCCCTTGAAGAGCTTAAAAAATCGTTTGCTTTCGAGTCGGACAAGCATTTGCCCTTCCCGCAGAACCAAATTTTTACCGACTGTTTTATTTTGGATCCTCATGGTAAAGATAAGACGATGTCGGTTCTGGTGGCAGCCTCGAAAAAGGAAATTGTCAATGAGCGGATTCAACTTCTTTCCCAACTGGGATTGCGGCCGAACACGATTAGTATCAACGCCATCGCTATCGCCAATGTCTTTCATACATTAGGTTTGAATGGGGAGGATGCGTCCCTCGCCTCTGCGTCGCCGGAGGCTAAATCGTCGGCGGCGGCCGTCTTGGATATGGGAGAGAATGTCAGTAACCTTATGGTCCTCAAAGGTCATTTACCTTGTTTCAATCGCGATATTTTTATCGGGGGACAGGAATTGGATAAACGTATCGCTAATGTCTTGGGCGTGAATGTTGCCGATGCAAAGAAAATCAAGTTGGATCCCAAGGATAAACAAGAGACAGTTTTAGGCGCTTGCGAATCGATTTTGAGCGGTTTGATTTCCGAAATCAGGCTTTCCTTTGATTATTTCATTACGGAAAAAAACTCACCTATCGCCAAATTGTATCTCGCCGGTGGAAATGCGAATGTGAACGGGATCGTGAATCTTTTTGCCAAAAGCCTGGACTTGCCGGTTGAGCTTTGGAACCCGATTCTCTCTTTAAAGGTGTCACCGGGGCTTTCGATGGAAGAACTTAATAAAAATGCGAGCCGATTAGGCGTGGCATTAGGATTAGCCCTTTATTCAGAATGATTACCATCAATCTCGTCCCAGGGAATTTAAGAAAAAAGCGTAAAAGCCTGCTGTTCCCGATGGCGCTCAATCTTCCCAAGGAGGCAATTATTGGCCTTGTGGGCGGACTGTTGGTACTGTTGGTTCTTGCGCATGTGATTCTGCAGGCCTTTATTTTTTTACGCTTCGCTCAGCAAGCATCTATAAAACAAAAGATGGATAAGATTCAGACGGATAAGACGAACGTGGATCGGGTGGTGACGCGGTTGCGCGCGCTTCAGGCCAAGGTCCAATCGATTGAAAATTTGACGGTATCTCAGAGAATTTTATGGTCGCAAAAGCTCAATGACTTAAGCGACAGTATCCCAAGAGGAATTTGGCTGACGAAAATGTCGCTGGAGGCGAGGGTCCTGCTCATAGAAGGCAGTGCCGTCTCCAAGAATCAAAATGAGATGATTAGCCCCAACAATTTTGTATCTTTGCTCAAGGCGCAAGAACGTTTTGTTGCCGATCTTTCGACGCTGGAAGTCGGAGTTGTTCAGAGGCGAAAAGTTTTATCCACGGAAGTGGCCGATTTTTCCATTACGGCAAAATTGAAGTAAATCATGCTCGAGAATATCTTAAGCAACATTTCAAAAATTGATGAGAAAACCCGGTATTATATTTTAGGGGGAGGATTGGTCCTTATTTTCTTGGCGGATTATTTTGTTGTGATGAATCCGCAGTTAAAAACATTGGGAACAATCAATTCCAAGATCCTTCAGTTGTCGAAGGATTTTAAAACCGCCAAAGAAGAAATCGGCAAGACCCGCCAGTACCATCAGGAGGTTGTAAAATTTAGAGAACAGCTTAAGAAGGACGAGCGCCGCATCATCAAGAACGAAGAGGTCAATTCAGTTTTGGAAGCCATCTCAAGGATGGCGCGCGAAGAGAATATAAGGGTCGATCAGATCATGCCCATCGTTGGATCCGAAAAGGTGCTTTTAAAGAACAGAGACGAGAAATATTATTCGCTTCCCATTATGGTGACCGTCCGCTGCGGCTACCATGATTTGGGGAGATTTTTAAACCGCGTTGAGAACGGCGACATTTTTTTGGATATCAGCGATTTTTCTATTGCCGCCAGCAGCGATGATTCAATGCGACATGCCATAAAAATTACTTTTAAAGTGGTAGCTTTTGAAAAAGTCGAGAGTCAGGATAGCAAATGAATTGGCTCATCGTATTCTTCGTGTTGGTCTTGAGTGTCGCGTCTTATGGCGAAGAGAGTGTGTCCAAATATGAAGATCACGGCAAGCGCGATCCCTTCTGGCGGTTGGTCTCGCCGAGCGGCGCCATTCTCAGCCTCGATAACGATCTTTCGGCCACGGATATGGTCTTGGAAGGGGTCATTCAGGACCAGACGGGCAAGAATTTGGCTATCATCAATAGTGTGGTGGTCGCCCCTGGCGACAAGATAGGGTTGTTCGAGGTGACGAGCGTGGGAAAAGATGGCGTTACTTTGAGCAAGGGAGATGAAAAATTTGTGCTCAAATTAAAAAAGGAGCAATGATATGGTGAAAAAATTTTCGATCGTATCAATCATAATAATTCTTTTTAATGCTCCTGGTTCTTTTGCTCAACACCCCTCGGGCGGTGACATCCCGCAGCCGGCCGCGCCTCCTTTGGCCACGGCGGATTCTTTAGATAATTCTTCTAAACCGATACAGCAAGACGGTGCAGTCAATAAAGAAGGTCTTGTTAATCTGGATTTTCGGGAGGCGGATATCCGCAATGTCTTGCGCATTCTGACTTATAAAAGCGGCGTTAACATCGTAGCGGGTCCGGAGGTCGTGGGGCTGGTGACAATTCAGCTCAATGACGTGCCTTGGCTGCAGGCTTTGGATGTCATCCTTTCCACGCATGGTTATGGATATGACCGTAAAGGTAATATTATCACCGTTACAACAATTGAGAATCTGAAGAAAAGAAGAGAAGACGCTCAGCTCTTGGCCGATCAGGAGCCTTTGAGCACCAAGACCTATACCTTAAACTATGCTAAGGCCTCGGAAGCCACTACTTCTCTAGACAAGATCAGGTCATTGCGCGGAAGTGTTAACTTTGACGAGCGCACCAATTCACTCATCATAAGAGACATTCCCGCAAATTTGGAATTGATCGAGGGTGTCATCGAAAAGTTGGACGCAACGACGCCCCAAGTCTTGATCGAGGCGAAGATTGTCGAAACGAATTTGACCAATCAAGAGAATTTGGGTGTTGATTGGGTGGTGAAGGCATCGACTGTGGGAAGCAAAAGACCGACCACTTGGCCTTTTACTAGGCGTTCGAACAACAAATTTGTTCCGGATAATATCCCCGCAGATACTACCGCGACGGATTTTAGTTATGGGACTCTTAATTTTTCTCAGGTTCAGGCGGTTCTGGAATTACTGCGTTCCCGGACCGATACCAACATCCTTTCCAACCCTAGGATCGTGACGCTGGACAATCAGAAGGCGAGTATTGTGGTGGGGAGCCAATATCCGATCCCGACCTATACCTATAATGAGGAACAGGCCAGGCTTCAGGTCTCGGGATGGGAATACATGGATATTGGTATCATTTTTGAGGTGACGCCGCACGTGAATAATGCCGGTATGGTCACGCTCGAAGTCCAACCAAAGGTGACGGACATTTTGGATTTTGTCACGGTGGAAAACACCTCCTTGCCCCGGTTAAGCAATGAGTCGGCGAGTACGAAGGTTTTAATTAAAAATGGAGAGACCTTGGTGATCGCGGGTTTGATCAAGGATAAAACGTCGGATATTAAGAAAAAAATTCCGATTATTGGTGATATCCCCATCCTGGGTCTCGCTTTTCAGAAATCCGAAAAGGCCGTGACCAAGACCGACTTGTTGATATTCGTCACTCCGCACATCATTACCCCGGAAACGCATGAAGACCTCGTTGAAAAATAAAACGGGCGAATTCAATCCGATCATAAAAATTTAAGGCAGGTGTTATTTGTCACAAGAGATTCTGATTCATATTCAAGCCAGTGAGCGACGAGTCGCTATTATCGAAGACGGAAAGATTGACGATTTTTATATTGAGGTCGACCGTTATCAACCCATCCTTGGCAACATCTATAAAGGCAAGGTGGAATCCATTCTCCCGTCCATTAACGGCGCCTTCGTTGATATTGGGCAGGAGAGAAACGGCTTTTTGTATTTAACGGATGTGACCAATCCTCTTTCGGAAGAAGAAATTTCCGGCCCCCGAAAATTCCTCGATAAACTTCTTAATAAGAACCCTAAACCTGAAGAGAAAAAAGATCAAGGTTATCCTCATCACGGTCAACGCCATCAGCGCGGTCATCACAACCGCGTTGTGCCTTTTACTAAGGGTCAGGAAATTTTGGTTCAGGTGGTCAAGGAACCCTTTGGAGGCAAGGGGGCGCGTTTAACGACACATGTCTCCTTGGCGGGACGATTTGTCGTCTATATGCCGTACGACAAGCAGCAGGGAGTCTCAAAGAAAATTGAAGACAACGAAGAGCGCCAGCGCCTCAAGGATGTTTTGAAGGATTTTAATTTCGCCAAGACCGGCGGGTTCATCGTTCGCACGGCGTCTTTCAATCAGGGGAAACGCGAACTCATCCGCGACGCCAAATTCCTCTCTAAAATCTGGCACAAGATTAAGAAACTCTCGGAAACCAAGACCGCTCCGGCCCTCATCTATAAGGAATACGACCTCATTTGGAAAGTTGTGCGCGATCTTTTGACGGAAAAGGTGGACAAGCTCATCATTGATTCGCAAGAAGAGTATATCAAGATGCGCAAGTTTGTGAACACCTTAATTGGCCGTGAAATGGTCAATAAAATTCATTTGTACAAGGATCCTACGCCGCTTTTTGAAGCGAAAAACGTTTCCCACGAGCTCAATAAGATTTACGACCCGCGGGTATTCTTAAAAAGCGGCGCTCACATTGTGATCGAACCCACCGAAGCCTTGACGGTTGTCGACGTTAATAGCGGCAAGTTCAAGACCAAAGCATCGCCGGAAGAGGCGGCTTTTATGGTGAACATGGAGGCCGCGCCCGAGATCGCCCGGCAGTTGCGTTTACGGGATTTAGGTGGTATCATTGTCATCGATTTTATCGATATGTCGCGGGATGATCACAAGCGCAAGGTTATCGCGGCGCTTGAGGAGGCTCTCGCCAAAGATCATGCCAAAACAGAGGTCAACCGTATTTCGCCTTTAGGGCTTGTGGAGATGACTCGCGCGCGAGCCGGTAAAACCATCGAGGCTATCACTTTTGACAGCTGTCCGTATTGTGACGGCAGGGGAAGAGTGAAGATCACTTGATTTTTAAGGTAAATTCCGTACGCACTTTTTCCTTAAATCTTTTTAGATGAAAAGTGCTACGTCATTTAAGGAGACAGACAATGTACGCCGTTGTGGAATTAGGTTCATTACAATTCAAGGTCACCGAAGGTGATGTCATTGATGCCCAGCTCATTGACAAAAAAGAGGATTCCAGTATCACGCTTGATAAGGTGTTGATGCTTATCGACGGCCAAAATGTCAGAGTCGGCCAACCGTATTTGCATGATGTCCGTGTGACCGCCAAGATCCTTAAGCAGCATCTGGATGATAAGGTCTTGTCGTTCAAGTACCAACGCCGCAAGAATAATAATTGGAGAAAAGGACACCGGCAGAAACTCACATCTTTAAGCATCACAAAAATTTCCGCCGGTTAAACCTAGTCTATGATTTTTGTCGATGAAGCCCGCATCTATCTGAAAGCGGGGGACGGTGGAAAAGGTTGCGAGAGCTTCTATTCGGACAAGCTGACCCGTTACCCCAGGCCCGACGGCGGCAACGGCGGCAACGGCGGGAACATCAGCTTCGTGGCCGATGAGCGGATTCAAACCCTCCTCGATTACCGTTTCAAGCAGCATTACAAGTCTGAACGCGGCGGGCACGCTTCTTCCAAAGGTAAGAGAGGTAAAGATGGAAAAGATCTTTTTTTAAAAGTTCCTCTTGGAACTCTTATCTGGGACGAAGACACCAGGCTTCTTATTAAGGACTTGATCGTTGCCGACCAATCGGTCCTGGTGGTTAAAGGGGGCCGCGGCGGTCGCGGCAACATGCACAATCGCGAAGTTATTCCTCCGGGACTAGGCGAAGAGCGGGTTGTGCGGCTTGAGCTTAAGATCATCGCCGATGTCGGGATCCTCGGCTTTCCCAACGCCGGCAAATCCACCATCATCTCCAACATTTCCAAGGTCAAATCGAAAATAGCGAATTACCATTTCACAACCAAGCAGCCGATTCTTGGTATCGTGAAGGGAGAGGATTTTGATTTTGTCGTGGCCGACTTACCCGGTTTGATTGAAGGCGCCCATGAAGGAAAAGGTCTGGGAGATCGGTTTCTTAAACACGCCGAGCGCACCAAAATCTTGATGCACGTCATTGATATGGCCGGTTCGGAAGGGCGTGATCCTTTGGAGGATTATGAGAAGATCAATCACGAATTGGAATCCTATAGCGATAAACTTTCGTTTAAGCACCGGATCATCGTTGCCAACAAGATGGACTTGGCTGAAAGCGAAAAAAATCTTAAAAGGTTTAAAAGAAAATTCAAAGTGAAAGTCTTGCCGGTCTGTGCCCTTGAGAAAAAAGGGTTGGATGAGCTGGTGGAGCATCTCAGAGAAATTCTATGCAAAGAACGTTCCCTCGCGCCATTAAGCGTATCGTGATCAAGGTGGGCACGAGCGTCATCGCAACCTACGCGATGAAGCCCAAGACCGCCCATTTGGAGTCCTTGATTGGTCAAATCAGTCGTCTGACTAAAGACGGCATTGAGGTCGTGTTGGTCAGCTCCGGGGCGATTGTCTTGGGGATGGGAGAACTCAATGAGTCTGTCCGTCCTAGCGATGTCGCATCTTTACAGGCGCTGGCCGCCATTGGCCAGACGGTTTTGATGAAAACCTATAGCGAACTTTTCAAGGCCAAGCATACCTTGTGCGCGCAGGTGCTGCTCACCTGGGATGATTTTGATAACCGCGAGCGCTATAACAACGCTCATCACACTTTTGATGCGATTCTAAAAAGAGGCGTTGTTCCCATCGTGAATGAAAACGATACGATCTCGACGGATGAAATCAAATTCGGCGACAACGACAGACTTTCGGCGCTGGTCGCGAGTTTGATTGGAGCGGATCTTTTGGTGATCCTCTCCGACGTGGAAGGTTTGTATGAAATCAAGAATGGTCAGAAAAAGATTTTTGAGGAGATTAAAGAGATCACGCGCGAAATCGAAGGAATGGCTTACGGGACTAACAAGAAAAATACCTCCAGAGGCGGGATGATCACTAAACTCGATGCCGTTAAGATCGCCACGCACGCCAATATTCCTTGCATCATCGCTAATGGCGAAACGCCCAACATCTTGCCAAGGATTTTGAAGGGGGAGCGTATTGGGACATTTTTCGTCGAGAAAGAAGAGAAGCTCCTGGCTCGCAAACACTGGATTTCTTTCGGCGCTAAACCCAAAGGCAAGATTGTCGTGGATCATGGCGCCCGGGATGCGCTTTTAAAAGGCGGACGGAGCTTACTTCTGCCCGGCGTAGTCTCCTGGGAGGGGCATTTTAAAGCGGATGATGTTGTGATTGTCTGCGATGCGGATGATCAGGAGATTGCCCGGGGCATCAGCAATTATTCCATCGCCGATCTGCATAAAATTGAAGATAAAAAAGGCAAACGGGAATTGATCCATTACGATTCCTTGGTGCTATGCAAACGCTAAACCATGAATCTGAAAACTGAAATTCTTAAAATGGCGCAAGGCGCCCAAAAAGCTTCCTACGACATGGCCCTTGTCGCCACGGAAGAAAAGAACGCTGCCTTGAAGGCCATGGCCGGGGCCTTACTTCATCACAAAGAGTATTTAAAAAGCGCGAATGAGAAGGACTTAAAAGCCGCCCGTAAAAGTCACTATTCCAAAGCGCTCGTCGATCGGTTGACATTATCCGATAAAATCCTTAAGGAAATGGCTGAGTCGCTTCAGGCAACGGCTGCGCTTAAAGATCCAGTCGGCGAAATCTTGAGCACGATCAAACGACCCAATGGCCTTTTGATCAATAAAGTCCGCGTGCCCATTGGGGTCGTGGGAATTATTTATGAGTCTCGTCCTAACGTAACCAGCGATTGCATCGGTCTGTGCCTCAAGTCAGGAAACGCCGCGATTCTTAAAGGCGGCAGGGAAGCCGTCTTCTCTAATCGTGCGGTCTTCAAGGTGATTCGAGAAGCACTGAGGGGCACGAAGATTCCTTTAGAGGCCATCAATTTTATTTCCTCGGCCGACCGCCAGGCGGTGCGTTATCTTCTGGAATTGAAAAATTACGTGGATTTGATTGTCCCCCGTGGCGGGGATGCCTTGATCGGTTTTGTCGTGGAAAACACGAAGATTCCGGTGGTTAAGCATGACAAAGGCATTTGTCACACCTACGTGAGCGAACATGCGGACCTGAATATGGCGCACCATATTTGTTATAACGCTAAGGTGCAGAAACCCGGGGTGTGCAATGCCATGGAAACGCTTCTTGTGCATCGCGAGGTGGCCCCCCGATTCTTACCCAGCATGATCGATGCCTACAAAAAGGCGGGCGTTCAAATCCGCGGCGATGAAACGACCCGCCGGATTGTTAAATCAGGGATTAAGAAAGCGACATCCAAAGATTGGGACACCGAATATCTGGATCTGATCCTTTCGGTCAAGGTCATCGACAGTCTTAAGGGAGCCATTGATCATATCAACACGCACGGAAGCCATCATTCCGATGCCATTGTCACCGGTGACAAGAGCGAAGCGGAACGATTCTTAAAGAGCGTTGATTCCGCCTGCCTGTATGTCAATGCCTCAACGAGATTCACGGACGGTTCCCAGTTCGGGATGGGCGCTGAGATCGGCATCAGCACCGACAAACTCCATGCCCGCGGGCCCATGGCCTTGGAGGGATTGACGACCTACAAGTACACGATTTTTGGGGAAGGGCAAATCAGACAGTGAAGCATCTTTACTCAAGCCGTACGCAACGTATCGGAATTCTAGGAGGAACCTTCGATCCAATTCACATTGGGCATCTGGTCATGGCCCAGGCGGCGCTGGAGGGGATGCGTTTGAAGGAAATCATCTTTGTGCCTTCACATCTTCCTCCGCATAAGAATTCGAAGGATGTAACGCCGGCTCACGATCGGTTGCAGATGGTCACCCGCGCGATCAAAGACAATCCTTCGTTTAAGGTTTCGGATTTTGAAGTGAAGAAAGAAGGCAGGTCTTATTCGATCGACACGGTCCAGCATTTCAAAGGACTCTATCATTCTCAGACAAAATTATTTTTTATCGTCGGACAGGATGCGTTTGGGGGCTTAGGGCAATGGAAGGATATCAACGGAATCTTAAAACTCGTCGATTTCGTCGTAGTCAACCGCCCGGGCTGTAAAGAAAGGCAGGGAGGCATTAAACATCATTCGGTCTTGATGCCTGGCATCGACATTTCCTCTTCGGAAGTAAGGCAGCAGGCGGCGCAGGGCAATTTGATTAGTTACTTGGTTCCCAAGAGTGTCGCGGAATATATAGAGAAAAGAGGCCTGTATCAAAATAAACTCGAACAACGAAAAGGGAAGGTAAGGCAATGACGGCGGCAAGAAACAACGAGATCAAGTTCGGAACGGATGGCTGGAGAGCGGTCATTGCGGATACATTTACATTTAAGAATGTTGAAATTGTTGCCCAGGCCTTTAGCGATTGGGTCCGTCGGGATTTAGCCCCGGATTCCGATGGGGTGAAAAGGATCGCCATCGGTTATGACACGCGTTTTTTATCTGCCGAGTTTGCGCAACTGGTCAGTTGTGTTTTAGCCGCCAATGGCATCGAGGCCTATCTTTCCGATTCCGCAATTCCGACGCCGGCTTTAAGCTATGGTGTCACACGCGTGAAAGGTTTGGCCGGCATCATGATCACTGCCAGTCACAATCCTTACAAGTTTAATGGTTTCAAAATCAAAACGGCTCAAGGGGGAGGCGCTTCCAAAGACATTACCGATAAGGTGGAGAGTTATCTCGATAACTCTTTGGTACAAAAGAGCGATTTTCATCGGGCCAAGGCCGAGAAAAAGATCGTCATCCACGATTACAAAACGGATTATCTTAAATTTATCAAAAGTTATATCGACCTTAAGAAGATCAAGGGCGCCCGGTTCAAGGTTTTGACCGATGCGATGCACGGCTCCGGCAATGGCCTGATGGCCCAGGTCCTGAAAGGAAGCAAAATTGATCTGACCCTCATGCGCTCGGAAGTCAACCCTTGGTTTGACGGCAAGAAGCCCGAGCCGGTCGTGGAATTCTTAGAAGGAATCCTCTCGCGCATGAGGAAAGAAAAATTCGATTTAGGATTGGTTTTGGACGGCGATGCCGACCGCGTCGCGGCCGTTGCGCCGGGCGGTAAATTCATTCACCCGCAAAAAATTTTCGGCCTTTTGATCTTGCACTTGGTGAGAAACCGCGGGCGTAAAGGCGGAGTGGTCAAAACCATTTGCGGTACGACGATGATTGACAACATCACAACAAAGTTGGGGCTCAAATTGTATGAAACGCCCGTCGGGTTCAAATACATTTCTGATTTGATGGTCAGCGAATCTATCGTTGCCGGCGGCGAAGAGGCCGGTGGGATGGGTGTCCAGGATTTTATCCCGGAACGCGACGGGACGCTCGTGGGTCTACTTCTTCTTGAAATGATGGTCTATCAGAAGAAGAACATCAAGAAAATCGTGGAAGACATGGAAAGGGAATTTGGCCGCTATTACTACGAGCGGCTTGATCTTAAGCTTGGCGAAGGGTCTTTTGACATCAGTGAAGTCAAAAAGATCGACACTCTATTAGGGAAGAAGGTTGTGGGCTTGAAGGATTTTGATGGCGTGAAACTCATCTGTGAAGATGAATCGTGGCTGATGTTAAGGCCCTCAGGGACTGAACCGCTGATCAGAGCCTATTCCGAGGCCAAGACGCCTAAGCGGGCCAAAGATCTCATCAAATACGGCGAAACCTTGCTTAAAAAGAACAAATAATGTTCTACTGGGTTGGATATTTTTTTTGGTTGCTTGTCAGTACAATATTTTTTCCTATTCATCCGATTGGCCGAGAGAACCTTCCCCGCAAAGGCGCTTTTATCCTAGCCAGCAATCACGAGAGCAACTTGGATCCGATGATTGTAGGGCTCTGCTGCTCCGTACGCCTAAGTTACATGGCCAAAAATTCCCTTTTTAAAAACAAGTTTTTTGCTTTTGTCTTGCATCACGTCGGAGCGTTTCCCGTCAAGAGAGACAAGTCCGATGTGGGGGCCATCAAAGAGGCCATGAAGAGATTAAAAGCGGGGTGTTCGCTTCTTCTGTTCCCGGAAGGAACGAGAAAAAAGAATACGGCTGTCTCGGAGCCCTATCCGGGGATAGGGCTCATCGCCGTTAAAAGCGCCCTGCCGGTTATTCCTGTACATATTAACGGTTCTCAAGAAGTTTTGCCCCACGGAAGCGTGTTTCCCCGGCGCCATCGGGTCACAGTTATTTTTGGTAAACCTTGCAAATTTTCCCCAGATGCCTCCTACCATGAAATTTCCCAAATGATCATGCGCGATATTCAAAATCTCGTCTATTCGCTTTAAAATTAGGAAACAAATAAATCTAATGGCGCGATTACCTTGGCTATGTTATATTAAATTCTATGCAAAAGTCTATTAAAGGATTTTTAGCTTTTCCTTTAATTCTTTCTTTTCTTTTCGCTTCTGTCATTTGTTGTTGCCAGCTAAGCCATGCCGAGGCTGGGATTTCCCATCAAGAAGCTACGAAAAACACCCCGATTTTTTCCCGCAATAGCCATTGTGACCCTGGCGATTCTCAAGATCACCACTCGGCAGATCATCAGTCTGAGGGGCATACATGTGAATGCCCGAAATTACAGGGCACTTTAGCTAAGAATTTCGATATTGTCAAAGCAGCAGATATTGTTTTATATTCTTTCAACCATCAGATCAGCTTAGACAAAATTTTCTTAGCTTTCGTCCCGGATAGTCATAATTTACTCGCCGGGTCTTCCCCTCCGAAACTTTCTTCAACCTCAATTCCTCTTTATATTAAAAATCCCACGTTACGCATCTAATCTGTTTTTCCAACCAGAAGTTGCCTCTTTTTTTCAAATTTTAGTTTTTATTGTTAATTTTTTAAAATTGTTTTTTAAAACAAATAAATTTTATCTCTGAATGGCGGCAAAATGTCAAGACGAACATCTCAGCGCAAGAAATTTAGAATCTCTAGAAAATTAATTATAACAATCCTTATTGTTCTTGTTGTTGCAATTATGGCCTTAGACTCTATGCAGCGTTCCAAACGGTCTCTGTCCCCTCAGCTTGCCTCTGACCGTGTCTTAGGGAATCCCGACTCACCACTACGGATCACAGAATTTATTGATTTCCAATGCCATGAATGTGCAAAAGCATTTTTCCTACTGCATGAATTAATAGAAAAATATCCTTCGCAAATTTACATTGAAGTCAAATATTTTCCATTGGGTCAGCCTCATTCCTTGGATAGTGCCATTTATGCCGAGTGTGCGGCTCGGCAGGGAAAGTTTTGGGAATATATTGAGCTTCTGTTTAAGAGACAATCCCAATGGAGGAGTTTAACGGATGCAAATCCGATGTATCAGGCGATGGCGCAAGAGGCGGGTTTAGACCTTTTAAAGATGAATTCCTGTGTGCGAAGCAACGAGGCAAGCTCGGCTGTCTTGGCCGATAAGGTTCATGGGGAAGCCTCGTTTGTCAAAATGACGCCCACCTTTTTTATTAATAAGAAAATGTTTGTAGGGTATAAATCAATAAGTGAAAAACTTAAAAATTATTTTAACGATGATCATTCAGAATAATGGAATGGGGGAAAGGCTAAGACTATGACAAAACGAGTAATTACATCGGTATTTTTAGGTATTGCATTGAGCGCCTTCTCAGGCTGTGCCTCTGTATCCGCAAAGCGGGAATTTAAGGATGTACAAAAACAAATTGAATCGAGAACAAAATCGAATATTAAGTGGCAATCTTCCGTTGATAATGAAGAGATCAATCAGGAGATGCAGTCTATTCTTCAGAATAAATTAACGGCAGATGACGCTGTCCAGGTAGCAGTTATTAATAACCCGTCTTTGCAAGCTGTATTCGAGGAGTTAGGAATTGCCAAAGCGGACTTAGTGAAAGCAGGATTGCTTAAGAATCCCATGTTTGGAGGAAGTATTCGTCAGCCGAGTCATGAAGGAAAAACGAACACTGAATTTGAAGTGAGGCAGAATCTTCTCGATATTTTTATTTTGCCTTTGCGCAGGAAAATGGCCAGTCAGCAATTGGAGCAGGTTAAATATAGTGTAGGCCAGGCTGTCCTTAAGCTGGATAGCGAAGTAAGGGCGGGTTATTACACATTTCAGTCAGCTAAACAGATGTATACGATGGAGGAGAAAATTCTTAAAGCGGCTCAATCCGCAGTGGAATTGGCCGAGCGTCAGCTTAAAGCCGGAAATGTTAATGATCTTTTTCTAACCGGGCAACAACTGGCACTGTATCGGGCTGAAATGGGGCTTACTCAAAACGAAGCGGAAGTTGCCGAGGCACATGAAAATTTAGCCCGGCTTATGGGTTTATCTGGATACGACATTTCATGGGATATCCCGGAAGACTTACCGTACGTTTCAAAAGAAGAGACCTCTCTAAAAGAATTAGAGTCAAAGGCTTTAGCTATGAATTTTGATCTGGCAGCGGCTAGGCAAGAAGTTAAGGTCATGCAAAAAGCCGTCTCAGTCAGCCGTGTGGAAATTATTCCTGATATTGAAGCTGGTTTCAATACAGAGAAAAAATCCGATGGGGGGAAACTCTCAGGGTCTGTTTTTGAGATTGAGGTACCTTTATTTGATCAAAAGCAGAGTTCCGTTGCTCGTGCGAAAGCAGAATTGCGGCAAAGCGAAAAACGATTAAAGGCTTTAGAGGATGAGATCCTTGCCGAGGTGCGTTCAAAGTATGCAAAACTTATGGCTGTGAAGAGTTTGGTTGAAACTTATAAAGACATGGTCATTCCTCTACATGCCCAATTTATTGATTCTTTACAGAAGCATTACAACTATATGCTCGTTGGTGTTTATGACTTGCTGGATGCTAAAAAGGAAGAAGTTGAGGCAATTCATAAATTCCTTGAGAACCTAAAAGAGTACTGGGTTATTCGTTCGGAATTGGAAAGTCTAACCGGCGAAAGATTTACTTTTA
>CAYJRN010000008.1:0-46990 GCA_964372915.1 uncultured Planctomycetales bacterium
GTTCTGCGAAGCGTGAACACGAAAGTATTCACG
Source organism: uncultured Planctomycetales bacterium (assembly GCA_964372915.1). Taxonomy (GTDB): domain Bacteria; phylum Omnitrophota; class Gorgyraeia; order Zapsychrales; family JAHFFX01; genus CAYJRN01. Next base: position 34 of record CAYJRN010000008.1, read on the forward strand.
CGTAGTAGACCCGACCTCTCCGCCAAATTTGCAGCGAAATCTTTTGGGAGAGGTGCCAGAGTGGTTGAATGGAGCGGTCTCGAACCCAGCACTAATTTAAAAATGGATCATTGGAGAAGTGGCATCCCCTTCGGGGACAGCTCACTCTCTTTTCTGAAATTAAGGTACTGTGGAGGAGAAGTGGCAGAGTGGTTGAATGCGGCGGTCTCGAAAACCGTTTGGGGTCGTAAGGCTCCTCAGAGGTTCAAATCCTCTCTTCTCCGTTGTTAAATTAGTGCTGGGCAAATCTCTACCTCTCCGCCAGGCTTCGTTCTTCAAAAGAAAAACTTCAGTGGAACTTCGCCTGGCTTCGCCGGATAGTTATTGCAGGCGAAGTTCTTCTCAAGTAATTCCAGAAAACGGAGCTTGATTCTACAGTAATAATCAATATTCAACTCTATGGACTTCGAAAACGCCTGGGGCCGAGCCCTAAAAAATACCGAGATCATCCGTTCCCGCGTGCAGGCCCTTTTGACCTACGACGATACCCACGTGCCGTATATCCTCTTGTCGGAGTCATCCGTTAATGTGGGAGACACGGTCGTGCGTCGAGGGGAAGTCGTCATTGCAAAACCTTCTCTGATCCTGCCGCCCAACATTCCGCAATTTGAGGGATTCGAATTGAACCAAGGAGAGGGTGTTAACGAAAACGCCTTCATCAATTTTCTTCTGGTCAGAGGCGTTACACTGCCTTCCATGATGTACAACAACAAAACCTACTCTCTGGATCTCTTTGAAGATAAGCTCACCAATGCCATACGGCATTACAAGGATATGTTGCAGAGTGAAGAGAATGTGCATACGGGGCTGGTTGTGGCTCCTGAAGATGGCTGGCAGTTTTCACTTTTAATCTTCATTTGTTCCCAGGTCGCCCGCAATGCCGACGTTGATATTCGGAAATTGCTGGATGATTTTAAGAAAAAGTTGAATTGAGCGCGATGAATCCATTATCCAAAAAAATAATATTTTTTTTGGCCTGCCTTGGGGCGCTGGGTTTCTCGGCAACCCGGGTCAGCGCGGCGCAAGACATTCCGGCACAAAGATACATCCTGGACAATGGCCTGACGGTTTTGATTCAGGAAATCCCAACCAGTCCTTCCGTTGCCCTCTACGCTTTGGTCAAAACCGGATCGGCCACGGAAGGGAAGTATTTGGGAATGGGGATCTCCCATTTCGTCGAGCACATGCTCTTTAAAGGGACGGAGGATAAAAGAGCCGTTGGAAAAATCGCGCAGGAAATTATGTCGTATGGAGGCGCCATCAATGCCTCGACGGGGCAGGACTATACCATCTACACCATCGAATTGCCTGCCTGGCCGGCAGGCCGGCCTCAAGGATTGTTCGACAAAGGACTCGACATCATCTCGGACATGCTCATGAATTCCAAATTTGACCCGCAAGAGATCGAAAAAGAGCGGACCGTGATCCTGGGCGAGGTGCGTTTACACAACGACAACCCCGACCGCAAGCTCAACGAATACGTATACGACAATGCTTATATCCGTCACCCTTACAAGTATCCGGTCATTGGTTATGAGCCCTTGTTCAAAAGCATCACTCATGAAAACCTGTGGGATTACTATAAAAGCACGTACATTCCCAACAATATTATTTTTTCCGTCGCCGGCGCGGTTAACCCCCGGGAGATTCTTCCCAAGATCAAAGAAGCGTTCAAGGATTTTTCTTATAAGCCATACCTTTCCCGCAATCTGCCGCCAGAGCCGCCGCCGGTCGCGGCTAAATTTTTTGAGGCCACGTACCCGACGCCATTAACAAGGATGTCGCTTGCCTTTCCGGGAGTCAATGTATCTAATCCGGATATGTACGCGCTCGATGCGCTCTCGATGGTTTTAGGGCAGGGGGCAAGCTCGCGGTTGTACCTGCGCGTTTACAAAGAGAAAGAGTTGGTCCATTCCATTTATGCCTCCAATTTTACGCCGGTCGATCCCGGACTTTTTGAGATTGGATGTGAACTGGAAGAAAAAAATGTTGAATCAGCCATGGCGGCCGTCAAAAAGGAAATCGAGGATATTAAAAAGAACGGCATTCAACCCAAGGAGCTGGAAAAAACCAAGCGCCAGGTCTTGAGTCGATGGATTTTTGACAATCAGACGGCCGCGGACGCGGCCGGCAATATGGCGGTCAATGAATTCGTCGCCGGCGATTTTCAGTTCGACAAGAAATATGTGGAGGCGATTCGCGGGCTCAAGGTCCAGGATATCCAGAGAGCGGCGCAAAAATATCTCAACGACAATGTTCGCACGACCGTCCTTTTAAGACCGGAAAAGACAATCGGGGCCAACTTTAAGGAAAAGGAAGCGCTCAAGTCCACCCCCATCGAAATTCAAAAGTATACACTCGATAACGGAATGACGGTGCTCTTAAGAGAAGATCATAGCCTCCCGCTTGTCTCGGTCAATGTGTCGTTGCAGGGGGGTGTTCGTCAGGAAACCGCGGACAACAACGGCATTTTTGAATTGATGTCGAGGGTTTGGACCAAGGGAACAAAGACACGCTCGGCCCGGAGAATTGCCGAGGCCATGGAATCCCTGGGCGCGGGGTTAAGCGGTTATTCGGGCCGCAACAGTTTTGGCCTTGGCATGAATCTCTTGTCGCAGGATCTGGAGTTCTGTTTGTCGCTTTTTGAAGATGTCCTCAAAAACCCAACCTTCCCCATGGATGAGTTTAAAAAAGAAAGGGACCAAATGAAGACCGAGGTGCTGACGCGTGAAGATAACATTAGCGTCGTCACTGCCAGGGCCTTACGGGAGACATTATTCTTGAGACATCCTTCCCGGCTAGACTCTTTAGGGAGTCTGGAATCGCTGGAAAAGATTAATCCTAAGGACATTCCCGCGCTCTACAGGAAATTTTCCGTCCCCAACAATATGGTGCTTTCGGTTTTTGGAGACATGAACAGTCCAAAAGTTCTGGAGCTCATCAAGGCTAAATTCTCAGGACTCAAACGCCGGGAGATTCATTTGAACGCCTCGACAGAAGAGGCTCCCCAAAAGATGCGGGAGAAAACCGCGCATCTTAAAAAGCAGCAGGCGATGGTGATGTTCGGATTTCAAGGCGCCAGAGTGACCGACGAGGATCGTTATGGCCTTGAGGTTCTCTCTTCCGTTCTGGGGTCTTCCTTCAAAGGCAGGATATTCGCGAAGCTCAGAGAAGAGTTGGGACAATCCTATACGCTTGGCGGAATTTTTTTGCCCGGGGTCGATCCCGGCCTTATCTATTTCTATGTACTTACCACCGATGAAGAGGTCGACAAACTTAAAGGTATTCTCAAAGGGCAGTTGGAAGAGATTCAGCTTTTCCTTGTGAGCGACGAGGAACTGGCTGATACCAAGGCATTTTTAAAAGGCACTTACAAGATGAATCAGGAAACCAATTCTTCAATGGCCTTGATGACGTCCTTGGATGAATTGTACGCTCTGGGCTTCGATCACTATAAGAAATACGAGGCCCGCATCGATAAGGTCGATAAAGAAAAAGTCCGGGAGGTGGCCAAAAAGTATTTAGACCTTAACAAATCGGCCGTCATCATCACCCGTCCCCACGTCCCTTAAATTATTTTATAGTATTTACAAGGTTTTCAATCAATGATAAAGTATTGAAGATTTTTATCCGATGAATTTGAGAGAGTTTATTCCAAGGAGATATAATGGAAACTGCCAATGATCGTTTAATGATGGAATTCGAGTCGAGGCTCATTGACTGTTTGATGGGCCGTCTTCCGCTGCTTTTGCCGCAGCAAGAGCGCGTGGTGGAAGTAGAATCCGCCATCGACAGCCTATTATCGGACAATACAAGCCCATTCGAGGCCGTGAAGTCGAATTTTCATGAACGAGCCCAAAGAGATTTTTTTATAAAAGAATTCCTCTCCTATGGCATTATCGACGAGTTTCTCGGGGATAACGATGTTGAGGATATTATCATCAATAATCTCAAACCCGTCTACATTCACCATAACCAAAAAGGGTTTATTGCAACCGGAAAAACCTTTGCTTCACAAAAACACATGGATCTTTTTGTGAAAAAATTATTGCTGTTCGGCGGGCGGACGAAAATTTTCAAAAAGATCGTGGATTTGGAACTTCCTAACCTAGCCGGGCGTGTGAACATTGCGATGTCTGCCTTTGGACCGCAGCTCACCATCACCAAGACCAAGCTCGAACCTTTGAGCATTCTCGGTATGATCAACCGAGGGACTTTGAATTTTGAGGTGGCCGCTCAGTTGTGGCTATATTTGGAAGGACTTTCCATCCGCCCTGCCAATATCATTATCGGTGGAGGGCCGGGAACCGGTAAGACGACACTCCTCAACGCCTTGTTTAGTTTTGTCCCTGCCAATCATCGGATGGTGGTCATTGAAGATATGCTGGAGCTTAACACTTTTTTGGAAGACAGCTGCTCTCGATTGGAATCCGATGAGGACGTGACTTTGGCGGATCTGGTTCGTAATAGTCTGCGTATGCGTCCCGAGCGGATCGTCGTGGGGGAGGTTCGCGGGCCCGAGGCCCAGGACATGATTACGGCGGTCAATATCGGCAAGTATTCGATTGGAACCATTCATGCCTTGACGTGCCGTGAAGCGATTTTGAGGCTGCAGAACGCGCCGATGAACGTGCCCGAGGTTCTGGTCAATCTCGTCGATGTCTTTATTATCCTGAAACGCTATCATGTGGGAGAAAAACTCTTCCGGGTCATTGATGAGGTGAGCGAAACTGGCGGAATGGAACAGAAGACGGTTCTTTTGTCGCTCATCTACAAATACGATTATGAAACCAAAACGATCCAGAACGTTTCCACCAGTACCGTCTTTCGCGACAAGTTGGCCCAGCAGTCAGGTTTGACGCCGCGTGACATCATTGATGAAGTTTTCTTGAGGTCGGTATTACTCAAGCACCTCGCGGAAAAAGGGATGACGACCATGACCGAGGTCACCGCGTTCTGCCGGGCCTACACGAAAGATCCCAACCATGCGGTCAAAACCCTTTTGGGTGTTAGTCGCAGCGAATTTTTTCATTCGAAGAAGAAATGGTAAAGGGTGCATGTGACGCGCCAGCACCCCGTTATTTTAAACGAGTGGGTGCTGGCGCAAGTGTTTTATTGGGAAATATTGCGGTAATTTGCGCCTGCCCCGACCTTCCTAAAAATTAAGCTATGGCAGTCGGGACTGTCGCATTTCTTTCTAAAAAGTATTATGGAAAAATGCGCCTGTAGCTCAATTGGATAGAGCATTAGCCTACGGAGCTAAGGGTTACAGGTTCGAGTCCTGTCAGGCGCGTATGCATTCTAAAATCCTCCATTATTCTCCATGTCAACGATCGATCAGGTGCTTATGCGGGAGGCCATCAAGCTCGCCCAAATGGCCGCCCAACAAGATGAAGTCCCGGTAGGCGCTGTCATTGCCCACAATAACAAGATCATCGCCCGGGCCCACAATCAGGTGGAGACGCTCAAAGACCCTACCGCGCATGCCGAGATGATCGCGCTCACTCAGGCGGCCAGTCAGCTTTCCTCCAAGTGGTTGCGGGATTGTACCATGTATGTTACAATCGAGCCTTGCAGCATGTGCGCCGGGGCACTGGTCTTGGCCCGGATGAAACGCCTGTGTTTTGGGGCCAGCGACGAGAAAACCGGCGCGTGCGGATCAATTTTCAATCTGGTTCAACATGCCCGCTTGAATCACCGACTCAGCGTGGAAGCTGGGGTACTCGGGGAAGAATGCGGGCAGCTCATAACTGATTTTTTCAAAACAAAACGAAAATAATATGATGGAATAGGAGAGCCCTCCGCCTTCCTCAAGAAATTTAGCAGAAGGCGGAGAGGCTTCTCCAAAAAATTCCTACGGAATTTTTTGGAGAGGTGGCAGAGTGGCTGAATGCAATTGCCTGCTAAGCAATTGGTTGGCGTGAGCTGGCCCGAGAGTTCGAATCTCTCCCTCTCCGTTCTACTGCGCTCGTGCATTTTCATGTACGAGCTTCGTAGAAACTTCGAGGGCGAGGTTCTGCGAAGCGTGAACACGCCTACCTGCCGGCAGGTAGGAAAGTATTCACGCGTAGTAGACCCGACCTCTCCGCCATATTCTTTCCACCCTCCGTAGCGATTGAAATCGTTGGAAGTGTATTCGGCTCAACATTCCCCTTGACAGCATCAGATGCCACGGGCAAAAGGGACGACCCCTCGGGTTGCCCCTTGACGTTGGCTTGGCCAGATGTTATCATTGTTTCAGATTATATACAATTATGTATATTAAATGAAACATTAATATGCGCTTTCAAGAAATCTACAAAAAACTCGTTGAAAAGAAATATTATCTCTTCTCGTTTGAAGATCTATGCGTTTTCTACCCTAAGGAAAAGCGCAGCAGCCTGCGGCAGTATTTGTCCCGTTGGAAGAAACAGGGTTGGATCGGGTCTTTAAGAAACGGCCTGTATGAATTGACCTTTCCCGAAGGCCGCGGCGTCCCCGATTTTTTTATTGCCAACAAAATGTACGCGCCGTCTTACATTTCCCTGGAAACGGCGCTTTCCTACTATAGTATTATTCCGGAAGTATCGATGGCGGTTGTGTCAGTCACGCCTAAAATCACCCGGCGGTTTAAAAATACCCACGGGTTTTTTATCTACCGCAGTATTCAGCCGGAAGCCTTTCAGGGATACGTTATAGAGAAGCATAACGGGTTTGATGTCCTGATCGCCGAACCGGAGAAGGCGCTTGTTGATTATCTTTATTTCAAAACCCTGCGCGGCGGAAAATTCGATAGGAAGGCGGAGCGGCTCGATAAAAAAAGGGTGGATCAACTTAACAAGAAAAAACTCGACCGTTACGCGAAGGCTTATCATATTGATGTGAAGGAGTTGTTGCATGCTTGAGCTTGAGGCGTTGGCCGCCGAGGCCAAACAAAGAGGCCTGCCGTCCGGAAAACCGCGCGGGATCCTGCGAGAATATCTGCAGGTCCTTATTTTAAAGGAGCTGTATAAATTCCCCGACGGCAAGAAGCTGTGTTTTACCGGCGGGACATATTTGAGGCTTGTTCATCAAACGAAAAGGTTTTCGGAAGACCTTGATTTTAATGCCAGCCAGATGAACAAGAATGATTTTGAAGGGCTCCTTAAAAAGGCTCAAGGCAACCTTAAAAAGGAAGGGTTGGAAATCAAACTCGCCTTCGGGCATTGGGAAAATCTTTTGGTAGGGGAGTTTGTTTTTCCGGACATCGAAGAACATTACGGAGTCGTTTCTCCCCACCGGCGAAAAGAGGGGATCCTTATCAAATTCAAAGCCAACCGGCCCAAGTGGAAGATTCCAACAGAATCATTGGTGGTCACCGGGTTCGGAAACATGTTTCCCGTCGTCTGCGCACATCCGGGGGCTTTATTTGCCGATAAAATCGACGCTTTGATCAAAAAAAACCGGGCGCGGCATCTGTTTGATATTATGTTTATGCTCTCTAAGAAGTATCCTATTGACGCCAACGTTTTAAAAGCGTTGGGGATCAAAGATCCGCCGCTGGATGCTATTCTCCAGAGGGTCAAATTATTTTCGGCCGCGGAACTCAAGAAGCTCGCGGAATCCTTAAGGCCGTTTTTGTTTGAGGAAAGCGAAGCTGATCTCATCATCCATGCGCATGACGTCATCCCGCAGTTGATTCGGAGTTATGGGAGTGGATAGAGTCGGTGAGTGTATTAGGATCAATCATTCCGGATAAAGGGGACAGTCGTGTGTCCCCGGAAATTTGCTTGCTCTGCAAATCCGGAACTCAATCGTCTGGCCTAGAAACTTTTGGAGTGATTTTGAGAAGAATTTGAAAGAAACCATTGACAGGTATAAGGGAAAATGGTGCACTAAAAGGTGCCCATCACAGGGTGAAATTGGAGGAAATAGCGGGAACTCGAGGGGAATCGCGGGATGGCTTAATGCGTTACGGTAAAAAAGGTTACGTTATAAGTCATTTCTCGTCGCCGGGTTAGAAAAACCGCCATGGCTCGGCCCTGAACTGCCATAAAAAACAGATGAACATTCCATCCTCACAGAATTCCTGTTGTGATCCCCAGATCGGTTACCGCCCCGGTGTCAAAGAGTTTTCTTTTATCGGGATCGTCCTCTTCGGTATTGCCGCAGACTGGTTTCATTTTTGGGGAGTTGTTCCTTACTTTGAAATCGCCAGCCTCATTGTGACGCTCGTCGGCGCCTATCCCATCTTGAAAGAAGCCTTCTTTAATATTTTAGCCCGCCGGATGACGATGGAATTGTCCATGGCCATTGCCATCGTAGCTGCTTTGAGTATTGGAGAACATCTGACGGCGCTGGTCCTTGCCTTTTTTGTTTTGGTCGCCGAGATCCTGGAAAATTTAACCCTGGACCGGGGCCGTCACGCCATCAAGACGCTCATGGATTATCTCCCTCAAGTATGCTGGTTGAAGACCAATGGAGAATCGAAACAAGTTGAGGTCAGTCAATTAAAACCCGGCGATGTTGTTCTTGTGAAACCCGGTGAGCGCATTTCCGTGGACGGCAGGGTGATCGCCGGAAATTCTTTTGTCGATCAGGCCACGATGACCGGGGAATCGATGCCGGTCGAGAAAAAAATCGGCAGTCAGGTTTTTGCCGGTACCATCAATCAGTCGGGAGTGCTCGAGATTCGTTCGGAGCGCGTGGGACGGGACACGGCCTTCGGCAAGATCGTCGAAGAAGTGGAAAAAGCGGAAAAATCCCGCGCCCCTATCCAAAAAACCGCCGACCGTCTGGCCGGTACCTTGGTGTATTTCGCCTTTGGATGCGCCGCCGTCACATTTTTTTTCTCCCATAATATCCGAGACACGATTTCTGTCCTCATCGTTGCCGGTGCCTGCGGGGTCGCGGCCGGGACACCCCTGGCCATTATGGGCGCCATCGGCCAGGCGGCCCGTCACGGCGCGGTTATCAAAGGGGGACTCTATCTCGAACTTTTGGGAAAGCTGGATACGGTTGTCATTGATAAAACCGGAACATTGACGTTTGGCAACCCCCAGGTGAGCGATATTGTGACCACCGGCACCGTGAATGAACGGGAATTGATCGAAATTGCCGCCGTGGCGGAAAGATTTTCCGAACACCCTTTTGCCAAAGCCATTCTACAAAAAGCCTCCCAAATGTCTATCCCAATGATGACCGAACCGGAGAAATTCGATTATATTCCCGGCAAAGGCGTCTATGCCAAATTAAAAGGGGAAGAGGTCGTCGTTGGGAAAAAAGATTTCTTGAAGGAACGCAATGTGCGCGCGGAGGATTTGGCGCGCGGCCTGCAGGATGGATTTGGCGTTTTTGTGGCCCAAGGAGGGCGGATGCTGGGCGCCATAAAATTCGAGGACAAAATCCGTCCGCAGGCGATGCAGGGAATCAAAGCCTTACATGATATGGGGATCAACGTTGTCCTGTTATCCGGCGATTCCAAAAAGATCGTTCAAGAGGTTGCCGCGAAATTGGGCATTGAAAAGTTCGAAGGAGAACTGCTTCCGACCGAAAAAGTCGGTCGCGTGAGACAATTCTTGAATGAAAAAAGAAGAGTGGCGATGATTGGCGACGGGATCAATGACGCGCCGGCTCTAAGCGCCGCAAGCGTCGGTGTTGCCATGGGCTCCGGGACCGATGTCGCCCAGGAAAGCGCCGATGTCCTTTTAATTGGAAACGATCTTTTGAAATTCGTGGATACCTTGAAGCTCGCCCGGCGCTGTCATAATGTTATCATGTTCAACTTTCTAGGAACTCTTATGGTCGATGGGGTGGGCGTTTTTTTGGCAGCTTTCGGATTTCTTAATCCTATGCTGGCGGCATTTATTCACGTCAGCTCAGAGCTTGTCTTTATCGCCAATTCCGCCCGGCTTCTACCGTATCCTTCCAGGACATAAAGACGGTCAGGTCTTAACAGTTCACCTTACTAGGAACCAATGATGCGCGTGGCGATTTCCGGTTCGAGCGGTTTGGTAGGATCTCAATTGGTCGGATATTTCCGGCAACAGGGAGCTCAAGTCACCCGCGTTGTTCGGCAGGACGCGGACGCCAAGTATGGAGAAAGTATTGTCCGCTGGAATTTCCTCGAGCAGAGAATAGAATCCGAAAAGCTGGAATCGCACGATGTCGTCATCCATCTGGCCGGCGCCAACATCGCGGATAAACCTTGGACGGTAAAATATAAAAGTGAGATTTCTCAAAGCCGTATCGAGGGTACCGCGTTCTTAAGTCAAACCCTCGCGCTTTTGCGGCGGCCTCCCAAAGTCTTGTTGAGCGCCTCGGCCGTTGGTTTTTACGGCCATCACCCGTCGGAAGAAATATTGGATGAATCGAGCCCCCAAGGGCAAGGGTTCTTGCCGCAACTCTGCGGACAATGGGAGAAAGCGACCCAGCCGGCCCAGGGGATTCGGGTGATTCATATGCGCTTTGGCCTGGTCTTAAGCAACAAAGGCGGGGGGCTCGCCAAGATGCTGCCCATCTTTGATATCGGACTCGGTGGAAAACTTGGGAACGGAAGGCAGATGATGAGTTGGATTGCTTTAAGCGAAATTCCTTTTATTATTTTACATCTTATCCAAGATCCCTCGATCATAGGTCCCGTGAATGTTGTTTCGCCTCATCCGGTTTCGAACGCAGAGTTCACGAGAATCTTAGGAAAGGCCATCAAGCGTCCCACGATTGTTCCCGTGCCGGCCTTTGCCGTCCGAATGATGTTCGGGGAAATGGGCAACGAGCTCTTGTTGAAAGGAGCCCGGGTGTTGCCGGCGCGCCTTCAAAAAAGCGGATATGTTTTCCGGTATCCGGATATCGCCTCCGGGCTCAAGTCAGCTTTAGAGGAATAAGGAAAGATTTGTTTTCATTTTTCTAGAAACTTTTGTGTTAGAATAAACTTATGTCTTATCTTGTCCTGGCTCGAAAATACCGGCCGCAGACATTCGATGAAATGGTCGGTCAGGGGCACATCACCGAACTTCTTAAAAAAGCCATTACCATCAAAAGAATCGCGCACGCGTTTCTTTTTTGCGGGCCCCGCGGCATCGGCAAAACTTCCTGCGCCCGGATTCTGGCAAAATCCTTAAATTGCGAAAAAGGGCCGACCTTGGTCCCTTGCGGCCAGTGTTCCGCCTGTAAGGAAATCGCTTTAGGGACGAGCTTCGACGTCCTTGAGATCGACGGCGCTTCCAACCGCGGCATCGACGAAATCCGCACTTTAAGAGAAAACGTCAAGTTCGCGCCCGGCTACGGCCGCTACAAGGTCTACATCGTCGATGAGGTGCATATGCTGACGGCGGAAGCGTTCAACGCGCTCCTAAAGACGCTTGAAGAGCCGCCCGAACACGTCAAGTTCATCTTCGCCACGACCGTCCCTCATAAAGTTCCCTCAACGATCATCTCGCGCTGTCAAAGGTTTGATTTTAAACGCATGGGCCTTTCGGAAATCCAGGAAACGCTTCAAGGGATTTGTAAGAAAGAAAAATTTGAGATCGAAGAGGCGGCGCTTTTTGCCATTGCCCGGGCCGCGCAGGGAAGCTTGCGCGACGCTTTAAGCATCCTCGATCAGTTGAGCGCTTTGAGTCAAAGGAAGATCGAAGGCAACGACGTCTATTCGATGCTGGGGATGGTCGAGACGGAACTCCTGTTTGAATTGACGGATTGTTTGGGGGGCAAGAATTGCGTCCGGACGCTGGAGATTTTTGATCGCATCGTTGATCAGGGGAAAGACGTCAAGCAGCTGGGCAAGGATTTGATCGGGCATTTTCGGAATTTGATGATCCTCAAGGTCGGGGGCAAGGCCTTGGGGAAACTGATTGATTATCCGCTGGCGGCCAAGGAGAGGCTTTTGCGGCAGAGCGAGTTGTTTTCTTTGCGCGAAATTGTTAAAGCTATCGAGACCTTCATTGAAGCTCAGGAGACGGCGCGGACGACCGGTTTCGACCGGATGCCCATCGAGATCGCCTTTGCCAAATTGACGTATCAAAAGGAAGTCGTTTTGAACGCTCCGGCCCCGGGCGCCCCGCCTGAAGGCGGGGCGCCCGGCGTCTCACCGCCGCGCAAGGCGTCCCCGATGGCGGTCCTCAAGAATGAAAAGGGGCAGGTGGATTTTTCGGACGCGCCTCTGGATTTAAACAAGGTGAAACGTTTGTGGAACGCCGTTACCCACGCGGTCAGCCGCCAGAAGATGTCGGCGGCAACCTATTTGCAGGAAGGAAGCCCTTATGAGGTGAAGGGTAACACAATCGTCATTGCTTTTTCTTCCGATCACGTTTTCCAAAAGGAATCCTTGGAAGACAAAAATATTTTGCGTATGGTTGAAAAAATATTCGCGCAGAATCTAAAGAGCGATGTGACGATCGAGTATAAAATTGTGGAAGATTACAAGTCTTCAACCGAGGAAGAACCTTTGGTCAAAAGCGCCTTGGAGACGTTCAAAGGAAAAGTGATCAACCAGTGGCATAACGAATAACTATGGCCTATCCTAAATTAATCGAGAATCTCATTAATAAGTTAATTAAATTCCCCGGCGTGGGCAAAAGAAGCGCGGAGCGAATGGTGTTTTGGCTTCTCAATCACGCCCCAGAAGACGCGCGGGAATTGAGTGAGGCGATTTTAAAACTTAAAGAGAATTTGATGTTCTGCCGCGTGTGCAATAATTTGAGCGAAACCGAAGTCTGTTTGGTTTGTTCCGACAACAGCCGCGACGATAAAACACTTTGTGTGGTCGAGGACCCCAAAGATCTTTTGGCTATTGAGCGCACCGGGTCCTATCATGGCCAATATCATGTGCTCTTGGGCGCGATCTCTCCGGCGGAAGGGCGCGGGCCGGATGATCTTAAAATTGGGTCTCTGATTCAAAGAGTTCAATCGCAAAGCATCAAGGAGGTCGTGATCGCGACCGACGCCGATACCGACGGTGAAATGACGGCGCTGTATTTAACCAGGGAACTTAAAGGTACGGGAGTCAAAATCAGCCGCATTGGCCTGGGCCTGCCGGTGGGGAGTTCCTTAGAGTACGCGGATCTCTCGACGCTAAGTATGTCCTTGACTTCCAGAAGACAGATTGAGTGAAATCTTTGCACTTCCTACCGGACTTCCTTAACTTTCCCCTCAATAATAGCCTCAATTTTGATTTTTGATAAATTCATATCCTTGTAAATAGTATCAATTGCCTCATCTTTTAATTTTCTGAGCCGTTCTTGCAGCTTGGTTAATTCATCAGCAGTTTGCGGCAGTTGTCTTTGAAGGCCTATGGCTTTAATGAGGTTACTTTTAATACTAAGCCATTTACCCGGGAAATCAGCAGGTAAAAATAACCGAGCATTAAAAAACCAGTCGCTATCCTCATCCAATTTCTTTTTTACATCTTCCAACGTCGCTTGAATGAGCATCGCCTCTATCATTTTTATTCGATTGTAGGCTTCCCGATTAGCCTCAATCTTTTTCTCGGCTATTATTTCATCCATTTTTATTTTCCGAGCATACCTTGCTTGAATCCACACTCCGGCTATTCCACCTAGAATTGCAAGGACTCCTCCTACAATAACTTGTAACATCTCTTTATTCCTTCGTAATAAATCGTATAGACTTTCAAACACTAGTTCAATAACGAATTGCAACACAGAGGGTTACAGAAAAACTCCCCCGCGAGGACTCTGGTTGCTCGCTCTAGCTCGCAACCATTTCCTTGCCTTCGCCCCTTACGCAGGGTCTCAGGCTGCGGTCAGAACCCATCGCTTCGCGATAGGTTCTTCCCTACCTCACAGAGAATATAAATTTTAAAAGGGCGCCTAAAAGGCGCCCTTTTAAAATTAAACTCCCCCGCGAGGACTCGAACCTCGGACCCAGTGGTTACACTTGACCCGCTATTACTAACGGAAGTGGACTCTCTCTTCATCCTGATGCAACATCGGGATGGCAGGTGTATAGTCTCTGCACGTTCCCCGCCAACGGCGGGGCTTCGCTCAGGATTACCCCCTTCAGCGATTTTAGGGCTTCCCTGAATTAGCCTGCTTTTTCAACTACGGTTTCCCGTAGAAGCTGCCTGCGAATTCATCCCTCAACTCGTCCTCATTGCATTCGGACTCGCTCGGGATCAATTCGCCCTGCAAACTTATGTCACTTCGTTCCATAAGTTTGGGGCTCATTGACAGCCACTTGCTCTACCAAGCTGAGCTACAGGGGAATAACTACAACAAAAACCTTTTAGAAAAGTTATTCTCCAGTCCCTACCTACCTTAATTTTATTCTGGAGAAGGCGGGGGGGCAGGAGAATCTTTTCTACTATTTGAAAGAACGGATACGATTCGTAGAAAAATTATACTGGAAAAGCATTAAAAGTCAATCCATTCGACCATTCTGTCTCATTGTTCCGCTTTTTAAGTAGGAAGCCCTCGCGCGCAGGAATTCCGTAGACACTGAACTTGCCCCGATGCCATTCTAGAAGCGGAGATCTGCAAACAAAGATTTTCCGCTTGAAGCTTTACCCAGCCGCACTTATTTAGGCCACAGATTTTTTATTTGATTATTCCTATCCTTCGATTAATATAGTCCCAGCCTCCCCGATCCATCCCAGTCAGATCAATCGTCAGAAAACCTACCCACATTTTTCCCGTTTCATTTCAACCTTTATCATTTGTAAGGAGGGTAGTCTATGAAAAGACATGCGGGTAGGTTGGTCAATTCTGTACCGGTTGAAATTATCCAAAGCAAGATCTATTTGATCCGAGGACACAAGGTCATGCTCGATAGGGACTTGGCAGAACTGTATGGAGTATTGACGAAATATCTCACCCGGCAGGTTAGAAGGAACATTGAACGCTTCCCGGAAGATTTTATGTTTCAATTAACCAGGCAGGAGGTCAATTCTTCAAGGTGCCAAATTGGCACCTTGAAGCGTGGTCAAAATATTAAGTATGCGCCTTATGTTTTTACTGAGCAGGGCGTGGCTATGCTTTCAAGTGTACTTAACTCTAAACGGGCTATTCATGTGAATATTCAAATCATCCGTGTTTTCACTAGGCTAAGAGAACTCATGGTCTCCCATAAAAACCTGGCCCGTAAAATCGAAGATCTTGAGCGGACGTTTCAGATGAAATATCAACAACAAGATAAGAAAATTATATTGGTATTTAAAGCCATTAAAGACCTTTTGGCAGAGAAAAAAGAATCTGCCAAGAAAAAATGGCCGATGGGATTTGTGATGCATAAGCCCGATGAAAATGCCCCAAAATCCAAAAGAAAATAATTTCTGCAAGAAATAAGGTTACGGTATGTGTCTGGGATTGCGGATACGATACATACGATACGATTCGTAGGGAAATTATACCGGAAAACCATTAAAAGTCAATCCATTCAACTGTTCTGTTTCATTGTTCCTGCTTTTTAAACAGGAAGCCTTGATTGACAATGCTTTATTTTAGTAATACACTGTATATACAGTAAGATAACATAAGAAAGGGTGAGACATGATTAAAAAACTTACGACGCATGGCAATAGTTCGGCTTTAATTATTGAAAAGGCGGTACTGGATCTGCTTAATATTACTCAGGATACTCCGCTTGAGATTGTCACCGATGGGCACAATATTGTTATTTCCCCGGTCTCAAAAACCACGAGAGAGAAGGCCTTCAAGACCGCTCTGGCCAAGGTCAATAAAAAGCATGCAAAAACATTGAAAGCCTTAGCTTAAGCGTTTTTATGAAAGAACCTTTATTTCTCACGCTTGCCGAAGTCGTTGAGATTCATAAAAACCAGATTGAACTTTATGGAGGAACTTTAGGTGTCCGCGATATGGGTTTATTGCAATCTGCCTTGGCGCAACCCGAAGCGAGTTTCTCCGGAGAGTGGCTTCATGAAGATATTTTTCATATGGGGGCCGCTTATGCTTTTCATATTTGTGGAAATCATCCCTTCCTTGATGGGAACAAAAGAACAGCCTTAGCCTGTGCTTTGGTCTTTTTAGAAATGAATGGCATTTCCATAAACGATCCTCGAAATAAACTGCTAGAAGCAACGCTCAAAATGGCCAAAGGCCAGTTAGCCAAGTCGCAATTTGTTCAAGAATTGAGAGCCTTGGCTTAACAGTTACAGAATTTCTTCTAGATGCCAACCAAACCGAATTCCATTCCCCATGAAAAAATTCAATACCACGCGCAGATTCTGGCGAATCGCGTCCGCAAGCGGTTCGCTCATCTCTCGAAACGCTTCAAGCGCCAAAACATCGATTGTTTCCGATTGTATGACTGGGACATCAAGGAAGTTCGCGCGGTGGTGGACTGGTACGCCGGCCACATGGTCGTCGGAGAATACGTCCGTTGGCAGACCGGCCCCGAATGGCTTCCGCAGATGGCCAAGGCCCTCGCCGAAGCCTTGAACATCCCTGCGGAGTGGGTCCATATGAAGCGGCGTCAAACCAAACCCGAAGCCGGACCGCGGTATGTTGGAAAAGCGGGAAGCTCCGGCGGGAAACGCTTCAAAGTGCGCGAGCGGGATTTTTCCTTCTGGGTGAATCTGGAGGATTTTCTGGATACCGGATTATTTTCCGATCACCGGGATACCCGTGTGATTATAGAGAAGCTTGCCTTTGGAAAGGATTTCCTGAACCTCTTCGCGTACACCGGCGCGTTCAGCTGCGCCGCGGCGGCCGGTGGTGCCAAGACGACCATGACCGTTGACCGCTCGCAAAACTATTTGAACTGGGCGCGGGACAATTTGCAGTTGAATGGACTTTTGGGGCCGCGGCATACTTTGATACAATCCGATGCCGGTAAATATTTGGACAAGGCCGCCCGCGAGGGACGCCGCTTCACGCTCGCCTTCGTCGACCCGCCGTCGTTTTTTCAAGATGTCAGAAGGGGAATATTGTTCGACATCAACACCGACCATCCGGATTTGATCCGCAAGGTCCTCACGGTGATGGCTCCCGGCTCGACTTTGTTTTTCTCAACGAATCATCAGCGCTTCGAACCCCGCTTGGAAGGGCTTCCCGTCAAGGACCTCCTCGAGCTCACGCCCGCGACGATTCCCGAAGATTATCGCAACCGGCGCGTTCACCGCTGCTGGCGAATGAGCGTAGAATGAGGAGAACCTGTCTCAAAATCTATCGGCGTGGATTTCGGCTGAGCCTTCCAGACTTATCCTCAATCCCACGGGGAATTTTGGGATAACTTCTACCGTTACTCCGTAAGTTTAGAAATCAATCGCGGATCAAGGTTTAGGCTGCGTAGTTTGGGCGCGGTCACGGCCGTTATTCCCACGACCAGAAGCGTGACGACTCCTCCCAGCCACACCGCCGGGACGGTCCCTAGCCAGTACGCCGCGACCCCGCTTTCAAACGCGCCCAGTTCGTTGGAGGCGCCGATGAAAACCCAGCTCACCGCCGCAATGCGGCCGCGCAGATGTTCCGGCGACAAGAGCCTCACGATGGATCGCCGGATGATCATGCTCACCCCGTCAAAAATCCCGCTCAACGCCAAGGCCAAAAGCGACAGACAGAAATTCCTGGAGAAGGCGAACACGATCATGCTCACTCCGAATCCGGCGACACAGAGGATCAGATTTCTGCCGGCGTTTTTGATGGGCGGCCGGCGCGTGGACCAAAGCATAATCAAAAGCGCGCCGGCCGCCGGCGCGGCATTCAAAAGCCCCAACCCTTTGGCTCCCACCTGCAGGATATCGGTGGCAAAAATCGGCAAAAGCGCGATGGCCCCGCCGAAGAAGACCGCGAAAAGATCCAAAGCCATCGAACCCACCAGCGCCTGTTCGCGGAAAACGAATTTCAATCCCAAGGAAATATTTTTGAAAATGGATTCGGGCTCTGTTGGTTTGGGTTGAGGCTTGGGAGCGATCAAGCCGACGCACAAGAAAGAAAGCGCGTAAAATCCTCCGATCGTCCAGTACGTGTTCGCGGGGCCGATGAGATCATAGGCGAATCCGGCGAGAGCCGGTCCGACGATGGAGGTGCCGATCCAGGTGCTGGCGACCCAGGCGGAACCGGTGACGGTCAATTCCTTAGGGATGACCCGGGCCTCGAAGGCGGTCTGGGCCGGGTCGGAAAATCCGCGCGCGATTCCCGCCGCGAACACGACCGCGTACAAAAACAGCACATTGGCCGTCTGGGGATTGAGCGAAAGCAGCGCCAGAGTTCCGGCGCACAGCGTCGAGGCGATTTTGGTCGTCAGGAGAATACTTCTTCGGTCGAAACGATCGGCCACGTATCCGCCAAAAAGAGAAAGTGAAATGGCGGGGACGGCCTCGATCAAGCCCAGCCAGCCCAAAGCCAGCGGGCTGTGGGTGATTTTGTAAATCTGATAACCGATGACGACCGCGAGCGCCCGGGTGGCGAGGCTTGAGAGCGCCACGGACATCACAAAAAATCTAAACTCCGGAAGTTTGAGGATGGCGTTGTGTTCTGGTCTTTGAGAGGCAGGGTTCATGCTTTCCGTTTTTTATCCGTGACCCAGAATTCCATGTAGCGGCCGAACATTAAACGGGTTTGGGCGTCCAAGGCCGGCAGGCCGCTCAAAAATACCATAATGAAGGGAATGGCCAGCCATTCGAAGGCATGGCCGATTTTGATGAGCAGGCGTCTTTTGGATCTCGCCTTTGGAAGCAGCGCGATACTAAGGATCGCGGAAGTGAACAGAGACAGAAAGGCCAGATTGAAAATGGTCCGGGAGATTTCCGGGACGTTGTAGTAGACGACGGAACGCTGAAATTCCCGGCCGGCAAAGAAAATCGGCAGCCAGCTCACCACCGTTAGTAAGAAGCCCCAGGAAGCCCACGAAACGTGTCCTTCGAACATTTTAAATGCCAGTCGGATTTTATCGTAAGGGGGAATCCCAGGAGAGCGTAAAAAACCTCTCATCAAGATCGGAAAATTTTCCACTCCCCAGGCCCAGCGTCGTTTTTGCTTATAGACGCTTTGAGCGCTCCGCCACCACGTATCAGAGGCCGCGATGTCCATCGAAAGCGTCACATGCATAGGCACGACCCGATAATCCCCTTGGTAAAAGAGAAAGCATTTCCAGAAGATGGCCGAATCGTCAGAAATCATGTCCACGGGCCAGTAGCCAACGTCCACCAGCGCCTTAAAACTCATGCTGTGGCTGGAAAAGGTCACGAGTTTTTCCGGATTGGTGGCCTCAATCAACTGAAAGAACGATGAGCCTGATTCCATGACCCGCGCGAAGCCCGGCACGTCCCAGATATTGTTGTGATAGACGGGAATCGGCTGAAAGCTCGTGCGGGTACGGCCTTCCGTGACCAGGTAATAATACGTGAGGCTCGCGATGTAGTCTTTACCGACGATGGTATCGGCGTCAAAACAGGAGACAACAACGTGTTCCATGGGGATTTTTTTATTCTGGAGATATTCGGCCGCTTGGCGGGCGGCGGTGGTAACGTTGGCCCCTTTCACCTTGGCTTCATTCGGCAGATCGCTGGGATGGATGATCGTTAAAAGATCGAGGAAATACTCTTTGTACTTCTTCTCTAAACTGAGAATGTCATTTTTGATCTCTTCGGTCGCTCTTTGTTCGAGAGCCAGCACGACAAGAATCCGTTTGGGGGAGAATGACTGCCGGCTCAGACTTTCCAATCCCGGCTCAACGATGCCGCGCGGTTCTTTGGCCACCGGGATAATGACCAAGTGGCGGATGCATTCTGAAGGCGGCGGAGGGTCCTGGCATATTTTAAGTTTCAGTAAGTTATTTTTGTGGATCTCAAAAGAGAAACGTTCCCTTTTTCCGGCGAAGATGTTTCCGGCGGACTTTAAAGGAGTTGCCTTTTGAAGTGTTCCTCCTAACGCGTCGATGTCTTTGATGCGGGACAGCCAATCCGCCGACTCTTCGATTCTTAAAACGCAGTAGGAGAGAATGAGAAAAATGGTCATATAAACAATTTTTAAGAACCAATAGAGCTCGAAGGCAATGATGACAACGGCCGCCACAACCGGCCGCGTCACCGACAAGATGGTCAGGACGATGACGATCGACCAGCTGGTCAAGCCCGGGAGGATTTCAAAAAATCGCTGAAGGGTTTTTTCTTTTCCGGTCAGATGGTGTCTGGTATAGGCAAAAGGCATAAGTTTTACGGTTCGAGTTTTGCCGGCGCCGCCGGCGGGTTTTCTTTTTCCACAATGATTTGTTTCGGCAGAATTTCGATGGAAAGAAGCTCACCGGTTTTTTTATCCAGAAAGTACAGTCTGCCGCTTGTATCCGAATAATGGACCGGACTTCCGGGTTTAACGCTTAAGAGTGGAAACCTGAGTGGTTCCCCGGCCGCCGCGACTTCTTTTAAAAAAATTTGATTACGGTCGCGATATAAAATACTGGTACCGCCGTTCACCCAGAATACCTGCTCGATATCTTGGCCGTCGGTCGTGATCCACTGGATGGGAGTGCCGGGCTCAAAGACATCCCCCCGGCCGCTTTCCGAAAAATCCACAATGGCAATCGCGTCGGGAGTCCAGACAAGAACGCGCTTGGAATCAGCATCAAACAAAAAATTTCTGAAATCTTTGCTCAACAAGTGATAGGGGAGCTGGTTAATGAGCAGCCCCCCTTCTGAATCCGCGAAAAGGATGATGTGATGGGCCAACACCTGGATGTCATAGCGGGAATGGGAGGTAAAAAGATTCTGGACCCGCCGGGGATCTTGGGTCAGGGATTTTTTTCTCTCTCCCGAGAAGTCTTTGATATACAACGTATTGTCCAACGATAGGAAATAGATGTGCCGGCCGAAAAGTCCAAATCCGCGAGGGTTATCGAGAATCTTTGGATAAATGGCGCGGGTGGGGATATGGATGCGGTCGATATGGTCGTTCATGACCATAAAAAGATTGTTGCCGTCCTCCGCGTCCCAGGTGATTTCCTGTGGTGTGGCGGCGATCAGATCCGTGATATCTTCGATTTTTCGTTGTTTGTTTCTTAAGTCCATCCATAGAAATTTTTTCTTGCCTTCGAATTCAATATGAAAAATCACCACGGGGCTCCCCCGGACGCTATCAATGGAAATAAGCCTGGCATCGCTGAAAGCAGAGCCGGCGAGAAAAAGAGGCTCGGAGGAGTGATCGGCGCTATTGGCGCGCTCCGCCGTCAGGCCTTCCTGCCATGAACCATCACGGTTCATGGCCTGCCAGCGGAGGATCGAGATGTCCTTGAGGGTAGGTCCGGAAAATGCCAAGAGAAAAGGATTTCCCGGCAAGGGCAAAATCCGTTCAAAAGACAGCGCGGAATGTTTCCAGTATTCCCATTCTTGGGGGATCAAAATGACGTGTTCAAGGGCTGTCGCTTGTTCTTTAATCACCTCGATGTCTTTTTCCCAAAGACGATATTGGGGAAGAGAAAGGTTCAACGTGTAATAACCAGGCGCTAAGTTGTGGAGGATGGTTGGAGTTCTCTCGGAGACTATCCGATTGTTGAGATGGATTGTGGCCCCCGCGGGAAGAGTGGAAATGGCAATGAGTCCGGTTTTTAGAATACCTTCTTCAGCTTTGGGTGTAAAAACGAGTCCTAAGGTGCGGAAGATAATGAGCGGGCAAAGGAGGACGTAGATAAGTACAAATATAAAAAAAAGTATTCTTTTAAAAAAAGGCATGGGGTATGGGATA
This sequence comes from uncultured Planctomycetales bacterium, assembly GCA_964372915.1. Classification (GTDB taxonomy): domain Bacteria; phylum Omnitrophota; class Gorgyraeia; order Zapsychrales; family JAHFFX01; genus CAYJRN01. The sequence continues at coordinate 21,681 of CAYJRN010000008.1, forward strand.
ATATGAAAAATTCCTGCCTCTCCGGCAGGCGGGCAAGCCATGGAGCGCTGACAAGGTGTTTCCATCATAATCAAAGCTGATTGGGAAGTCAAGAAAGGAAGGCGTCGAAATTCTCTTAATCATCTCCATCCTCATCGGCTCCGGATTGGGCCTCGTTTTTAAAAAAGAAGCCGCGATGTTTAAACCTTTCGGCGACGTGTTCCTCAATTTACTATTCACGATCGTCGTGCCGCTGGTATTTTTTTCGATTGCCTCGGCGGTGGCCGGAATGGGAGACATGAAACGTTTGGGCAAGATCATGCTGACCATGCTGGCGGTTTTTCTGGCGACGGGCGTGCTCGCTTCCATCGTGATGCTTATTGGTGTTTGGTTCTATCCGCCCGCGCCGGGCCTGCCCTGCACCATGACGGTACAGGGCCTGCCCTGCACCATGACGGTACAGGGCCTGCGCGTACCCTTGATGCCGACGACTCCGATGGAGCAGATAAAAGTGTCCGAGCAGATCGTCAAGGCCTTGACGGTTTCCGATTTTTCTGATATTTTTTCCAAAAAAAATATGCTTGCCTTGATTCTTTTCGCGATCCTTATCGGGCTGGCAGCCTCATCCATCAAAGAAAAAGGAAAGCCCTTTGTCCAATTCCTGTTGTCCGCCAACGACGTGATGATGAAAGCCATTTCCACTATTATGCTCTACGCGCCGATTGGCCTGGGGGCGTACTTCGCGTATCTGGTGGGGGTGTTCGGGCCGGAGCTTTTGGGAACCTATGTTCGCGCGATGGTTTTGTATTATCCGATTGCTATTTTATACTTTTTCGTCGGATTTTCGTTTTACGCCTATTTCGCGGGACGGAGGAAGGCCGTCATCAGGTTCTGGTCGAACATTATCCCCGCGTCGTTGACGGCGCTGGCAACCGGCAGCAGTATGGCAGCGATCCCCATGAACCTTGAGGCGGCGGAGAAAAATAAAGTTCCTAAAGACATCAGCGAGGTTGTGATCCCCATCGGGGCCACGATTCATATGGACGGCTCATGTTTGTCGGCGATTCTTAAGATCGCGCTTTTATTTGGAATTTTTCATATGGATTTCACGGGGATTTGGACGATGGCAACCGCGGTCGGCGTCGCGCTTTTAAGCGGAACCGTGATGGCCGGGATTCCGGGCGGCGGATTTCTTGGGGAGTTGATGATTGTGACGTTGTACGGTTTTCCCATCGAAGCGCTGCCGATCATTTCCATGATCGGAACGCTCGCGGATCCTCCGGCGACGATGGTCAATGCCGTCGGCGATAACGTGGCCAGTATGATGGTCGCGCGCATCCTCGGCGGCAAGAATTGGATGGAATGATCCCAAAATTCATCGACCAAAGATTATCGGCGCTTCCGGCGCAAGGCCGCCGGAAGCGCCGTCGGATCATTTGGGGGCGACTTCTAGTTTTTATTTTTGGAACGTTGATTGGTTTGGCGCAAGCGAGCGATGTGGAACAGTTGGAAAACTTAAGGTTAGAAGTGCGGCAGGCGATTGTCGTAAAAGAAGATTCTTCCGGAAGCATCCACGCGCGCCTGGCTCGCTGGGAACGCCGAAATGGGAAATGGATGATGGCGGCAGAAGGAATGGAAGCGGTTCTCGGCCGCAATGGATTGGCGCCAGAAGATAAGAAGAGAGAAGGCGACGGACGAACGCCGGCGGGGATTTATAAACTGGGGCCGGCGTTCGGTTACGCGCCCGCGATTGGGACCGGCCTCAATTACCGTCAGTCCACGGACAATAACTTTTGGGTGGATGATCCCGCTTCCAAGCAATATAATCAATGGGTGACGGGCCAGCCCGCCGCCCGATCCTTCGAGCCCATGAAGCGCTCGGATGATCTTTACCAATACGGCATTGTCATTCAGTACAATACTAACCCCATCGTCCCGGGCCGCGGCAGTGCCATTTTTTTGCACGTGTGGCGCGATTCCAATTCTCCCACGGCCGGTTGCGTGGCCGTCTCCAAGGACAACATTTTGAAAATTTTGCACTGGCTCGACGCATCAAAAAAACCTGTCGTGATTATTCAATAATCGTTATCTGAAATTCACGATTGTCGCCCGCGGGCGACAATCGTGAGGAGCCATCTCCTCAGATTAAAATCAATAACTTTTTCATCAGTTGATTAATATGTTATACAATGTTATACTTCTATTGCAGGTGATGAAAGGAGGGAAAATCTTATGAATATCCTGAAAGCATTTCGGTTGGAAGAGTCGCTTGTTCAAACACTCACCAAGATAGCGAAAAATACGAACCGGACGGAGAAATTCTATGTGGAAGAGGCCCTGAAGCAGTATTTCTCCGAGCATGAGGATTCCCAGATCGCCAAGGACCGTTTTAGCGATCCTAAAAGCAAAGTCATTGGCAGTCAAGAGATGAGGAGAAGGCTGGGTGTATAAAGTCTTTTACTTAGACAGCGTTCAAGAAGATTTTGAAAAGCTCGATAAACCTGTCGTCAAGCGAATCCTCAACAAGATTGAAAGTCATCTGGCGAAGGACCCTAAGGGGTTAGGGAAAATGCTCACGGGACAGTTTAAAGGTTTTTGGCGCTACCGGGTAGGGGATTTTCGGATCATCTACAGAATCGCCGAGAAGGAGATTCTTATCCTCGTGGCAAGAGTTGGTCATCGAAAGAGTATTTATGACCGAACTTAGAAAAATCGGCTGGAGTCCATTTTTCGCGAAAGCTTTTAAAGCTTACAAAAAAGCAGGGTTTGAACCGGCGCGCGTCTGCGCGCAGTTCAAAGACCGCTGGCGGGTCCTGACGGAACAGGAAGAATTCTTGGCGGAAGTTCCGGGGCGCTTCCAATACGAGGCGAAATCAAGAGCCGATTTCCCAACGGTCGGCGATTGGGTGGCGCTGCGCAAGCTCCCCAACGAAGAGAAGGGCATCATCCAGGCGGTGCTGCCTCGAAAATCGAAATTTTCCCGCAAATACGCCGATATTCTTACCGAAGAACAAGTCATTGCGGCCAACATCGACACGGTTTTCATTGTTCAGGGGCTCGATACCAATTACAACTTGCGCCGGCTCGAGCGGTATTTGGTCATGGGCTGGGAAAGCGGGGCCAAGCCCGTCATCATCCTTAACAAGGCGGATCTCTGCCGGGAACCCGAAAAGATTCATCGGGAAGTGACAGGTACGCTCAGGGATGTTCCTGTGCATGTGATTAGTTCCTTAACCAAATTCGGTTATGAACAATTGAATCCCTATTTAAAGCGCGGTGTTACCATCGCCCTTTTGGGATCATCGGGGGTGGGCAAATCCACGATCATCAATAATTTAAAAGGCGAAGAAGTTCAAGTGACGATGGAGGTGCGGGGAAAGGATTCTAAAGGGCGGCATGCCACTTCCGAGAGGGAAATGTTCATTATTCCCGGCGGCGCCATCATCATCGATACGCCGGGAATGCGCGAACTGCAACTGTGGGAATCGGGAAGCGGACTGGAAGACACATTCTCCGACGTTAAAGGCCTCGCGGTCAACTGCCGGTTCAACGATTGTAAACATGAAACAGAGCCGGGTTGCGCCATTAAGGCGGCTTTGGACAATGGTCATCTCGGTCAGGAACGATACAACAGCTATCTCAAATTGCAAAAGGAGTTGGAATTCCTTGCGCTCCGCCAGGCCCAAAAAGCCATGCGCGGGCGCCGGAATCGCCCATAATCTCTGGTCGATGAATTTTGGGATCACTTCTAGTTAGGAAAATGCTGCTAAGGAATATCATCAAGAACGCAGGAAATTGTGTTATGATAACGCACTATGCCGCATAACAATCCGACCAATACGTCTTTTTATGGATTGGGCCTGGCTCCGAAATTGTTGCAGACTCTGGAGCGATTGAAATTCACAGTTCCCACGCCCATTCAGCATAAGGCCATTCCCGTTGCCTTGGAAGGGAAAGATATTATCGGCATCGCGCAGACCGGAACCGGTAAGACCCTCGCGTTTGTGCTTCCTATTATTCAGCGTTTGACTCAAGAAAGAGGCCGTTGCCTCATTATCACTCCGACGCGCGAATTGGCCATTCAGGCGGAGGAGGTCTTTCAGAAATTCGGGCAGCTCTATGGAATTCAGACGGCGGTCCTCATCGGTGGCGCGTCCATGCAGATGCAGCTTCAGGCCCTGCGGCGCAGTCCCAGGGTTCTCATTGCCACTCCCGGGCGTTTGCTCGACCATCTCAATCAAAGCCACATTGATTTAAGAGACGCGATTATTCTCGTTCTGGATGAGGCGGATCGGATGCTCGATATGGGGTTCGCTCCCGACGTAGAACTCATCATCAAACATCTTCCTAAAGAAAAACAGGTGATGTTATTTTCCGCGACGATGCCTCAGGAAATCGTTCAAATGGCCACCCGCCACATGAAACTCCCAGTGAGCGTTGAAATCGCCCCCACGGGAACCGCCGCGGAAAAAGTCACCCATGAACTTTTCATCATTAGAAAAGAGACCAAGACCCAATTGTTGGGGAAGATCCTCGCCCAATATAAGGGCTCGGTTCTGATTTTTTCCAGGACCAAGATTGGCGCTTTCAAAATTTCCCGGGCCATTAAGGCCATGGGCCATCGGGCGGCTGAGATCCACTCGGATCGTTCCTTGATGCAAAGGCGGGAAGCCCTCGAAGGGTTTAAGTCCGGGAAATACCGGATCCTGGTCGCCACGGATATCGCCGCTCGCGGCATTGATGTCAAGGGCATTGAGCTTGTCGTCAATTATGATGTCCCGGAGGACGCGGAAAATTACGTGCACCGCATCGGACGCACCGGCAGGGCCGGTCATGAGGGTCATGCCATTGCTTTCGCCACTCCCGATCAGGGGCAGGAGATCCGCAACATCGAGAAACTTATGCGTACTCCCTTACCGGTTTCAAAACATCCTGAGCTGCCGACAGAGAAATTCCATGCCGATTCCAGGTCCTCCCAGAGCTATCGCCCGTCCTATCACAAGAAATCCAAACATCCGCAGCCGCACGCGCATTCTTTCAGCCCTCAGCGGGCCCGTCCCCGAAGTTTTAGAAAAAAATACTAAAGTGTCGAAAGATTAGTTGTTGTTTTGTTTCGGCGGCCGGCGATGTTTGAAGTATTCAAGGACGACCGGAACCAGCGAAAGAACGATAATCGCGAAGATGACCAGCGTAAAGTTGTTCTTGACGGCAGGGAGGTTGCCGAAGAAGTAACCCGCGGACAGAAACAGGTTGATCCATAAAATCCCGCCTACGATATTATAGAGTAAGAATTTTCTATAACTCATGCTGCCTACACCGGCCAGAAACGGGGCAAAGGTCCGGATGATGGGAACGAATCGCGCGATGATGATTGTTTTTCCACCGTACTTTTCGTAAAATCGGTGCGTGCGTTCCAGATATTCTTTTTTGAGGAAACGGCTGTTTTCTTTGGCAAAAACCCTGGGGGCCAGCCTATGCCCGATCCAGTAATTGACCGAGTCTCCTAAAATAGCGGCAATAGACAGAAGCCCTGCGAGCCAAGCAATGTTTAAAGATCCGCCCGTAGAAAGGGCTCCAAGCACAAATAATAGGGAATCTCCAGGCAAGAACGGCGTTGCCACTAATCCGGTCTCACAAAAGATGATGATAAATACGATGAGATACGTCCAGACGCCGTAATTCTGGATGATCCCATTGATGTGTTCATCAAGGTGGATAAGAAAATGCAGGAGAGTGCTCACGGGAGTTATCTTAGCATTACCTTGAAGTATTTCCAGAAAAACTAGAAATTTAAAAAATGTTCGATTGACACTCTTTCTTGATTTGGGTAATATAACGTACATTTAGAAGCTAGCTGACCCAGCACTTATTTTACTAACAAGCTATCTTTAGAGAGAACGGTTTATTTATAAAAAACCCTTCATTTTATTATCAGTGCGCTTAGTAAAATAAGTGCTGGGTAAATTCGCACTTACACCCACTCGTTAAACGACGGGGTGTGTGCTCATTTAGGAGGAAAAAAATGGCACAATCCGTTTCCCCAAATCCCGAGGAATGGTCCAAAGAACAGAAAGAATTATGGACTGAGCTTGAGCGGCACTGGGAGCTTCTCACTCAAGCCAAGGTCAATGAGTTCCTGGAATATATTCTTCCCGAGTTTCGGGGGTTTGGTCATGAAAGTCCACTCATGCTCGATAAAAAATGGCTCGCCAAGTGGGTGGGATTTTGGTGCGAAACGACCAAGTTTCCCGTCCATTACATCAGCCCCATCAGTTGTGGGGTCTTCGAGAACGTCGGCATCATCCAGTATTACCTTTTCACGATCGAAAAAAATGCCGAAGGCTCCGGGCGTTCGGTCCGTCGCTATACCATGACCTGGGTCAAGAGAGACGGGAAATGGAAGGTCCTCGCCAGCCACAATAATGTGGTCACCGAGCAGGTCCGCGGCAAGTAGTTTTTGGAGTTTCTATGCATCTGTGGCAGGCGTGTACGCTCGGCATTGTGCAAGGGGTGACCGAATTTCTTCCAGTCTCATCAACGGGGCATTTGATTTTGGTTTCCAGGCTCCTGGGGCTGGATCAGACGAATTTCTTGAAAAGTTTTGAGATTTCCATCCAGCTGGGGTCGATCCTTTCGGTCGTGATTTTGTACGGACGCTCTTTGTCGCGGGACATGGAAATCCTTAAAAAGATTTCCGCGGCCTTTGTGACAACGGCGCTCTTGGGGCTCGCCGTTTATCATCACGTTAAGAAATACTTTTTAGGCAATTACGAAGTGGTTGCCGTGTCGCTTTTCGCGGGCGGGATTTTTTTGGTTTTCTTTGAGCTCTTGCATAAAGAACAAGAAGGGGCCTTGGAGGCGATCGCCAAACTTTCGTACCCTAAGGCTGTCTGCCTCGGGCTTTTCCAGTCATTGGCGTTTGTTCCCGGCGTGTCTCGCGCGGCGGCGACCATCATCGGCGGTCTGCTGTTAGGGTTAAAGCGTAAAACGATTGTAGAGTTTTCTTTTCTCTTGGCCGTTCCCACGATGTTGGCGGCGACGGGGTTGGATCTCCTCAAGAATGCGGGCTCCTTTTCTTTTGATCAATTCGTATTTTTGGCCGTGGGATTCGTGACTTCTTTTTTGGTTTCCTTGGCCGCCATCAAATTTTTGCTTCAGTTCATCAAGAATCATAATTTTGTGCCTTTCGGCGTTTACAGAATCGCCATCGCTTTTCTTTTTTGGCATTTTTTCATCAAATGACGGGTCGGAAAATACCCCGACCCGTCATCCCGCCCCGGCAAGCGGAAGCGGCGGGCCGGGGAGGAACGAAGTGACGAGGGATCTTTTTTCCTTAGATCCTTTGCCCTCCGGTTCGGTATAATCCCTTCATGGTTGAGAGCAACGAATTTCATTTTATGATTCTTAAAAAATGTTTGAACGCCGTGCTGATCACTGGAGTGTTTGTCTTGTCTCTGGGTTCGCCCAAGGCTTCTTGTGCCCCCGAAGCGCTTAACCTGCGGCAATGTTATCAACGGGCGCTTAAACAAAGCGAGAAAATCGCCGCACAACAACAGCTGATCCAAGAGACCGAAGGCCGTTTCCTGCAGGCCTTAAACGGGATCTTACCCAGCGCCTCTTTTTTTTATTCCGACAAAAGGCAAAACGGTAATAACTCCTCGGGTTTTAGCCTGCGGCGAGTCCCGGAGGCCAAGTTTGTTTTTAGTCAGCCGCTTTTTTCCGGGTTCAAGGAATTTGCCGCCCTGGCCGGCAGCCAGGCCGAATTCCGCCAGCGGGCCCAGGAGAAAATCCGTGCCGAGCAGCTTTTATTCACGGACGTCTCGGACGCGTTTTACAATCTGCTTTCACAACAGGAGCAGCTCGCGGCCCTGGAGACGATTAGAGCCGCCCTGGCGGAGCGGGTTGATGAGCTTAAAAAAAGAGAAGAGCTGGGGCGTTCCCGCCCCAGTGAGGTCGCTAACGCCCAAGCCAAGTTGAGCAAGTTAGAAGCTGATCTGGAATTCGTTCGCGGGGAAGAAGGCGTTGGCAGGGAATTATTGGAATTCTTAATCGGCCAAAACCTTGAGGATATTATCGACTCCGAGGAAACATCTGTGGTGTTGGCCGAAGAGAAGAGTTATACACAGAAGGTGGCTGAGCGTCCGGATGTTAAAGCTGCCGAACAGATTTGGATCGCGGCCAGAAAACAGGTGGTCGGCGCCCGCTCCGGCTACTGGCCGACGGCTTCTTTGGACGGGAATTACTACACGAAGAGAGTTGGGAATTCCGCCGGTATTGATTGGGACGCGACGTTCAACGTGAACGCGCCGATTTTCGACGGTGCCTTGACTCAAGGGAAAGTCAAAGAGGCCAAGGCCCGGGCAGAAGAGGCGAGGTTGAGTTTATCTCAAACCAAGCGCAATGCTCTCCTCGAGATCCAAAATTCTTATACCCGGATGGACGCCTCGCTCAAACAGCAGGCAGCTTTGGAAAAATCCCTGCGCGCCGCCGAGAAGAATTACGATTTGCAGAAAGAAGATTATGCCCACAACCTTGTCAACAATCTCGATGTTTTGCAGGCCTTGGAAGATTTGGAAAATGCCCGGCGGGATTTTATCGCCGCCAAGTATCGTTTGAAACAACAGTATTGGAAATTACAACTCTCCATAGGAAACATTCCGCGTGACGCTCTCTGATCTCTCCATTAAAAATCCTGTTTTTGGCTGGATGCTCATGATCGGCATTTTTGTTTTCGGCGCCATTGGCTTCGAGCGCTTGGGCGTGAGTCAGCTTCCCGACGTGGATTTTCCGATCGTCACGGTCTCCATCAACTGGGAAGGGGCGGCCCCGGAGATCATGGAAACCGAAGTCACGGACATTATTGAAGACGCGGTCATGAGCGTCGAAGGCATTAAGGAAGTGACCTCGGTCTCAAGGCAAGGGCAGAGTCAGGTGACGGTAGAATTCAACTTGAGCCGCAACATCGATGCCGCTTTGCAGGAGGTTCAAACGAAGATTGCCCAGGCGCAAAGAAATTTGCCCCGGGATATTGATCCGCCGGTCGTGACCAAAACCAATCCTGAAGACCAGCCCATTATGTGGGTGGCCATTTCCGGCAGAACGCCGCTCAAAGATTTAACTCATTATGTGAACGAGATTCTTAAAGATCAGTTTACTTCCGTTTCGGGGGTGGGGGACGTTCGTTTGGGAGGATATGTCGAACCCAGCTTGCGGATTTGGTTGAACGCTCAAAAAATGCGGGAGAAAGAATTGACCGTCGAGGATGTCCTTGCCGCCATCGATTCTGAGCACGCGAATCTTCCCTCGGGCTATATTGATACCGGTCCCGAGGAGATCAATGTCCGGGTTTACGGCGAGGCGGGAACTCCGGAAGAATTTCAGAACATCATCATCCCTCAGCGGGTGCGGGGAGGTCCGATCTGGAATCAATTGCGCATTGGAGACGTCGCGACGGTGGAAGACGGGCTGGCGGATATCCGCCGCGTTTCGCGCAGTTGGGGAGCCACCTCCATCGGCTTAGGGATCATCAAACAGCGAGGGGCCAACGCGGTGGCGGTCGCGGATCGTGTGCGGGCAAGAATGAAGGAATTGCAAAAAAGATTGCCGCCCAACACAGAGCTGCGCGTTGTCTTCGATACCACTCAGTTCATCAAGGATTCCGTCAATGAGCTTAAATCCAATCTGTTTTTATCGATCCTCTTAACCTCCATTGTCTGTTATTTCTTTTTGGGCTCTTGGACGGCCAACGTGAACGTCCTGTTGGCCATTCCCACATCTGTCATGGGCGCTTTCATGGCGCTTTATTTTCTGGGATTTACCATCAATACTTTCACCATGTTGGGACTTTCCCTGGTGATCGGCGTCGTGGTCGACGATGCCATCATGGTTCTGGAGAATATTTCCCGTTATCAGGAGGCCGGGCGCTCTCGTTTGGAGTCGGCTCTTTTGGGGGCGCGGGAGATTACCTTCGCGGCGCTCGCGTCCTCGATCGCCATTTTAGCGATCTTTGTCCCGGTCATTTTTATGGAAGGGATCGTGGGAAAGTTCTTTTTTCAATTCGGGATCACGATCTCGGTCGCCGTGATGTTCTCTCTCTTGGAGGCGCTCACCATTACTCCGATGCGCTGCTCTCAATTTTTGGTGGTTGGACATACGACGCGATTGGGAAGCTTTGTCGATCAATGGATGAAAGGGCTGGCGGCACGCTATCGTTCTTCCTTGCATTTTTGTTTGGACCGGCCTAAAAGGATTTTGATCGCCGCCGCCCTTATCTTTATTTTTTCTTTAGTTATCACCCGGTTTTTAAAAAAAGAGTTCATCCCCTCGCAGGACCAGAGCCGTTTCCTCGCGAGGATCAATCTTCCTTTAGGTTCTTCCCTTGAGAAGACCGATCGAGTTTTTAAAGAGGCCGAACAATATTTGATGCAGCGCCCGGAAGTCAAAAATTATTTTAGCGCCGTGGGCAGTTTCAGCGGCGGTCAGGTCAATCATGGATTTATTTTTATTACGATGAAACCTCCCCAGGATCGGCCCCGGGTTGGCGGCCATCATGAAACGCAGCAGGAATTTATACCGATCGTCCGCGAGGCCTTGAGCGCGATCGAAGGGGTGGAGCGCGCGGTCATCCAAGACCTTTCGCAGACGGGTTTTACCGCGCAGCGCGGCTTCCCCGTTGAATTTACCATTCGCGGCCCGGATTGGAAAAAACTTGGCGAGTTCAGCGGAGAAATCACTAAACGCATGAAAGCTTCCGGCAGCATGATCGACGTCGATACGGACTATGATCTCGGCATGCCGGAGCTGCAGATCCATCCTGACCGCGCCAAGGCCGCCCGGGAGGGCGTGAGCGTCCTTTCCATCGCCAATACGGTGAACGCCATGGTGGGAGGGGTGCGCGCCGGGAAATTTACCAGTAACGGTAAACGTTACGATGTTCGTGTCCGGTTGACCGAGGCCGATCTCACCAATCCCAAAGACATTGAAAAGCTGTGGGTGCGTAATCAATTTGGAGAGGTCGTTTCCTTGTCGGCGGTCGTCAATTCTAAAATTACTCCGACGCTGTTCTCCATCACCCGCAAGAATCGGGAGCGCGCGATCAGCATCTATGCCAATCCCGCCCCGGGCCATTCTCAGCAAGAGGCCTTGGATGCCGTCGCGAAAATCGGCAAAGACCTTCTTCCGGCCGATTATCATTTGGTTTTTTCCGGCGGGGCCAAGGCCTTCCAAGAATCCTTTCAAGGTTTGATTTTTGCTCTGGTCTTGGGGATTTTTGTCGCTTACATGGTTTTAGGCACGCAGTTCAACAGTTTTATCCATCCCTTGACCGTGCTTTTGGCTTTGCCCTTTAGCGTCACCGGCGCTTTTTTGGCGCTTCTTATCAGCCGGAATTCGCTCAATCTCTACAGTATGATCGGCTTGGTTCTCTTGATGGGGATCGTTAAAAAGAATTCCATTTTGCTGGTCGACTTCACCAATGTCCGGCGAAAACAAGGGATGGGAGTGCGTGAGGCGCTTTTGGATGCCTGTCCCATACGTCTGCGGCCGATTCTCATGACTTCGGTGGCCATGATTGCTGCCGCGATTCCCCCGGCTCTCTCTATCGGCCCCGGATCTGAGACGATGGTCCCGATGGCGGTTTCAGTGATCGGAGGCGTCGCGGTCTCCACGTTTTTGACGCTCTTTGTCGTTCCCTGCGCCTACACGATATTTTTTAAACTTGAAAAGTAATAGAAGTTGTTTCAAAATTTCTTAACGGCGCTTCCGGCTGCCTGCAGCCGGAAGCGCCGGCGATTGGAATATCCGACGATGATTTCTTTCCTGAAAAAATTTTTCACAGGCTTGTATGAAAAGCTTGTGAAGATCAATGATAGTCCGCAGCGGATTGCGCTGGGATTTGGGTTAGGCGTCTTTTTGGGAGTTCTCCCGGTGACCGGGCCGCTGGCGTCTGTAGTCTTGGCAGCGCTTTTTCGCGTCAATAAAGCCGCGGCGCTTTTGGGAAGCCTCTTCACCAATACCTGGCTGGGTGTTGTGACTTTTCTGTTGGCGATTCGCATCGGGGCCTTCCTTCTGCGCCTGTCAGGGACGGGAGTTCTTGAACAGATCAAAGCCATCTTCGCGGATTTTCATTGGCAGGACCTTCTGAATACCGCCATCCTCAAAATCCTCGCACCTTTGGCGCTCGGGTATTTGGTCATCGCCTTCTTGAGCGCGCTGGCCGCTTACGCGCTGGTTCTTTTCCTCTTTGCCCGTAAGAATAAAAGATAAGGCAGCCCCTTTTTGTCCCGACCGTTTTCTCGCGCTTGACATAGATTAGAGGAAGCGGTACATTGGACGAGGGAATATGGGATATTCCTGCCACCTGTCCTCTAAAATTATCTGGTGGTACCGGAACTCGGGCGTTTAATTTGCGGCGCGGGGTTTTTTTGTTTGAAAGGACATCTATGAAAAAAGTAATTTTTTTATTGATTCTTATGTTTTTGAATGGCTGTGCCACCGCGCAAAGCGCTATTAAAAAGAATGCGTCTTTTTTCAAAATATCAAAATGTTTATCTGATCAACTTTGCAGAAGATCCCCGGCAGGTGCTGCCCAAAGTCCGGGAGCGCCTGGAAAAGCTCGGCTTCACGGTTATTTTGACTAAAGAAGATGAGCCGGTGGGAGGATACCAGGGAACCGGTTTTATCATCAGTTCTGATGGTTATATCCTGACCTCAGCCCATGTGCTAGGCAAACAAAAAACCGCGACGGTCTGGCTCAACGGTAAACGCTACGAGGCGGATCTCATCTATAAGGAAGAGGATGCAGCCGAGGACGATGAGCAGACCAAGAAAATGAAAAAAAGCCATAACAGACAAGAGGCCATGTCTGCCTCTTTGAATTCCAAAGACAACCGCTCCATTACCGAGGAGCTAAACCAGAAAGATATGGCCTTGATCAAAATCAAATCCCCTGACCAGGTTTTTATGCCGGTCAGTTTCGCCATTGACCCTGCTTATTCCATGGGCCAGGATGTTTATACGATTGGTTTTCCCTTGAGCAATATTTTAGGTGATAAACCTCGCTTGAATAAAGGTCTCATCAGTTCCCCGGTAGGCATGAAGGATAATCCTAATTTTGTCCAGATGTCCGCGGAGATCCAGCCGGGGAATAGCGGCGGACCGCTATTAAATGAAAAAGGGCAGGTCCTGGCTATGGTGCAGATGACGCTTAACCCCTTGAGCGTACTCTCGCGTACCGGCAATGCCTTGCCACAGAATGTCAATTTTGCCGTTAAGACGACGCTCATCCGGGAATTTCTTAAAAACGCCGCGGACAAGGCGAAGGTGACGCTAAGGCAGGGAGAACTCGTGCCCTTTGAAGCCCTACAAGATTCCATTGTCAAAATTCATTCGGGGATTGTTCCGGAAGGGTTCAAAGAAGAACCCAAACTGATCTGCGCAGTTAAGTATGTGTATATCTGGGATATGTGGTATCGTTTCCAGGTTCTGGACATTGTTCTCTATGATCTGGATACGGAAGAAGCTTTGCTGCAGGCTGGTCAATACGGCGATAGTCCATTTAGCACTGAGGATAAAACGCTGGACCAGGTCTTCAAAGAAATCCGCGCCAAGATGGGGCGGTAAGGGGCGAAGGGGACAGGTTGAGTTAAGATTTTTCTTTCATGTCCCCTAAAATTGTACCTGGCCAGAAGCTATAGAATTCCGAAAATCCAGTTTAATGAAAAAGTTCCAACTAATAGCGGCTTTAGTAATGATGGTATTGTTGAGCGGCTGTGCGACAACTCCAAGCTCAACTAGCGGAAATCTTGGTAAAAGTTCATATAGGAATGTGGTTATTTTAGGAGAGCATATAAACAGAGGAATAGCTCAAGAATACGCTAATAAATACAATGCTAGTGTTTTATATACCCCAGGTCGTGGATTTTTATCCGATACGGTAAGTAATTCGCTACGAGGAACGCTAGGCCCGAGCAGGGCGATGAGGGATCTAATTAATGAGCTGAAAAGCATAAATAATACAGAAGGAGATTGGACTCTGATAATTCCCTCATTGGCAGAAAAATACTTTCTCGTTGTCTTAAGAAACATGGAAGACGGAGCGCTGTCGAACGCAAAAGCGACGGTCTATTTGGTTGATGAGTCTTCAAAGAATGAAGCTATCGAAACTGAAGTTGGAAGAGTTTCTGGAGGGCGATTCACGATAAAATATGGCTCAGAAAGCTAACCGGCCGAAAGGGAAAAATATGAAAAGCAAAGTCTGTATTAGTCTATTAATAATCTGGATGGTTGTTTTGTCTGTCGTTCCTGCAAGAGCAGAAGAATGCAGTATTAATCCGAAAGAATATGTATTGAAAATCAGAGGCGCTGGGGAATTTTCAGTAGAGCCAGACTCGTTTAGTGTTATGTTCGTTGTTGAAAGTGAAAGCGGTAGCGTAAAAAGCGCAACAAAAGATAATTCAGAGAAAATTTCAGCCGTTCGAAAAGGTATCGAACAGTTAAAAATACCTAGTCTGGAATTTTCAACCTCGAGTTTTACTTTTGATAGAGGAGAAAAAGGCAGCTTATTCTCTGGCAAGAAGTATAAAATCGAAAATGCGGTTACAGTAAAGGCAGAGAAATTAAGCTATGATAAACTATCCGATTACGCCTCAAATGTGATTGATACCGCTATCGCGAATGGCGCAACTCAGGCAAAGGATTTTTCGTACTATCTAAAAGATAAAAATAAAGCAGAAGAAAACGCCATTGAGGTTGCCTTAGATAATGCAAAATCAAAAGCATCACTAGCCGCTAAAAAATTGGAAGTTTCTTTAAAAAAGCCTTATGTAGTTGAAATATCGGTAACGTCTCCGAATATAGCTATTGATAGTTATAGGGGTTATGGAACCCAAGGGATAGCTTTTCAAGAATCACTAGTAGCCGAATCGCAGATTACTACAGGAAAAATCACATATGTTGCGGACGCGTTGGTTGAATACAAATTTGAGTAAATTTAACATGTTACCCACCTTGGTTGTGGTGAGCGAATGAGCGGCCAGAAGCCGAGGGGAGCTGCGCAGGAGGGATTTTATGTTGTTGTGTGTGCCCTGCTGCTCGTTTGTGGCTGTGCGCTGGCGCCAATTGAGCGGCGAAGCTTACAGGTGATGTCCATTGAGGACCATCTGTCCTACGACCCTGACTATAGCAGGGCTGACGGATATATATATTTCGGCGGTGGCCATCCGCATGGGCGGCAGGGGTGGATGGATGACCGCAAGGCGGAACTTCGACGAAAGGTCGACACCTATCTTGTTGATCACCCAGAGACAGAACCAGTTGTTCGGGACCATCTCTTTCGGCTCGAAATCGCCCCAGGGATGACAAAGGACGAAGTTGAATTGCTGATGGGATCACCGCACGGTAAACCGGTGACTGAGACGAACAAGTCTCGTGGGACGACAGAACGGTGGTACTACCACAACAATGCGATAGCACGAGTGTTCGGTGGCATCAGGAGATACGAACTGGTTTTCCAAGGACATATACTCTCCGAAATTGTGATTTTGGATGCAGGTGATCCTTTATGAGCAGCCAAATTCCTGGGACACGTGTACCCGGAACCTGATCCCCCGATTCCCGGATTTTTTTTGTTCCCCGGCCATTTTCTCGCGCTTGACATAGATTAGAGGAAGCGGTACATTGGGGCCATGCCAACTCACGCCATACCTCAGCCTTTGCATCCGCGGTATTCGACGCGGCCGTTTCCGCCGTATCGCTTTGTCTTAGGAGAGAACCCCCACCCAACGGTCGACCCCGACGGGCATTCCTACGGGAAAGAAGAAAATCCGGAAGTTTTGACGCTACAGAATTGGTCGACCCATGAAACGTATCTTTATGGGATAGACCTTTACAACTACGCCTACTGGTGGGAAACCCACGAGGTCTTGGAAGCTCTTTGGGGGCAGTTCCCTAGAGGTAGCCGTGAAAGTGATTTTCTGCAGGGCTTGATCAAGATCGCGGCGGGGTTTTACAAATGGCATTTACGGGATATCAAAGGCGTGCAGCTGCATTACGCGGGAGGGACCGAGTTATTAAATAAAGCGAAAGGTTCTTCTCCTATGTATATGGGGATCGATCTGCCGGAGTATTTGAGGAGGCTGGCCGCGCATTTTGAGAGCGTTGGGGCACAGCGCGCTGTGCCCCAACAAGAAGCCCAACCCGCGGTGTGGCCGGATCCTTTGGCGAAGTATCCGTTTATTATTCTGCGCCTTTAACCCCTTCGCTCAAGTTTTGGGCGGGGGGTTTTTCAACGGTAGTAGGTATTAATGTATTTAGTTCATAGATTTATATTTAGTAAGATATAATAAATATTGACATACATTTTTATTTATGGTATACATTTATCCAGAAAGGAGAATAATATATGGTTACGACCATTGTTACGGCTAAAGGTCAAGTTGTTATTCCCTCAAAAGTCCGTCGGCATCTTAACATCAAGAAAGGAACAAGATTATGCGTTATCGAGAAAGGCAATGAAATCATCTTGCAGCCGTTGACAGATGAGTATTTTAAAAAAATGGCAGGAATTGCCAGTACAAAAGGAAAAGGGGTTCCTGCTCTCTTGGAAGAGCGCGCTAAAGAAAAGGAAACCGAGGATAAAAAATGGTCAAAATTCTAGATGCATCGGCCCTGGTGGCTTATCTCTGGAAACAGTCTGGTTATGAGAAAGTGCAGGATCTTCTTAGTAAGGCATCCGGTAGTGAAAGATGGCTGCTTATGTCAACGGTGAATTTTGGGGAGGTCTACTATCTTCTTATGCGAGATCATGGTTTAGAGGAAGCCGATAGAATCTTACGTTCTATCGAAACCTTGCCTATTGAATTCGTGCCGGCAGATTTACTCATTGCCAAACAAGCCGCTTTCTACAAAGCCGCCAAGAAACTTCCCTTTGCCGATTGTTTCGCCGCTGCCACGGCAAAAGTCCATAAAGGTGAAATTGTGACGGGGGATAAAGAATTTAAAACATTGGAAGGCGAAATAAAAATCTATTGGGTTTAATTAACCCTTCGCTCAATTTTGGGCGAGGGGTTTTTGTTGTGTTGGCGGTACGTGTCCATAGCAGTTCTGGAAGTTTAAAAGGAAAAAATTCCTAAGACACACACCGTAACCTTAATTAATTTTCCCGCCTTCCTCCCAGAGGCATAACTTCTACCCTATACAAGGAGGGAAGAGATGCCTGCCGCACGAAATATTCTCGCCAAGAAAAAATTCAATACAGTTAAATCAGCAAGTTTCGTTCCCGCAGAAATCATTCGGGGGAAGATATTTCTGATTAGGGGACAGAAGGTGATGTTAGATAAAGATTTGGCCGGTCTGTATGATGTTGAAACCGGGAACCTCAATAAAGCGGTGAAGCGAAATATTGAGCGGTTTCCTGAAGATTTTATGTTTCAACTAACCAGCGAAGAGACCACGTCTTCAAGCTTCCAATTTGGAAGCTTGAAGAGAGGGCAAAATCTCAAATATCGACCCTATGTTTTCACTGAACAGGGAGTGGCCATGCTCTCGAGCGTTCTCAAATCCAAACGAGCTATTCAGGTCAACGTGCAAATCATGCGGGTTTTTGTGAGATTGAAAGAGTTGATGATTTCGCACAAGGACCTGGCCCGCAAGATTGAGGAACTCGAGCGTAAATACAAAGATCACGATAAGAAATTTGTTTTGATATTCGAAGCGATCCGGCGGCTTTTGGAGAAACCGATGGAGCTAGAGAAACCCAAAGAGCCTCTTGGGTTTCGGCCGCTCCATAAAACCTGAATTTTTTGGGAGCGGCCAATAAACACTTAACAAAATTTTTGTCAACTGCTTATGGTTTTTTTCGCCTTTTGTTGTACAATAAACCCCGGGTTTTTAAACAAATAACGCAGGTAAATACTTCAACAAGGAGAATGAGCAATGGGTAAAGGTCTGTCGTGGGTCATGGTGTTATTGTTAGTTTTGAGCGTGAATCTTAGCAAGGGATTTGCCGCGGATGAGCAAATGGGTAATATGGAGCGGAACACATCCGGCATGATGATGGACGAGGCCAAGATGCAGGAGATGATGAAGATGGGCGCGCCCAATGAAAATCATCAAAAGCTCGAGCCCATCGTGGGCACGTGGACCAGCAGCTCCAAATGGTGGATGAGCGCCGAGGCCCCGGCGGAGGAATCCCAGGGGACCAGCGTCAACAGTTGGATCATGAACGGCCGGTTCCTCAAACAGGAATTCAAAGGCGAGGCTATGGGCAAACCCTTCGAAGGCATGAACATCACCGGCTATGATAATCTCAAAGGCGAATACAGCTCTCTGTGGATCGACAGCATGTCCACGGGCATGATGACCAGCAGCGGCCATTTTAACCCGGAGGGCACGGTCTACGAGGAAAGCGGCTCTTTCGCCTGTCCGATGACGGGGGAAAAGGACCGATGGTTTCGCTCCGCCATGAAGTTGATTGACAGTGGTCATTATACTTACGAGATGTTCATGAAGGATTCGGATGGCAAGGAATTTAGAGGGATGGAAATCATCTACGAGCGGGTCAAGTAAACTTAATAAACCGAAGGTCGCAAGATTCGGGAGGTTTAAATGAGATTGATGTTGAGAATGGTGCTTTTGGCCGCGGGTGTGGCCATGGGCGCGGTTCCGGCGCCAGCCACGCCTTTATGCGTCAGGGCGATGACCCGCAGGGTTCGGCGGCGAACAAAAAGGCCCGTGATGAGGCCTGGGTTCGCGTGCGGCAGATCCTTGCAGAGCTTGAACAATGAGGGAGATGACAATACGGATGGAATAATAAACATTGACACAACGCTCTTTAGCTTGTATGCTTAACGCAACATAGAAGTAAATAAGGGAGTAGAAATTTGATGCCGCGAGGGAGAACAATTTCACCTTTGCGGTTTTTTTCTGCCCCGGCTACGCTCCCAGACGAAAGTGTGGGAGCGTAGCCGGGCGGCACCTGAGCTTAAAGTTTGACGGTCTGCCATTATTTACTATGCTAAAGGAAAGGAGGTAGTGAATAATGGTAAACGGAACAGTAAAGTGGTTCAATGACCAAAAAGGTTATGGTTTCATCACCCCTGAAAACGGCGCGGATGTATTCGTACATCACAGCTCGATCCAGGGCGATGGCTACAAAAGCCTCGGCGAAGGACAGAAAGTCCAGTTCGATATCACCGATGGTCCGAAAGGACAACAGGCCTCGAACGTCGTGAAGGTGTAATCGCTTGAATCAAAGTAAAAGGACCCCCGCGTTTTGCGAAAGCAAGAGGCGGGGGTTTTTATTTGGAGCTTGGGACTCGGTCATTAACGGTTAAACCCCAAATCCCACGTCCCAAATGCCAGACAATGTTCAAGCACCAATGACCAATCACCAATAAAAGAAACCGGTCATTGGAACTTGGGATTTGATTATCCCGGGATCAATTTTTCTGTCCTTTGAGAAAAATCTGGATTCCTTCGAAGATCAGAAACCCCGTCAGAACAAACAGCACGATGCAGGTGATGCCGATAGGGTCGGCGGTCCAGGAGCCGTGCAGAATTTTGATGAGCCAGGGCTTAATGATGAGAAACAGCGAACCGACGGCAATGAGGATCATAAAGATCGAGGGAAGTAGCGCGATGGGGTATTTCATTTTTAATTTAAATAACCATACCGAAAGTCCGAATAAGACCATGGCGGCCAGGAGTTGATTGCTGGAGCCGAAAACCGTCCAGAACATTTTCCACCCCGGGATGACCTGTCCCCGCGGGTCAGTAAAGGTTCGCGTTAAAAACCACAGCGGTAAGATCAAAGTCACAAAGGTTGCCGCGTATGGGCTCCAGGTATTTTTCCAGCCGGTCAATTCCTCAAAAATATATCTTCCCAGTCGGGTGGCGACATCGAGCGTGTCATAGACGAACGTCGCGAACGCCAGCAGCGCGAAATTGAGGGCGAAATCTTTGTTGATTCCAAGGACGCTTAAGAAGGCGGCGACCCCGTTGGCAAAGATTTGATTGGGATCTTTGAGTTCCTGCGCTTGGGGAATGGAAAGCATCATGAGCGTTCCCAGGGCCATCACCGCGACGAAACTTTCCATGAGCATCCCGCCGTAAGCCACAAATCGCGCGTCCGTTTCCTTGTTGAGCTGTTTGGAGCTCGTCCCGGAGGCGATCAAACAATGAAATCCCGAGCACGCGCCGCAGGCGACCGTCGTGAACAAAATTGGCAAGAGGGGCAATCCTTGCGGATTTTTAAACGCTACAAACGCCGGATATTGGGTGGAGAATTGATGTCCAAAACTGCCCACGATGAGGCCGAGGAAGCTCACCCCCGCCGTCAAGACCAAAAAGAATCCCCCTAAATATCCACGCGGCTGCAATAAAATCCACACCGGAATGACGGCGGCCAAGGAGCAATAAAAGATCAAAAAAAGATTCCAGCTCATCCGGAGGTTCAAACCAAAAAGCGACGGAAGATGTAAAGGAAGCGCGGGCCCCACCCAGATGCAAACAAAGACCAGCGGCAGAAAAATGAACGTCGTGAGCGTCAACGGCGGGTGAAAAATCTTGATGACGATCCCCATCACAAGCGCCAGCCCTAAATAAAGCATCGAAGAGGAGGCAATGGCCGCGCCGTGTTGACTTTCCGCGAAGGTGCTGGCGGTGACATCGGTAAAGGCCGCGATAATATAAATCAGGGAGAACCACAGGAACAAAAGGAATACGATGAAGGCCTTGGGGCCCATGGTTTCTTTGATGATCTCGGCGATGGAGCGGCCTTGATGACGGATGGAGGCCACCACCGTCAGCATATCATGGACGCCGCCCAAGAAAATCCCTCCAAAGACAATCCAAAGAAAAGTTGGAAGCCAGCCGAACCAGGTGCCGGCTAAAATCGGTCCCACGATGGGGCCGGCCGCCGCTATTGCCGAAAGATGTTGATTGACCAGATAAAATTTTCCGGCCGGGACGAAATCTCCGTTGTCACGGAAGCGGTGGGCGGGAGTGATGTTCTTGTCGCTAAGCTTAAGCCATCGAGAGAGAAGTCTGCCGTAGATAAAATACCCCGCGGCAAGTAAAATAATGGAGAGGATGACCGGCAGTAATAAATTCATCGAGTTTTATGATAATATAGGAGGGTTCGCGCGGCAACAAAAAATTGAGGAAACCCTGGGGAACCCTTGCCACCCCAAACTCCAAAAAATATCTTATCAAGATCAGGAAAGGTCAGTATAATGGGTGCGATGTATTTTAAAGAAAAATAAATAAGAGGAGAATAGTATTATGACAATGTCGTTTGGGGAATTGATTCGGGTCGGCGGGATAACCATGTATGTCCTCTTGATTTGTTCCATTGTTTCTTTTGCCATTATCCTGGAAAGGATCATTTATTTTTATAGGAAATCCTGGCAAAGCCGGGCGGGATTCATCGCGCATTTAAAGGGTATTTTGAGTAGAGGCAAAGTCAAAGAGGCGCTGGAGGTCTGCAAGAACGGCGAGACGGCCATTGAGGCGGTCGCGGCGGCGGGCCTGGGGCATTTCGGCCGCAGCGAAACGGAAATCTCCCGCGCGATGGAACGGGAGATCGCCATCCAGACAACCAAGCTGGAACGCTACATCAACATCATCGGCACGGTCGGCAGTACCGCGGTCTATGTCGGCTTATTCGGAACGGTATTGGGAATCATGCGCGCGTTTCACGATATAGCGACGACCGGCGCCGGCGGCATCAATACGGTGATCAACGGAATTTCCGAGGCGCTCGTGTGCACGGCGGCCGGCCTTTTTGTGGCTGTGCCGGCGGTCATTGCCTACAACCTCTTCGTTAAGAGAATCGATACGATTGTCACGGACATGGAATTGTGCGCCTCGGAGGTCCTCGAGGCCTTGGGCGAGGTCTTGGGCGACAAACACCAATGATAAGGAAATTCAATAAACCTAAACCCGTGACCGACATCAACATCACGCCGTTCACCGATGTGATCCTGGTCTTGTTGATTATTTTTATGGTCGCGACCCCCATCATCCTGCAATCGAGCATCGAGATCCGTCTTCCTCACGCCAAGACTACGGAGCCTTTAAAGAAGCTCAACCAGAAATACATCACCATTACCGCTGAGGGAGTGGTGTATCTGCAGAAAGACATCGTCACCCGAAAAGAACTCAGAGAAAAAATGGAAAGCCTGCGCAAGAATAACCCGGACATGAGCGTTGTCTTGCGCGCGGACAAGTCGGTTCGTTTTAAGGAAGTGGTGAGTATCCTGGACATCCTGAGCGACTTAGGAGTCCATGCCCTCAGTATCGCCACCATCAGCGATTAAAAAGAGTTCCTCGCAGCAAATCAGTTGCGGGGAGTTTCTCTTTAATTTAGAATACTGAAGGTAGATCTGGAAGGAAAATTCATTCTATGTCCTTTGCGGGAGAATTGATCATTATAGTATTGATGCTTGTGATGAACGCGTTTTGCGCCGCGTATGAAATGGCGCTGGCGTCTGTTTCCCGCGCGAGACTCTCTGTCCTTGTCAATCGTAAAAGGAAAGGCGCGGAAGAGGCGGCGTTTATGAAGGACCGTATGGAGGCCAGCCTTGCGGTTGTGCAGGTTGGTATCACCCTTTGCGGCGCCATTGCTGCCGCTACCGGCGGTGCGGGAGTCATCGAATTAATCGCGCCTTACCTTCAGAATACGTACGGTTTTTCTGATCTTTGGGCCCGCGTTTTTTCGCTAATTTTTCTCATCATCCCGTTAAGCGGTGTCACTATTATCTTCGCGGAGCTCATCCCTAAGATGTTCGCTCTCAATAATCGCGAAAGCATTTGTTTGTGGCTCTCGCCGATGATGAAAATGTTCTTCCAGATCGCTTATCCCGTCATCATCGTCATGGAGAGTATCGTAAAATGGGTTTTGCTTCAGGGGCACAAAAGTAAACGGTTTAGATCCAAAGTGGAGGATCGATTGGATTTGCATGAATTGACCGCGGCGGTGACCCTGGCGCGCGCCTCCCGTCTTATCGGGGCCCGGGAAGAAAAAATCGTTCTCTCGGCGGCCCAGCTTTCCGTGCGGCCGGTCAAAGACATTATGTTATCCGCCAGCGACATTTCGATGATTTGGTTGGAGTGCGCGCTCTCGGAAGCTCTCCTTCGCGCGCATATGGATATGCATACCCGTTTTCCTGTCTGTTCCAAGGAAGGGGATCCGCAAACAATCATCGGTTACTTGAATTTTAAGGACATCATGATGGCGCTCAAATTAAATCCCGCGGACCCCAGCGTCAAAGGCATTGTCCGTCCCATCAAAACCGTTGAGAGTACCGCTCCCATTTCTCAAGTTTTGGAACGGATGATGCAGGAGAAACTGCACATCGCGCTGGTCGCTCAAGAAGGAATAATTATCGGGATGGTGACCTTGGAAGATATTATCGAAGAACTCGTCGGCGAAATTGAGGACGAATTCGATCGCTTGCCCACCCACATCCATCCTTACGGCGCTG
This sequence comes from uncultured Planctomycetales bacterium, assembly GCA_964372915.1. Taxonomy (GTDB): domain Bacteria; phylum Omnitrophota; class Gorgyraeia; order Zapsychrales; family JAHFFX01; genus CAYJRN01. The sequence continues at coordinate 45,143 of CAYJRN010000008.1, forward strand.
GTTGGATTATGGGCGGTGGCGTGCCGATGAATCTGGTCGCGCAAGCCGCGGGTGTCTCGTGGGCGCCGGAGGAATCCGGTGAGCCGGCTATCAAATTATTCGAATGGGTGGCCAGAAAAAGACCGGGCGTGTTAATAGGCGGCGAGGTCATCGAAGGCAATGGCCTGCAGGTCATGGTGCGCAAATTACGCCGCAAGAAACTGGGCGAGGCGATTGTGAGTCTTAGAGCGGCATCACTTACGGATCCCGCCGAAGGCGGGAGAACGTAAGTGATAGCCGGACTTAGCCCAGCACTTATTTTACCAACAAGCTGTTTTAAAAGAGAACGGTTTATTTATAGAAAACCCTGCACCCTACGACAGACACACTTAGTAAAATAAGTGCTGGGTTGAATTCCGTCACTGACTTACGTTCCGTGTTTCACACGTCCGTAAGTCAGGACGTCATTCAAGGAGGTAAAAAATGTTATCATTACAAATGAGGATGTCTTTGTTGCTCGTCGCGCTTTTTGCCGTCATCTACGCGGTCGTGGTGATGGTGGGAACGGCGCTCGGTATCTATGATTTCTATTTTTATTTGATGATTTCATTGGGAATCATGTTTGTCCAGTACATGATCGGGCCCAAGATGGTGGAATGGACCATGGGCGTGCGCTATATGAAGAGAGAAGAAGCGCCCGAACTTTTTTCCATGGTCGAGGACCTCGCCAAACGAGCCCAAATCCCCATGCCCAGGATCGCTATTTCGAAAGCCCAGATTCCCAACGCCTTTGCTTTCGGCCGCGGGGTTACCGACGGCCGGGTCTGTGTCACCAAAAGCATCCTTCAGCTTTTGGATCATGAAGAGCTCAAAGCCGTTTTAGGCCACGAGCTCACGCATATCAAGAACCGCGATGTCCTGACCATTACGCTCTTGTCGGTCATCCCGATGATCCTTTATCGTTTGGCCTGGCAGACCCTTTTTTACGGCCGCCGCGACGATCGGCAATCCAATACCGCGCTCATCGGATTTGTAGCGTTTCTTTTTTACTTTCTTACGAACTTGCTGGTTTTATACGCCTCCCGTATTCGGGAATATTTCGCGGACAAAGGGTCCGTGGAGTTGGGGAATAAGCCGGCGGCCCTGGCCTCGGCTTTGTATAAGCTTGTCTATGGTTCGGCCCGGGCGGACAAGGACCTCTTGCGGGAAACGGAAGGCCTGAAGGCCTTTTTCTTGAATGATCCTTCCCGAGCTCTCAGTGAGTTTAAGGAATTGAGTCAATTGGATTTGGATAAGAGCGGGACGATCGACGCGAATGAACTTTTTAGGATCAAACATAAAGAAGTCAGCATGACCGTCAGCGATCGTATGATGGAATTGATGAGCACACACCCTCATATGCTTAAAAGAATCAAACATTTATCGGACCTGAGCGGCCGATCCAGCTGAAGGCCTTTCGGTATATTCACAAACAACTGAAAAAAAGGAGTAAGCCATGGAGGGTAACATGACGTTACTTGGGGGTTTGATCGTCTTTGGGACGATTGTTTTCTTTTTAGGGATCCGGATCGTACGGCCCACCAATCGAGGCCTGATCGAACGCGGTAAGATCAATCAGGAGCTGCAGAGAAATAAAGACATACTGACCTTTTCTTTTTCAAAGACATTAAGGGAGGTCAGTATCTCGCCCTCACTTTCCTTAAAAAATATACAGAGGAAGTGAGGACATGTCCCGCCTTCCTCTTAAAATATTAAGGAAAGGCGGGGCGACGATTGTTCTCTCAAGGAAACCCTCTTTAGAGGAACAATCGTCAATAAATATTGACAAAAAAATGCAGGCATAGTATCTTGAAAATACTTCGCAGGACT
>CAYJRN010000009.1:0-3080 GCA_964372915.1 uncultured Planctomycetales bacterium
AACTGTTATCTTCAATTGACCGCTGAAATGGGGTTGGTGGGGTTGGCCGCATTTTTATGGATTTTTATTACACTTTTCCGCTACTGCCTGCGGCATTTGCGCGTTATCGGAAACGATTTTCTCTCCTGTCTTTTTTTAGGCTCTTTCATGAGCGTGCTTGGGTATCTTGCTCACATCTTTGTCGATACGGATTTGTATGAGGTCCAGCTCGGAAATTTGATCTGGATTTTAATCGGGATAGTTGTCGCTATTTATAAAGTCCAATCGGTATCCGTGCGTAATCAAGGCCATGAACTCGAGGCACATGATCCAGTTTGAAAAAGAGAATTTTTCCCTTATTAACCTTTTCTTCCACAAAACCGTAGGATTTTCTCCAGCTCCAAGGAGAGAAAAGGTAATATTGACCTCCACATACGGCGTTAATAGAAGAAAAGTCAATAAGCGTCTTTTCGTTCTTGGGATGAGCGTGATGGTATTGTTTCGCCTCCTCGAAAGCAGGACGCCGAACCATCTCTATGGCCAGGCCTTATATCATTTGGGAGAAGATTATCTACATAAAAATAAAGCAAGGGAGGCATTGCGATATTTTCATCGCGCTGTTAAGTATAATCCCAATTTGCCTCCGGCGTATAATGATCTTGCCCGTATATATTATGAACAGAAAAAATATGATGAGGCCATTTATCAGGCTGAACTGGCTGTTTCTTTCGACCCCCAATTTCATCCAGGATATCACACTTTGGGATTGATTTATCGCGCTCAAGGAGATGATAAGCGCGCGATTCAATATTTTAAGAGGGCTGCAAAACTTTATTCATATGGATCTTTTAGGCATATGTGTTTTTATGATATCGCTATAAGTTCCATTCATATAGGAGATTACAAAGAGGCCGGTAATATGATCAGAGACCTCAAGGATCTGAAGGAATTCAAGCGCGCAGAAAGCTTAGAAGCCTTCATGGCAGAGCAGGCGGCTTTGACAAAAGAGGCGGGCCAGTTATAATGAACAAAATGACCATCAAAGATATCGATATTAAAGGGAAAAGGCTGATCGTTCGGGTGGATTATAATGTGCCGCTGGATGAGAGTTTGAAGATCATCGATGAGCGCCGCATCCGCGAATCGCTTCCCACGATCCATTACGCGCTTAAAAACGGCGCGCAAAAAGTGATCCTCATGAGCCACTTGGGGCGTCCCAAAGAACAGGTTATGGATTCGCTCAGACTCGCCCCCATCGCCAGGAAACTTGAAGAGCTTGTTCAAGAAAAAGTCCTTTATTTAAAAGATTGTATCGGCCCTCAGGTCGAAGGGAGTGTTAAGACCTGCAAAGAGCGGGTCATTCTTCTTGAGAATCTGCGTTTTCATAAAGAAGAGGAGGGCAATGACGCTGGCTTCGCCAAAAAGCTCGCGTCCTTGGCCGATATTTATGTCAATGACGCTTTTGGGACGGCCCACCGCGCGCACGCTTCCACCGTCGGCATCACGCGATATCTTCCCTCGGTCGCCGGTTTTCTAATTGAAAAAGAGATTACGTATTTAAAGAAGGCGCTCGAGCATCCGCGGCGGCCGTTCGTGGTGATTTTCGGCGGGGCCAAGATTTCGGATAAGCTTGGCGTCATCGAGAATTTATTGCCGAAAGCCGATGCCATGATCATCGGCGGCGGTATGGTGTATACCTTTTTGAAAGCCCAAGGCAAAAAAATCGGCACGTCCCGGGTGGAAAATGATAAACTGGAGCTCGCCAAGCAAATCTTAAGAAAGGCCCAAGCCGCTAAAGTTAAGATGGCGCTTTCTTCGGATTTTGTCATCGTGACCAAGTTCGAATCCTCCGCCGATATGAAGGTCGTGAAAGACGAAATTCCTGATGGTTGGATGGGAGTTGATATCGGTCCCGAAACACGAAAAGAGTTCAAAGAAATCCTCAAGACCGCTAGGACGGTTATTTGGAACGGCCCCTTGGGAGTTTTTGAGAATGACGATTTCGACAAGGGCACGCGGGAGGTCGCCCAATTCATCGCCGGTCTTAAAAATGTCACCACGATTATCGGTGGGGGAGATTCCGCGACCGCGATTGCCAAGTTCAAACTCGAGGACAAGATGACGCATATCTCCACGGGGGGAGGCGCCTCCATGGAATTCTTGGAAGGTAAAGAACTTCCGGGCATCGCCGCGCTGAATGACAAATCAGAAAAACTTGTGAAGGTGTAATGCAAGGGACAAAAAAGTGGGCACGATGAGAAAAACGATCATTGCCGGGAACTGGAAGATGAACAAGACTTCGCTGGAGGCCATTGATCTTACTAATGCTTTGAACCGCGAGCTCTCGGATGTGACAGATGTGGATGTCGTCATCTGTCCGGCCTTCACGGTCTTGTCGGAAATCAATGAGCTTTTGACGGATTCCAACGTCAAGCTGGGCGCCCAGAATCTCCATTGGGAGAATTCCGGGGCATTCACCGGCGAGGTTTCGGCCTCGATGCTCAAGAGTGTTGGCTGCGGGTACGTGATCATCGGCCATTCCGAGCGGCGTCAGTATTTCGGCGAAACCAATGAAACGGTCAATAAGAAGGTCAAGGCCGCTTTAAAAAACGGTTTAGCGCCGATGGTCTGTGTCGGCGAGAATTTGAAAGAGCGCGAACAAAAGGAAACATTTGATATCGTCAGGAATCATATCAAAGGTTCTTTGGCTGGGCTCACGACAGAAGAAATGAAAAATATCATCATTGCCTATGAGCCTGTTTGGGCCATCGGCACGGGGAAGACCGCGACCCCTGCCCAGGCGCAGGAAGTGCACGCGTTTATCCGCGAGTTATTGTTGAAGATTTTTGGCAATGCCGTGGCCGCGGAGACAAAAATCCAATACGGCGGCAGCGTGACACCCGAGAATATTGCGGATTTGATTGCCCAAAATGATATCGATGGAGCGCTTGTGGGAGGGGCCAGTCTGAAAGCGGAAAGTTTTATTAAGATCGTCAAACAATGCTGCGGCATTTTAAAGTGAGGTTTAAAATGGGTTTTGTCATATTTTTGCATTGTCTGGTTTCTGTTCTTTTGATGACGGTGATTCTGATGCAGTCTGG
>CAYJRN010000009.1:3180-45477 GCA_964372915.1 uncultured Planctomycetales bacterium
AATCCTGGCGATGCGCAAAAATCGCAATAACAATTTAGCCTTTTTTACGTCATTTTTTTTCTTTTTTCTTTCTTCGAACGTTTTTTGCCAAAATCCCTCCGACAAATACGGCGGACAACTCATCCGCGCCACCACCTCTGATCCAAAATCCTTTAATGCCATCATTGCCAAAGAAACATCCTCAAGCGCTGTCACCAACATCATTTTCGATGGGCTCACAACCGTTGATGCTTTTACCTTGAAGGTTGAACCGGGCCTGGCAGAAAGCTGGAAAGTGAGCGAAGATGGTCTGAGGTGGACTTTTCATCTGCGTAAAAACGTTTTGTGGTCGGATGGAAGGCCTTTTACGGCAGATGATGTGGTCTTTACCTTTAATGATCTTATTTACAATCCCGATATTCCCAGTTCCTCACGAGACATTTTCACCATCGGCGGAAAACAGTTTCGGGTGAGAAAGCTCGACGCGCATACAGTTGAGTTCAATCTTCCTTTTAAATTCGCGCCTTTTTTGCGCAGCCTGTCACAGGAAATTCTTCCCAAACACAAACTCGCCTTGGCCCTTCAAGAGAAGAAATTCAACTTTACCTGGGGCATTGACACTAACCCCAAGGAGATCATCGGGACAGGGCCGTATCGTTTGATTGAGTACAAACCCGGCGAGCGGTTGGTCTTTGAACGCAATCCTCATTACTGGAAGAAATCCAAAGAAGGCGAGCGGCTGCCTTACATGGATCGTCTGATTTATATGATCGTGCAGAATTTTGATACCGTGATCCTCAAATTCATCGAGGGAGAAGTGGATACCTGCGGTTTAAGGGGAGCGGATTACGCGCTGCTGAAGCCTAAGGAACGGCAAGGCAATTTTACGGTGTACGACGCGGGCCCGGATTTTGGCAGCAACTTCATCGCCTTCAATCAAAATCCACGTCTTAATCCGCAAACGAAAAAGCCGTATATCGCTTTACATAAACTCCAATGGTTCACCAACGCGGAATTCCGGCGCGCCATCGCGCATGCCATCGACAAAAAAAAGATGATCGAGATCGTGCAAAACGGTTTTGGCTATCCGCAGGATTCGTCTATGAGCCCCAGTGCGGGGATTTTTTATAATCCCGATGTCGTTACCTATGATTATGATCTTAAAAAAGCAAAAGGAATTTTAACGAACGCAGGGTTCATCGACCGCGACCGCGATGGTATCATTGAGGATGAAGAGGGCAACCCCGTTGAGTTCAATCTCTATACCAATGCCAGTGATAATGAACGCGTGCAAATGGCTGGGATCATCCGTCACGATTTGAAAAAATTGGGAATCAAGGTGAATTTTGTGGCCGTTGAATTTAATGCCCTGGTGAGCAAATTGACAGCCACTTACGATTGGGATGCGATTCTTTTGGGATTGACCGGAGGAGTGGAGCCGCACTTCGGCAATAACGTCTGGACATCGAGCGGGCAATTGCATTTCTGGAACCCCGCGCAAGAAACCCCGGCAACCGACTGGGAAAAAAGGACCGATGAGATTTTTGAAGCAGGGGTCCAAGAGCTGGATGAGAATAAAAGAAAGGTTTTGTACGATGAGCATCAACGGATTATCTCGCAGCAGCTCCCGGTGATTTACACGGTGTTGGACGCGAATCTCTTTGCGGTGCGCAATAAATTCGGCAACCTTCGCCCGTCGGCTTACGGGGGCGCATTCCATAACCTCGAGGAAATCTATATCAAGAAAGAATACCGTTAACCTATGACGCGTTATATTTTTAAAAGGATTCTGGTTGCCATTCCGCTTCTGTTGGCGATGTCGCTGCTGACATTTGTCATCATGCATTTGAGCCCCGGGAATTTTTTTGATACCCTCAAACTCAACCCGCAGATCTCTGCCGAAACGATTAAACGCTACGAAGAACTCTATAACCTCGATCAGCCGCTTTTTGTGCAGTTCCTCTGGTGGCTTAAGAATCTTCTGCATCTGGAATTCGGCTATTCCTTCTTTTACAATGTGCCAGTTGCCAACGTCATCGCGAGCCGCTTATGGAATACCTTCATCTTGTCGTTGGTTAGTCTTGTGTTCACGTGGGCGGTGGCGATTCCGCTGGGGATTTGGGCGGCCTTAAAACGCAATCGTTTGAGCGATCGCCTGATGCAGTTGCTGTCTTATGCCGCGCTCTCGACGCCAAGTTTTTTTATAGCGGTTGTTTTGCTTTATATCGTAAGTCAAACGGGCGGACTTCCCTTGGGCGGAATGCACAGCGCCTACTACGACACGTTCAATGCTTTTCAAAGATTCTTTGATCTTCTGGCGCACCTGATCATTCCGACTCTGGCGATTTCCTTGGGATCCATTGGTGCTTTGCAGAGAATCATGCGCGGGAACATGCTGGAGGTTTTGCGCCAGCAATATATCCTCACGGCGCGCGCGAAAGGTTTACCGGAAAGCAAGATTATTTACACGCATGCCTTAAAGAATGCCGTGAATCCGCTCATCACGCTTTTGGGTTATGAATTCTCGGGGCTCTTAAGCGGCGCGGCCTTGACCGAGATCATCTGCAATTGGCCGGGGCTAGGGAGCCTCATGCTCACGGCCGTGCGCGCGAAAGACGTGTATGTCGTCCTTTCCAGCCTGCTCATGGGGGGTATTCTTCTATTGGCGGGCAATCTCCTGGCCGATATTTTGCTCGCCAAGACCGATCCGAGGATCCGTTATGAATGAGATCGAGTCCCTCAGCCAGTGGCAGATGGCGGTTGTCCGCTTCAAAAAAAGCCGTTTGGCCATTTGTTGTTTGAGCATTCTTTTTATCCTGTACGCCGCGGCCATTGTTGCCGATGTTCTTTCCCCCTATTCGTTCAACAACGAGGAACGGAATTATTCGTATTGTTCCCCGACGCGCGTGCGCTTCTTTGATGCTCAATCGAATTTTGTCTGGCCTTACGTGACCGGAACGAAACTCACCTTCGATGAGTTCCATAAGAGAGTGTACGTTGAGGATTTGAATCAGCGTTATCGACTTAAGTTTTTTGTGAAAGGCGATCAGTACAAATTTTTGGGGATAATCCCGGCCGATGTTCATTTATTCGGCGTGGATGAGCCCGGCCGGATTTATCTCTGGGGGGCGGATGCGAGGGGACGAGACCTTTTTTCACGCATCCTTTATGGCGCCAGGATTTCGCTTTCGATTGGGCTTATTGGTGTTTTGATTTCGTTTTCCATCGGGCTCTTGGTGGGCGGAATCTCCGGATATTACGGCGGCGTCATCGACAATGTCCTCATGCGTTTGTGCGAGATGTTCATGATGGTTCCGGGGTTTTATCTTTTGCTCGCTTTGCGCTCGGTCGTGCCGGACAATTTCAATTCCGTGCAGATTTATTTTTCCATTGTGATTATTCTTTCGTTCATCGGCTGGGCTGGCCTGGCGAGAATTATCCGCGGGATGAGTTTGTCTTTGAAGGAACGTGAATTTGTGCTTGCCGCCAAGGCCATGGGGCATTCGGATCTTTCCATCATCACGCGGCACATCTTGCCGCACACGATGTCGTATTCAATCATCGCGATTATGCTTTCGATCCCCGGGTACATTTTGGGCGAATCCGCTTTAAGTCTTTTGGGAATGGGGATCCAAGATCCTTATGCCAGCTGGGGGAATCTTTTGTCGGAGGCGATGGGGATCATCCAAATCCAGTTCGCGCCGTGGATTCTTTTGCCGGGGCTATTCATTTTTGTGACGGTGGTTTGCTTTAACGTCATCGGAGACGCCTTAAGAGACGCTCTTGATCCCGCTTTCAAATCGGAGATCCTATAACAATGGAACACCCTCTTTTAGCCATACGGAATCTGACGGTCAACGTGAATGACAACGGACAACAGAAAAACTTGCTCGATGGGTTGGATCTTAATATCCCGCCGCTGGAAATCGTGGCGCTGGTCGGAGGTTCAGGCAGCGGCAAAACAACGACTGGCCTTTCTATTTTACGGATTTTGCCTTCGGCCTTGAAGATCAAAACCGGCCAAATCCTTTTTAACGGCGAGAATCTTCTGGATTATCCCGAGGAAGATATGCGCCGCGTCCGCGGTAAAGACATCGCGATGATTTTTCAAGAACCCTTGAATGCTTTTAATCCGGTTTTTACTATAGGAGATCAAATTGAAGAGGTGCTTGAGGCTCACGCGAATTTTTCTAAATCCTCCCGGCGGGAAAAGGTTCACGATCTTCTGAAAGTCGTGGAAATTCCCGATCCTTTGCGGATTGTGCGTCAGTATCCGCATGAGTTAAGCGGAGGGATGCGTCAACGCGCGATGATCGCGATGGCGATCGCCGCTCAGCCTAAGCTCATCATTGCCGATGAGCCCACCAGCAATCTTGATGTCACTTTGCAGGCGAGGATCATTGAGCTGTTCAGGAAATTAAGAAGTGAGTTAAAAATTTCCATGCTTTTAATCACGCACGATTTGGGTATGGTAAACTACTTGGCGGATGAAATGATTGTTTTATCCGCCGGTAAAGTGGTGGAAGCGGGACAGACGCGGGAGGTTCTTAAAAACCCTCATCATCCCTTAACTCGACAGTTCATGGACGCCCTGCTTTAATATGCTGCTGGAACTCAAAAACGTGAAGAAATATTTCCCCGTTAAGCGCGACTTCTGGGGACGGGGCGAAGATTTTGTCCGGGCGGTTGACGGTATTGACCTGGTGATGAAAAAAGGAGAGAACTTAAGCCTTGTGGGCGAGTCCGGTTGCGGCAAAACAACCTTGGGTCGGTTGGCGATGAGGCTGGTTGCCCCGGATGCGGGGAATATTTGTTTTGATGGCACGGATATTGGCCGTTTGTCGATGAGAGAATTGCGGCGCGTTCGACGGCACTTTCAAATGATCTTCCAGGATCCATTCAGTAGTCTCGATCCGCGTTTTACTATCTATTCGGTCATGGAAGAGGCCATGCTTGATCACCAAGGGGAAGCCAGGTCTCAAAAAGAACAAAGGATGCAAGAAGTGCTTAAAGCCGTCGGGCTCCCGGCCAATATTCTCAATCGTTATCCGCATGAATTTAGCGGGGGGGAGCGGCAGAGGATTGCCATCGCGCGCAGCCTTATGATGAATCCTCAATTGCTTATTCTTGATGAGGCGGTTTCCTCTTTGGATGTCCTGATCCAAGCCCAGATCCTTCAGCTTTTGTTGGACCTGCAGAAAAAATTTGACGTCACATATTTATTCATTTCGCATAATTTGCGGGTGGTCAGAAAAATCAGCCGTCGGGTCGCGGTCATGTACAAAGGAAAGATTGTCGAGGATGCTCCCACGGAGGAAGTTTTTCGCCATCCTCTTCATCCGTACACGAAAGAATTGCTTTTGGCGGCTATAGAATATAAAACCAGTTCCAAAGAACAGGATTTTGTGCCCAACCTGCAGGGAAGTCTTCAAGATGCGGGCGGTGGTCATTACGTCTTACGTTAAATATTTTTAAAGGCACAGGCCTATGAGCGAATCGATCTGGAAGCGCGTCAATTTTTATATGGGATTCTTTGCCATCGGTGTGCTCTTTTGCCTCATTGTCTTTGCCACCAACATCGAAATCAAAGATTTGGATCTGTGGTTGCATCTGAAGATGGGGGAGCTCATCACCAGGTTCGGCTATGTGCCTGACCATGATATCCTTTCCTGTTCCATCGCCGGCAAGCCTTGGGTGAATCACGAGTGGCTTTTCCAAATCTTGGCACATTATGTCTACTCCTTCGGCGGCGCCGACGGTCTCATCACGATGCAGACGATCGTCGTGAGTCTGACCTTTCTGTTACTTTTATTCTTGGGATATCATCGCGATAAACACCTGGGGCTGGTGTTTCTCTTGCTCCTTGTGCTCCTTGTCTATGAATTCCGTTTTACCATTCGCCCCGATATTTTCAGTTTGTTGTTCTTTGTCATCTTCATTTATGTGCTGGCTTTGCACATCGATAAAAACTGGTCGGTGCTGGCTCTTCTTACCACTCAGATTCTCTGGAGCAATGTTCATGGGTTCTTTTTTATGGGGCCTTTGATTATCTGCGTCGCTCTTTTTAGCGAAACCATCAAGCGCTCTATCCGGTTGCCGTGGGAATGGAATGAGGTGGGGCGGCTCACCAACGAGGAATTCAAGCGTTTGAAATGGATTTTTCTCATTGTCATCTTGGCGTGTTTTATCAATCCTCTGACCTTTAGAGGGGCCTGGTATCCTATTGGTGTTCTTCTGCAGTTTCCCCATGGGTCACAGATCTTTTTTGAGCACATTCAGGAATTGCAAAAACCGATCCTTTGGAACTGGAATAATATCTTCTCGCCGAATTATTCGTACTACAAGCTGATGATCTTTCTGTCATTCATAAGTTTTATTTTCAATCGTAAAAAGATTGATGTCGGCAGTTTTTTCATTTGGACCGTATTCCTTTTATTTTCGCTTGTTGCCGTCCGTAATGTCGTTTACTTTGCTTTGGTCGCGTATCTTGTGACCATCACCAATTTTATGAGCATCTCGCTCGATGAGCTTATCCCCATCAGGTTTACCGACAGAAAATTTCTTTATATGACCTCCATTTTGTTTCATCTCCTTCTTATCTCGTGGATTTTGGATTACGGGCAGAAGATGTCGGAACGAGGATACTACGATTTCGACAATTACCAGAGAAAGAGCGAGTATGGGGGCGTTTCCAAAAGAAGTTTTCCCTCTAAGGCGGCGGATTTTTTGGTGCAAACGGGTATCCAAGGGAATTTTTTCAATGATTTTAATTCCGGGGCGTATCTTGTGGGCCGCGCCGCCCCCAACATCAAGGTTTTTATCGACGGGCGCACGGAAGTTTACGGAGCGGAATTTTTTGAGCGTTACCGATCGCTGTGGAAAGAAGAAAATACGGATGTGTTAGGGTCTATCTTGGAGCGCTACCACATTACGGGGGCCTTTTTAAATTCCGTATACAAGGAGGTGCCGCGGAAGGTTTTGAGGTATTTTGCGGACCACAAGGAATGGGTCCTGGTGTACTTTGATTATGACGGTCTCATTTATTTAAAAGACATCTCGCAGAACACATCGATCATTAACCGCTATCGAATGGATTTCAAGAAGATTAAAGACAGGAAGACGGATCTTTATCGGCTGGGGTCGATTCTGGCGACGCCCTATCGGGAAGTGAATCGAGCCTACACGCTGGAAGCGCTGGGTTTTGATGAAGCGGCCATGGAGGAGGCGAACCATGCCCGCAAGATGCAGCCAGGGTATATCGAGCCGTACAAAATTTTGGGGAAAATTTACGGTAAAAAGGGAAATCATGAAAAAGCCTTCGAGAATTTTCGTACGGCGACGATGATTAATCCGCAGGACCCGGAAGCCAGAAGCAATATGGCCCTGGCTTTGGATCATTTGGGAAAATATGATCTGGCCGTCCAACAGTACGAGCGGCTCCTCAAAGACCAGCCCAGTGATCCTAAAGCTTATTTCCTTTTATCCCGGGCCTATGCCAGGGTTAAAGGGTACGATCAGCTGAAGAAGACTCTTAAGACGGCCCGCCAATTGGATCCTAAGGATTGTGCCGATCTTATTAAAATCGGCGATGTCCTTTATGAACAGAAGGATTACAAAATCGCCCGAGAGATTTATGAAATGGGGCTTACGACCAACAAAGAAACGGCCAAGCTCCATCAAAAGATAGGATTATCTTATCGCGCCTCTGGGGATGAGGCAAAAGCCTTGGAAGAATTAAGAAAGGCCATTGAGATGGAGCCTAACAACGAAGATTTCAAAAAGTCCCTTAAAGATTCGCACCAGGCCACCAGGCCGTCCATCAATAAAAATTGATGATAGGGGGGAGAGTGACCGGCCCCTCGGTTGCGGCCTCAATTGTGTATTGTAATTCAGTTTTCTCAAGCGTATAATACGTCTTAATTTGTTGGCTAATACTTAAGGATGAATTCCCATGCGTGAAATATTGACATTCATTTTAGCGGGCGGTAAAGGAGAGCGGCTTGATCCTTTGACCCGCGACCGCGCCAAACCGGCAGTCCCTTTTGGCGGCATCTACCGCATCATTGACTTCACTTTAAGCAACTGCATTAATTCGGGCTTGCGTCGCATCTATGTCCTCATCCAATATAAATCGTTTTCCTTGCAGAAGCATATTCTTTCGGGCTGGAATATTTTTTCCAGTCAGCTGGGGGAATTCATCGACGTCATTCCGGCCCAGCAGCGGATTGGGTCCGACTGGTATAAAGGAACGGCGGATGCGATCTATCAAAATATGTATGCCATCCGCGATCTTAATCCACAGTTGGTGCTGATCCTTGCCGGTGATCACATTTACAGAATGGATTACCGCAAGATGATTGAATTCCACAATGAGAACGACGCCGATATGACGGTGGCTTGCATCGAGATGCCCAAGGAAACGGCGGTCAATTTTGGGGTCATCGAGGTGGATAAGAAAAAGCGTGTCTGCGGCTTCCAGGAAAAACCCTCCGAGCCTAAAACGATTCCGGGGAACAGCGATAAGATTTTTGCCTCCATGGGCATTTATCTTTTTAAAACCGACGTCCTGTGCGAGGAGCTGGAAGCGGATGCCCGATTACCCTCCGACCATGACTTCGGCAAGAACGTGATTTCTCAGATGCTCAAAAACAAAAGAAAAGTTTTTGTCTATAATTTTGTCGATGAGAACGAAAGACCTAAGTATTGGCGGGACATCGGGACGCGCGATGCGTATTACTTGGCCAACATGGATCTGGTGAAGCAAAATTCTGAATTCGATCTGTACGACAAGCAGTGGCCGGTGCGGACGTATCACGAACAGTATCCGCCGATTAAGATGCTCAGCGCCCCTTCTGAAGAAGGAATGAACGCCGGGAAGATGGTCGATTCGATTATCTCCGGTGGGTGCGTGATCCGCGGCGGGGAGGTCGTGCGTTCGGTGCTTTCTTCCAATGTCCGCATTGAAAATCACGCCGTTATTTCCGATTCGATTTTGATGGAAGGGGTTATCGTCGGGGAAAGAGCTAAAATCAAGAACGCCATCATTGATAAGCAGGTGGTCATCCCGACGAATGCCAAGATCGGCTATGATTTGGAGTCGGACAGAAAAAAGTTTGCTGTGACGACCTCCGGCATCGTGATCGTCGCCAAGAAATCCTCTCTGTAAAATCAAAAGGAGTTTATGATCGTCCAACCTAAAGTGAGAGGTTATATTTGCACCACCGCGCATCCTTTTGGGTGTGCCAGGAACGTGCAGGATCAAATTGATTATGTGAAGAAGCAAGCCCCGATCGTGAATGGACCAAAAAAGGTTTTGGTGATCGGGGCTTCGAATGGTTATGGTCTTGCCTCGCGCATTGTGGCGGCGTTTGGCTCCGGGGCAGGCACAATCGGCGTGTTTTTTGAGAGGCCGGCGGAAAACACCAAACGCACGGCAACGGCTGGCTGGTATAACTCCATTGGTCTTGATCATGCGGCGCACGCCGCCGGTCTTTATACCAAAAGTTTTAACGGCGATGCGTTTTCGGATGAGATGAAGCAACGGGTCATTCAGACGATCAAAAAAGATTTGAAGTCTGTGGATCTTCTGGTCTATAGTTTGGCCTCTCCCCGGCGGACACATCCCAAAACCGGACAAACATTTAAATCCACCTTAAAACCCCAAGGCGCCCCGTACACCAATAAATCCATTGATTTTGAAAAAAAAGAAGTGATTCAGGTGACTCTTCCCTCAGCCACGCCGGAGGAAATCGAGCACACTGTCGCGGTGATGGGAGGAGAAGATTGGGAGATGTGGATGGACGCGCTTATGAAGGCAGAGGTTTTGGCGCCCAGGGTTACAACAGTTGCCTACTCTTATATAGGGCCCGAGATGACAACAGCCGTGTATCGTAACGGGACGATCGGCGCGGCCAAAGATCATCTGGAGGCCACCGCCAAGAAACTCGATGCAAAACTTCAAAACATCCATGGCCGGGCGTTTGTTTCCGTCAACAAAGCTTTGGTGACGCAATCCAGTTCCGCTATCCCTTTTATTCCGCTGTATTTTGTCCTTCTTAAAAAAGTGATGAAGGCCAAAAAGGTCGAGGAGAATTGTATGGAACAGATCTATCGCCTTTTTGCCCAGAGGCTTTATGCCGGCAAGCCTGTTCCCGTTGATGAAGAGGGGCGCATTCGCATTGATGATCTCGAGATGAGAGAGGATGTGCAGACAGAGGTCAAGGCCTTGTGGGAAAAAGTTAACACCGACAACGTCAGAGAGATCGCCGATCTCAAAGGCTACGAAGAAGATTTCTTGCGTTTATTCGGATTTGGTTTACAGGGTGTTGATTATAACGCGGATGTGGAAATAGATTTGAAGTTAAAGTAACCTCGTTTGTAAATTTTCTTCCCAGTCAGTTCAAATCCTTCTAAAATCTTAAGTTAGGAGCGGATCCGAGTACCAATTGTCACGGAATGTCAAGAAATGTCATTATGTGTTGTTATTGATAAGAAATGTCATTTTATGTAAAAGAAACAATCTTCTTTCAGCAGAATAGAAAAAAAATTAATTTTTCATTGACATATGCCACCATTTGTCATAGATTGTTCCTATTAATATTTAAGTCGTTGGGATTTGTTAAACTCTGTTAACGCCCTTTTTGATTATGGTCTACGAAAATTTAATGACGATTGAAGAGTTGGCAGAATACCTCCGGGTCAAAAAACGGACGATTTATGATTGGGTCAAGAAAGGCAAAATCCCGGCGATCAAAACCGTCGGGCAGTGGCGTTTTAAAAGGGAAAGAATTGATCAATGGTTGGATAGTCGAAATTAAGGAGAATACCTATGGCTCATGTTCAACACAACGTGGAAAATGACATCCGCAATTTAGTGGCGGAAGTCCTCGAGGTCGATCCCTCTTCCATTAACGGGAATGCCAGTTTCGTCAAAGACTTAGGGATGGATTCGATGATGGCGCTCGAGATTCTCGCAGGGATCGAGAAGAAATATCGGATCGCCATTCCGGAAGATAATCTCCCTAAGTTCACGAGTCTGAATCAAACAGTTAAGATCGTCGAAGAGATCTTAAGCAAAAAATAAGAGACCAGTGCGCCTCTATTTATGTAAAGGCCTATTTTAGAGAGGAGTTGTATATGTATTTTAAAAGGCTGGAGATTTTTGGCTTCAAGTCTTTTTCAGACAAAACAGTGCTGAATTTCGGTCCCGGGATTACCGCGGTGGTTGGACCCAATGGCTGCGGCAAAAGCAATGTCTTTGACTCCATCCGCTGGGTCTTGGGAGAGCAGAGCGTCAAGGAGTTGCGCGGGGATTCGATGGAAGACGTCATCTTCAGCGGCACAGATAAAAAACCCGGGTTGGGGTTTGCGGAGGTGAGTCTCACGTTCTCGAACGAATCTAAGATGCTTCCCGTCGAGTACAATGAGGTTACGGTCACGCGTCGGTTGTTTCGTTCGGGTGAAAGTGAATACCTCATGAACAAAACCGTTGTGCGATTGAGAGATATCCAAGAGCTTTTTATGGGGACGGGAATCGGTGCCGAGGCGTATTCTTTGGTCCAGCAGGGTAAGGTGGACTTGGTCGTGAGCGCCCGCCCGGAAGATCGTCGCGTTATTCTCGATGAGGCCTCCGGGATCACCAAATACAAATCGAAGAAAAAAGAAGCGCTGGGCAAACTTAAAGACACCGAGAACAATCTGCTTCGCATCAATGATATCGTGATTGAAGTCAAAAGACAGATCGCCTCCATCGAGCGTCAGGCCAATAAGGCGCGCCGCTACAAGGAAGAGTTTGATAGGCTCAAGGTTTTTGAGGTCCGGTTGGCGCGTCATCAACTGGATTCTTTTGCGGAAGATAAGAACAAAATCGTCCAACTGCTCGCGGAGTTGAACAATAAAGAAGAGAAGTTCAAGGCCGAGACGGCCCGACTCAACGACCTTCTGAGCCATGAAGAAGGCGTGCTTTCGGATCTCGAACAGAAGACAAGCGATGCGAACTCCGATGAGATCAAGCTTAAGAATCAGATCGACATCGAAGAGCGGCAGATAGGTTTCAACGACGAACGGCTGGAAAATCTCGCCCTCCATGAGTCCCGTCTTGGAAACCAAAAGGCGCAATTGCTCGAGCGCTGCCGAAAAGAGCAGGAAAGAATCGAAGAATTAAAAGCTGCCCTTGCCACTCTGAGCGAAACGATGCAAAAGAATCTTGAAGAGTTGCGGGCAAAGAAAGAACATTTGGGGGTGGTTGCCAATCTTATTCATACCTATAAAGAGACGATCCATCAGGATGAGGGAAAGATTTTTGAACAGACGAGCCAACAGGTAAAACTCAACAACGAATTAACCGAGATTATTAAGGAAGTGCAAGGCGCCTTGGCTCGCAAACGTCGTTTGGAATTAGAAAGCACTAAGGTACTTTCCGAAAAAGAGGAAGTTGATGAGAGGTTTAAAAATATCACTCGAGACATTGAAAGCACTTTGAACAAAATCAGCGATATCACGTTGAGGCAAGAATCCAAGCAGTTGACCTTAAACGAATTGAAAAGTCGTCTGGCGTTTTTACAACAGACGATCAGCGAACTGGAAAAGAAAAAATTTCTCCTTGTTTCCCAAAAGGAATTCATTGAGAAGCTGCGAGTTCAATATCAGGACATCCCTGACCCGGTCATCGAGGGGCGTCTTATCACTCGGGTTGCGCCTTCTGAAAAACACACCGGCATGATTGGAAAAGTCAAAAGTGTTTCTTCCACAACCGCGGAGCTTTACGAAATCATTTGCGAGACGAAGTTCATTGAGCTCGACCCGCAGGAAATCCTGGCGAGGATTACCGAGGTAAATTTGGAGCTCGATGCGCAGGGTAAGCAAAGGGAAGAGACCATCGAGCGGATGAACCAGGATCAGAAGGAAGTGGATGGATTTCTTGAGGAAGTCCGTGCGCAGGAGAAATCCCTTTCGATCTTCGAATCCCAAAAGCATGACATTTTAAAGGATGTCAATAAATTGAATGGAGAATTGGAGCTTGTGGATTTGGAAATCAAGGAAGCGCGGGAGCTTCTTACTTCTCTCAAAGAGAAAGAAGATGGTGTGAGCGCGAAACTCAATGTCAGTAATGAAGAGATTCAATGGCGCCAGCAGCATATCAAAGAGAAACAGCAGGCGATTGAAGGTAAATCCAAGGAACGGGAAGAAACGACTGTGGCTATCGCCCAACTTGAGACAGAAATTGAATCTTTTAAGGATAAACAAAAATCGCAGGAAGAAAATTTGAAGATGTTTTCCGAGACGCTGGATGCCGGTTTAGAAGAAATGAAGACAATCGACGATGAATTGGCCGGTACCGAAGTCAAGAGACAGAAAATCAATGAGGAGACGGAAAACCTTAAGCTCAAAATCGAAGACCTAAAAAAGAAAAAGGAATCGCTCAAAGAGGTTCTCAAAATTTTTGAAAAAGAACGCGCGGATATCAATCAACGCCTGGAGAGCATCCACAGGCAAATCACAGCGGCTGAAAATGATATGGAGGCCCTCAAGAACGAGGCGCATAATACTCAGCTCAAAGAGCAAGAAATCGTTTTTAGCGAGCGCAGCATCAAGGACCGTTTGATGCAGACGTACAAGATTGATGTCGACCAAGCTCTCCTAGAGGAGTTACCAAATCCTCTATCGGCGCAAGCCGCGCAAGTCCCCCCAGAGGCCGCGCCGCCCACGCATCTTTCAGTGGAAGAACTGATCGCAGAAATTGAAAGGCTCAAGAAGCGCTGTGAGTCGTTTGGTTCCGTCAACCTTGTTGCGATCGATGAGTTTGAAGAGTTAAGACAGCGATTCGAGTTTCTCACCAAGCAGCAGAGCGATCTTTTAACCGCCAAGGAATCGCTGCACGAAACGATCATCAAGATCAACCGTACGTGCCGTCAGATGTTCATGGATACATTCACGAAGGTGAGTGAAGAGTTTAGAGTTTACTTTAGGATGCTTTTCGGCGGTGGTGAGGCGCAACTGGTGCTTTTAGATCCGGAGAATGTTCTGGAGTCGGGAATCGAGATTATCGCACGTCCTCCGGGGAAAAAACTGCAAAATATCAGTCTTCTTTCCGGCGGCGAAAAGACTTTGACGGCCATCGCGCTCATCTTCGGGGTGTTCAAGGTCAAGCCCAGCCCTTTTTGTGTTTTGGATGAAATTGATGCCGCACTCGATGAGTCGAACATCGGGCGTTTCGGGTATCTGCTTAAGGATTTTGCCAAGATCACTCAATTTATTGTCATCACGCATAATAAAAAGACCATCGCGCATGCGGATGTGATGTATGGGATTACGATGCAGGAAACGGGTGTGTCGAAAATTGTGTCTGTAAAATTTGCTGAAGACCAGAAGGCGGACGCAAGAGAAGAGATACCGGTTGGTGTCTAGGGGGTATTAACTTCTGTCGGATTCGTTGACATAGGTGCGGTTTTTCCCGCCGAATTTTGCAATATACATAGCCTTGTCGGTTTTCGCGATCAGTTTTTCCTTAGTCTCAGCATCCTCGGGGAAAGAGGCCAGGCCAATGCTCACCGTCACCCGCAGGTTCTCAAAGATGGGAAATTTAGAAAAGACATGTTGCGCAATCATTTCTCTGATTCTTTCTGCAATGATAAATGCTTGTTCTTTGTTGGTTTGAGTCAGGATGATTGAGAATTCCTCCCCGCCGTAACGGCACGTATAATCAACCTCTCGCGATGATTCCTTCAAAAGCGTCGCCAGCTCCAGCAGCACGATATCTCCGTTTTGATGGCCATAGGCGTCATTAAGCTTCTTAAAGTTGTCGATATCAATCAGCATTAAGCTCAAAGGCGTTTTTTCTTCCTTGGCTTTTTCGATCTCAAGCGCAAGCGTATGTTGGAAGAATCCGTGGTTCCATAAATTCGTCAGTGAGTCCGTGTGACTCTTATGTACGACCATCTCGTAAAGCTGAGAATTTTCAATCGCCAGGCTCGCTTGGTTGGCGAGCAGCATGAATATTTTCAGATCGTCGCTGGTAATGGGTTTTTGTGTGAAGAGGTTATCCGCCACGATGAGCCCATTGACTTTGTTCTTGGTTTTTAAAGGCATAATCACGAGCTCATTGGTTTTAAAGATTTTTAAAAGCGGATCGTTCTCAAATTCACCAATCATCTCTTTGCGAATGTGTAATGATGATCCGTTCACGTAAGCTGAGCCTAGGAGGCCTCCTTCCTGCGTTAAGGACACTTTCAAGGCTTTGAGTCTCTCCAAAAGAGAGGATTGGGATTGCTGTTGTGAAATACGGTCGGCGGCAATCAAATCATCGAGGTTCTGATTTGAGCTCTTAATGTATTTCCAGATTTTGTCCGCCTGTTCGCCGGATTCCGGCCCAATGACGATTTTGCATTCGAGGCAGCGTTCCTTTTTATTAACCAGATAAAGGATGGCCCTGTTGAATCCAAGGCCCGTGTGAGAGGTGACCCCGGTCAAAATAATATAGAGGATGTGGTTGAGTTCCAGAGTTGTACGCATGGCAGTACTGACATTATAGAGAATGGTCAGCTCTTTCTGGGCTCGTTCCAATTGTGCCTGCAAGGTTTTCTCTTCCTGGGTGATATTCGTGGCCATGGGTTGAAAGATAGCACTTTCTAAAACTATTGTCAAGTTGAGTTTCCCTTTTTGTTAAAAATAAAGAGTTGTAAGGCTATGGTTTTCATAGAGTTACAAGTGAATTTTAGAAAGAGTTTTTGGAAAGCGCTTCCTTGACAGTGGCTAGGGGCGTGTGTTATACTTGAACAACTTCAAAAAATATTTTTCCCTTTTATGTTCGAAAATTTCATCACAAACATCAACTGGGTCGATATTGTTTTAATCGTCATTATCGTCCGGGGGATGTATATTGGCTTTAAAAGCAGTTTTGCCGTCGAGCTTTTTAAGCTCTTAGGAGCTTTGGCCTCAATTTTCGTAACGCTGCATTATTTTCTCGGCGTGGGGAAATTTTTACATGAAACCCTTGCCTTCAAGGCCAATTTTACCGATTTGTTGGCCTTTGTTTTGCTCTGGATACCAATTGTCTTTGTCTTCAAGCTTATTCGCGATGGGATTTTTCTCATTTTTAAAATCAAAGCGGGTTCTGAAGTCGACGGTGGGCTGGGACTCATCGTGGCGGGGGTAAGAAGCATTTTTATCTGCAGCCTGACGCTTATGCTTTTGTATGTTTCAAGGGAGGCCTACCTTGTTAAACAGGCGCAGCGTTCGGTGATCGGACAATATGTAGAAAACTGGGCGCCAGAATTTTACAAGTTCAGTTTTAAAAATATTTGCGGAAATTTTTTCCCAGAAGAAAAAATCAATCAAAAAGTTTTTTCTTTAGCGCGACCGGACAAAAATTCCGAGGCGAATCAAAAATAAGCAAATTCAGCCAAGGAATGAATGTGGGGTTCCATTTGAAAATTATTGAGATTTGAAAAATCATGGGCCTTATTGCTGAAGAAATCATCCAGCAGGTGTTAGACCGCAACGACATTGTCTCAACGATCTCGTCGTATATTCCCTTAAAAAGGGCGGGGCGCAATTTCAAAGGACTTTGCCCGTTTCATCACGAGAAGACCCCGTCGTTTGTTGTTAATCCCGATAAGCAGATCTATCATTGCTTCGGCTGTAACGCCGGCGGGAATGTTATCGGTTTTGTGATGCAGCAAGAGCGCATGGAATTCCCGGAAGCGGTCGAGATGCTCGCGCAAAAAGCCGGGATTACGATCGTTCGCCAGAATGACGGTGAGCACAAGGCAAAGGCGAGTTTAAAACAACTTTTGTTTAAGGTCAATGACCTTGCGGCTACGTTTTTTCATGACAATCTGATGTCGGCGCAAAACGCGCAGGCGCGCCCGGTGAGAGAATATTTAAAGAATCGGAACATCACGCCCGACTTGGCTAAAAAATTTAAGATTGGTTTTGCGCCGGATGAATGGGATACTCTTTTAAATTTCCTGAACAAGAAGGACGTGCCGCTGGGCCTTATGGAGAAGGCGGGTCTTATCATCGTCAAGGAGAACCGGCAGGGGTATTACGATCGGTTCCGTAACCGCGTAACGTTTCCGATCTTTGATCACCGTTCGCAAGCGATCGGTTTTGGCGCCCGGACGCTAGAGAAAGACCTCAGTGCCAAGTATGTCAATTCCCCGGAGACGCCTGTTTATACCAAGGGTAATCACTTGTATGGATTTCACGCGGCCAAAGAGGCGGTGGGCCGCGAAGATTTCGCGATCGTCGTCGAAGGCTACATGGATTTCTTGATTCCTTATCAGGCGGGGGTTGAAAATATCGTGGCCTCGCTGGGGACGGCGTTGACCGTTGAGCAAATCCGCTTGCTGCGCCGTTACACGGAAAACGTGGTGATGCTTTTTGATGCGGATCAAGCCGGGGAAGCGGCCATGATCCGCAGCCTGGATTCTTTAATTGAGGAAGGCATGAACGTCAAGGTGGCCAAATTAACCAAGGGCGATGATCCCGATTCTTTTGTTGTGAAACAGGGGGTCGAAGCTTTTAGAGAAAAAATCCGTGAAGCAAAGACGCTCTTTGATTATAAGTTGGGTTGGTTAAACGAGAAGTTTGATATAAAAAGCGTGGAAGGCGCCTCGCGCGTCGCGCAAGAGATGCTGCCTACGCTTAATAAATTCAATAACGAGGTCATGAAGTTTGGTTACTTGAAACGCTTGTCAGAGGCCTTAAAGGTTTCTATGGAAGCCTTAACAGCGCAGATGAAAAAAAGTGAATCAGCCTTCACTATAAAAAATAAAAGCGGTTTTATCGAACAGCCCGTTCGTAAAAGTCCTTCCCGGGCCGTTGAAATCAATATCTTACGACTGCTCCTCGAAGAAGAAGAATTGATTCCATTGACGAGGGGTGAACTCATGCCGGATGATTTCGAAGATGAGAATATCCGCAGCGTCATCAACAGGATTTTTGATTTTTCCGAACAGGGCAAGGCCGTCGATCTCCCCAGTCTCATCAACAGTTTCGCCGATGAGAAGATTCAAGCCATGCTTTCGGGGCTTATGACCGATGAGGTGCCGTTGAGCGCGGACAAAAAGAAGATGCACCGCGATTATATCAATAGAATTAAGAACGATCGTTTACGCTCGGCCCGTCAGGATTTGGGGGCGGCCATCCGCGTAGCGGAAGCGGCGGGAGACGTCCATCAGCTCAATGAACTTAAAGAAAAATTTAACCGGTCAATCCAGTTAATCAAGGGGTCATAATGAAAAATAAAGAAAAAGACAAGGAACTCAAAGAAGACGTCGACAAGTTGATAATCTTGGGAAAGAGAAAAGGGTTCCTGACCTATGACGAAGTGAACGAAACCCTTTCGAATACGGTTGACTCCGAAAAGGAAATCGACCAGGTGTTCGATATTCTCGATGGCAAGGACATCAAGGTCATCGACTCTGATGAGGAGGACGATTCGTCGGAAACCGATCCTACAGAAGGCGAGTCTCGTGAGCAGGAGGTGCGCCGCCTGCGCGAGGAAGCCAATAAAGAGGAAAATATCTATTCGGACAAATTCATTCCGCTGGATGATCCCGTGAAGATGTATTTGAAGCAGATGGGCTCCATTCCGTTACTTTCCAGAGAGAACGAAATCAATCTTGCCAAACGCATCGAAGAAGCGGAAAAGAGATTCGCTGAAGCGCTTTTTAGAACGCGCTTTGCCCGTAAAGAATCCCTAGACATCATCAATAAGGTTTTAAACGGTGAGATCAACGTGGAGGACGTGATCAAGGACGAGCTGGAGCGCCGTTTTAAATTGATCAAGGACTTGAGTAAGATTATCCTCAAGGTGCGTCATTCGCGCGTGGGCTCGGAGAGTTCCGGCAAGGTGATTGCCGAATTCAAGTTGACCTCCACCGTCAATGAAGAGATCGTTATCAAGATTGATGAGATCGTTGATAAATTGGAAAAGATCAACAAGGCTCTGGAAGGAAGGCGAAAGCCCAAGAATACCGCCGAACTCAAGAAACAAAAGCAACAGCTTCTCAAGGAACTGGGCGAACCCTTGAACACGGTCAAGGAGCAACTCAGGATCATCAAGATCCGCCAAGCCAAATTCAATAAGGCAAAAAAACTTTTGGTCGAGGCTAACCTTCGATTGGTTGTGAGCATCGCCAAGAAATACATCAACCGCGGCCTGTCTTTTCTTGATCTTATCCAGGAAGGCAATATGGGACTCATCCGTGCCGTCGAGAAATTCGAGTACCAGAGAGGCTACAAGTTCTCGACGTATGCCACCTGGTGGATCCGCCAGGCCATCACCCGTTCCATTGCGGATCAGGCGCGGACCATCCGTATTCCGGTGCATATGACGGAAACGATCAACAAGATCATCCGTGTGTCGCGTCTGTTTGTTCAGGAATATGGGCGTGAGCCAACCGCTCAGGAAATCGCCAAGCAAATGAGGATTCCTATCAGTAAGGTGAAAGAGATCTTGAAGATCTCCCAGATCCCAATTTCTTTGCAAACACCCATTGGCGATGAAGGCGATACCCACTTTGGCGATTTTATCGAAGACAAGAAGGCCGTTTCTCCGGCCAATGCCACGTTCCATTCGATGCTCAAGGACGAGATCCAAAGCGTGTTGGACACCCTTGATGAACGCGAGCGCAAAATTCTGGAGTTGCGTTTTGGGATCGTGGATGGTTCCAGTCGCACGCTCGAGGAAGTGGGAAGCGAATTCAACGTGACCAGAGAGCGCGTGCGTCAAATTGAATCGAAGGCCTTAAGAAAGCTCCGGCATCCCACCCGTTCCAGAAGAATCAAAACGTTTCTCGATATGGCTGCCCGGGATGCAGAAGGGGGCGGCTAAAGAGCTTTTTCCCCATGAAGAGATTCTTTAGCTTTACTTTTTTTCTTGTGAGTTGTTCTTTGTCATTTGCCGCCGGAGAACAGGATGATTCCATGATGTCTTCTGCGGGGAAAGAGCGGGTTTCTCATGTTGCCTCGGCGCCAGAAAAGGTTCTGGACAAGGAAACGATCAACCTCTGTAATAAGGTGATGCTTAATATTTATGATGATATTGCCGCATCTAAAGAGAGGTTCCCGGAACTACGGTATTTTAACGAAGGGGCGCTTGCGAAAAATCCGTATGGGATTTACGAGATCAAATATGAGAACAAGGATTATTTAAGTCCGAGGGGAGAATATGATTACAAATTTGCCTTAACCATCGTTGGGATGGATGACAGCCCCCACCATGAAAAAAATGCCGAAGGTCTCAGTTTCGGCTTGCCTGTCCTCGGCCTTAAATTCGTCGGTTACCAGACCATGAGGATCCGTGGCCGACGATATGCTCTCGAACACCCCATCAACAAGTTCAGCCCTGCCCTTTATGATCATCAGCAAAAGTATACGAAGCTGCGGCTCATTCTCGAGCCTGAAAAAGCGGTCTATAAAATCGGAGAACGGATCAGTTTCAAAGCAACTCTTATAAATAAAAGCAGCCAGAATCTTAAAGTGAAGGCTTTGGATGAGAAGACGCTTTTCTTTACGATCAACAATAAGGTTTGGGGAACCGTGCCGGATGCCGCCAAACCGGGAACGACCATTAAACCCGAGGAGATTTTGTATCCCACGTATTCCATTGATCGCGGATTTAAAGGAGATAGTTTTGAGCGACCTCAAGAGGTGGAGATCCGAGGGACCTACAACATGGCCTATAAAGGAGTTCTTCCCATGAATACCATTAAAATCAAGATCGTTCCTTGAGGAAATTCAGCGCCCTTTGCGTAATCTCAATTTTAGCTCTCAAAATTCCCATCTGGCAGGCCATAGATGGGCTTCTTTTTTTTCGGCAACCCTTTAAATCTTAAGGACTTTGAATCTTCATTAAGGCGTCAAACGACTTTTTATTCTGTTGAAAATAAAAAGGCATTATGATAAACTTATTTACATTTTTTCGAGTAGAAACAAGGATTTTAAAAGAAGAAAAGGCAGAGATATTGGCTTCTACAGTGTTTAGAGAAGAGATACCAACAAGGATAAGGTTATTAAAGAACTCGGGCCTTTAGCTCAGTCGGTCAGAGCAGGAGACTCATAATCTCTTGGTCCCTGGTTCGAATCCAGGAAGGCCCAGTGAAAGATCGTTAAGGGACTCATAGCTCAGCTTCCGCCGAAGGCGGATCCGCCTCCGGCGGAGGTTCGTCTCCCTTGGGAGATAGGTCATTTGTAGTGTTTGGATTGAATGTTGGGTGCATAGCTCAGCTTGGTTAGAGCGTCGCCCTCACATGGCGAAGGTCGAAGGTTCGAGTCCTTCTGTACCCATTCTTCTTCGCTCCAATACTTTCGTGTTGGAGCTTCGAAGAGATAAATTTTCAGCGAAGAAGAATGTTCCTGCGAAGCCAAAGGCGAAAGCACTTTGGCGAAGCAGAACAAGTAGAAGTTCATAATAAATTTTGGCTAAGAGGTGATTCGTGCCAGCCGTCTCCATTCATGAGCAGATTAAGAAACTCGTTGCATTGCAGACGATTGACGTCGAGATTTATAATTTTAAAAGAGAATTGAAGGAAAAGCCCGCATTTCTGGAAGACCTCAAGAACAAATACGAAGGTTCGAAAGCGGGCCTAAAAATATTGGAGGATAAACTCAAAAGCGTTCAGGTCGATCGCAAAGGTAAAGAACTTGAGTTGCAAAGCAAGGAAGAAGCGATTGTGAAGGCGAACACGCAACTCTCTTTACTTAAGACCAACAAGGAATATCAGGCCAAGTTGCTTGAGATCGAGAACTTGAAAGTCGACAAGTCGCAGATGGAAGAGAAAATTCTGCAATCTTTCGATGAAAGCGATGCGCTCACCGGGCAAATCGATGAGGAGAAGAGCGCTGTCGCGCAAGCCGAGAAGGTTTATCTTTCCAAGAAGAAGGAAACTGAAAATTCTATTAAGGAAATCCAGGAAAAAATTAAACTCCAGGAACTTAAACGCAATCAGATTGTTCCGGAGGTCGACAAAATCCATTTGATTCGCTACGAAAAGATTTTGGAAAATAAGGATGGCTTGGCCATCGTGCCGGTCAAGGATATGGTCTGCGGCGGCTGCTATATGAATATTACGCAGCAAACGATTAATGAAATCCGGATGCATGACAAGTTGATGTTTTGCGAGAGGTGCGCCCGCATCATTTATCTTGAGGATGATTTATGAGCACACGACTTACGGAATGTTAATGACGTAAGTCGGAGGGCGAGTTAATCCCCGGAGTGAAACGAAGGGGATGAAATGAAATTATGAGCCGAATCTTCGAGATTTTTACCGACGGGGCGTGTTCCGGCAATCCCGGCGAGGCGGGAATAGGGGTTGTGATCTTCGAGAAAGAGAAGCCGATTAAGCGCCTCTCAGAGTCTATCGGAGAGGCAACCAACAACATCGCCGAATATGCGGCTCTTATTTATGCCTTGCAGGAAGCCTTGATGCTCAAAGGCGATCAAGTGAAGGTGAACACCGACAGTCAACTGATGTGCTCTCAGGTAAGGGGAACTTACAAAATCAAAGAGCCTTCCTTGAAATTCTTGCATGGTTTGGTTGGGCATCTTATCAAGGGATTTAAGAGTTTCGAGATTCAGTATATTCCGCGTGAAAGGAACAAGGACGCGGACAAGCTGGCGACGAAAGCTATTACAGTTAGAAAGAAAGAGCAGGCCAAGGTGGTTGCCCCGACGTTGTTTGACGTGGGGGAGGAAAGTCCGAGCTCCAAAGGATGATGCATCCTGTTAACGCAGGACCGTTTCAGCGGAAAGCGGTTAGCGGATAGTAGTAAAGTTTTTTATAAAAACTCTACCACTAACCGCTATTCGCTATTCGCTGGAATGAGGATTTCCGCCAGAGGCGGACCCGCCTCCGCCAAGAATCTTGGCGGAGGCGGGAGAGCTACAGCGACGAAGCCTTCGACGCGCCCCACTTTTGCGGGGCTTGCTCAGGCCAAGGATCTCAAGGGACCTTGTCCCGAGCGAGTACGTCAGTACGAGTCGAGGGAGTGAAACGAGCAATCTCTGCATGGAGCAAGGCCAAATAGGGACAGACGCGCGCCACGTAAGTGGCGCCGCCCCCGAAAGGGGGATCCAATTTTCATTGGATGCGAGGTGATCCGCCTCGTTATTCTACTTCGCTAAAGTGCTTTCGCCTTTAGCTTCGTAGGAATAAGTTCTTCGAAGTTCAAACGTGAAAACATTTGAACGTAGAAGACTAGCATGTCCGGGTAGGCTGCAAGAGTCCGAAGGGTAACCTTCGGAGTCAGTCGAATAACCATCGCATCTCGCCTTTAATACAATCGAGATCGACAGAACTCGGCTTATCGGCCTGCTCTTTTACTGGCTTTTTCTTTTCCAAATACAGCTGTGGTAGCCAGTATCTCGCCCTCGCTTTCCTTTGAAAAATTTTTAGAAGAAGCGAGGACTGCCCCAGTTTCCTCTGAATATGTTTTAAGGAAAACAGGGGCGACGATTGTTCTCTTGGGAAAACCCTCTTTAGAGGAACAATCGTCAATAAATTATTTAAAGTAGGTTCGGATTTAAAGTTGTTAAGAAGCTGATACAATAAAATAGAATAAACCCCACGCCACTCCTGTTCGTCGTGGCTTTGGGGTAAATTCCCCCGCCTCTTGCATTCTGCAAGAATGCGGTGGGGTCATTTAAGGGAGGAAGTTCGATGTCAGGGCATTCAAAGTGGGCAAAAATAAAGCATAAGAAAGCCGGCACCGACGCCAAAAGAGGCGCCGCCTTCACTAAGATCATTCGCGAGATCACGGCCGCTGCCAAAGATGGCGGCGGGAATATGGAAACTAATATTCGTCTGCGCGCCGCCGCTCAGCGCGCTAAAAGTATCAACATGCCGATGAGTAACGTCGAAAACGCGGTCAAAAAAGGAACCGGCGAACTTCCCGGTGTCGTTTATGAGAACACGGTTTTTGATGCCTATGGGCCCGGGGGAGTGGCTCTGCTTATTGAGTGTTTAACGGACAATAAGAATCGTACTACGGCGGAAGTCAGAAATATTTTATCCAAAAAGAACGGCAGCATGGCCGGAGCGGGCAGTACCGCTTGGATGTTCAATAAGAAGGGTTATATTATCGTGGATAAGTCCAAGATCGGGGAAGAGGCGTTGATGGGTATAGCCCTGGATGCCGGCGCCGATGACTTCAAGACGGAAAGCGACACCTATGAGATCATCTGCGAATCCTCCGCCTTTGAAGCGGTCAAGGCCGCGATTGCCAAAAAGGTCGAGCCGCAATCGGCGGAAATCACAATGATCCCGACCTCCACCGTGAAGGTTCAAGGCGGTGATGTCAAGATGGTTTTGGCCCTGATGGAAGCCTTGGAAGAGCACGAGGACGTGCAGAATGTTTATGCCAATTTCGACATCTCGGAAGAGGACATGCGGGTGCTGGAAGAGAGTGCATGAGAATCTTGGGCGTTGATCCGGGGTTAAAAGCCACCGGTTATGGATTCGTCGACTTTTTAGGCGGGCGTATTCGATTGCTGGAAGCCGGGACAATCGAGCCAAAACCCAAAGATGCCCTGGCACAGAAGGTCGATGCTCTTTATAAAAACTTAGGCGCGCTGATTCTGGAACACCGGCCCGAGGTCATGGTTTTGGAAAAGCTTTATGCGCATTACAAACACCCTGCCACCGCCTCTATCATGGGACACGCGCGCGGCGTCATTTGTCTTTTATGCGCCCAGCATAAGGTGAAGCTGGTGGAGTATAGCGTTAAAAAGATAAGACAGGCCTTGATCGGTAACGGCAATGCCTCAAAGTTGCAGACCCAAAGCGTGGTAGCGTACATTTTAAAAATTGACCCAAAAGGATTGACGCTGGATGCGTCCGATGCGTTGGCCTTGAGTTTAGGTTACGTGCATTTTCATTGCCGTCCGAATTCGCGTCATTGCGAGGAGCGAAGCGACGAAGCAATCGTTTAAAAGATTGCTTCGTTGTCGCTGTAAAACGCTCCTCCCCGCAATGACACCAAAAAATAGTTCATGCCGCTGGATAGGCCTCTGGTCATTGAGACATGCATAAGGCAAGAATATGATTGTTAAAATCAAAGGCAGACTCGTTGAAAAATGCGGCCACGCTCTCATCATCGATGTGAAGGGTTTATATTACGAAGTCCTCGTTCCTTTATCGGTTTTGAACCGCATTGATGAAAGCGTCGGGAAAGACGGCGAGGTGAATCTTATCACCTACCATTATTTCCAAATTGATCCGGCGCGCGGAATTCCGATTCTAATCGGATTCCTGAATGATTTGGAAAAAGATTTTTTCTTACGGTTCATTACGGTCTCAGGGATTGGCCCGCGCGCGGCGATCAAAGCGCTCAACAAACCCATTTCCGAAATCACCCGGGCCATCGATTCAGGTGATCTCAAGTTCCTGACGACCTTGCCCGGCATTGGAACGCAACGGGCCAAAGAGATCGTTGCGAAACTTCAAGGTAAGGTGGGACGTTTTGGTCTTCTTGAGGACAAGGAATCAATGTCCCGACCTGCCAATGGAGTTCCCGACTGGCAGCAAGAAGCCTTGGCAGTGCTTGAACAGTTGCAGTATAAAAGACAAGAAGCCCTTGGGATGATCGAAAAAGCCTTGCAGCGTTCGCAAGGGGTCAATTCGGCGGAAGAGCTGTTAAACGAAATCTATAAACAAAAGGTTAGGAAATGACGGAACAATACTCCAACGGGCAGGCCAATGATCCCTTGAAAGGCATCGTGGAAGCCTTGTTGTTCGTGAGCGAAAAGCCGGTGATGCTTGAGCAAATCAAAGAGGTGGTGGAAGGGATCGATATCGCCCAGATCAAGGAA
The DNA here is from genome assembly GCA_964372915.1 of uncultured Planctomycetales bacterium. GTDB lineage: Bacteria > Omnitrophota > Gorgyraeia > Zapsychrales > JAHFFX01 > CAYJRN01. The sequence continues at coordinate 28,979 of CAYJRN010000009.1, forward strand.
GCAATCCTCCTATTGCAAAAGGAATATAACGACCGGCAAAGCGGAGTCGTCGTCATGGAAATCGCCGGCGGTTATCAGATGTTGAGCTCCTCTCGATACGCCTTGGCGATTCGCAAATTTTTCAAGACCCGCCATAAGGAAAAGTTGTCGAAGCCCTCTTTGGAAACGCTGGCCATTATTGCTTACAAACAACCTGTTTCTCGTCTGGATATTGAACTCATCCGCGGCGTCAATTCCGACGGCGTCACCGATCATCTTCTGAACAAAGGACTCATCAAGATCGTCGGCCGCAAGGACGTTCCCGGCAGACCGTATCTTTACGGAACGACCAAGCAATTTTTGGAATATTTTGGCTTGAAATCTTTGAACGATCTGCCTAAGCTCGAAGATTTTTCGTCCCTGCAAGCGGATGAAAGCGAAGAAAAAGAAGAGAAGCAAGAGGTGGAAAATTTTCCTCGGCCGGGAATACCCGAGTCTCAAGTAACGGCTGCGCTTACACAGGAAGAACCCGTCCCCCAGGCGATCGAATCCGGAGGCCATTCGCTGGATCCGGCCGCGGAAGGTTATCCAGAAAAAGGAAACGCATGAATTTGCAAAACTTAAGAAAAAAGATCGATACCCTCGACGCCAGGATTGTATCTTTACTTAACGAACGCGCCGGGCTTAGCGCCGGTATCGGGATCGAGAAGATCAAACACAACAAAGACATTTATTCTCCCGACCGGGAAAAAGAAGTTTTGACTCGCATAAAGGCGCTCAATGAGGGTAAGATGTCGGACGCCGCGCTTCAAGCCATCTACCGGGAGATCATGTCATGTTCCTTGTCGTTGGAAAAACCTTTGAGTATTGCGGTGTTGGGCAAAACCGGAGCTTACACCCATACCGCCGCCCGAAAGATTTTTGGTATGCAGATGACCTATGTGTCGTGCGGTAAAATTCCCGAAGTTTTCCAAAAAGTGGAACAAGAAGAATGCGATTACGGTGTTGTCCCCATTGAAAACTCAACGGAAGGCGCGGTCACGCCAACGTTCGATATGTTGGTGGATTCAGAATTGAAGATTTGCCGTCAGAGTAAAATGGATATTTCACATAATCTCCTGTCGCGTACAAAAAATCTTTTGAAAATCAAAAAGGTTTACGCGAACCCCCAGGTGTTCAATCAGTGTCGTAATTGGCTGCAGAACAATCTTTCCCATGCCGAGGCGATCGATGTTGATTCGACGACTTTAGCCGCTGAAAGAGCTAGTCGGGCAAGGAACAGTGCTGCCTTGGCCTCGGTTGAAGCGGCGAAGGTTTACGGGCTGCCGATTGTTCGACGCGGTATCCATGACGTGGCGCATAACACGACACGGTTCCTTGTGATCGGAGAAAACGACGCGGCGCCGACGGGCAAGGACCGCACATCGATTCTTTTCTCCATTAAGGACCGCGTGGGGGCTTTGTATTCGATGCTCGCGCCATTCTATAAAAATAAAATCAATCTTACGAAAATCGAATCCCGGCCGTCCAAGAAAAAGGCGTGGGACTATTATTTCTTCGTTGATTTCGAGGGGCATCGGCTGAATAAGAATGTTATGAGCGCTCTCAACCAACTGGAAGAGATGTGTAAATATCTGAAGATTTTGGGATCCTATCCAATTTTGTAATGGGCATCACTGTTAAAAGTCAAATTTTGGACGTCGAGCCTTATATTCCCGGCAAACCGATTCAAGAAGTCAAAAGGGAATTGGGCTTAAAAGAGGTCGTTAAACTTGCCTCCAATGAAAGTCCTTTCAGGCCTTCCTTTAAAGTGCTTGAGGCGATTAGAAAGGAAGCCCAGAACGTCAATCGATATCCGGACGGCGGATGTTTTTATCTAAGACAGGCTCTTTCTCAAAAGCTTAAGGTGAAACCCCAACAGTTGATTTTCGGCAACGGTTCCGATGAGATCATCGTGATGGCCATCCGGGCGCTTATTAAGGAAGGCGACGAGGTCATCGTTGCGAAACCCTCGTTTTTGATTTACGAAATTGCCTCTCGTCTTGAGGGCGCCAGCGTTCAAGCGATTCCTTTAAAGGATTTTCACTATGATTTGCCATCGATGCTAAGCGCCATCAGTCCAAAGACGAAAATTATTTTTATCGGCAATCCCGATAATCCGGCCGGGACCTATGTAACGGCGAAAGAGATTGAAGACTTTATGCGCGCCGTCCCTAAGGACATCCTGATATTTATCGACGAGGCTTATTTTGAATTTATTTCCGCCAAGGATTATCCGGATACGATCGCTCTTCTTAAGTCAAACGAGAATCTCATCGTGAGCCGCACGTTTTCCAAGATGTATGGTCTGGCGGGATTGCGCGTCGGTTACGCCGTGGGGGAGAGCAGATTCATTGATGCCTTGAATCGTCTGCGGGAACCGTTCAATATCAATTCTTTGGCGCAGGCCGGCGCGCTTGCGTGTTTAGAAGACGGCGCGTATTATCGTCGTGTGGCTAAATTCGTAAACGCCGAAAAAAAATTTTTGTACCGTGAGTTGAAGAGAATGGGGTTTAAGTTTCAGAAAAGCGCGACCAATTTTATTCTGATCGATACGGAGCGCGACAGTTCCGGCGTGTGTGAGGCGCTTCTTAAAAAAGGCATCATTATTCGCGACATGAATTTCTGGGGTTTGAAGAATTATGTGCGCGTCACTGTCGGTAAGAAAGCAGAGAATAGAAAGTTATTGAAGGCGTTAAATGCGGTGTTAGGAGGCTAACACTTAGCGAGCGAAGTGAAGCTAAGTGTTTAGCCGACTTAGACCCAGCACTTATTTTGCGATACGGCATTATAGCCAAAATAAGTGCTGGGTGGAATGCGCGCATACAATTTACGTTCCGCGCTTCGCACGTCCGTAAATTGTGCGCTCATTCAAGGAGGCTCTATGATCGTTGTTTTAAAGAAAGACGCGACCGAAGAACAGATTCAACATATCGTGCAAAAGGCCGAAAAACTTGGACTTAAGGCCCACATTTCCCGAGGAGTGGAAAAGACCATCATCGGTTTTATCGGTCCCGAAGATATCTTGAGGGTGACACCGCTCGAGATTTTCCCCGGCGTTGAGGACGTCATTCCGGTTCTTTCTCCTTACAAGCTTGTTTCCAGGGAATTCAGGAAAGATCATTCGGTTATCAAGCTGGGCGCGCACATCAAAGTGGGAGAAAAGAAAGTGGTGGTGATAGCGGGGCCGTGTTCTATCGAGAGTTACGCCTCGTTAAAATCTGTCGCCCAGAAGGTTAAGACCGCCGGGGCAACGGTTTTGCGCGGGGGGGCTTTTAAACCAAGAACATCTCCGTATGATTTCCAGGGCCTGGGCGAAGAGGGCTTGAAGATTTTGTCGCAAGTTAGCAAAGAGGTCGGCATCGCGACCATTACCGAGGTCATGGACCCGCGCCACGTGGAGTTAGTCGCCCAATACGCGGATGTTTTTCAAATCGGTGCGCGCAACATGCAGAACTTCAGCCTTCTCAAGGAAGTGGGGCAAACGAGGAAAGCGGTGATGCTCAAACGCGGAATGAGCGCGACAATTCAAGATCTTCTCATGTCGGCGGAGTATATCCTTTCCGAAGGGAATTTCGATGTCATTTTATGCGAGCGCGGCATCCGGACGTTTGAAACCGCCACGCGCAATACCCTCGACATCAACGCGATCTCCGTGGTCAAGAAACTTTCGCACTTACCGATCGTGGTTGATCCCAGCCATGGCACCGGTCAGTGGGGTTACGTGGGAAGCGGCGCCAAGGCCGCGGTCGCGGCCGGTTGCGATGGTTTGATGATCGAGGTTCACGATAACCCCGAAGAGGCTTTTTCCGATGGTGCCCAATCGCTGCGGCCGGAGAATTTTGCGAATTTGATGAAAGAATGTAAAGCCATCGCTCACGCGGTGGGGCGCGAAGTATAAGGATTTTTGACACTTCGACCCCGCCCAGGCGGGGCTCAGTGTAACAACCCTGAGCAAGTCCCGGGCTGAAGTCCGGGGCGCGTCGAAGGGTTGACAAAGGATTTACTGTTAATGGGCAGCAACCAGGTTTATTTTCGGAAAGTCGCGATTATCGGTGTTGGTTTAATCGGCGGATCGCTCGGAATGACCATCAAGAACAAGAGGATGTCGCGTGAGGTGGCGGGTATTTCGTTGCGTCACACCTCGCTCGTGACGGCTTTAAAGAGTCATGCGATCGACCGGGCGTATCATGACATGAAAAAGGTACTTTTGGACGCCGATTTGGTGATCCTCGCGACCCCCGTGAATACGATCATCAATATTCTGGCGATGATGGGGCCCTTCCTCAAACGCGGTTGCATTGTGACTGATGTGGGGAGCACCAAACTTACGATCGTTGAAACTGCAGAGAAAAAACTTCCCAATCATTGCTCTTTCGTCGGCGGGCATCCTTTGGCAGGTTCGGAAAAACAAGGGGCGATGTTTGCCAATCCGGATTTGTTTGGGAACGCGATTTGCCTCTTGACGCCGACGGAAAAGACCAACCGTTCGGCGTACGATAAAATTAAGAATTTCTGGACGCAACTGGGTTCAAAGGTCGTCTCCGTTTCTCCAGCCGAGCACGACAAAATCCTCGCTTACATTAGCCACTTGCCGCATCTATTGGCGTATGCCTTGATGGGGGTGATCCCGCAGAATTGCCTCAACTACGCGGCCCAAGGTTTGAAGGACGCCACCCGTGTCGCGGCCAGCTCCCCCAATATGTGGAACGATATCTGCATGGCCAACTCCAAGAATCTCGTGCAGGCGCTGGACGAGATGGTCAAGCAACTTGCGGCTTTCCGCAAGATGATCGTTTTCAAAGATGAAAACAGCCTCATCGAGCAGTTCAAGAAATCCAAAGCCAAACGAGATGGTCTCGACAAGTCCGAATAAATCCACGGGTCTTTTCATCATCACGATCGATGGTCCCGCCGGAGCCGGTAAAAGCACGGCCGCCAAGGCTTTATCCAAAATTTTAAGGATTTCATACCTCGATACGGGAGCCATGTATCGCGCGCTGACTCTGAAGGCTTTAAGAAAAAAAGTGAATTTACAAGATGAGGATCGGTTAGCGGCTTTGGTAAAGAATACGACGATTGATTTAAATTCGACGGCCGAGGGCGCACTGCAAGTTTTGTTGGATACAGAGGACGTTACCACGCAAATTAGAAGCCGGGAAGTTACCAATAACACTTTTTACATTGCCCGCGCGCCCAAGGTTCGCGAGATTATGGTGGAATTCCAGCGCGCCATCGCCCGCCGCAGCAGCATCGTGGCCGAAGGGCGTGATGTGGGGACGGTTGTTTTTCCCCGCGCCACCGTGAAATTCTATCTCGACGCCGATTTCGAGGAACGTTCCCAACGTCGCGTCTTGGAACTGGAAGTGCAAAACCAAGGGAGGGAGGCTCAAAAACTTAAAAAAGAGCTTGAGGAGCGCGACCACAAAGATTTGACCCGCGGCGCGAGCCCTTTAAGAAAAGCCGACGACGCGATCTTCATTGACTCGACATTCCTTTCGGTGGAGGAAACCGTTCAGGAAATGCTCAAGTTCATCAAAGAACGGATTCACATTTAAAATATGAATTGTCGGCGCGCGCCGACAAGTGGGATTATCTTTCAATGGAAAAGAAGTTCATCCGTAATTTCTCCATCATCGCCCATATTGATCACGGCAAGTCAACGCTCGCCGACCGGTTTCTTTTGTTTACCGGCGCCATTGATGAGCGCAATTTCAAGAATCAGCTTTTGGATGACATGGACCTCGAACGAGAACGGGGGATCACCATCAAGGCTTCGGCCGTGCGCATCATCTACAAGGCGGACGATGGCAACGAATACCTCTTTAATCTCATCGACACGCCGGGTCACGTGGATTTTACCTATGAGGTGGAAAAATCCCTGAAGGCTTGTGAAGGGGCGCTGTTGGTGGTGGATGTCACCCAAGGCGTGGAATCCCAAACCATCGCCAATTTTTATCTGGCCATCGACAACAATCTCGAAATCCTCCCGGTCCTTAATAAAATCGACATTGCCAATATCGATATTGATCATGCCAAATTGCAGATGATGGAAACCTTCGAGTTTAATCCCGATGACATCATGCTGGTTTCCGCCAAAGAGGGCCTCGGCATCAAGGAAATCTTTGAGAAGATCATCAAATTCATTCCCCCGCCGGAAGGCAACGGAAACGCGTCCCTGCAGGCCTTGATTTTTGATATGAAGTACGATATTTACAAAGGGATTATCATTTACGTGCGCGTGATGAATGGAGAAATCAAACCGGGCACGCAGATCAAAATGATGAATACGGGCAAGGAATTTACCGTCGAAGAAGTCGGGGCTTTTACGCCGCAGGCCGTCAAGGTCAAAAATCTTTTTTGCGGAGAGGTTGGGTATATCACCTGCAACGTCCATGATCCTCAGGAGATCAAATTCGGCGATACGGTGACGGAAAAGGCGCGGCCCGCCGCGGCGCCTTTGCCCGGCTACCGGCAGCTCAAACCGTTGGTTTTTTGCGGCGTGTACCCGGTCAATCCGAAAGATTATATGAATTTAAAGGAAGCCATTGGAAAATTGCGTTTAAGCGATCCGAGTTTTGTTTATGAGAATGAAACCTCCCAATCGTTCGGATTCGGTTTTCGCTGTGGATTCTTGGGACTTCTGCACATGGAAATCGTCCAGGAGCGTTTGCAGAGAGAATATGACATGAATCTTGTTCTTACCACGCCCAACGTCAGTTACCGCGTCGTCACCAAAGAAGGAAAGAGCGTCGATATCGAAAGTCCCATCGAGCTTCCGGACACCTCGCAGATCGCCTCCATGCAAGAGCCTTACGTGAGCATGTCGATCTTAACACCGGTTTTTGCTATGGATAACGTTATGGAACTTGCCAAGAAAAAACGCGGGGTTTATGTCAGAAGCGATTATGTTTCTGATAGAATGAAAATCATTTTTGACATTCCTTTGTCCGAGGTCATCGTCGATTTTAACGATCTTGTGAAGTCGGTCACGCGCGGCTACGGATCTATTGATTACGAGTTTAAAGGATATAAACCCGCGCAGATCTCAAAACTCGACATCCTCATTAACGACAAGGTCTGCGACGCGTTCTCAACATTGGTCAATCGCGAGCGCGCCTATGAGAAGGGCTTGGCCTTGGTAACCAAACTTAAAGATCTCATCCCGCGGCAGCTTTTTGAGGTAAGGATCCAGGCGAGTTGCGACGGGCGGATCATTTCCAGCGCCAAGGTGAAGTCCATGGGTAAGAACGTGACCGCCAAATGTTACGGCGGTGACATTACCCGCAAACGCAAGCTTTGGGAAAAGCAAAAAGAAGGAAAGAAGAAACTCAAACAAATCGGAAACGTCGAGGTCCCGCAGGAGGCCTTTCTGGCGGTGTTAAAGTTATAGTGACCCAGTGACCTTTGTAAAATGAGAATTTCCGTGACCAAAGAGAAGCAGTTAAAACTTAAAGCCATCATCCACGAATGGGCCGAGTCCATCGTAGTGGCCTTAGTGCTGGCCATTATTATTCGAACGTTTCTGATTCAGGCATTCGTAATCCCGACGGGTTCCATGCGCCTGACGCTTCTGGAAAAAGATCGAATTCTCGTCAACAAACTGCGTTATGGCCCGAAGATTCCTTTTAGCAAATGGCGGTTGCCGGGTTTTGGCAAACCCCGGCGGGGGGATGTCGTCGTTTTCATCTATCCGGAGGATCCCAAAAGAGATTTTATCAAGCGTCTCATTGCCGTCGGTGGAGAAACACTGGAAATTCGGGAAGGGAAGATTTACATCAACGATGAAATGATAACAACTCCTCTCATTAATAATATCTATTACTATAATCGTGACAAGTTTGGTCAGCCGGGTCAAAAGATCAAGGTCCCCCAGGGGCATTATTACGTTTTGGGCGATAATAGCGCCTCGAGCAAAGACAGCCGGTATTGGGGGTTTGTCCCTGAAGAGCTCATGATCGGCCGGGCCGAGCTCATTTACTGGCCTTTGAACCGGATCAGGTTCATTGAATAAAATGACAAAAATAAGAGACGTGTCATTGCGAGGAGCGGTTTTTGCGACGAAGCAATCTTTTAAAAAGGTTGCTTCAGTCGCTGCGCTCCTTCGCAACGACACATTAATTAATGCGTTTGTATCAGTGATATGCTGTATTTTCCTTTGTGGATGCCACGCAACCTCTGGCGCCGCTAAACACGACGATTTAAACACCCTCGTCCGCGATTTGCGCAAGGATAAACAAGCGCAAAGCGCGGTTGAGACGCTCACGAACACCTTGAGCGGTCGTCCATCGGATGTCAAATATTGCCCGGTGGACGGGCAACGCTTCAGCGGTAAAATTCAAATATGCCCAGTCCACACAGTGGAACTTAAAACCGTCGAGGATTAGACATGGCTCTGACATTCGCAAACAAAGTCACTGTCGGCCGGATTTTGGTCGTACCGTTTTTTATTATCGTGATCCTTTCGTATTCGCACCAGCGCGAGTATCTGCGCTGGGTCGCTTTAGGGATTTTTCTTCTAGCCGTCATTTCAGATGTGATTGACGGCTACATTGCCCGCACCCGCAAACAGAAGACAAGAGCGGGCGCCATCCTTGATCCTTTGGCCGATAAGATCCTTCTTATTAGCGCGTTCATTTGTTTGTATGGCATGGATGTTTCTTTGGGAGAGGTGCGTTTTCCCGTGTGGCTGGTCGTGGCGGTCATCAGTCGCGACGTGATTCTGCTTTTAGGCTCTATGATCATTTATCTTGTTCATAGGGAATTGACGATGGCTCCAACGCTGTGGGGAAAGGCGACCACATTCTTTCAGGTGATGTCGATTTTGGGTGTCTTTTTTCAATGGAAGTTTTCGCCGATCTTCTGGGTCGCCGCGGCTATTTTGACGGTGATCTCGGCTATCGATTACACGCGTCGCGGGATCAAGGTGCTCAATGATCATAGTTAAGTTGACAATAGGTTTGGTCATCAGTTATCTGATCGGCTCAATTCCGACGGGCTATCTGTTCGGTCGTTTTTTGAAAGGCATCGATATCCGTTCGTTTGGTTCTGGGAACATGGGTACCACCAACGCCTTTAGGATTTTGGGAAAATGGCCCGGAGCGCTCGTTCTTTTGATCGATATCCTTAAAGGGGTTATTCCCGTGGTGATGGTAGCCGATTGTCTGGGACTTGAGGAAAATATCTACAGGATCATTTTAGGGGGGAGCGCTGTTGTCGGACATAACTGGACGATTTTTCTTGAGTTTAAAGGCGGGAAAGGAGTGGCGACCGGTCTGGGGCTCCTGATTGGCCTCGCGATCAAAATCGTCTCGATGCGCATGATCTTGTTTCTTACTCTTTTGGTTTGGGGAACCGTTTTTGCTTTCAGCGGATATGTTTCGTTCGCATCGATTTTAGCCGCCTGCGTTTTGCCCCTGCTCATGGCGCTGACCAGCCAACCTTTGGAATTGGTGATCCTGGGCGTTTTTTTATGCGTGTTTGTCGTGTTTCGTCACCGTACCAACATCCAAAGACTTCTTTCCGGACAAGAGCACCGCGTTCCCATCCTCTTCCACAAGAAAAAATAATGACCCCCCCTGGGATTTTTTATCATCGGGGGTCATCCTGAGGAACGAAGTGACGAAGGATCCCATAATAGGAGACCCTTCGACTCGCCCTACGGGCTCGCTCCCCGGCCCGCCGTTTCGACTTGCCGGGGCGGGCATGGTGACCACCGACGATGAAAACTCTCCGAGTGGTCATTTATTGAAGAATTTGTATGATGGCCGTCGTTTTTTGAATAAATATATGTACAACATGTTGCTATACAATTAGTTATAGTAGCGTTGTTTTTGTGAAAACGCTTTCCTTCCAAACCCTCCGACCCCTTGTCTGTCGGTGTTGCCATGCTATACTTCGACCGGAATATATTCTCCTTCGCCTTGATAATCGAACGCCAGTGGAGGCTTCGGAGGAATTTTCTAGACGGAGAATATTCCTGCGAAGCAGAATAAAAATCTTTCAAAATCTTTTATAATCACCTTATTTTTTATATTTATGCAAATCCGCAGGCTAAAAAATTGGCAGTGGAAAGAAAATAGAAATGACAAAAGGATGGTAAAACCCCATATGCGCAAGATCCTCTACAGGAAGATGATGTCCTTGCAAAATCGGAGAAAAGCCATATCTGTGCTGGAGCGCTCGGAAGATAAGGAGTGCAAAACCTATGTCAAAAAGAATTTCGTTTATATTGTCACTCCGAACGCCAAAGTGACTAAGGCGTTGAACCAGCCGGACATTTATATCAAGAAATCCTACGATACCAGGACTAAAGAGGAAAGATTTTCCTTCAAGATCAAAGGGTCGTTTTATATCAGCCGGGAAGAAAGCTGTTTCTTGGTGAGCTTTTGCCATTCTCTCAATATCCACATCATGTGGAAATCAAAGGTGATCTCCCCAAAGTCAGTCCCGACTTTCCTTTAAAAATTATTTGGAGGAAGTCGGGACAGTCCCCGCTTCCTCTGAAGATTTCAAGGAAAGCGGGGGCAGCCATGCTGACTTGATTAAGCACCTTGTGACCCGTCTTCGCTCCCATACTTTCGTGTAGGAGCTTCGCCGAGGTCACAAGACGTTGCGAGCGGAAAGGAACTAGGGCCTTTCCGCTCGTTTTTTAATGACGTAGCCCTTTTCCTCTAAGAAAATATTTAAGGTAAAAGGGCGTACGGAATTAACCCTGCGTAGCCAAACGCATAGCGAAGCGGAGCTATTTGGCGAAGCAGGGTATGACGCAGCACGTACTTCAAATTCATCTTGCCAGCCTTTATCTTTTACTGATACACTACACACATAAAAATCCTTTCTCCAAAAACTTTCAATACAATAAAAGAAAGAGAATGCGTTACGGATTGCTGATAGTGGTGTCGGGGATCATCTGCGCCGGTTGTGCGACTTTGTCTTATCCGGTGAAAAAAACAGAATCGGCCCGAATCTCATCGGCTCCTAGCCACGCGGCGAGGGCTCCGGTTCAAGGGGCTACTCTTAAAGACGATTCAGCTTCTAATCCTCTGCCCGTGCGCAGTGGTATTATTTTCGGCAAAACGGATTTTAAAGGAGTTCTTAAGACCAGTTACGTTAAATTATCGATGGTGGATGTCGGCGACCAAGGAAAAAAGTATTATTTATATATTGGAGATCAATTAGGATCGTCGCTGTTACCGGCCAAGCCCGTGGAACCGGGATATTTCTTTTTGGAACTTCCGGCTGGAATTTACAAGATTTATTCCATCTCGATTCCTCTGGGCTCCACACTGGCTACAGAGGAGATCGACATCACTTTCACCATTCAACCCGATCGAGTGAATTACATCGGAACCCTGGAGGTGGTTGGCGTGGGGGAAAAAGTCAAGTTGGGAGGGATACCTCTCATGATCCCCGGATTTGATTACTATTGTGATGTCTTGGATGAACGGGAAGAAGCCTTTAAGGAATTCCGGAGCCGTTATCCTTTGATCCGAAAAAATATTCTTGTTCATTTGATGCAGAATGCTCGCAAGTCCAGAAAGTTTGACTTGGTTCCCAAGTAGATCAACGGTGAAAATTGAAGACCCATGATTACAACACATAATTTGGGATTACGTTTTGGCAAGCGCGTTCTTTTTGAGGATGTGAGTATTAAATTCACGCCAGGCAACTGCTATGGTTTGATCGGTGCCAACGGTTCGGGAAAGTCCACATTCTTGAAGATTCTCTCGGGCGAGGTGGATTCGAGCTCAGGCCGCGTGGAAATCATCCCCGGTAAAAGAACGGCGGTCCTCAAACAGAACCATTTTGAATTTGATGAGTTCGAAGTCCTCATGACCGTCATGATGGGGCATAAAAAACTGTATGAAATCATGAAGGAAAAGGATACGATTTATTCCAAACCCGATTTTAGCGAGGCCGACGGTGTCCGGGCCTCCGAGCTCGAGGCGGAATTCGAAGCCCTGCATGGTTGGGACGCGGAGACCGAAGCCGCGCAACTCTTAAGCGGTCTGGGTATCAAAGAAAATCTTCACCGTAAGAAAATGAAGGAGCTTCAAGGGCCGGAAAAGGTCAGGGTTCTCTTGGCGCAGGCGCTGTTCGGCAATCCCGACATTCTTCTTTTGGACGAGCCCACCAACCACTTGGACGTCGAGTCGGTGATGTGGCTCGAGGAATTCCTCATCAATTTTGAGAACACCGTGATCGTGGTTTCCCACGACCGGCATTTTCTGGATCAGGTCTGCACGCACATCGCGGACATCGACTTTGGCAAGGTTCAGCTCTACACGGGGAATTACAGTTTCTGGTATGAATCAAGTCAACTGGTCCTCAAGCAGAAACGCGATCAGAACCGCAAGACGGAAGAAAAAGTCAAAGAGCTGCAAGAATTCATCGCGCGTTTTAGCGCGAATGCCTCCAAGGCAAAACAGGCCACCTCGCGCAAGAATCTTCTTTCTAAGTTGACCTTCGAGGAGATTAAGCCCTCTTCGCGGCGTTACCCGCACGTCATTTTTAAATTCGAGAAAGATGTCGGCAATGAACTTTTGAACATTGAGCGCTTAAGCGCCTCGAGCGACGGCCGCGCTATTTTAAAAGATTTGAGCTTTACCGTGCATAAGGGAGATAAGATCGGTTTCGTCAGCCGGGATGGTTCTGGCATCAGCGCGCTTTTTTCCATTTTGATGGAACAAACGAAAACCGACAGCGGCCACTTCAAATGGGGGACCACCACCGTACGATCGTATTTCCCTAAAGATAATACTGAATTCTTTGAGTGCGATCTCAACCTTATCGACTGGTTGCGCCAGTTCTCGAAAGAACGGGATGAGAATTTTATCCGCAGCTTTTTAGGCAAGATGCTTTTTTCCGGTGAGGAGTCGCTTAAGAAAGCCGATGTCCTCTCCGGAGGCGAAAAGGTGCGTTGCATGCTTTCTCGGATGATGATGCAAAACGCCAATGTTCTTATCTTTGATGAACCTACCAATCATTTGGACTTGGAATCGATTACGGCCTTGAACGAATCCTTGCAAGATTTTTCGGGAACCATTCTCTTTTCCTCTCACGACCATCAGTTTGTCCAAACAGTTGCCAACCGCATCATTGAGATCGGGCCGAAAGGCTTTATCGATAAAATGGTGACCTACGATGAATACCTTGCCAACGAAGAGCTTAAGGTCAAAAGAAACGCTCTCTATCTGCAAGACGAGCGCGCGGAATCGACTTTAAGAAATTGAGCCGTCGGAAAGTTTAGACTACCTTACCCGATGGCTTATCCTGCCTGCCCCGACGAGCGTAAACGGCGGGCCGGGAAGGAGCGGAGCGACGAAGGATCCTTCGCCCTTCAGGCTTCAGGATGACCACTCGGGTAAGGTAGCCTAACGATTCCCGAGTGGTCAGAAATTCTTAAAAGTTTTATAAAAGAGATATTTTTTTCTGCTAGAATAAATTCAATTCGATTCAATAATTTTTTACTTTATGCTTAGATTTTGTTGAGCATATTATTTTGAAATTTTTAACAAGGAGGACTGCGTGCTCTTAAGGGCTTTAGGGGCGATTGTTTTGATGTTAGCGGTGTCGGGCTGCGCCATGATGAAGAAAGATTCTGTAACCGGTGATATGCAGACACGCGTGAACGAGCTCGAACAACAGCTCGATGAGAAAGACGCTCAGATGGCGGAGCTCAAGGACCAGGTCGAGATCTTGTCGGATGAGCTCAAAAGCCGTTCTTCCAGCGGCTCCAGCGCTTCCGACCCCTCGATGAAAGGGGAGATTGTCACGACATCCTTTGAAGGCGCGATTCGCGTGAACGCGACCGCTCAACAGGCGCAGCTGGCCCTCCAGCGGGCCGGTTTTTATTCAGGCCCCATTGACGGAAAAATCGGAGAGAGGACCAAGAAGGCCATTGCCGATTTTCAAAAAAGCCGTAATCTCCGCCCCGATGGAGTGATCGGCAAAAAAACCTGGGCTGAATTAAGATTGTATCTGGAGTGAAAGGTCTTCATTTTACTCCGAAAAGGAAAGAGGCCACAGCCGTCAGGCCGTGGAGATTTAATATGCCTGCCTCGAAAAAAGAAGAACCAAAGTGGTCCTTGATCTATAAAGACATGACGAAGGAAGGAATCGTGACTTCTTTTCAAGCGCACCGCCTTTACACTCTTGCCAAGGATCAATACTCGGCCACGGCCCACGACGAATATATGGCGCTTGCCATCGCCGTCCGCGAACGGCTCGTCGAACGCTGGATCAAGACCCAGCAAAAATATCACAAGAAGAATTTAAAGCGCGTCTATTATTTCTCCATGGAATTTTTGATCGGCCGGCTTTTGGGCAACAACATCATCAATCTCGGAATCTGGGAAGAGGTCCAGGAAGCGCTCAATGACATGGGGTATGATATTGAAAAGCTGCGCGAGATCGAAGTGGATGCGGGCTTAGGCAACGGCGGTTTGGGCCGCCTGGCCGCGTGTTATCTGGATTCGATGGCGACGCTGGGGATTCCAGCGCACGGCTACGGGATTCGCTATGATTACGGCATTTTTCATCAAAAGATCGAGAATGGTTATCAGGTTGAGCGACCCGATGAATGGCTTATCAAAGGAAATCCCTGGGAATTCATGCGTCCCGAATACACGGTGAAAGTTCAATTCTACGGCCGGCCGCACATGTATCAGGATAAAAAAGGACATTTGTGTTTTAAGTGGATCGACACGCAGGATGTCTTGGCGGTCCCCTATGATATTCCAGTCCCGGGTTACAAAAATGATGTGGTGAACACTTTGAGGCTCTGGTCGGCCCGCAGCAGTGAAGAGTTCGATCTTGAATACTTTAACGACGGGGATTACGAACAGGCCGTCTATCACAAAATGTATTCCGAGAACATCTCCAAAGTCCTTTATCCCAACGATGACGTCAGCCAGGGGCGGGAATTGCGCTTGAAGCAGGAATATTTTTTTACCGCGGCGTCGATCCGGGACATCTTGCGGCGTTTTAAGGCAGAAAATTCCGACATCCGCGATCTTCCTCAAAAAGCCGTCGTCCAACTTAATGACACGCATCCGTCGCTCGCGATCGTCGAGCTCATGCGGATTCTTCTGGATGAATACACTGTGGAATGGGAAGCGGCCTGGGATATCGTGGTCCAAGTCTTTGCCTACACGAATCATACCATGATGCCCGAGGCCTTGGAGTGCTGGCCGGTGACCTTGTTGGACCGTGTCCTCCCGCGGCATTTGCAGATTATTTACGAAATCAATATGAGGTTTTTGCAGGAAGTCGCCAACCGTTTCCCGGGCGAGCCGGGCCGTTTGCGCCGGATGTCCATTATTGATGAAGGGGATCCCAAAAAAATCCGTATGGCGTATTTGTCCATCATCGGCAGCCATTCGGTCAACGGTGTCTCCAAACTGCATACCGAGCTTTTAGAGACGAAACTCTTTAAGGATTTCTACGAATTTTATCCCCATAAGTTCAATAATAAGACCAACGGCATCACGCCTCGTCGTTGGCTCCTGAAAGCCAATCGACGACTCGCGGGACTCATCACCGATGTGATCGGAGAAAACTGGCCCGCGCACATGGAAGAACTCAAAGGCTTGACGGCCCATAAGGACAAGAGTTCGTTCATTTCCAAGTGGCAGGGGATCAAGATGGATAACAAGAAAATCCTCACGGATTATATTTTCCGGAAAACGAAAATCGCGGTTGATCCCGGATCCATGTTCGATGTCCAGGTCAAGAGAATCCACGAGTACAAACGCCAGCTTCTTTTTGCGTTTTACATCGTTTCTCAATATTTGCGGGTCAAGAACGATCCCAAGGCGAATATATTCCCACGGACGTTCATTTTGGGAGGGAAAGCGGCCCCCGGCTATTACACGGCCAAGCTCATCATCAAGTTTATCAATAGCGTGGCGGAGGTTATCAACAACGACAAGGCCCTCAAGAATAAGCTCAAGGTGATTTTTATGGAAAATTACTGCGTCTCTTTGGCCGAAAAGATTTTTCCCGCCAGTGATCTCTCGGAACAGATCTCCACTGCCGGCATGGAAGGCTCCGGAACCGGCAATATGAAGTTTATGGTCAACGGGGCCTTGACGATCGGCACCTGGGACGGAGCCAACATCGAGATCGCGCAGGCGGTGGGACAGGACAACATTTTTATTTTCGGAATGAAGGCCGATGAAATCGAGCGCTTGAGGATGCGCGGCTATGATCCCAAGGAATTCATCAACCGCTCGCCGCTGCTTGCCGAAATCTTTCGGCTCATTAATACCAATTTTTTTGCACCCCACGAACCGGGGATCTTCGCGCCCATCGTCCATTCGGTATATCATTACGATCCATTTCTTATCTGCGCGGACTTTGACAGTTACGCCCAAGTGCAAAACAGTGTCGATACCGCGTATCAGGACCAAAAGGAATGGACCAAGAAATCCATTATTAACGTCGCCAATTCCGGACGTTTCTCCAGTGACCGCAGC
>CAYJRN010000010.1:0-40338 GCA_964372915.1 uncultured Planctomycetales bacterium
AAAGAAGATCTTTTTAACAAGCCGATCCGGGATCTTTATCCCCCCCAGGAGTGGCGCCGGATGCGGTCGTTTCGCATGCGACGACGCAGGATGCTTTCCGACATTGAAACACAGATTATTAAAAAAGACGGAAGTTTTTTGGATGTGAACCTATCGGTTTCGATCCTCAGAGATGCGCGAGGTAACGTCACAGGTTCCATCGGCATCATGCGCGACATCACCAAACAAAAACTCGCCGAGCGCCGGATCCGGGAATCCGAAAACAAGATCCGCGTTATCCTGGACAATTCCGCGGCGGCCATCACCTTGACGGACGATCAAAAACGGGTTGTTTCCTGGAACAAATTCACCGAACATCTCTTAGGGATGAAGAAGACGGATCTTTATCTTAAGCCCGTGAGCGAACTTTATCCGAAGGAGGAATGGAAAAAAATCCGCTCACAGAACATCCGTCACACCGGCTCTCACCATCATTGGGAAACGAAGATCCTGCGCAAGGACAAAACAGTGATTGACGTCGATTTGTCCATCAATGTCCTTAAGGATTCCGATGGCAAGGTTACCGGATCCGTCGGCATTATGCAGGATATCACGGAGCAGAAGCGTTTCCAAGAAATGCTGGTCCATGCCAAGATGGCGGCCGAAGAGGCCAGTAGCGCTAAGAGCTTGTTTCTTGCCAATATGTCCCATGAGGTCCGTACCCCCATGAGCACCATCATGGGGATGATTGACTTGACGCTCGATACCCCTTTGGATGCACAGCAGCAGGATAATTTGAAAGTGGCCAAAGAGGCCACCGATAACCTTCTGGGGCTCATCAACGACATTCTGGACCTTTCCCGCGTTGAAGCGGGAAAGATGAATCTTGAAACTATTGAGTTTAATCTGCAGGACATCTTAAAGAGCGTTGTCAAAGGGTTGTCGGTTCTTGCGGATAAGAAAAATATCCAACTGGATTATCACATTGCTTCCGATGTCCCTGAAATCATAAAAGGGGACCCGGTGCGTCTTCGGCAGGTGCTGGTGAACATTATCAATAATGCCATTAAGTTCACCCCCGAGGGCAGTGTCACGACCTCGGTTCAGGTTTCCTCGAAAGATGAAAAAGAATGCCAATTATGTTTCGCTGTGATCGATACGGGGATTGGGATTCCCAAAGATAAGCAGGGCCTTATCTTTGAGGCCTTCACCCAGGTTGACGTCTCCACAGTCCGTAATTACGGCGGTACGGGTTTAGGGCTTACGATCTCCAAACATTTGGTGCAGCTGATGAACGGCCGTATCTGGGTCGAGAGTGAGGAAGGAAAGGGTAGCATTTTCAATTTCACCGCGAGTTTCAAATTGTCCCCAAAAGATCCGCAGGCCTTTAAAGAATTGATCAAACAGATTGATCCTTCTTCGCGGCAGATCACCAGTCAGGATATCAAACACCTTTCCATTCTTTTGGCGGAAGACAATATCGTGAATCAAAAGATCGCCGTCAAGATGCTTGAGAAGTACGGATGGGACGTATGTGCCGTCGGCAACGGCCAAGAAGTTTTGGATATAATCAAGAAAAATTCTTTTGATGTCGTGCTGATGGACGTCCAAATGCCCGCCTTGGACGGGCTTGAAACGACCAGACGCATTAGGGAAGAAGAAAAAAAGACGGGCGGTCATTTACCCATTGTGGCCTTGACCGCCCGCGTCATGGAAGATGATAAAAAGAAGATGCTGGAGGTGGGGATGGACGGATTCGTCGCCAAACCGATCGAACGGGAAAAACTTTATGAGACGATCGTTAATCAATTTAAAAAAGGAAAGTGATCATGAACGATAGTGCCATCGACATCAAGGAATTGCTGGCAAGGGTTGAGGATGATAAAGATCTTATTCTGGAGCTTTTGGATATTTTCCGTGAGGATTTTGAAGAGAAGCGCGCGGCCTTAAGACAGGCCGTGCAGGCGAAGAACTTCGAGCAGGTCAACAATGTGGCTCATTCCCTGAAAGGTTCCTCCGGTAATATTTCGGCTAAAACCATGCATGCCACGTGTCTTAAAATCGAGCAACTGGCTGAGGCGGGGGATGCGAACGGCATCCAGGAGGCCTTAGCTGTTTTGGACCAGGCTTTCGCGGACGTGCAGGCCGACGCCCAAAGGATCAAGAAGGATTTTGAAGGGTGAACTTGAGTTTATCCTTTTATCGTCGATTGATCTTGGTTGTTGTGAGCCTCGGGATTGCCGGTTTCGCGGTTTATTCCAATGCCATTCCTCATCCTTTTGTCCACGACGACGTTGTCTTTATTCAAAATAACCCCCATCTTGACCGGTGGGATAATCTCCCGCAGATTTTCTTGCCATTCCCTAACCCGATAGAACAGAGTATTGTGAACCCGTATTACCGTCCGCTCCTTGAGATCCTTTACAAGGTGGAATATTTTTTCTTTGGCCTTGATCCGCGCGGCTATCATTTTTTCAATGTCCTTTTGCACGTCCTCAACAGCGCGCTCATTTTTATTCTATTAACGTTGCTGGGGGGGCTGTCGGCTTTGAGCGTTGCCGCGAGTTTTTTGTTTCTCACACACCCCGTTCAAACCGAGGCGGTGGCCTGCATTTCCGGCGTTTCCAATTTATTTTTTTCATTCTTGGGGCTGATCAGTTTAATCTGTTACGTTCTGGCATTAAAAAAGTACGAGAGTCAGCGGTCTTTTGTATTTTATATTTTTTCTTTGTTCTTTTTTATCGCGGCGCTTTTGGCTAAAGAGCAGGCCATCATTCTTTTTTTACTGGCGATCCTCGTTAACGTTTCCTTCCCCATTCCCGGAGACAAAAAGGTTCTAAGGAAATACCTGCGTATCATCGGATTTTCGCTCATAGTCTTTGGATATTTGCTGTGGCGCCACATGGTCTTGGGACAAGCGACGGCAAATGTCCTTTGGGGTGATCCGGAAAGCCGTTTAAGGCTTTTAGCGATTCCCAAAATCCTTTTGACCCAACTGGGGCTGGTCTTTTATCCGACGGGTTTGCATTATTATCGTTCGGTCGATATTTTAGGGAGCTCCGGCGTTTTTTGGATGTCACTCACGATTTTAGTTTTGGCCGCGGGACTCATTGTTTACAATCTGCCCCAAGAAGATCGTCGGATGGCGGTTTTTGGAATTGCCTGGTTCTTCCTGGGTCTCGTTCCTACGCTCAACATTGTTCCGTTGGTGAACGAATATTCTTTTGTCCTTGCGGCGGAACACTTTCTCTATTTGGCAATTTTGGGAGCGTTGTTATTTGCGCTGACAGTCTTGAATTATGTCATCCGAACATTCTTTCGGGAAAAGGGAAAAATTGTTTTTCCACTTGTCCTGGCGCCGGTGGTTTTAATTTTTATGCATACGGCCTATCAGCAAAATGACTATTGGAGCGCGGAGATTCCCCTATTTCAAAAGATGGTTAAATACGAACCCAATTTCGGTCGCGGGCATATCTTGCTCGCCAAGGCCTATTATTTCAACCGGCAATATGACGAGGCCATCATCGAGTTCAACAAGGCTCGGGAGATTATGGAGCGGTATTCCTTTTTAAGCCAAAAGAAAGCGGCGTACAAAGTGTACCAAGGCTTCCTCAAAGGCATTGACTTTGACTTGGCGCATTGCTTTGAGGCCAAAGGCAGCACTATCGATGCCGTGGTCGCTTACACCCGAGCCCTGACCATCGACCCCAACGATGCCGTCCTTCACAACAATCTCGGCGTGGGTTATATGCGTCTTAATGATTTTGATTTTGCCCAGGAGCAATTCGAAAAAGCCCTTGAACTCAACCCTCAACAGCTTATGTCGGCCACCAATTTAGCCATCTGCCAGATTCAAAAGGGTAAGCCCTTCGAAGCCGAAAGGCTTTTGCGGTGGGTTTTGGAAAAAGACAGCCAATTCGTCCCGGCCAAAACGAACCTTGAGAAATTGTTGAAGGAAGGTCGGAAATAAGATAACCTGTTATTGCCCAGTTCCGGATTCCCGGATAAGCCGGATATCCAAATCATCAGATCATTCTTGTCTATGTCTCCGCTTATCTTTATCGTTGCCATTACGGTCCTTTTTACCGCCGTCCTTTTAGGCATTCTCTTTGTTGTCCCAGCGAATGACAAGAAAAGCAGAAAACGAGAAAAGAAATCGCTCAACCCCCAAGAGGAACGAGAGTGGGAGGATGTCGTCGATCGTCTTGAAAAACACATCGTTGCGTTACGCCATCAGATCGCCGAGCATGAGAAGAAAGAGAAACACTTTGAAAAGGATCTGAGTGTTGAGAAGGCGAAGAATAAACAACTCCAGGAGAAACTGGCCCAAGAAAAAGGATGGCGGGAAAAAGAAAATACCGTCGTTGAGAAGTCTCATCAGGAATCCGATCAGATTAAAAAAGACCTCCTCAAGGCCCAGCGTGAATTTGAGGAAGAACATTCGCTGCGCCTGCGCCTCGAGCGCCAATGGACGGAACTTAAGTGGGAAATGGATTCTCTCAACAATGAGAAACGCGCTCTCGCGGCAAAAGTTATAAACCTGGAGACCAATCTGGAATATTACAAAAAAGAATCCGCGGAATTAAAAAAGGTCAATGCCAAGCTCACCAAGGAAACCAGCGAAGTCAGCTGGGTGGCGAAGACCGAATTTGACAAGCTGGAGATTTTATATAAAGAGAAGGAAAAGGAATTGGAGCGCTTAAAGCGTGAGATGAAGAGCGTTTGAACTTTGAAGGGCCCTTTTGCCATGAACTTGATTGTTAATTCCAATCCTAAAGATGACAATCACTCCTTAAGCGGAGCCCTGGCCCGGCGTTTGGCCGAGCATCTTGGGGGGGACATCAAAATCATTCGGATTTACGAGGCCAACCAGCGTTATTTTAACTACCGGCACAACCAGGAGTGGATTGATCTGGTGGTCAAATCCCAGTGCATGATCTTGCCCGTGCAGATGTGGAATTTTACCATTCCCGCGGCGCTTAAGGATTTTTTTGATAAGATCACCAAGCCGGGACAACTTTGGGAGCTGGGCTCTGAGAATAATTTCGTCGGGCTCCTTAAAGATCGTCCAGTTTATGTCATCATGACCAGCGGACTTCATTACCCGCCGGGATCATCTCAAGATTTCGTGGTGCCGTATCTTAAAGTATTTTTTGAATTTTTAGGGATTCGTAACCTCAAGGATTTTCGCGTCGGGAATGTGGCTAACAGCCCCAAACTCATCGCCGATAAGAAATATATGCAAGAAAAAACCGCGGCCATGCTGAAGACCTTTGGCTTGGCTCGCTGATGGCCGCGACAAAGAGTATGTCGTATCACTTTAGATTTTCAGAGCGAACGAATTGGTCGCTTGCGACCAACCCTCTTTTGTCGGCGCTTGGCCGACTCAAGGAAAATAACGTTCAAGTTTTCGATCTCACCGAATCTAATCCGACCGCTTGCGGTTTTTCCTATCTGAATGAACGCATCACAGCCGTACTTTCCCGGGAAGAAAACAACACCTACGCCCCTCACCCGGCAGGATTGCTTTCGGCCCGGCAGGCGATCAGTGATTATTACCAACGGAAAAGTTATGATGTTCCCCCGGAACGATTGTTCCTGACCTCCAGCACGAGTGAAGCCTATTCTGTCATTTTACGGTTGTTGCTTAATCCCGGCGAGAAGGTTTTAGTCCCTGCGCCCAGTTATCCTTTGTTTGAATATTTAATAGAACTCAATGATAATGAGGTCAGCCAGTATCCTTTGGTGTACGACGGACAGTGGAAGGTGGATGTGGAAACGCTCTCTCAAAAGATCAATGCGAAAACAAGAGTGATGATCTTGGTCAATCCCAACAATCCGACGGGCTCATTCGTCGATAAAAAGGATTTGGCCGAAATCAATCGATTGGCCCACAAATATAATCTTTCGATTATTTGCGATGAGGTTTTTTTAGATTACGGTTTTGATCCAAAACAGAAACCTTTGAGTCTGGTGGCCAATGAGCCGGCGCTCACGTTTGTCCTGGGAGGAATTTCAAAAAGTTTAGGACTTCCGCAGATGAAACTCGCCTGGGTCGCTCTGGGGGGACCGCAAAAATTGATCCAATCCGCGAGTGAGCGTTTAGAAGTGATTCTGGATACGTATTTGTCCGTCAATACCCCTTCCCAAAACGCGCTCAGCGGTTGGTTTCAGTCGCAGCCCGCGATTCAAGCAGAAATTTTGCAAAGGCTGAACGGCAACAGGAAATTCATTGAGGAAAATATTCTCGCGGGCAGCCGCTGCCGGTTTTTGAATGCGCAAGGAGGTTGGTACGCGGTCCTTAAACTCCCCGGGTTTAAAAGCGAGGAGGAGTGGGCGCTTAAGTTTTTGCGTGAGGACCACGTATTTGTTCACCCGGGATATTTTTTTGATTTACCCGAAGGACCGTACATCGTGGTGAGCCTTTTGCCTAAGCCGGAGATCTTTGCAGAAGGGCTCTCGCGCATTCTTGAAAAGGTTGAAGACGAAGGCGGATAAAGGTTGAAAAGTTGGTCAGTTTTGATATTATTATGATATACTTTATCATTATTTTTCTTGATTTAACTGAAGAGACATTATGGCCAAACGACCGGATTGGGATGAGTATTTTTTGAAGTTGGCGATGCTGGCTTCCGAACGGGCCACGTGTCCGCGGCTGCATTGCGGTTGTGTGCTGGTGAAAAACAAAAACGTTATCTCAACCGGTTATAACGGTTCGATCCCCGGAGATGACCATTGTGAAGACGTGGGGTGCATGGTCGTTGACAATCACTGCGTGCGTACCGTTCACGCGGAGATGAACGCTTTGGTCCAGGCAGCCAAACGCGGCCATGCCGTTGAAGGGGCAACCGCTTACGTTACCAATATGCCTTGCACGACCTGCGCCAAGGCCTTGATCACGGCCGGGATCAAAAGGGTGGTTGTCTTTTCCGACTTTCACGATACGTTCGCTTTGGAATTCTTCGCCAAGGCCCGGGTGGTCATCGACAAGCACGCGATCCCAGCGACTGATATTCACTATGATCTTAAAAATTATTCATCAGTGGGGAAATGAGATATGGAAAATATTAAAATTTTGATCGCGGACGACGAAATAGATATTCGCGAGTTGATGGCCAAAAAGATCGCCCGGGACGGATATGAGGTGATCCAGGCCCGCGACGGCCAGGAAGCGTGGGAGCTCATCAACTCCCAATCTCCCGATGTTATCTTGCTTGATTTGACGATGCCTCGGATGGACGGATTCACGGTTCTTAAGAACCTGAGGGCCAGGCCGCCGTCGGATAAATTTCAGCCCGTCATCATCGTTTCGGCCTTGGATAAATTGGATGATGTCCGCGACGGATTGTCTCTGGGGGCCGATCATTACCTCGTCAAACCCTGCCACATGGAAGATATCTTAAAGGCCATACGTCTCATGGTCAGTCTTATCCCTTCCAGAAAATCCAAAATCGAACTGGACAAAGAGGCAAATTAAGCTTTCAACGTTTATTCGTTTATTCGGATATTTCCGTTTTCATGCTTAAAAGGATTATAAAACCTTTGTTGATTTCTTTGGTTATTTCATTGATTGCGGTTGGCGCGTATGTCCGATATTTGGAGAGCACGAGCATCTTTCATCCCTCACGCGACGTTAGGATGGCTCCGGCGGAATTCGGCCTTAACTTCGAAGATATTTATTTTAAGACGCCGGATGGTCTTAAACTGCACGGGTGGCTCCTCAAACAAAAGGGCGCCCAATCGACGTTCCTTTATCTGCACGGCAACGCCGGTAACATCGGCGATCGCCTGGAAAAGGTGTCTTTACTGATGCAATCAGGGGTCAATGTTTTCCTTTTTGATTACCGTGGTTATGGTTTAAGCCAAGGGCGTCCCTCCGAGGCAGGACTTTATGCGGACACTCTGGCGGCTTACGATTATCTCAAAAGCCGAAGTGATATTGATCCCAGGCGCCTTATGGCCTATGGGGCCTCGTTGGGAGGCGTGTGCGCGATTGACTTGGCGACAAAAAGAAAACTGTCGGCCATCGTCATCGATTCTTCCTTTCCTTCGGCCGCGGATATGAGCAAGGTTTTTTATCCGTATCTTCCGACATTTTTTCTTTCAATCAAGATGGATTCAATTTCCAAGGTGTCCTCGATCACGATTCCCAAACTTTTTTTTCACAGCCCTGAAGATGATGTTGTTCCGTATGCCCTTGGGAAAAAATTGTTTGCCGCCTCCGGCGAACCGAAAACATTTGTGTCCACAAGCGGGCGGCATAACGACGGCCACATTGTTTCTCGGGAGGTGTGGCTTAAGGCTTTGAGGGATTTCTTACAGCGGCGGGAACTTCAGTGATGGTCAAGGAAAAGACAATCCGGAATTTTTTGCGCACCCGAGGGGCAAAGATTGTTGATAAGGCCGGGCGTCCGGTTACCTTGAAAGGAGTGAATTTGGGCGGGTGGCTCATGATGGAAGGTTATATTTTGCAGTCTCCCAACCGCGCGGAACAACTTTTTAAAAAGAATTTTGCCGCGGTCTTGGGGAAAGACGCCCTTCAAGCGTTCGAAAAAGATTTTCGCAATCATTTTATTCTGGAATCGGACATCCAAAGAATCGCCGGCTACGGCTTTAATTGCATTCGTCTTCCCTTCAACAGTCGTTTGATCGAAGAAAAACCGTATCAATATTCCAAAGAAGGATTGAGTTATCTCAAAAAAGTTATAGCCTGGGGCAAAAAACATAAAGTGTGGATTATTCTCGATCTGCATGCCGGTTGTGGGGCCCAGAATCACGACTGGCATTCCGATAGCTTGGGTTCTGCCGATCTGTGGACGAAAAAAAATCTTCAAAAAAGGACTATCGCGCTATGGGAATTTCTGGCGGACCGTTTTAAAGATGAAGAGGGGATCGCGGGTTATGATCTTTTAAATGAGTCCGTGATTCACGACGCCCGCGCGCTCAATAGTTTCTATGAACGGCTCATCAAGGCGATCCGAGGGATTGACCGGAGGCACATCCTGTTTGTGGAAGGCAATCGCTGGGCGCAGGATCTGGATTGCCTTGAGGATTTCCATGATGATCATTTAAGTTTGAGCGTTCATTGTTACGCCCCTTTGGAATTCACCTGTAACCTCATTCCGCATTTGCAATATCCTTTGAAGTCGAAAAATGGAGGCTGGGATAAAGCCCGGATGCATAGATTCCTTTCTGGGTATCAGAAGATTTCTCAAGAACGCGGACGTCCCCTTTACGTCGGGGAGTTCGGGGTGGCGGCCCGGGGCGGTTTTTATGGAGAAGATCAGTGGCTTAAGGATATGTTAGACTGCTTTAAGGAATTCGGTTTTCATTGGACGTATTGGACGTACAAGGCCGTGAAAAACAGCATATTTCCCGACGGAATCTTAAGTTTTTTTGATAATCCTGCGTGGGTGAATCGCGCCGGCCCCTTAACGGGTTGGGAGACATATCCTCTTCATTGGAAGAAGAAACGAAAAGAGATGATCCGCTCCTGGCAGACCGATGGTTTTCGAGAAAATGAAGCTATCCTTGAGGTTTTAAAGAATGCCGCTTGATACGGATTTTTTTAAAATCACCAGTTTGATCAACCCTAACGTCAAAAGGGTTGTTCGTTTAAGAGAACACCAGGCGCGTAAGGCCATGGGCCTGACGCTGGTTGAGGGTTTTCGTGAAGTCGCGACCGCTCAAGAAGCGGGCGTTGATTTTAAAGAAGTCTGGGGCTGTCCGCAATGGCTGGGCGACCGTCGGCATAAAAAACTTTTTCAAGATTTCGATCGGCGTAAACTTCCTGTGTATGAAGTCACCCAAGAGGTCTTCGCCAAGATTTCTTTTGGCGATCGGCAAGAAGGGATTTTGGCCGTGGTCAAGTCGCCGACGCTAGCTTTATCCCAGCTTAAGCTTAAAAAAGATCCTTTGGTCATTGTCATTGAAAAAGTGGAAAAGCCGGGGAATCTCGGAGCGATCCTTAGGACCGCCGATGCCGCCGGCGCGCAGGCCGTGATCGTCGCCGATGCCGCGACCGACCTTTATAACCCTAACGTCATTCGTGCCAGCCTGGGAACGGTTTTTACTGTCCCGATGGCGCAGTCGAACAATGAGGCAACGCTTCAGTTCCTTAAAGAAAAGGAGATCAGAATCTGTTCCACGTTGCCGCGGGCAAAAGATTTTTACACTCAAGCGGATCTTCAAGGGGCCCTGGCGATTGTCGTGGGAAGCGAGCCGGAGGGCTTAAGCTCTTTTTGGGTTGAGAACGCCGACCTTCAAGTAAAAATTCCTATGCGAGGGGCAGCTGATTCCTTGAATGTTGCCACGACCGCGAGCATTGTGATCTATGAAGCCTTAAGACAGCGGTCAAAAATAACCAATAACCAAGAGACAATAACCAAAATATAACCAAACCTTCAACAATCAATCAGTTTTGTGATTTTGGAATTTGTGATTTCTTTGGTAATTGTTTCTTGATGATTGGTCATTCTTTATGAAATTACAACTCTTTTTATCTCATAATGGCGTCTGTTCCCGACGGGATGCGATGAGCCTGATTCAAGAAGGCCGCGCGAAGGTCAACGGCGAACTCGTTTGGGAACCATCCACCTTCGTGAATCCCCATGAGGACACCATCGAGGTCGACGGCGTTGCGGTTGAAAAAAAGCAATACGTCTATCTTTTGATGAATAAACCCGCTGGTTATGTGACGACGACCGAAGACGAACACGCCCCCAGGACCGTGATGGAACTTCTCCCTCCGGAGTATCAGCATCTTAATCCGGTTGGGCGTTTGGATGAAGACACGGAAGGGCTGCTTCTTTTTACCAACGATGGGGACGTGGCCTACAAGTTGACGCATCCCAAATTTAACGTCGATAAAATCTATTTTGTCACACTCGATGGAGTATTACAGCCCAAAGAGCAGCGGTCGTTGGAAGAAGGCATTCTTCTGGATGGAAAAATCACTGTCCCGGCGAAAGTCAGAGCAGTGAAAACCTTGGCGGGGCGAAGCGAATTTGAATTGACGATCCACGAAGGCCGCAAGCGCCAGATCCGCTTGATGGCGGAATCCCTAGGGCACAAGGTTTTATCCTTAAAAAGGATTGTTCAAGGGCCTTTGCGGTTGGTGGGTTTAAAGGCAGGAAGTTACAGAACATTAACGTCGCAGGAAGTTGAGGCGCTTAAAAAATTATGATTACTATCATAAATCTTTCCAAAAATTTTGACCAGAGGATGCTTCTGGATAACGTCAACATTAGCATCTATCCCAATGAGAAGATCGGCCTGACCGGTCCCAACGGCGCGGGAAAGACCACACTGTTTTCCATGATCTTGGGACAGATGGAACCCACCGACGGCAAAGTCCAGATCCAAAAGAACCTCAACGTGGGATTCCTGCCGCAAGAGGCGCATTTTGATTCCGACCGAACGGTGCGCAGCGAGGTCGCGAGCGGCGATACCCGCATCCAGGCCTTGCGCGAGGAACAAAGAAAGCTCGAGGAGGAAAACAAGGCCGATAGCACGCGTTACGGGGATGTCATGCACGAATTGGAGTCTTTAGGAATTTATGAATTGGAACACAAGGCTGAAAAAATTCTTTCCGGCCTAGGGTTTAAAGAAGAGGATTTTCATCGCCCCGTCAATCACTTAAGCGGCGGCTGGCAGATGCGTACGCTTTTGGCGAAGCTTTTAACTTATCAATATGATTTGTTGCTTCTGGACGAACCTACCAACTACTTGGATTTGAATGCCACGATCTGGCTTAAGGATTTCCTCAAGAATTACCGCGGCACCTTTGTCATTATTTCCCACGATAAAGTTTTCTTGAATGAAGTCACAAATTACACGATTGTCTTGGAAGACGGTCACATCGCGAAAGTTAAAGGAAATTACGAGCAATACGAGAAGCAGAAGGCGGAGCGTTATGGATCTCTTCTCAAACAGCAGAAGGTCGTGGAGAAAAAACGCGAACAGCTTGAACGATTCGCCGAGCGGTTCCACGCCCAGCCCAACAAGGCTTCGGCGGTGCGTAATAAGCGCAAGCAGTTGGAACGATTGGCAGAGATCAATTTGCCGCCGGAAAGAGTAAGCATCAAGGATTTTCAATTTCCGCAGACGCGCGCCAGCGGTCACGCGGTGATTTCTTTGGACGGCATCGCCAAATCGTACGACGAAAAGAAAGTTTACGAGAATTTGGAACTCGAAGTTACTAAGGGACAGAAGGTGTGTTTGGTCGGCCCCAACGGCGCCGGGAAATCAACGCTGCTTAAAATCCTTGCCGGGGTGGTAACGCCCGATACGGGCACAAGGAAACTCGGGCATCAGGTGGATTTAGGCTACTTTTCGCAAACGCGTTTGGATATTTTGAACCCGGAAAAGACAGCCTTTGATGAAGTGGTCGCGATGGTCAAGGGCAGTATCCCAGCGCTGCAGGTGAGGACGTTACTCGGGCTTTTTAATTTCCGCGGCGACGATGTGTTCAAACAGGTCAAAGTCCTCTCCGGCGGAGAAAAGAGCCGTCTGATTCTTGCCAAACTGCTCATCCAACCGCCCAATTTTATCTGCCTGGATGAGCCCACCACACACCTGGATATTGACGGCGTGGAGGCCTTGACGCGCGCGTTCAAATTGTACGAAGGCACGCTGTGTTTCATCAGCCACGATCTTTTTTTTATCAAAGAAATCGCCAACCATATCGTTGAGGTGGAGAACGGAAAAGTCAAACACTATCCCGGCGGACTGGATTATTATTTGCATAAGAAATCTTTGGGCGAAGTGGATTTTAAAGAGAAAGAACGCCAGCTCAAAGAGGAGGGAAGTCGCCTTAAAAAGGAAGAAAAAGGAAAAAAATTTGCTGAAAGCGCTTCGGTCGCGCGGTTGCATCATCAGCATCAACAAGCCTTAAAGCGGATCGAGGAAATAAAAAAGGAAATCAAAAAGTTTGAGAATGAACACAAGAGCCTTGAGACCGAGACCTATATCAAGTCGCGGGTGCTTGCGGATTCCTTCACCGGCCGCGATCCCGACCTATTAAAGGAATACGGCCAGCGCTTAAAGGAAATTCAGAAACGGATCCGCGAGATCGGAACGACGATTGACCGGTTAACCGAAGAAAAAAACTCCATCAGCAAATGATCGAGACTAAAAAATGATGAATAAACGTTCACTTTTTCTGTTCGTGATTCTTCCGCTCTTGGCCGGATGCGCCAAATTGGCGCATGTGACTGAGCTTTTGACCCTTCAAGATCTTTCTGTCGACCAGGATAAACAGGACCTTTATATAAAAAAACAAAATGAGAATTTCAGTCGTCTTTTAGCGGCCATTCGGACGAATGCCAATTCCCTGGTGCAGTTAAAGAACAAGAGAAATATTGAGAAAAATTTTGGGAAGCCGCTCTATTCAAAGACCGTGGTCAGAGACGGACAACCTCGGGAAAAGTGGCTGTATTGTTACCCAACGGAGGTTCTAAAATCCGATCGCGTGTATATTTATTTCGATAAAAAAGGCCGGATCCTGGAATGGAAGTACATAGGGCAGCGGCCTTATTGACCTTCCCACTATTAGCGCCGTATATGGAAGTCAATATTACCTTTTTTCTCCTCGAGGCTGGAGAAAAGCTTACGGTTTTAAGGAAGAAAAGGTTAATAAAAAGGCCGCTGCCCTGGAGAGTTGCATTTATGGCTTTGCTGCGTTAGACTTAAAGTGTTATACCTGACGAAGGAGGAGGATGTATGTCCCGTCCATATAAGAAGCCTAAGTACAAGCTGGATGTAAAAAAGTTCGATCCCGCGCCGGAAAAAGTAAAAAAGGAGAAGGACTGGAACGAGTCGGATATCTTCCAGGAGATGTTGCGAGAAAAATCTCGTTACCGCCACTAAGGATGACGGTTTTGAAACGCAGTGTTCTTCAGGAGATCTATCGCCGACTCTTTTTAAAGTTCGGCCCGCAGTCCTGGTGGCCCGCCCGCACTTCCTTCGAGGTGATGGTCGGCGCTATCCTCACCCAAAATACCAATTGGACCAACGTTGAGCGGGCGCTGGTTAACCTTAAAAAAGAACACCTTCTTACTCCTCAAGGGTTACACAAACTTTCCCACGCGCAATTAGCTTCGCTCATCAAACCTGCCGGCTATTTCAATATCAAGGCCCGTCGCCTTAAGAATTTTTTAGAATTCTTTTACGCGGAATACGCCGGGGATCTCCGGCGTATGGCGGCAGAAGAGATGGAGACTTTAAGGAGGAAACTCCTTCAAGTGAACGGCATCGGACCCGAAACCGCTGATTCCATTTTGTTGTATGCTTTCAACAAACCGGTTTTTGTCATCGATGCGTATACGAAACGATTTCTTTCGCGGCATAATCTTGTTTCACCCGACGCGCGGTATCATGAAATCCAAAAATTGTTTACGGGGCATCTCAAGAGCGACGCGCGGCTCTTCAACGAGTATCATGCCTTGATTGTCCGGCTGGGAAAAGATTTGTGCCGCTCTCAACCGCGTTGCGATATTTGTCCTTTGAACGACTTTCATTATTCTCTGACGTTCAAATGCGGACTTTGCCACCGGGCGCTGCCTAAAAAGGAGGAACGCTTTTTCATGAAAAAATTATCCGTCGGTGTTCCTCGGTTGCTGGTATGCTCTTTCTGTAAAGATTCCCAACCCCCTGCGGGGGTAAGTTCGGCTTCTAACTTGCGTTCACTTCGTTTCATGCAAAGATTCCCACCCCCCTGCGGGGGTAAGTTCGGCTTCTAACTTGCGTTCACTTCGTTCCGCAAGTTAATCCTCACTAAAGATTTCTATTATTCTTTTTGCTGTGATATACTAGGCTCCAACGATTACTGATTATTTGTTATGTACTCTAAGAAGGCACGAGGTTTAAGTTGTGATTAATATCCTGCTTTTTACTCTTATTGTTTTATCCCTCCTGATTTTTTTCCTGCTGGTGGTTCTTCTTCAGCGAAAACCCGCGGATGGACAGAGCGATCTAAAAAACGCCTTGGCGGCTCTTTCGGGCAATCTTGACCGCATGGAGCGTTCGACGCGCGAGGAAATCGCCAAGAACCGCCAGGAACTTGGCGCTTCCAACCAACAGACCCGCGAAGAATTGCAGAAAAATTTGAACGCCTTCAGCGAATCGGTCGCGAGCCGCATGACGGAGATTTCCACGCTCCAGAAGAACCAGCTGGACACTTTTTCTCAACAACTTTCTCAATTGACCAAGCTCAACGAAGAAAAGCTCGAGAATGTCCGTTCCGTTGTCGAAGACCGATTGAAATCAATCCAAGATGATAATAACCGCCAGCTCGAGCAGATGCGGCAAACGGTTGATGAGAAGCTTCATTTGACCTTAGAAAAGCGTTTGGGCGAATCCTTTCGGATTGTCAGTGAGCAGCTTGACCGAGTCCATAAAGGGTTAGGAGACATGCAAAACTTAGCTGCCGGCGTGGTTGACTTGCGGAAAATTCTAGCTAATGTTAAAACACGTGGCATTTTTGGAGAGCAACAGCTTGAAAATCTGTTAAGTGATATTCTTAGCCCAGAACAATATGTCAAAAATGTGGTCACTAAGAAGGGTACTCGCGACCCAGTTGAGTTCGCGATTCGGCTTGTTGGGAATGATGATAGCGTTACACTGTTGCCTGTAGATTCAAAGTTTCCGATCGAAATTTTTCAAAAACTTCTGGCTGCCCGCGAGACGGCAGATCCAAAACTAGTCGAATTTGCTGGTAAAGAGTTTGAAGCTCAGATAAAGTTACAGGCCAAAACTATTAGTGAAAAATACATTGATCCACCGTATACAGAGGACGCGGCAATTATGTTTTTGTCAACGGAAAGTCTTGCTGCTGAAGTTTATCAACGGCCCGGGTTGGTAGAGAATATTCAAAGAAGCTACCATGTGACGATTACGGGACCCGTGAATTTCTCTGTTATTCTGGGTGGGTTTCGTAAATCGTAT
The DNA here is from genome assembly GCA_964372915.1 of uncultured Planctomycetales bacterium. Lineage (GTDB taxonomy): Bacteria > Omnitrophota > Gorgyraeia > Zapsychrales > JAHFFX01 > CAYJRN01. The sequence continues at coordinate 15,925 of CAYJRN010000010.1, forward strand.
CAAATGATTGCCGTGAAAAAAAGAGTGATGGATGTCTGGAACCTATTAGGATCGGTTCGACGGGAATTTATGAAATTTGGAGAGATCCTTGAACGGGTCAAAAAGCAGATTGATACGGCTGGCAAAACACTGGAAGAAGCCCGTACTAAAACTCGAACAATTGAAAGTCAATTCAAAAAAGTCCAGGAATTTCCTGCTCCCCAAGTGCCCCAACCGAATTCAGCGACTGAACAAATACAGGAAGTCGATGTACTCATTGAATGAATTTTTCGCCGATTCCGGTTTGCTCGCCTTCGTCACGGATCGCTCCGTGGATTTCTCTCTTTCTTCTGTAAAACCGAGCCTTTCGAATTCTCAAAAGGAATCTCTCTCTCGCTACGCCGACCAATTTATCAATGAAGTAGCGCTCTTGAAACAGATCCACGGTAACGATGTTGTCTTGGTTACTAAGGATTTTTTGGTGCAATATTCACTGAAAGAGGCCGATGGGCTTGTGACCGCAGAACCGGATGTGCCGCTCACCATTCGCACGGCCGATTGTCTTCCGGTTTTTATTTTCGATCCGGTTCAGCGCGCCATCGGCCTGGCGCACGCGGGCTGGCGAGGGAGCCGGAAACGGATTATCCGTTGTACTTTAGGCAAGATGAAAGCGCAGTGGGGCTCAAACCCTGGGGATCTTAAGGTCGCTTTTGGGCCCTCGATCCGTGGCTGTTGTTATAAGGTGGGACCGGAATTCAAACATTATTTTCCGTCAGAAACGATTTTCCGAGGCAAGGATCTGTATCTTAACCTGTCGCTTTTTAATAAACACCAATTACTCGATGAGGGAGTGATCGAGGAGAATATTTTTGATTCCGGTATCTGCACGTGCTGCGACGAGCGTTGGTTTTCTTACCGTCGCGAGGGAGAAAAGGCGGGCCGGATGATTTCGCTCATGATGTTAAGGTCGGCGTTGGCCGGGTAATTCCTATGGGAGGGATTAAAATGCACGTCGTCGTTTTTGTGACTGCCAAGGATATGAGGGAAGCGAAAAAAATCGCGGATACCTTGGTTGAAAAAAAACTCATCGCTTGCGCCAATATTATTAAGGGAATTGAATCTGTGTTTTGGTGGGAGGGGAAGGTCGATCGCTCCAAAGAGGTTCTGCTCATCATGAAAACCAAGCGCAGTGTTTTGGCCCGGGTGGTCAAGGCGGTGAAAGCGTGCCATAGTTATAGCGTGCCCGAGGTGATTGCTCTTCCTATCATTGCCGGGAACCGAGGATATCTGAGGTGGATCGATGCATCTGTCGGGTAACGTTTTTGATTATGTGATCGCCTTCTGGGGCGGAGTTCTGGTGAGTTTCTCACCGTGCGTTTATCCCCTGATGCCGATTACAGCCAGTGTCATCGCCGGGGTGAACACCAAGGGCACGCGCTTCATGGCCTTTGTGATTTCCTTGGTGTATGTCCTGGGAATGGCGGTCACGTATTGTACGCTCGCCGTTTTTGCTTCTTTGTCGGGAAAAGTTTTTGGTCAACTGCAGAACAGTCCGGTTGTTTTTCTAGCCGTAGGCAATATCTTGATTATTTTTGCGCTGGTACTTCTGGATGTGATTCCGCTTTCCTCGCTTGGCATGAACCTGCAACATAAGATCAAGCTCAAAGGTCTCTTCTCAGTGTTGTTGCTCGGTATCACCTCCGGTTTTATCGTGGGTCCTTGCACCGCGCCGGTGTTGGGTTCGCTTTTGGTGTTGGTGGCATCCAAACAAAATATTCTGTATGGAGTAAGCTTGCTCTTTGTGTTTTCTTATGGCGTGGGGGCGTCCTTGATTCTCATCGGAACCTTTAGCAGTCTTTTAAGCAACTTGCCGAAGTCTGGCCCCTGGCTGATAGGAATCAAAAGACTTTGTGCTCTGGTCATTTTTATCGCCGGAGAATATTTCCTAATTAAAGCCGGGAGGTTAATGTAAATGAGGTCTTTTATGAAGTGGGGGCTAGGGCTATTATTGATCGCGGGGCCTTTAGGCTCTTCGTTGGGCATGGGAGATATTTTTGATTACCAGAGCGTTGATGTCGGTAAAAGGGCACCGGATTTTACTTTGAAGACGTTGGGTGGTAAAAGTCTTAACCTGACAAAGTTCCGTGATAACAAAAGCGCCATCATTTTTTTTTGGGCGACCTGGTGCCCGCATTGCCGCGCGGCGCTTGAGGGATTGAACCAAGAGAGCGCCCGGCTGGAAGCGAAAGGAATCAAACTGGTATTGATTGATTTGGGCGAGGAGCCTTCGGATGTCCGTTCCTATGTCGAGAAGAATAAGATCCATCATGAGGTTTTTTTAGATGTGGACTCATCGCTCGCGGAAAGTTACGGCATTATCGGCGTTCCCACATTTTATTTTTTGGATAAGACCGGAACGATCAGGGCCGTGGAGCATGAGCTGCCGCAGAATTATGAAGAAATTCTTTTAGGTAAGGATGCGTCTTGAGGAGTCGGCGAGTCAGTAGATTTTGAATGCTTAACGGTTTTGCGATGCGGCGTTGCCTTGAGGGCGCGAGATGTTGTCTTGAAGGTTGGACTTAAGGCGCAAGCGAATCATAAGTTCATTGAATTTCTCGTTGGTTTTCTCGATTAAGAAGGCGGAGCGAAACTTCTCCTTATCCTTTTCGTACTGGGCTTCGTCGATGGGGATACCCGAATCCAGATGAAGAACAGCGTAGCCTTTGGCGATTTCCACCGCCGAGCTGATGGGGCTTTGCTCATTTAAAGAAAAAGCCGCGTCCTGAAATTCTTTGGAGATCCCGATCGCCGGTAAATACTGTCCCCGGTTGAAAGAAGGCGTTTCTCGGACGGTCAGGTTGAAGGCTTGGACAAGATCCGCAAATTTTTTGTCAGGATCACCAGAAGCTTGCTTCTTGATTTCTTCGGCATACTCTTGAGCTTTTGCTCGGGCCGCTTCTTGGGCCTTTTGATTTTTGAGGACCTCCGTAATTTTTTCTCTAGCTTCCGCAAACTCAGGGATTTGGGAATTCTTCTTTTCTTTGACTCTTAGAATATAATACCCTTCCTCGGTCTCGATTGCGTCGCTCAAAATCCCGGGCTCAAGTTCAAAAGTTTTCTTGAGCACCTCGTAGGACCAGCCTAAATTTAAATTTGGCTGCTCTTCGCTAAAGAGTCCACTCTCCTTAAGCTCCTGTTTGTATTTTTGGGCAACGCCTTTAAGGTCGGGATTTTGAGCCAACACTTGAGCGGCTTCTTGAACCGTCTTCTCGAGCGCATCTTTGGCTTCCGGGGTGGCGTTCTCAGGGTAAGCAAATTTGATAAATTCAACGTTGACCCGGGGAGGCAATAGCAGCGCGTTTTTATACGTTTCATAGTATTGACGAGCCTCCTCCTGGGAAACGTTTACGTCTTTTTTGAAATCTTCGAAAGGAACAAGGGCGTAACTGATTTGGACTTTTTCGTTCTGTTTCCGATAAGTTTCTTTCAGCTCCTCATCGCTGATTTGTACTTCGCCAACCTCTTGCAGATAAATCTTATTGAACATGAGAGTCCCGCGCATCCCTTCTTCGAAGTCTCTGGGTTTGGTCTGGAACGCATAACGTAAAATGTCGTTATAAAGGAGCGAATCAAACTTGCCGTTTCTTTGAAACACCGGATAATTCTCGATGGCGGCTACCACTTCCTTGTTGCTCACTTTGATGTGGCGACGCTGGGCTTCTTTAAAAAGAATGAGTCGATCCCAGGTTTCGGCTTCCAGGTTGAGGAACTGACTCACCTTGTTAAAATTTTCTCCGTATTGCAAAAGCGCCTGATTGCGGGCGTGGTGATAGTTTTCCTGAAAATCCTTCAAGGGGATTTTTTGTCCGAAAATGCTGCCGGCATATGCGCCGGAAAGCTGGTCATTCCTAAGATAATTGGCGGTCCCGAAAAATCCGAAAGAAATGACGATGACAAAGGCAACAACCCACAGGATTTTTTTGGAGACGCCCTTTTTGCGCAGATGCTTTAACATAGAAATTCCCTAAACAAAACTTGGCCCATTACTAACCTTCGCATTAGCAGCGGGATGGTCTTTATTTTTAAAAATCATCGGGCGAAGGTAGTACTGACTACCACCATTATTTTTATAAAAGTCAGTATATATTTGAAAGCCGCCTTTGACAAGGGTTTTCCTGTTTCTTCCTCGAGGAAGCACAGGAAATTCCTTTACAATCAGCGGCCTCATCGTTATAATACACCCTGTTTTCAAAATTCCGCCCAAGGGTTGAAATAAGATTGTTTAACGTGTAAACTTTAACTAAGTCGTTGGGGAGAAAGGTTCGGTTGTCTTAAATGAAAAAGTTGAAATTAGGGTTGCCCAAAGGAAGCCTTCAGGAGGCAACCGTCAAGGTCTTTGAAAAGGCGGGGTTTAAAATTCTTATTTCGGGTCGATCGTATTTTCCGCACATCAATGATCCGGAAATTGAGCCCGTCCTTTTGCGGGCCCAGGAAATGTCGCGTTACGTCGAAGACGAAGCATTGGATTGCGGCATCACCGGTGCGGATTGGATTTTGGAAAACGGCTCGAACGTCGTGAGTCTTGCGGACCTGGTCTACGCCAAACAAAGCTCGGTGAAAGTCCGTTGGGTCTTGGCCGTGCCCGAAGATTCTCCCATTCATTCACTCAAGGATCTTACTGGGAAACGGATTGCGACAGAGCTTGTTAAGGTCACTCAGAACTACCTTAAGGTTAATAAGGTGAAGGCTGACGTGGAGTTTTCCTGGGGGGCCACGGAGGCCAAGGTGGCCTCCGGGCTCGTCGATGGCGTCGTGGAATTGACCGAGACCGGAAGCAGTCTCAAGGCTCACAATTTGAGGATTGTTTCCACGATCTGTGAATCGACGACCCAGTTCATTGCTAATGAAAAGGCCAATCGGGACACTTGGAAAAAAGCCAAGATGCGGCAATTGGTCATGCTTTTAAGAGGCGCCATCAATGCCGAAAATATGGTGGGGCTTAAAATGAACGTAGAAGAGAAGAATCTCAATAAGATTCTGAAGCTTTTGACGTCGCTCAAGAATCCCACGATTTCGCATTTAAGCCAGAAGAACTGGCTGGCGGTTGAAACCGTGATTGATGAGGGCACAGTTCGGACTCTCATCCCTCAGTTGAAGAATGCCGGGGCGCAAGGAATCATCGAGTATTCTTTAAACAAGTTAATCTACTAATAACTTAGGAAGGTTGGGTCTTTTATGCCGTGTGGAAGAAAACGAAAGTTACGTAAGATCAGAACGCACAAGCGTAAAAAATTGCGTAAGATGCTGCGGCACTTGAAGAAGCGTACAACGCGATAAAAGGGCGGTGGTGAGTCATGGGCTGTCAAAATTCACGCACAAAGCTGATGGTCGGGGGACTCCTGATCCTGTTTTTCTTAACCGGAACCCCCGTACAATCTCATGCCGGAGAGCTTGAGGATTCTTCCGCTTCTTGGGAGGGGGCTGTTTCCCAGCCTCTTGGGATTTCTGATGCTCGACAGGATGTCGTCGCAAAAAGTTTGGCCCACTACATTATCGGCCTGATGTATGATTGGTTGGATATGACGGAAGAAGCCATTGAGGAATTTCAGGAGGCCGTCCGTTATGACCCGGAGAACTATATCATTCATTTGCGTCTGGGCGCGGATTATGCCCGTACGAATAAAATCCCGGAAGCCATTAAGGAGTTGGGCCTTGCGACCGAACTCAATAAGGACGATCTTCAGGGGCATTATCTTTTGGCGCTGATCTATTCGACGCAAAAGGAGTTTGACAAGGCCGCGGGTGAATATGAGCTTATCCTCAAGCAGTTTTCCAAATTTGATCCCAAGAACATTGAAATCCACGGATATCTTGGACAATTATATTACTCCCAGCGGAAATTTGATAAAGCGATCGAGCAGTTCAAAAGCATCCTGGCGCTTGAACCCGCGAATACGGATATGCTGTATATGCTAGGCTCGCTTTATCTCGAGATTAACGACCGCAAGTCCGCCATCGAGCAGTTCAAGAAAGCCATCGAGATCGATCCTTCTCACGACGGGTGTTTAAATTCCTTAGCCTACGTGTATGCCGAGGACGGCAATCACCTGGATGAAGCCCTGACGCTGGTCCAGCGGGCTCTTAAGATTAACCCCCAAAGCGGCGCTTACCTCGACAGCCTCGGCTGGATCTATTTCAAAAAGGGTATGTACACGGAAGCCTTGGAGAATCTTAAGAAAGCCGACGGCTATATCAAGGACTCGGTGATTTACGATCATTTAGGTGATGTCTATTTCCAGATGAACGAGCTCGAGAATGCCAGAAAGTATTGGAAACTTTCTTTGGATCTTTATCCGGAACAGGACGAGGTGCGCGAAAAGCTCAAAGCCTTGAGCACCGAGCAGGCGAGTAAGTTGCCCTAAATCTATCTTATGCGCAGTCTGACCCTTCGCTCCCCCGCCAAACTGAATCTAACCCTCAAGGTCATCAATAAAAGAGAAGACGGGTATCACAACCTAGTGACCCTTTTCGAGAGGGTCGACCTCTGTGATGAGATCACCTTTATCAACAATTCAACCGGACGCATCCGGATCACCTGCGATCACCCTCACGTTCCCCTCGGCCCTCAGAATCTCGTTTACAAAGTCGCTAGGATGCTCAAGGACGACTTTGCCTTGGGTGTCGGAGTCGATATTCGGATAAAAAAAAGGATCCCCGTGGCGGCGGGTCTGGCCGGGGGGTCCAGCAACGCGGCCACCGCCATTTTAGCTCTCAACAAAATTTGGGCCTTAGGCCTCACAGACGAAGAGATGGCAGGATACGCCCGGAACATCGGGAGTGATGTGGCCTTCTTTCTCTATAATTGTAGCTGGGCGCTGGGGACAGGCCGGGGGGACGTGATTAAAAAGCTCAATTTTCCCTTAAAACTGCGGCATATCCTGATTGTTCCTCGCATTAAAATGTATTCGGCAGAAGTATTTGGAGCGCTTCAGCAGTCCCGTCAGAAGGTCAAGAATTTAAAGTTGACAAAAAAAGATGATGATGTTAATATCCTAATTCGCTCTTTAAGAAATAACGATTTGCGAAGGGCTGGACAACTTCTTTTTAATGACTTGGAGTTGCCCATTGTCTTTTTGCGGCCGCAACTGGCAAAGCTTAAAGGTCAATTGCAAGCCTTGAATCCTTGTGGAGCGCACTTTTCCGGCAGTGGTCCAGCCATTTTTGGTTTGACGGAAAGTAAAAACCAAGCCCAGAGATTGCACGCTCTTTTTAAAAAAAAATACCGGCAGACTTGGGTGGTGCGTACGCTTTAAAAAGGGGCAAAAGCAATGGAAATTACCGAAATTCGCGTCTTTCTCAAGGAGGGGCAGGATAAGAAACTTAAAGGCTATACGACCGTAACCTTCGACAACGTTTTCGTGATTCGAAATATCAAGGTGATCCAGGGAACCAGCGGCCTGTTTATAGCAATGCCGTCGAGAAAAATGAAGTCGCCGTGCCCGAAATGCGGCTTCAAGAACGAAGTAGGCAGCAAATTTTGCAGTCATTGCGGGGCGTCGTTACCGGCGATCGTCGATCAGCCGGTCAGCCCCACGGATATGGATTCAAAATCCGAGCATCGCGATATCGCTCACCCGGTGACCCAGCAATTTCGCGAATATCTACAGTCGAAGATTTTGAACGCTTACAGAAAGGAAGCAGGTCAGAGTCCGAGCTAGTTCCTCTAAAATTAAAACCACCAGTTTTAAAAACCATCAACACAATTCTTTCGGGATTTCAAAGTATTGCCCGGTGGTGTAATTGGTAACACACGAGACTTTGGATCTCGGTTTCCTGGTTCGAGCCCAGGCTGGGCAGTGGTTCGACGCAGCAGATGCAAGAAGCATCTGCCTTGCTCACCATCTGCCCGCCGGCGAACCATCCTGAGCAAGTGAGCGCAGCGAACGCGTCGAAGGAAATAGCGGCAGGGACAGATGTGGTACATCTATATGTTGAAATGCCAAGACGGTCCTTATGAAGAATTTGAAAACGATCATTCTGGCGGCGGGTCAAGGGACTCGGATGAAGTCCGATATCCCTAAGGTCCTGCATCCGGTGGCCGGAAGACCGATGATTCAGTACGTTGTTGATGTGGCGCGTCAAATTGGTTCTTTGAAAGTGTATGTGGTTCTGGGGCATCAAGAGAAAGTTGTCCGCCGGGTTCTTGGAAAAGGTCTCGTAATCGTCGTGCAAAAAAAGTTGTCGGGTACCGCGGCTGCCGTGAAAACCACCGGGGCGCAACTGAGTTCTTTTGCGGGCGATGTTCTCATTCTTTGCGGGGACGCGCCGCTTGTGAAAGTCGAGACGGTCAAGAAACTCATAGAACAACACCGGGATTCTCGCGCCGCCTGTACGGTTTTGACGACCCATGTCTCTGTGCCTCAAGGGTACGGCCGCATGATCCGCGATTCGGGGGGTAACGTCGTTGCGATCCGTGAAGAAAAAGACGCAAGCCTGGAGGAAAGAGAAATCACGGAGATCAATACAGGGGTTTATTGTTTTAAGGCGCGCGAGCTTTTCGGCGGACTTAAAAGCGTCCGGCTCAACTTGAAGAAAAAAGAATTTTATCTCACGGATATTGTTGATCTTCTGGTGAAAAAAGGCTTGGGTGTTTGCGCTGTTAGGACCGACGATCCGCGCGAGGGGTTGGGGATCAACGACCGCGAGGATTTGAGTGTGGCAGAAAACCTGATGCGCCGCAGGATTCTTAAAAAGTTTATGGAAAACGGCGTCGGGATTGTGGATCCACAGAACACCTATGTGGCCGCCGACGCGAAGATCGGGCGCGACACGACCATCAAACCGTTCACGGTCATTGAAAATAACGTTACGATTGGAAAGAACTGCAGTATAGGCCCTTTTGCGAGATTGCGTCCCGGGACAAAGATCGCCAATGGCGTGGAGATCGGGAATTTCACGGAAGTGTCCCGGACCATGATCGGCGAGCGGACCTTGATGAAGCATTTTAGTTTTTTGGGCGATACGGTCGTGGGTTCTTATGTGAACATCGGCGCCGGAGTCGTCACCGCCAATTACGACGGGAAGGATAAGAACAAAACGATCATCAAAGACGAAGCTTTTATTGGTTCGGATTCTGTTCTGGTGGCGCCGCTGACGGTCGGAAAAAAAGCGATAACCGGCGCGGGGAGTGTAGTGACGAAGGGCAAAAACGTTCCGGACGGCGGGATTGCCGTGGGAGTTCCGGCTAGAATTTTAAGGAGAAAACGCGGATGAACGGTTTGGCGATATTTTCTGGGAATGCTTCTGGGGATTTAACCAAAAAGATTTGTCAAATTTTGGATGTGCCGCCAACGGAAGTTTTTGTCGGGCGCTTTAGCGAAGGCGAAATCAGAGTCCAGATCAAAGAGAACATCCGCGGCAAGGACGTGTTTATCATTCAGTCCACCTGCCCTCCCACCAACGATCATTTGATGGAGCTTCTGATCCTCATCGATGCGGCTCGGCGCGCTTCGGCGGACCGCATCACAGCGGTGCTTCCCTATTACGGATATGCGCGGCAGGATAGAAAGGATCAACCGCGCGTTCCGATCACAGCGAAACTCGTGGCCAACATCATCGTAGCGGCCGGCGCGAATCGGGTTTTAACCATGGACTTGCATGCCCCGCAGATCCAAGGCTTTTACGATATTCCCGTGGATCATCTGTACGCGATCAATATTTTATGCGATTATTTTGACAATAAAAAATTTAAGAACCTCGTCGTTGTATCGCCGGATGTGGGCGGTATCAAAATGGCGCGGGCCTACGCCAAAAGATTATCGGCGAGTCTGGCTATCGTGGACAAACGCCGGGACAACCCCGAAAAAACCGAAGTGATGCATATTTTAGGCAGCGTAAAAGGCAAAACCGCGATTATTGTCGATGATATGGTGGCGACCGCCGGTTCGATGATTGAAGCGATCGAGGCTTTGGAACAGAAAGGCGTTGTGGCCGTTTATGCCGCCGCCTCCCACGGAGTGCTCTCCGGCTCGGCCTTGTCACGCATCCGTGATTGCAAAATCCTTAAGGAAGTGGTGATTACGGATAGTATTTCGCTGTCTCATTCGAAAAAAAATCCTAAAGTCAAGGTTTTATCGGTCGCGTCTTTGCTCGCCGAGGCGATCAAAAGGATTCATAATGAAGAATCCATCAGTTGTTTATTTGATGAAGTGAAACGTTGAACGAGTCTAGCGCTTAGCGAACGAAGTGAGCTAAGCGCTAGAGATGAGATCAACCCAGCACTAATTTTGTAGGGTTAATTTTTGCGTCAAAATTAGTGCTGGGTCAATTCGGCTCGCCACTTATGTTCACTATCGTTCCATAAGTGGCGGCCTCATTGAGGGTAAAATGGAAGAAATCAAATTGGATGTGCAGGTAAGAGAAGAGGTTGGGACCAAAGAAAGCAAGGCCGTCCGGCGCGGGAACTATATCCCCGGCGTTGTGTACGGCGCGGGTAAACCCCCAACGGTCATCAAGGTCGATAGAAAAATTTTTGAAAGAATCACCCGCTCGCATAAGGGCGAGAATGTTATCTTTCATCTCAACGTTCTGGAAGGGGAAAACAAGTTCCGCGATTATTCCGCCATCACCAAGGATTTGCAGATTGATCCCGTCAATGACAATATCCTGCACATTGATTTTCATCGCATTTCGCTCACCGAAAAAATACAGATTGAGGTCGCTGTGGTGGCTAAAGGCGAGGCGATTGGTGTTAAGCAAGATGGAGGCGCTCTCGATCAGCACATTTGGAAACTGGAGGTCGTTTGTCTTCCCACCCAAATTCCTCAGCATATCGAAGTGGATGTCAGTTCCTTAAAGATTGATGACAAGATTTACGTTAAAGATCTGGTTTTGCCGGCGGGGGTTGTCACCAAACGTGAGGCGGATGAGATCGTTGTGACCGTGGCGCCGCCGATGAAGGAGATTAAACCTGAGGAAGCGGCCGCAACCGCCGCGACCGAACCCGAAGTCATCAAGGAAAAGCCGAAGGTGGCCAAGGAAGGCGAAGCAGCTCCGGCAACGGGTAAAAAGGCTGAGGAAGCCAAACCCAAGGAAGCCAAGCCCAAGGCAGAAGGTAAATAGTTCCTCCACTTTATCAGGTGAGTTGTGTCCCGGTTAATTATTGGCATTGGAAATCCCGGCAAGGAATATTCCCAAACGCGTCACAACCTTGGGTACCTTGTGCTCGATAAGCTTATCGGACAAAACACATTGAAGTTTGGCAAAGAGCCGGGAGTCGAAGGGCTGGTTGCGTACGGAAAAATTGGCAGCCAGCAGTGCCGGTTTCTTAAGCCAACGACGTATGTGAATCATTCGGGAATCGCCGTTCGTCAAATGTGCGCAAAGTTCGATATTGCAGCGGCTGATCTTCTGGTGGTGTGCGATGATCTGAGTTTGGATTTTGGCCAGATCAGGATAAGGGCCCGAGGAACCTCGGGCGGGCATAACGGTCTTAGATCCGTTATCCATGAGTTGGGGACGAAAGAATTCGCTCGCTTAAGGCTTGGCATCGGCGGTGCCGATTCAAAAGAAGCAACGGTGGATTATGTGCTTTCGGGTTTCACATCAAAAGAGAAAAAGGAATTAAATGAGTTCGTTCAGCAGGCCGCGCTCGGTTGTACGTCCTGGCTGAGCGAGGGGGTTGCAAAAGCAATGGATCAATTCAACAAGAGGTCGCCTCTTGATACATAATATTGGGCGAACCTCGTCCCGCCAAAAATTATGGCGGGCGGAAAAATGACGGAAAAAATGATGAATAAGTATGAGCTCATGGTCATTGTGAATTCCCAATTACCGCAGGAAGAAAAAGAATCGATTTTTAAACACGCGACCGATTGCGTGGTGAAAGGCGGAGCCAAGGTGATCAACGGCCAAGTCTGGCAGGATAAATTAAAAATGAATTTTCCTATCAAGAGATGCCAAGAAGCGACCTATTATCTCATTAACTTTGAAGGGGGCGGGGCCTCCGTCTCCGGTATCCGCGATCTTTTGAGGCTCAATGAGAATATGCTGCGTTTCTCGATCTTCAACGTGACTATATAAATTTGGGAGGAGTCGCATATGGCTAGCCTCAACAAAGTGCTTCTGATTGGAAATCTTACCAAGGATCCAGAATTAAGATATACGTCCTCCGGGGTCGCCGTTGCCAATTTACGGCTGGCGGTCAACCGTAAGTACAAAGATAAAAGCGGGGAATGGAAAGAAGACACCTGTTTTATTACCGTCGCCGCTTGGGATAAGCAGGCGGAAGTCTGCAATCAGTATTTGCACAAAGGGCGTCCGGTTTTTGTTGAAGGACGTCTTCAGTCCCGTTCTTGGGAAACCAATGACGGCCAAAAGCGCACGACGATCGATGTCCGCGCCGAGCGTATCCAGTTCTTGGGCTCCGGCAGCGGTAAATCTGTGGGCCCGGGTGGCAGCGCCGGCGGTGGCGTTGAGGCCGTAAGCTCGAGCGAAGAACCCGTTGTCGAACAAGCCGGCGCAGAGGTCAAGACCGACGATGTCAAGGCCGACGATATGGCGTGGGAGGAGTGAAATGAGACTACAACTTAGCGAACGTCAGTGAAGCTAAGTTGTAAGGACGAATTTCACCCAGCACTTATTTTACTAAGTGCAGTGATAATGAAATAAAAAATAGCTTGTTAATAAAATAAGTGCTGGGTCTAATTCGCACTCTGACTTATATCGCGTGATATGCTCCATAAGTCAGGTGCTCATAAGAGGAGTCGCACCATGGCAGAGTACAAGAAACCGTTTAATAGTAAAAAAAAATCGCTTAGAACCTCCCGCCGGGAACGAGATCCCGCTGGTGCTGCCGCTTCCAGGGCCAGCCGTATCATCCGTTATCAGATCCCCAAAGGAACAAAGATAGAGTATAAGAACGTTTCGCTTTTGCAGAAATACGTGAGCGACCGAGGCAAGATTATTTCCCGTCGCATCACCGGGATTTCGGCGAAGCAGCAAAGAGGGTTGACCGTCGCGATCCGCCGGGCAAGATTCTTGAGCTTGCTGCAGGTCGGCGTTAAAAAGAGATAAGAGCTAACCCTAAAAGAGGAAACAGCCGATGGAAGTCATATTAAGTCAAAACGTAGAAAAGGTGGGAAAAGTCGGTGCCGTTGTGAAGGTGAAGGACGGCTTCGCGCGCAATTTCCTTTTTCCTCAAAAGCTTGCCTTTCCCGCGACTCCGGGGAACTTAAAAAGAATTGAGTCGCAGAAGGCCCAAAGGCTCGCCCAGGAAGAAAAGATTAAGGCAGAGGCAAAGGAATTCGCCGAAAAATTATCCAAGGTGTCGTGCACAATCAACGTCGAAGTCAATGACCTTGAAAAGATGTACGGATCGGTGAGCGAAAGCGACATCGCCGTGGCCCTCAAAGAAGAAGGCCACGCGATCGACAAGAAATCGATTGTCCTGGAAAAGCCCGTTACCGAACTGGGTACCTATGAGGTTTTCATCCATCTTCATCCCGAGGTCACAGCAAAAGTCAGGCTATGGGTAGTCAAGAAATAAGAGTTCCCCCGCAGAACGTCGATGCCGAAAAATCGGTACTGGGTTCCATGCTGATTGATGCCGAGGCTATTGGCTTGGCGCTTGAGATCCTCGATGATTCTTGGTTTTATGAAGAAACCCACCGGCATATCTATTCCGCCGCCATTTCCCTTTATAACAATCACAAGAATGTTGATTTGATCACTCTTTCCGACAAGCTCAAAAGCGACGGGCTTTTGGAGCGAGTAGGAGGCGTGTCGTATCTGGCGTCGATTATTGATTACGTGCCCAGCGCTGCCAACGTGGAGCATTACGCGCGTATCGTGCGGGAAAAAGGCATCCAGCGGATGCTCATTAAAAACGCAACGCAGATTATCAATGAAAGTTATGAGTCGAAGGATAACGTCCCTGAGCTTGTGGACCGCGCGGAACGGCTGATTTTTGAGATCGCTGACCTTAGGCAGCGTCAGGGCGCGGTCCACATCAAAGATCTTATCAAAAGCGCCATTGAAACAATCGATACGCTGTATCAGCGTAAGGAATACATCACCGGTATCCCAACGGGATTTCTTGAGTTCGATAAGATGACATCAGGCCTACAGCGCTCGGATCTGGTGATCGTGGCCGGACGTCCTTCCATGGGAAAAAGTTCTCTTGCCGTTTCGATGGCGGAGCATGCGGCGCTTGAAAAGAAGCTGCCGGTCGCTTTTTTTAGTCTCGAAATGTCTAAGGAACAGCTTGTGCAGAGAATGCTCTGTTCCCACGCCCGCGTGGATGCGCATAAAGTGCGTTCGGGATTTCTTTCGCCTTCGGATTGGCCGAAACTCACCGCTGCCGCCGGAAAGTTATCCAATTCCATGATCTTCATCGATGATATGCCGGCGATTTCGGCACTGGAGTTACGGGCTAAGGCGCGCCGGCTTAAAGCCAATCACAATATTCAACTCATTGTTTTGGATTATCTGCAGCTCATGCGCAGTTCCATGAAGACCGACAGCCGCCAGCAGGAAATTTCGGAGATTTCCCGCTCCATCAAGGCCTTGGCGCGCGAGTTGAATATCCCCATCATCGCCATCAGCCAGTTGTCGCGGGCGGTCGAAAGCCGCCAGGACCATAGGCCCCAGTTGTCGGATTTAAGAGAGTCCGGCGCCATCGAGCAGGATGCGGATCTGGTGGTTCTTTTAATGCGCGAGGAATATTACAATCCCACGGAAGAGAATAAAGGCATTACCGAAATCATCGTGGCCAAGCAAAGAAACGGCCCCGTGGGAACGGTGAAGCTTGCTTTTATTAAAGAGTACATGCGCTTTGAAAATCTTGCACATGTCGATTGACATGCCTTCACAATAACTTTATAATCAGACCATGTTTAAAGTCAGATTTTTTTTGCTCGTCGTGCTTTTGAGCCTATTTTCTTTGAGGGTCTTGGCCGCCGAAGCCCAAAATCCCAATGAGAAAAATTCCTCCGCGCCCCCAATGTTGTTGGGCACGCAAGAAGCCGTTGCCCTCGAGGAAAAGATTCCTCCAGAAGAGACCAAAACCGTTAAAGCCATTGAAGTTAAGGGCAACAAAACGATCGGGGTTTCTACCATCCTTTCCAAAATCAAAATCCGCGTGGGAGACCCTTACTTACAGGTGGTCATCAGCGATGATTTGAAACGTCTTTACAATACGGGATACTTTTCCGATGTGAGCATTGACCGCCAGGATTTTCAGGGCGGCTTTAAGGTCGTCATTCTTTTAACCGAAAAACCCATTGTGGACAAAATAACTTTCTCCAAAACCCGTTATCAGAAATCTCACGCTCTGCTTGGTAAGATCAAGACCAAGGAAGGAAAGTTTTTGGACAACAAGGACCTCAAAGATGACGTGAAGACCATCGAGGAGTTATATGCGAAGAAGGGAATGACGGACGCGACCGTTGAATCTCAAAGCACCATCGATGCGGCGACCAATAAAGCAAAACTGCATTTTGTCATCAATGAAGGTTATCGCACCAAGATTCGGAGGATCTTAGTCGTCGGGTGCAAGGCCTTTCCGGCCCGCAAGATTATCCGGGCGATCAAGACCAGAAACGCCTGGGTTTTAAATGCGGGTTACCTGAAAAAAGATCTTCTGGAAGAAGACATGCAGCGCGTCAAGTCATTCTATGAAAAAGAGGGGTTCATCGACATCAAGGCCGGTTACAATATTCAAGAAGTGGGGAAAGGGCGGATTGATGTCGTCATCAATGTTGAGGAAGGCAAAAGGTATTATGTGGGAGACATTACGACCTCCGGTAACAGCGTGGTGACACCGGCCGAAATTTTAAACGCGATGAAACAGATTAAGCTCGATTCTGTCTTTAGCCGCGAAAAGCTGGAAATAGACTTAGGCGAAATCCGCACGCTGTATTTTGACCGTGGTCACATTTTTGCCAATGTGCAGGAAACCACCTCGCTTAGCCCCGATACGGGCAAGGTTGAAATCAAACTGAACGTGGATGAAGGCAACCTCGCCTATGTCGATAAGGTCAAAATTGAAGGCAACACCCGTACCCGCGATATTGTGATCCGTCGGGAGATCCGACTTTATCCCGGTGACCGGTTTGACGGGGCCAAATTACGCCGCAGCAAAGAAAGACTCAAGAACTTGGGGTATTTTGAGGATGTGAGTTACGATGTGGAAGATACCAAAGAGGAAGACAAGAAAGATTTGGTCGTCCAAGTCAAGGAAGCGAAAACCGGGTCTTTAAGTTTCGGCGGCGGTTATTCGACGGTAGACCAACTGATTGGTTTTGTGGAGATTGAGCAGAAGAATTTTGACTTCAGCAATTGGCCCACATTCACGGGCGGAGGCCAAAACCTTTCGCTGCGTGCGGAAACCGGGTCCTTCCGGAGCAATCAGAGTTTGAGTTTTACCGAACCCTGGCTTTTTGATTATCCGATCTCCGGCGGATTCGATGTCTACCGTTCCGAACGCACCCGCGAGCGTGACGTCGGGTATGGCTATGATGAAACCAGGACCGGCGGGGATTTACGTTTTGGAAAAGAGATTTCAGAGTACGTGCACGCGGGAACTATCTTGACCAGAGAAGTCGTCAAAATCGGGAATCTGGATAGCGGGGCCACCGCGGATTTGCAAAGAGAAGTCGGGAAGAATGCGATCAGCGTCATTGGTTTTAACATCAATCGTGATACCCGCGACAGCGTTTTTAATCCCATGAAGGGTTTATATCTGGGCGGCTCTACGGATATCGCCGGTAAATATTTAGGCGGTGATAAGGAATTTTATCGCCTGCAGAGTAATGCCAGTTATGATATTCCGCTCAAATTCGATTCCGTGTTGGAATTACGAGGCCGTATCGGTATCGTGGAATCCTACGGCGATGCTGATTCGGTGCCAATCTTTGAGCGGTTCTTCATCGGGGGCGCGCGCACCGTCAGAGGTTATAACGAACGCCGCGTGGGCCCTCTGGATCCGGTGACAGCGGATCCTCTGGGCGGTAAGAGTATGCTGGTTGGGAATATTGAGTACACGGTTCCGCTCGTTGAGTTTTTGAAACTCGCCACATTTTTTGATGTTGGTAACGTTTGGTCCAAGGTCCAAGACATTGGTTCAGACGAATTTAAAGCGGGCGCAGGTTTTGGTTTAAGGGTTAAAACTCCCATCGGTCCCATCAACTTGGATTACGGCTATCCTTTGAATGATGAGCCGGGGGAGGAGCATCGGTCGGGCAAGTTTTATTTCAGCGTCAGCCGTGGTTTTTAAAAAAGGCCGCCCCTTTAAATCTTTAAGGGCGAGTCCGCCCCAATTTGGGGCGAAATCTCGCCAAGGGCGGACCTCCTCCCCGCTTATAAAAGCAAAGTGGGGAGGAAAAATGACGGGAGGAGTTTCGTGAAAAGTTTTAGATTATTCGCGGTATTATTGTTGTCGGTTTTATTGATGAGCACAAAAGCGCAGGCTCAGATGGAAGGGAAAGTCGCTTATGTCGACTTGAGTCGTCTCTTCGATGAATACACTAAGACCAAAGAATATGATAAGGTTTTGGAAGAGAAGCACAGTAAGTATCAGGAGGCGCGTGATGCCAAACTTCAGAAGATCAAGGATGCGCAGGCAAAGTTGGCCCTTTTGAAAGAGGACGAGAAGGCCAAACTGCAAGATCAGATGGAGAAGGATCGCCAGGCGCTTTTGGAGTTTGATAATCAGCAGCAGACTGAACTGCGCAAACAGCGCGATGAGAAGATTAGGGAAATCCTTCAGGAAATTGAGAAGGTGGTCAAGGATTTCGCCGAGAAGGAAAAGTACACCATGATTCTTAATGACCGGGTTCTCATTTACGGAAATTCGGATATGAATCAGACGGAGAAAATTCTTAAAGTTTTGAATGATAGCACCAGCGGCAACAAGAAGTAACTATTTTTAAATTTTCGCATAGAGCCCCGCCCCGCTAGATGCGGGGCGGGGCTCTATGTTATGGTAGAGGAGCCATTGGGGGTTATTTGAGTATGCGCAAAACTTTATTTGAGATTGCCAAGTTGGCGGAAGGCGAGCTGGTTGGAGACGGAAAGCTTGTCATCAGTGATCTTTGCGAGATCAAGGATGGTAAAAAAGGGGCCCTCACTTTTCTGGCCAACCCGAAGTATTTCTCGTTTGCCGAAAAGACTTTGGCCTCGGCCATCATCACGCCTCGAGGGATGATGGTCCCGGGGAAATCCATCATCCGGACGGATAATCCTTCGCTCGCCTTTGCCAAAGTGACTGTTCTTTTTGCGGAAAGCGCGATAAAACATTTTAAGGGGATTCATAAAACCGCGATCATTGCGGACGATGCCCAGTTAGGAAAAGATGTCGCCGTGGGCCCATACACCGTTATTGAAAAGAACGCGAAAGTTTCCGCCGGAACGATTATCTATGGCGGCTGTACCATAGGAACCGCCGCGAAAATCGGCAAGAGTTGCCTCATCTATCCCAATACAACGATCCGCGAAAAAATTGTGATTGGGGATCGGGTCATTATCCATTCGGGCGCGGTCATCGGTGCCGACGGGTTCGGCTTTGCGACGGAACAAGGGGCGCACCTTAAGATCCCACAGATGGGGACGGTGGAAATCGGGGATGACGTCGAGATCGGAGCCAATGTCACGATCGACCGGGCGCGTCTTAGTAAAACGGTAGTCGGTTCCGGCACTAAAATCGACAATCTCGTTCACATCGCCCACAATTGTATCATTGGCAAGAATTGTTTGATCTTGGCGCAGGCTGGAATCTCCGGGAGTGTCACCATCGGTGACGGGGCGATTCTGGCGGGGCAGGCAGGGATCGCCGGGCACCTTACGATCGGGGAAGGGGCTGTTGTTATGGCGCAGGGGGGAGTCACTAAGTCTATCCCGCCGCGCGCAACCGTTTCGGGATATCCGGCTAAGGAGCACGAAACGGCCAAAAAAGTCAATGCCCATCTTCAGCGTTTGCCTAAATACGTGGAGACGATTCAAACGATGGGCAAGCGCATCGCCGAACTGGAATCGAAATTGAAAAAGTCAACCCTTCGACGCACCCCGGACTGAAGTCCGGGGTTTGCTCAGGGTTGTTACACTGAGCGGCCCGCTTGGGCGGGCCGCCGAAAGTGTCAAAATGATGAACGAGCGCCAACGAACCATTGCGAAAGAATTTTCCTTGTCTGGGATTGGGCTGCATACGGGCAATAAAGTCAAGGCCGTCTTTAAACCCGCCCCGCCGAATCGTGGGATCATGTTCGAGCGGATAGATCTTGCCGGGCGTCCCATTTTTTCTGCCAACATCGCAAGTGTCCTGGTCGATACGGCTGTCCCCCGCTGCACGACGATCGCTCAAGGGGCGGCGGCTATTCATACCGTCGAACATCTGATGAGTGTTTTGAGTGGTCTTGGCATCGATAACCTGAAGATCGAACTTGACGGTAACGAGCTCCCGGGCTTGGATGGCAGCGGTATTGAATTTTTGCGAGGGTTCAAAAGAGCGGGGATGGTAGAGCAGAATTCTCTTCGACAATATTTTAACGTCCAAGAACCCATCGGTGTTGAATTAAACGGTTCCGCCATCTTTATGACTCCGGCGCAAGATTTTAAGATTTCTTATCTTTTGGATTATGCGCATCCGGTTTTACGCGCGCAGTTTTTCTCGGCGTGTATTGAAAGGGACGTCTTTGAAAAAGACATCGCCCCCTGCCGTACTTTTTGTTTAGAGAAGGAGGCGGAGGAACTCAAGAAAATGGGTTTGGGGAAAGGTGCTACGTACGAGAACACGCTGGTCGTCGGGCAGAAGGGCGTGAAGGAGAACGCCTTAAGGTTTCCGGATGAATTCGCGCGCCACAAGGTTTTGGATTTAATCGGCGATTTGTATCTTTTGGGGATGCCCATCCGTGGACATATCTATGCGGTCAAAAGTGGACACACGCTCAACATCGCCTTGCTTAAAAAAATCCAGCAGCAAAAAGAGAAATTCGAAGCCGGCGTTCATGCGAGTTTTTATCCACCGAAAGGCAAGAGAGAAATCGACATCCAGGAGATTATGAAGATTCTTCCTCATCGGTATCCGTTTCTGTTGGTGGATAAGGTGATTGAACTGGAGCGGGGCAAGAAGGCCATAGGCATCAAGAACGTGACGGTGAACGACAACTTTTTTCAAGGACATTTTCCTTCGCGTCCTATCATGCCCGGGGTTTTGATGATCGAGGCCATGGCCCAGACGGCCGGTGTCGCGGTTTTGACCAATGAAGAGCATCGCGGTAAAGTGGCGTTTTTTATGTCGGTTGATAATGTCAAGTTTCGCCGGGTCGTGATTCCCGGCGATCAGTTGATTCTCGAGGTGGAAGTGGTTCGTGATCGATCCCAAACCGCTCAGATCCGGGCGGTGGCTAAAGTGGGCCAGGAAGTGGCCGCCGAAGCCGATATGATGTTTTCCTTTACAGATGCCTCATTCCTGGGTTAAAATGTTTTCTGTATGAAAAATGAGAAAGGCCAAGACTTGAGCGCTGTGACCATTCACAAGACGGCCCTCGTGCATCCTGAAGCCAGAATTGGGGCGGGAAGTATCGTGGGTCCGTATTCCATTATTGAGAAGAATGTTACGATCGGCGAAAATTGCCAGATCGGAAATTTTTGCGTTATTCAAGGGAATACAACGATCGGCAGGAATTGCCAGGTCTTTACGGGTGCCGTCATCGGCAGTATTCCTCAGGATAAGAAATTTAACGGCAGCAGCCCGGTTTATCTTTATATCGGCGAAAATAACATTATCCGCGAGTATGTCACGATCAATCCCGGAACCCCCGAAGGCGGCGGTAAGACCACGATCGGCAACAATACTCTCTTGATGGCCTATTCCCACGTGGCCCATGACTGCGTCATCAGCAACCATTGCGTGATGGCTAACAATGCTACTCTGGCCGGGCACGTAACCTTAGAAGACAATGCCGTCGTCGGAGGATTAACCGCGGTTCATCAGTTCGTGCGGCTGGGCCGATTGTCGATCGTGGGCGGCTGTTCTAAAGTGGTTCAGGATATCCCTCCTTTTTCTATGTGCGACGGTCATCCAGCGACTGTTTACAGTCTCAATTCCGTGGGACTGAAGCGGGCCAAGATTCCGGTGGAGACGATCAAGCTTTTGCGTAAAGCATTCAAGATCTTGTTCCACAGCGGACTTTCTAAAACCCATGCTTTGGAAAAGATTGCAGAAGAACTTCCTGCCTCTGCGGAAATCGAACATCTCATATTTTTCGCCAAGACCTCAAAGCGCGGGCTGTGCAGTTAATTTCAGCGGATAGCGGATAGCGAACAGCGGTTAGTCATAAAAGGTCTTTTTTAAAAAACTTTACCACTATACGCTAACCGCTATACGCTGTCCGCCTGTAGGTTATACCCTAAAAATATGTCTACTTTCGGTCAAACATTAGGTCTTATTGCCGGCAACGGTCAGTTCCCCATACTTTTTGCCCGTCAGGCCAAGACGAAGAACCTTAGAATTGTAGCGGCGGCCATCAAAGGTGACGCGTCTTTGTGGCTTAAAATGTTCGTCGATAGAATATTTTGGGTAGGGCCAGGAGAACTTAAGAAACTTTTTGAATTTTTTCAAAAAGAAGGCGTCCAAAGAGTCATCATGGCCGGTCAGGTCAATCCCGAAAATCTTTTTGATGAACGCATGAGACTTGACGGTGAGTTTGAACAATTGTTCGCCGCGCTTAAAGACCGCAAGGCCGATACGATTTTTTCGGCTGTCGCTGACAAATTGAAGACTCAAGGGATGGAACTACTGGATTCGACATTTCTTTTGACGGATCATCTGGCGCCGAAAGGAACTTTGACTAAGCGGGCGCCGACCTTAAAGGAACTCGCCGATATCGATTTTGGCGTTGGGATTGCCAAGGCGATGGGGGCGCTCGATGTGGGGCAGACGGTGGTGGTGAAAGACAAGGCCATTGTTGCCATTGAGGCGATGGAAGGGACCGACCGTACGATTTTGCGCGGGGGGACCATTGCCCGTCAGGGTGCCGTTGTTGTGAAAGTCGCCAAACCCAAACAGGACAATCGATTCGACGTTCCCGTGATCGGCCCGCGAACCATTCAAACAATGATTCGAGCCAGGGTCGGATGTCTTGCCGTGGAGGCCCAAAAGACGCTCTTGATCAATCGAGAGGCCTGTATCCGGCTTGCCGATCAATCAGGGATTTGTATCGTTGCGGCTTGAGACCCCACGCCGCTTCTACTCGTCGCGGCTTTGGGGTAAATTCGCACTTATAAGTTACGTCGTCCCGCAAATGCGGGACTCCGTAACTTATGTGCTCATTTAGGAGGGACCTATGATTCGTGCCGATTTAAACAAACAACTGGTCGTGACCGTCGATAATCACGTGGGAACGCTGGCCGAAGTGACGGGAGTCATCTCTTCTTCGGGAATCAATCTGATTGCCGTTTGCGCCTACGCCGTTGATAACAAGGGCGTCATTATGTTCGTGTCCGAGGACAACGACCGGGCCCAAAAGTTACTAAAGACTAAAAAATACGATCTGCGGGAAGAAGAAGTGGTCCTGGTGTCTATTGACAACAAGCCCGGAACTCTGCAAGGCTTATCTCAAAGAATCGCAAAGGCGGGGATCGACATGACACTGATCTACGGCAGTGTGGCCAGCGGTGAGAGAACCAGCCGCCTGGTCATTATTTCCGAGGATAACCGGGCGGTTTTGGCCGCGATCAAAATGAAATCATGAAGTCTCCCTACTTGCGGATGATCAAGGGGATGGAAAATAAGATGGAAGAGCTCGACTCTGCGCCTGCCCCGCCTCTGGCGGGGCAGGCCCTTGAGCCATGGTTTCTTTACATCCTTCAATGCAACGACGGAAAGCTCTATACGGGGATTACAAAGGATATTCAACGACGGATTAAGACGCATAATGACGGTAAAGGAGCCGGTTTCACCCGGGCTCGCCGGCCGGTCAAGCTCATCTACCATGAATCCTTATTGGGCCGGACTCAGGCGCTCTTAAGAGAAATCGCCGTTAAGGCATTATCAAGAAAACAGAAGGAAATTTTGATAAAAAAGCGTAAGGTCGCCGCCTCTGTAAAATCATCAATTTTCGCTTTTCCCCGCCGTAAAATCTAGTCTTTGATTGACACCCCCAGCCTTTTTCTATATAATTGAGCCGTCGGGTAGTTTTTAGACCACCTTACCCGATGGCTCATCCTGAGGAGCGGAGCGACGAAGGACCCTTCGCCCTTCGGGCTTCAGGATGACCAGTCGGGAGAGGTATCCTAAAACTGCCCGACTGGTCATATGATTAAATCCTGTAATTATAAATAATAATAGTAATAGTCAAGAAGGCGCTCCGCATGGAAGTCGATGAAATCAAAAATGTTAGGATTGAAAAGCTCAACAAGCTTAAAAATAAAGGCGTCAATCCTTACGGGGGAAAATTCGACGTTTCGCAAGACGTCAAAAACGTTCTGACATCTTTCAAAGAAGGCAAAAAAGTCATTTTGGCCGGCCGCATCGTGGCCAACCGCAAACATGGAAAGGCCTGCTTTATGGATCTGCAAGGCCAAGGGGCCAAGATCCAGCTCTATATCAAGGCCGATGTTGTAGGCACGCAAAGTTTTGAGATTGTCGGAGAGCTCGATATCGGCGATATCATTGGAATTGAAGGCAATCTTTTTAAAACTCATACCGGCCAAGAGAGCGTTAAGGTTTTAAACGTCACCGTGCTCTCTAAGTCCTTAATGACTTTACCGGAAAAGTGGCATGGCCTTAAGGACGTCGAGATCCGCTACCGCCAGCGTTACGTCGATCTCATTGTCAATCCTTCCGTCAGAGATATTTTTATTAAGCGCAGCAAGATCGTTTCCTTGATCCGCGCTTTCCTTGATCAGCGTGAATTTTTGGAGGTGGAAACTCCCATGTTGCAGCCCATGGCGGGCGGCGCCCGCGGCCGTCCTTTTAAGAGCGTGCACAATGCCTATGATATGGAAGTGTTCCTGCGCATAGCACCCGAGCTTTATTTGAAGCGATTGCTCGTTGGAGGATTGGAAAGAGTGTATGAAATCAACCGTAATTTTCGAAATGAAGGAATCTCTACAAGGCATAATCCGGAATTCACGATGCTCGAGGTTTATCAGGCGTACGGCGATATGAATGACATGATGGTTTTGACTGAAGAGATGGTGAGTTCCTTGGCAAAAGAGATCACGGGCTCTTATAAAGTCACCTATCAGGGCCGCGAGATCGATTTTACTCCGCCGTGGGGACGCCGTTCGTTCGCAAAGATCGTGAAAGAGCGATTTGATATCGATGCCGATGATAACGCCCAGACGATGCTGGGCAAGCTCAAGGCGAAAAAGGGACGCGTGAACATCGACAAATTGACCCGTTCAGGCGTTATGAAGATCATCGAGGAATTGCTG
>CAYJRN010000010.1:40438-42206 GCA_964372915.1 uncultured Planctomycetales bacterium
GAACATCGACAAATTGACCCGTTCAGGCGTTATGAAGATCATCGAGGAATTGCTGGATGAAGAAGCAACCGCCAACCCGTTATTCCTGACGGAATATTTCGCGTTTCTTTCTCCTTTGGCAAAAACTAAGCCCGATCAACCGTTCATCGCGGAGAGATTTGAATGTTTTATTGCCGGCCTGGAAGTCGGGAATGCCTATTCGGAACTCAATGATCCTCAGGAACAAAAGAAGCGATTAATGGAGGATCTGGAAGATGATCTTGAGACCGGTAACCGCGCCATTGACGAGGATTTTATCCAGGCCTTGGAATACGGGATGCCGCCGGCAGGAGGCTTAGGCATTGGCATTGATCGGCTGGTCATGCTTTTGACGGACGCGCCATCAATTCGGGACGTGATTTTGTTTCCGTTGTTGAAACCTTTAGAGCAGCGGATAGCGGTCAGCGGTTAGTGATAAAAGATCTTTAAAAAACTTTACCGCTATCCGCTATCCGCTGAAGTTTATGAACTACGAATCCTGGATCAGTTATCGTTATTTGACCGCGAGGAAAGATCGTTTTGTGTCTACCATCAGTTTTATTTCAATTGCCGGAGTGGCGATTGGCGTGATGGCGCTCTTGGTGGTCATCGGCGTCATGACCGGATTCGACCATGACCTGCGCGAGAAGATTGTCGGGACCAACGCTCACATCGTCATTGAAAAAGAAAATGGCCTGAAGGGCTTTGAGGTCTTGCAAAAGATAGTGAACGATATTCCCGGAATCAAGAGCTCGACCGATTACATTCATGGCAACGTCTTCTTAGAGGACGGCAAGCAGGCGATGGGCTTAAATTTAAGAGGCGTTAACCCAACGACCGAGGCCACGGTCACCAAGGTCAACGAGTATTTGCAATCGGGTAAAATAGAAAATCTAACCTCTGAGGGGATCATCATCGGGAGCCAACTCGCGTTCTTTTATGGATATAACGTCGGCGATGAGCTGACGATTATCGCGCCGGCCTCCGGCGTTGCGGGGGAAGATTGGCGTTATAAATTCAAGGTCGCCGGTATTTTTACCTCGGGGATGTATGATTACGATATGAATCTCGTACTTGTTTCCAGCAATAAAGCCAAGGAAATTTTTCATCTTTCCCAAGATCAGGTCACGGGGATTGCCGTTAAACTCGATAATGTTTACGCGGCTCCGGCGATTAAGGAAAAAATTCACGATCTTATCGGTTTTAAATATTCCGTGCGCACCTGGATCGATCAGAACCGGAATTTCTTTGCGGCCTTGAGGCTTGAGAAATTCGCGATGTTTATTATCTTGACGCTCATTGTTCTTGTGGCTTCATTCAACATCGTGAGTACGTTGATCGTGACGGTCACAAGCAAGATCAAGGATATTGGGATCCTTAAGTCCATCGGGGTTCCCAAACAATCCATCCGCAATATTTTTATGATGGAGGGGCTTGCCATCGGCGTCGTGGGGACGTTTTGGGGCTTGCTGGGCGGAATGTTCTTATGTTGGGTCCTTAAGACCTATCAGTTCATCAAACTGCCTCAGGAAATTTATTATATTGACCGTTTGCCGGTTTTGTTGCAGTTAAGCGATGTCTTGATGATCGTGAGCGCGGCCGTCATCATCAGTTACCTCGCCACGATTTATCCGTCCTTCAAGGCGGCAAACTTAGAACCCGTTGAGGCGCTGCGGTATCAATAATTTTGGGCCGCTCATTATTGACGATTGTTCCTCTAAACAGGGTTTTCTTAAGAGAACAATCGTCG
>CAYJRN010000011.1:0-20207 GCA_964372915.1 uncultured Planctomycetales bacterium
TTTTTACATAAACAAGGAAAATACAAAGAGGCGGTACGTCCCGACATTATCCTTCTTGATTTGAACCTTCCCAAGAAAGACGGCCGGGAAGTTTTAAAAGAAATCAAGGAAGATGAAAATTTAAGAAGAATCCCGGTTGTGATCTTGACCACTTCAGACGCCGAAACAGATGTTATAAAAAGCTACAATTACCATGCCAATTGTTATATTAAAAAACCGGTCGATTTTATTCAATTTATGAGCGTGGTCAAACACATTGAAGATTTTTGGCTAACGGTGGTTAAACTGCCCAAAGATGGAGATTAAAATGGAAGAAAAAAGATTAAATATTCTGTATGTTGAGGATAATGAAGGGGATAGGCGCTTAGTCAAAGAGGCCTTCCAAAAATTAAACTTAAAGAACAATTTTTCTACTGTTAAAAGCGGCGAAGAGGCCATGGAATTTCTTTATAGGCAGGGTCCATTTACCCAAGCTGTTAGTCCGGATATTATTATATTGGATTTGAATTTGCCAAAAATAAGCGGGATTGACTTATTGATGAGGATTAAAAGTGATCCCGTATTAATCAAAATTCCCGTTGCGATTCTCACCGGATCAGCGGGCCACGAAAATATCGTTCAAGATTATAACCCTAAAACACACCGTTATTTTCAAAAACCCGTGGATTTTGACGGGTTCATAAAAACAATGAAAAAGATTGAAAGATTTTGTTTAGAAACTCTACAAGTAGAAAGTAGAAAATAATGGCCATGACGACCAAAGTTTTGATTATTGATGATAATGAGGCCGACGCAAGATTAATCAAGGAAATTTTTAAGACCAAAGGAATTCCTTGTGATTTTTTAGTGGCCAAGAGCGGAGAAGAGGGTCTTGAGAAAATCAAAGAAACGAAGGTAGGTATCGTGATTTTGGATACACGTTTACCAGGGATGGATGGTTTTGAAACTTGTCAAAAGATCAAAGAACTTTATAAAGACAGTGTAAAAGTCATTATGCTGACGGGTTTCGTGGATGCCGTGGATGCCGGCAGGGCCCGTAAAGCCGGAAGCGACGATTATTGTGTTAAGACAGTCGATTGTGAGCCCGTCTTAGAAGCAATAAAAAATTTGCTCCCTAAAACCAAAAGTTATTGACGATTGTTCCTCTAAACAGGGTTTTCTTAAGAGAACAATCGTCGCCCCCTGTTTTCCTTAAAACATCTTCAGAGGAAACTGGGGCAGTCCTCACTTCCTCTGGAAATTTTTCTAAGGAAAGTGAGGGCGAGATGCTAACCTTCCTTAATGTCTTTGGAAAGGAAAAGGTCGGTAAGAATATACCACTTTTTTAAAATGACCCAAAAGATAGCCGAAGGCTTCGAAATAAAAAGAACCAAGGAAGAAATCCTGAAACTCAAGAAAGAGTTAGAGGATCAGTCTTGGGCCAACCAAAAGACCAATGAAGGTATTAAATTTCTTTATAAAGAACTTGAGAAGAAAAATGAAAAATTAAAACAGCTCGACCATCTGAAAGATGAATTTGTTAGTAATGTTTCGCATGAGCTGCGAACACCGTTAACCATAATCCGGGAAAGTATTTGCCAGATAACGGATGGGCTTTTGGGCGAGGTATCGGAAAAACAAAAAAGCTATCTAGAAAAGTCTTTGGTTAATATCGATCGGCTAGGAAACATCATTAATGCCGTATTAGATATTTCTAAGATCGAGAAAGGTAAATTAGAGCTTTTTAAGACAAAAGTGAATATGCTCAATCTTGTCAAAGAGGTTATCTCTAATTTTGAAGATAAAGCAAAAGTAAAAGGTTTGGTGTTAGAAAGCGAATTGCCGACTCATGAGGTGAACGTGTTGGTTGACCAAGAGAAAATCATTCAAGTTTTTAACAATTTGATTGGCAATGCTTTAAAGTTTGTGGAAAGAGGTCGCGTTAAGATTATAGTCAAAGAAGATGAGGACTTTGTGGAATGCCATATTTGGGATACGGGGAAAGGGATTGCGCAAAAAGATATGTACAGGTTGTTTAACAAATTTGAACAGCTTGGCCGACAGTATAGAGGGGGAGAAAAAGGGACAGGATTAGGACTGGCTATTTCCAAAGGAATTATTGAGCTTCATGGAGGGAGAATTTATGCGACAAGCGAGGAGGGCAAAGGCTCTCAGTTTACTTTCATTTTACCAAAATACTTAGTCATGGAAGGATCTTTCGAGAGATTAAGAAATCTGTTAGTTCCGCTGATCAAACAGTTTAGTAAATTTAGTCTTATAAAATTTGACATTCAAAATCGTGAAGAAATGGAGCCTAGGCTAGATACAGATCATTTGATGAATGTCATTGCCGGTTGTCTGTATCGAAAGTCGGACCAAGTCGTTATAGAAGACGAGTCCCTATATGTTTTATTACCTGATATAGAAAGAGAAAATTGTACTGTTGTGGTTGACCGAATTCAACAAAAAGTTAAAGAAGATTATTCTAAGATGCAATTTGATATTCAGGTCATTAGTTTTCCGAATGATGGCTTGACAGGAGATGAGCTTATTGTAAAACTGGAAGAAGCAAGGGAGAGTGCGTCGTGAAAAAGATTTTAGTTGTTGATGATGATCCGGATATTGTCGAGTTAGTCAAGAATCGATTAGAAGCGAATAATTATGCCGTTATTTCCGCATCGGACGGAAAGGAAGGGATCAAAAAAGCTCAACAGCAAAAACCTGATTTGATTGTTATGGATATTATAATGCCTAATATGTCGGGAGGCGATGCCGCGAGGCTTTTGCAGGTTGATGCGGCAACAAAACATATTCCAATTATTTTTCTCACAGCAGTGACGGCTAATGTGTCTCAAGGAGAAGAAGCGCCAGGTGTGAATGTTGATGGTAAATTTTTTAAGGCCATAGCTAAACCCTTTAAAGCAGAATTTTTATTGAAAAAGGTTAAGGAATTGTTGGAAGACTAAAAGGATATTATGGCGGGATATATAAAATGAAAAGAATACTTGTGGTTGATGATGATCCGCATATTGTCGATTTAGTCAAGAATCGATTAGAAGTGAATAACTATAAAGTTATTGTTGCCTCTGACGGAAAAGAGGGTTTAGAAGAATATAAAGCGGAACAACCGGATTTAATTATTCTCGATATTCTAATGCCTCAAATGGATGGATATACCTTCATCAGAGAATTGAAAACAATCACGAACTGGAAATTGCCGCCGATCATTGTCTTGACGGCCAAAGAAAAGATGCAAGATATTTTTAAAATTGAAGGTGTCAGTAATTATATGGTGAAGCCTTTTAAGGCGGAAGAATTGTTGGAACGAATTAAGAAA
Organism: uncultured Planctomycetales bacterium; assembly: GCA_964372915.1. GTDB lineage: Bacteria > Omnitrophota > Gorgyraeia > Zapsychrales > JAHFFX01 > CAYJRN01. The sequence continues at coordinate 3,317 of CAYJRN010000011.1, forward strand.
TTAGTCAGAGATGCATAAAAAGATTTTAGTTGAGCATGAACTGAAGATTCCACCTATTCTCCTTTTTTGTAATCTTCCCACACCAGCGTAAGAATTTTTTTGATATCTTCATCGGGAAATAAACGGAACGTCTTTAAGAGACAATCCAAACCCGCCTTTTTAAATCCTAAATCGTAAAGCGTGATTGCTTGATCCAAAAGATCAATGTAGTTGGGCGGCGGAAAAACAAAATCCTTGAGGCGGGTGGTGAGATTTTTTCGCGGCGGGTTTATGTTATGGAGAACGGCTTTGATTTCATCCGTCGAAAGGGATGTGGATTTCAGCCGTTCTTCATAATGGGCCAAGTCGTCGGGAAGCGCGAAGCCCCCTTTTTTAACAAACAGAAGACAGGGAACTTTAATATCAATGAGCTGCCATTCGGGATCACTCAGAAGATAGCGCGTGAGTTTTCCGGTGACAGCGAGGCCGGTCGTGATGAGCGCGATGTCAAAGTGAAACAGCCTGTCCAGGCGCGGCCAATTTTTTTGCGGATCATGAAAAGTCTGTAAGTAGCTTAAATAAAAGTCTTGATTAAGCTGCCGCCCATCGACAAAGGGTTTTAAGTTCGGGTACGCCCGCCAGAACAGATAGCCGCCGTAGAGGTCATTGTTGAAAACGCGGCCGGTGATATTATTCTTTTTCAAAAGCTCAATGGACTCTTTGGGCGTTGTGGGTTCCTCGAAAAGCGCCAGGACCTTTTGGCCGCGGCCGCGATAAAAAATATTGTTGTTCCATACATGCAGGATGTTGGCCGATAAAATAATCAGGATGAAAAGAAGAATCCATTGATTCCATCGCCGGGAAAAGGAGAGGGAATCCCAAAAGTTTTTGATGCCGATGTTGCCGGCGCAGCAGGCAATCGCGTAGGCCGCGACGATCACAAAGAAATCGGCGTTGCGCTGGCTGTAGAAAAAGCAGAACGCGGCAATAACGACGAGCGTTGTTAAATGAAGCTTATGCTTGGGATTAAAGAAAAGAGCCGCTGCCGCAACCCCGATGAGAATAAAAACCCAGATCCCTTTCAATTCCAAGAGAAAAAGCGGCGGATGCATTTCGGAGATGACGTAGGAATAATGGTAGAAATTGATGTGTTGAGGAAAAAGAAAAATTTTCCACGGATAAAGCGCGGCGTCGATTCCATACGGACTGAAGAGGAAAGAAAAAGGATAGGCCAACAGTAGAAGGCTTAAGTCTTTGAGCGCCGGCGAGGGCCAATTTCCCCGCCCTCGGCGGGGAAATTGGCCCTCCAGCCATTTAATAACCTCCGCCAGCCAAAAAACCCCGATAATCAAAAACCCATAATAAAAACTTCCCAAATGAAAGTTGGACCAGACGGCCCCCAGAATGAGGAGCAGCCAAAGGCGTTTTCGATTTAAAGTGTCAAGGGTATTAAGAAGGATCAGAATAAAAAGGGGGACGAAGAGGAGATTAAAGACAAGGGGTCTTAAAAGGCAGCGCGTGGATAGTCCAAAGGCACAAACGAAGACTAGCGGGATAAGCAAGGCAATCGGAATTCTTTTTCGGGCGTAGTGAAAGAAAGTCAGCAGAATAAAAACAAAGAAGAACGCACGAAACAAAGGCAGGCCGTTTTCACCGCCCGCCAGAAAAATTAGATAATAGACCAGGCTACCCAGCCATTGGGTGAAGACCCAGGGAGTCGTTTCCGATCCAAAGGGAAATATGTTAACGCGTGGAACGCAGGCGTGCTCAAAAATGTATCTGCCCGTTGCCAAATGCCACCAGATGTCATCGGTCTCAATGGGGCGAAAGAAGAGAAGTGCGAGAAAAATAAATAATAAACCCATGCACAATTTTTCAAGAGATTTTTTGGGAACAGATATAAGAGGTTGATATTTTCGAGGGTTCATGTCTAATAACCCAGCACTTATTTTACTAACAAGCTATCTTTAGAAGAGAACGGTTTATTTATAAAAAACCCTTCATTTTGTTATCAGCGCGCTTAGTAAAATAAGTGCTGGGTAAATTCGTGCCTACACCCACTCGTTAAACGACGGGGTGTGCACTCATTTATAGTAGCAATGGGAAAGAGGCGCGTCAAAGATTTTACGTGCCTTTTTAGAGAAAAGGGCTAAAATATTTTTTGTGGTAACCCCAAACCCAGTTACCAATTTTATTGCTGGGTGTGGGGTAAATTCCGTACGCACTTTTTCCTAAAAAAATGTTTAGATGAAAAGTGCTACGTCATTTAGGAGGTCTCACGATGTTAACGATCTATGGAAGCGATTTATCAGCACCGGCCAACAAAGTGAGGTTTGCGGCCAACGCCATGGGACTTGAGTATGAATATAAGAAAATCGACTTGCGCGCCGGCGAGCACCAGAAACCGGAATTCCTTAAAATTAATCCGGTGGGAAAAATTCCGGCCCTAAGCGACGACGGGCTCAATCTTTTCGAAAGCAATGCCATCATCCGTTATTTGGCGGATAAAAATAAATCCTCGCTCTATCCCAAAGACCTCAAAGGGCGCGCCCTGGTCGATGAGTGGATGGATTTTGGCAGCATGCACATCGGGGCCGCCCTGGCGAAGGTCATGTATAATCGCGTGTTTGCGCCACTCCGCGGTGTTGCCGTGGATGAAAATTCTATTAAAGAAGGTTTGGGCTTTCTTGATCGGTTTCTGCCGGTTGTCGACCATCAGCTAGGCAAGCATTCCTATTTGACCGGCTCGCAGTTGACACTCGCGGATATCAATCTTTTGGCGCTTTTAGATCCTTGCGAGATAGCCGGCATCGATTTATCGAAATATAAAAATATCGTCGGCTGGAGAAATGAGCTTAAAGAACAAAATTTTTACACTCGCTGTCACGCTGAGTACGGCGAGACGCTTAAAGGCAGATGAAAAGATGAAAGTCGCTTTAGTGCAAATGAATTCGGGCGCGGATAAGAACGAAAATATCCGGCGGGCCCTTAATTTTGTTGAGCAGGCCTGCCGGCGGCAGGCGGGTGCCGAGTTCGTCCTTCTTCCCGAAATTTTTCACTACCGCGGGCCCGCAAAAAAAGAGGAGCTGCTGAAAAGGATTGCCGAGGAAATTCCCGGCGAATCCTCAGCCCCCTTTTTAGAGCTCGCCCGCAAAGAAGGCGTGTTCATTCTTTTGGGATCCATTTATGAAAAATATTCGCGGCGAAAACAAATTTTTAACACCTCAATTCTCATCGACGATCGCGGCAAGATAACGGGCCGCTACCGCAAGCAGAATCTGTTTGCGGCCAGACTTTCTAACACAGCCATCGATGAAAGGAAAACATTGTCTGCGGGCACAAAGGCTGTTTTGGCTCAAGTCGGTCCATTGACCGTCGGGCTTTCGATCTGCTATGATCTGCGCTTTCCCGCGTTCTATCAGTCTTACGCCCAGAAGGGGGCGCAGGTCTTTTTAATCCCTTCCGGTTTTACCCGCACGACCGGCGAGGCCCACTGGGAAGTTCTTTTGAGGGCCAGGGCGATTGAAAATCTTTCGTACGTTTTGGCTCCTAATCAGTGCGGCTCAGGCGCTCACGGCGTTCCATCGTTTGGTAACAGCATGATTATCGACCCATGGGGAAAGATTTTAGCGCGCGCCGGCGGTGAGCATGAAGAAATTATTTATGCCGAGCTTGATCGTCGGCAAGTTGAAGAAAAAAGAAAAATTTTTTCGGGATAGAATAGAAAGGAATGACGCATGGGCAAGACAGCCATTAAAGTCGCGGTAACGGGTGCGGCGGGCCAAATCGGTTACGCGCTTTTGTTCAGGATCGCCGCCGGAGAAATGTTCGGCAAAGATACGGACATTCATCTGAATCTCTTAGAGCTTGAAAGCGCCCTGCCGGCCCTTGTAGGGGTTGTGATGGAACTGCAGGACTGCGCCTTTCCCCTTTTGAAATCGATTGTCACAACCGCTGACGCAAACGTAGCGTTCAAGGATATCGACTGGGCGCTTTTGGTCGGAAGCGTCCCCCGCAAAGCCGGGATGGAGCGCGGGGATCTGCTCAAAATTAACGGCGGGGTTTTTATCCAGCAAGGCGCGGCTTTGTCATCGGCGGCCAAGCCGACCTGCCGCGTGCTCGTCGTGGGAAACCCATGCAATACGAATGCCTTTATTGCCAAAACGGTTTGCAAAAATATTCCCGAGAAGAATTTTTTTGCCATGACCATGTTGGATAAGAACCGCGCCGTGACTCAGCTCGCCCTTAAGGCGGGCGCCGCCGTTACCGACGTCAAACGCCTGGCCATTTGGGGAAATCACTCCACCACGCAATATCCGGATTTTTATAACGCCACCATCAAGGACAAGCCGGCCGCAGAAGTGATCAAAGATGAAGAATGGCTGAAGACAACATTCCTGGATATTGTTCAAAAGCGCGGGGCAGCGGTCATCAAGGCCCGCGGGGCTTCCTCGGCGGCTTCCGCGGCCAATGCCATTATCGACACGGTCAAAAATTTGACAACCCTAACGGCCTCCGGAGAATTTTTTTCGGCGGCGGTCTCCTCCGACGGCAGCTATGGGATCCCCAAAGGGATGATGTTCGGGTTTCCTCTGACTTGCGACGGGAGGGACTGGAAGATCGTTCAGGGAATCCAACACAACGATTTTTCCAAGGAAAAAATCGCCGCGACGCTTAGAGAACTTCTCGAGGAGAAAGAAGCGGTTAAGGGCCTTCTTTAGCGGAAGATATCATTGCTTGGGAAGAATAGATAGTGTAAACTTAAAGAACTCTTATTCCTATTATTTATTCTGAGGGAAGAAGAGGGAAACTGCGCCAAATCTATGAAATTATTCCCAAGGGCCCAATCCATTTTGGAATACTGCTTACTCGTCATCGTAATCGCGGCGGGCGTGATCATCATGTCTCCGTACGTGATCCGTTCCACGAATGCGTATTTCAAATCCTGGGAGGATGCTGCCGACGATTCCTTCAATGATCCGCTGGTGAAGGCGGGAACCGGCGGTTTGCCGACGGTGAGCTGCAGCTGTGATGTCAGCTTTAAGGACCAAGGCTGCGGAACCGGCGGTTGCGCCCAGACGGCCCGGTACTATAAAAGATCTTGTTCTCCGGTCGGGTGTTCCTGCGTGGATCTTCCTAATCCTCCGCCCGGGCATACCGATAAGGATTGCGACGAGTGTTTGGTGGATAATGCCTGTTGCACCCCTCCAGTCTCGGCGGGAAGTTGTGGAGACCCGGCTTGCGGCGGAGACCCTCTCCAGAAGCCGATGACCACAACTTGCGGAGCCTCGCCGCCGAAAACGCAATGCATCGCCGATGCCGCGTGTCAGCCGTTTACCTGTCAGGGGAATGTTCCGCAGAATGCCACACTTTGCCCAGGAGATGACACGGGTTTAACGGGCCAAACTTTTAATAGTGTGGTCGACTCCTGCACCTCCAACAGTAAATGCGAATACACCTGTGATGCCGGTTATCAAAATCAAGCCGGCGTGTGTCAACCTGCCGGCCCGTGCCCGCCAGGAGAGGTACAGTGTTTTGCTGTGACAAAGACAGGAAAATGGACTGCAGATTTTTGGGAAAATGGCAATACTTGTAAATCAGGAAATTCATGCGACCCATGGGGTAGTTGTTCTTTAGGCATGGTCGGTAACAGCGGATGTGGTCAAGACACGATTTGCGAAAATGGCGCGCCCGCGTGTAAAAACTGTGTGTCTTCTGTTGCCTGTGGTCCTTTTACAGGTTATGGTTCGGATGCCGCTACAGCTTCCGCGAATGCGACCACCGGTCTATTGCAAGCATGTGCGGGCTCCTGCGGCTACAAGGATTCTAACAATGCGCAAACAGGCGGGAACTGCAGTTCGTGTTGTCCTTCTACAAGCTTTGTTAATGGTGGCAGAGCTTATGGGGTTAGTACCTTTCTTTGCATCGGAGAAAGCTCCGCCGCCGCTCCCGTATGTTTGCCGGGTAATAGTTGCCCCTGATATTTTTTACATACACAAAAGCCCAATGACCAATTCCCTCTTCTCTTTCCGCTTGGCGACCGACGAATATTTTAGTCAAAAAAAATCTGAAAAGTCTTGTGTTTGATTTAACTAACCACTATAATTTTATTTAACTATATTTTAAAGAAGGGAGAGGTTCCGTGCTCAATGGCCCATTGAAGAAGCTCGCTTTTATTTTTGGTGTTATCTTTGTTGGAAATCTCGTGGGATGTGATCAAATCTCATCTTTGATGGGGCAGAAAAAATCCTCCGCGCCCACGGCCGTCGCTCCAACAGCTTCGCAACCCACTCAAACTCAACCACAGGAAGATCCGAATGCCCCGCTGCCGGAGGGTGTTCTCGCCCAAATCGGCAGTTGGACCATGACCGTCACCGAGTTCAATAAGAGACTCAAAAGTCTTAAAGAGGTTGTCCCGGATTTCGACGCTAGCACGCCCGCGTCTAAAAAATTGATTTTAGATGAGTTAGTGCATCAGCAGCTTTTGGTGACGGAGGCCGAAGGGCAGGGATTGGGCGGAAAAAAAGAAATTGTGGAAGCCGTTGAGGAATTCAAGAAGTCGCTTTTGGTGCGGGAAGCGGTCCTCAGGTTGACGGAAGGCATCAAGGTGACGGTTGAAGAGGCGCAGGATTTTTATGACAAAAATAAAGATTCTTTGAAGGAGCCCAGCGAATACCATTTACGAGAGATCGTCCTTCCCGCCCAAGCCGCCGCCAAGGATCTTTTAGTGGAACTTTTGAAGGGCGCGGATTTCGCCGAGCTGGCCAAGACTCATTCGAAAGCTCCGACGGCTGCAAGCGGCGGAGATATGGGCTTTATCCAGGTCTTTCCTTTTCCTCAAATGGAAACCGCTATTTTTCCCCTCGAAGCGGGGGATCTCAGCAGTGTTTTCAAAGGGCCCAACGGAGATTATTACATTGTTAAGCTGGAGGAAAAACGCGGCGGGAAACAGAAGGATTTTGCTCAAATGAAAGATGATATTGTGGCCTACCTCACACAGTCTAAACAGCAGGAGGCGATCGTTAATCAGCTTAACCAACTGAAGGCAAAAACAGTTGTTAAGATCAACGAGTCTTTGTTAAATGGAGTAAAACCATGAATGCTGACGATAAGAAAAAATTAGGCGTCATTATCCTGGCGGTGGCCGCGGGGATTGTGGCCGCCATTCTCGCCGGCAATTACATCAAGGATAGTGTTCAAAACCAGACGGCCTCTTTAGCTAAGGAATATGAGAAGAAACGCAAACAGGAAATGGATGTTCTTCGGCAGGATTATGAACGGTTCAAGGTCGAAACCGCCCAGGCGGTTTCGCAGCAGGCGCAGGCATTGGCTGTCACTATGAAAGGACAGCAAGGGCATTCTGTTCCGACGGTGACTCAGCCGGCAAAGCCAATGTCTTTGGCTATCAAAACACCCGCCGGGAAAAGAGCAATGACCATCCAGCTTGATTCTTTGTCGGCCGTGGGCGGGATGATTAGTGCCGGCGATTATGTGGATGTCCTGGCCCATCTGAATGTTCCCAACCCCAGCGATCCCAACGGAAAACCGGACATTGTCACTGTTATGGCTTTTCAAAACCTGCAGGTCCTGGCGGTTGGCACCATCCTTGAGCCGGTTCTCGGACAATACCAAAACCAGCAGGCGGCCCCGGCTCTTAATGTCACCTTTGCCGTTGATCCGCAAGAGGCGGGACTGATGACATTCGCTCAAAAAAATGGCAAGCTGCAGCTGGTTTTGCGTTCGCCGGAAGAAACCGAAGGTCGGATGTTGCAAGCCGCCAGCTGGCAGACGCTTTCGGATTACATTTTGGAAAAACAGGGAACGGATATCAGCGCCCCTAAATCTAAGGCTTTGATTGAGCCGGCGGTGGAAGAGGTAAAACCCTTTATTCAAATCTTTCGAGGAGGCCGGGAACTATAATTATGAAAATAACGTCTGTTACAACTGGGTTATTGGTGTTTGTGTCTTTGGTTTTTCTTTCTCAGGTTTTATTATTTGGACAAGAGGTAACGACTGACACATATCCTGAAGTTACGAATAGCGAAGCCACAGACAGCAACGTCCCTTCCAGCGAAGCAACGAGTACAGACAATAACGTCCCTTCCCCTTCTGGCGAAGCAACGAATAATGAAGCCAAAGGTAATGAGGAAATCCACATGATCCGGGGGGACCTGGAGACCCTCAAGGTTTATTCTTTGACGAGAATCTCGGTTACCAATCCCGACGTTGCGGATATGGTTGAGGTCGACAGCAATCATGTGTTGGTGTTGGCCAAAAAAGCCGGCCAGACCATGCTTTTTATCTGGGATGAGTACGGCAAGCGTTCGGTCCTCATCCAGGTTGTCGATGAAGACCTGACCCACGTCGAAAGCCGTTTACGGCCGATGTTCAAGAAGCTGGAATTGAAAGACGTGGGCGTTGAGGTCGACCCTCTCGAGGGTAAGGTCGTCGTCTCGGGGAAAATTCCCGCAGAAAAGAAGGATGAATTTGCCCGGGCCATCGAGCCCTTCGGTGCCAGCATCATGAATCTGGCCAAGGAACAGCTCAATGAGGATTTGGTCCAAATCGACGTGCAGATTGCCGAGTTGAGCGCTACTTTAAGCAAAAGTTTGGGGATTGAGTGGACCAGCGCCGTGACCTATAAGGAAGACCCGGCCAAATTCGTTTCTAATGCCGCCCGGGATATTTTTAAAGTGGGACAGTTGAGCCGCACCACGCAGATTCTGGCAACGGTCAATGCCCTGATTACAGAAGGCAAAGGCCGGATTCTTTCCAAACCCAAACTCGTCGTGGTCAACGGTAAGGAAGCCAGCTTTCAGGTGGGCGGGCAGATTCCAATTACGACGACCAATACCACCTCCGGCGGCAATGTTCAAACGAATGTGAATTTCAAGGATTACGGTATTACTCTGACCGTTACGCCCACCATCAAGGACGGCAAGATCAATATCATCTTGAATGTGGAAGTGAGCGACATCGATGCCGCCAACGCCGTTGGCAGTAACGTCGCTTTTACGACCCGGAATGCCCAAACGCAACTAGTTCTTGAAAATAGCCAGACCGTTGTCATCGCGGGATTGATCAAACATTCAGAAAACACGCAAGTAAAGAAAGTTCCTTTCTTGGGGGATATTCCGATTATCGGCCTCGCGTTTCGTTCGCGCTCGACGGTCACCCCAAACCAGGAAACCGAGCTGGTGATTTCTCTGACCCCTACCATTATTCCACAGCGCGACAGCGCCTTGACGGCGGTGAAAGAGCAAGAAGTGAAACCAGCCGATCAGATGGAAATCAAAGAGCAGCTTGGGGCGCAGGAAGAAGCGGGTAAACCTTCAGAAGGCGCTGACCCGCCTTCAGCGAGGCTCGCCGTCTCTGGCGCCGGCGGTAGCATAAAGTCAGCCGCGGAATCGGAATCCTCGACGCAAGAAGTTCAGGCGGATCCCGCAAGTGCTTTAGCGCCGGCAAGTGACGAGGCTGTCCTAATGCCGAAGGGGATTGAGACCGCCGCGACGCCGCAAGAGACCAAGGCCGATCAACTTTTTCAAGGGACCGGAATTCCCGAGAGCCTGGTGGCGTATATTCAGGATATTCAAAAGAAGATTGCGCAAGCCATTGCCTATCCTTATGAAGCCAAGGAAAAAGGCTGGGAAGGGACCGTCAAGGTGTTGCTGCGTATCTTACGCGACGGGACACTGGCCGATGCGACGATCAAGGAATCTTCGGGTTATCAGATTTTTGATGAAGACGCCCTCAATACGGCCCAAATCCTGGCGCCCTATGGTCCATTTCCTTCCGATTCGAAATTAGAAGATCTGTTGGTGACGATCCCGATTGTCTACACCCGGAAGGCCGCCGCTCAAGACGGCATCTGTCAAGGCGGCACTTGCGATCCTAATATTAAATCCGACCAGCAAGCCCTGAACCAGAACGGTTTATGGCCCGACAACAGGGTTTCTTATCCGGATTTGGTTCAACAGCGCATCGCGGGTTCGATCGTCTATCCGGAAGAAGCCAGAGAAAAAGGCTGGGAGGGGACCGTAAAGTTGGCCCTGCACATCCTTCGGGATGGCACCTTGGCGTACGCCAGCGTCCAAGAGTCTTCGGGTTATGATCTGTTTGATGAATGTGCCCTTAAAACGGCAAAAGACCTTGCCCCGTATTCTGTATTCCCTCCCGAAACACAAGAGCGAGAAGTCAATCTTACGGTACCGATCATCTATAGTTTAAATGAGCCGGCGAAGAGTTTTTAGACTACCGTTATCCGGCTCATCCTGAACGAGCGTAAGCGAGTGAAGGACCGCTAAGAGCTCCTTCATCGCTTTGCTCCTCAGGATTTCGGGGTCGGGAAATAACTCGACCCCTCAACAGCTGATTTTTTACTCAAGATGGGATCAAGGACAATCACTGTATTTAGCACCAAAGGTGGTGTCGGAAAAACATTTATTTCCGTTAACCTGGCCACGGCCTTGGTCCTGGCAGGCCATCGGGTACTGGTCGTGGATATGGATTTTCAAGCGGTGCAGGATATGGCCCGCATGATTCGTTTGACACCCCGCTATTGCGTTGTGGATCTTCTGGCCGAGGTTGCCGAAGCGCAGGACCCCAACATCATTAAGAAATACGTGATGTCCCATACCAGCGGGCTTGATTTTCTTCCGGCAGTCACCCATGCCAGGCAAAGCGGGCACATCACGCCGGAGAATATCAGACCTTTCCTCAAAAAAGCCGCATTGGCCTACGATTATCTTATCATCGACGGCGGCAATACCTTCAGCGAAACGCTCATTACGATTTTGGATTACTCTAACCTTATCTTTCTTATCTCCACTCCGGATATCGTTTCTGTTTACCAGGCCCGCTGGGCGTTGGACGTCTTGCAGAGCTTGCATTTTCCCGCAAAGATGGTGAAACTCATTTTAAATCGTTCCGAGAGCCGCGGCGGGGTTGCCTGGCAGGAGGTGCGCTCGGCGGTCGCCTGTGATATCTTTGCCCGTATTCCTTCCGACGGTAAAGCGGTAGGGATGGCGTTGAATTCCGGGGTTCCTTGCGTGATGGACAGCCCCAGGAGCGCGGTCACCGAGGCCATCAATAAGCTGGTCCTCGACTTGATTAAAGAAGAAACCTTTGTTCGGTCGACGGAAGTGGCAAAGCTCAGGACCACCGAGGATTTTGCCAAACCGGGTGAGTTTTGGGAAAAATTCGGGATGAGCCAGAGCCTTGCCAAGGGTTTCGGCGCGTACGGATTTTCGGGGGAAGAAGATCAGACCGTAAAGCTTAAGAAAAAAATTCATGAGAAATTAGTGGAGAGGTTGGATGTCAAGGACCTTTCTGCGGAGGCGCTGAACGATCCTCAGCAATTCGCTAAAATCAGAAGTAACGCCGAAAGAATCGTCAGCAACCTTCTGACGGAAGAGGCGGGGGCCATGATTTCTTCGTACGAGGAGCGCTCCCGGATGGTTAAGGAAGTCATCAATGAAGCGTTGGGATTGGGACCCATTGAAGAATTCTTGGCCGACCCGGACGTTACCGACATTATGATCAATAACAAGGAAGAGATTTACATCGAGAAAAACGGTAAACTCATTTTGACCAACAAGAGATTCGTTTCCGAAACGCAGGTGCGCACCATTATCGACAGGATTGTCGCCCCCATCGGCCGTCGAATTGATGAGTCGGTCCCGATGGTGGATGCCCGTTTGCCCGATGGGTCCCGTATCAACGCCATCATCCGGCCTCTTTCATTGAATGGCCCCATGGTCACGATCCGTAAATTCAGCCAGGAGCGTTTAACGGTCGAGGATCTTTTGAACCGCTACCATAGCCTGTCCCAGCCCATGGCGGATTTTTTGAATGCCTGTGTCTTGGGCCGTAAAAATATTATTGTTTCGGGAGGGACCGGGGCCGGCAAGACCACACTTCTTAACGTCATCTCTCTTATAATTCCCGACGGAGAACGTATCATTACCATTGAGGACGCGGCGGAATTGAGGCTTAAACCCCACAGCCACTGGGGACGCCTGGAATCGCGCGCCTCCAACGTCGAAGGCAAAGGGGCCATCGCCATCAGAGACCTTTTCATCAACACTTTAAGAATGCGTCCGGATCGTATTATCATCGGCGAATGCCGAGGGGCGGAAGTTATGGACATGCTACAAGCCATGAATACGGGCCACGACGGGTCATTGACGACGGTGCACGCCAATTCCCCGCGCGATGTTTTAACGCGCCTATGCTCTATGATGCTGTTAAGCGGCATCGATCTGCCGCTGCGCGCCATGCACGAAATGATCGCCTCCGCCATTCATCTGGTCGTGCATGTGGCCCGTTTTTCCGACGGGTCAAGAAAGATTACGGGCATTGCGGAAGTCGCGGGCATAACCCCGGACCATCAAGCGTTTCTTAAAGATATTTTTGTCTTTGATCGTCAGGGGATGGACGCTGAAGGGCGCGTGCTCGGCGAATACAAACCCACCGGCTACATTCCAATGTGTTATGAAGACTTCGCGACGCGCGGCATTCCGCTGAGCAAGTCGGTTTTTAATGGTTAATGATCCTTAATTCCACCCAAAACACCGTCCTCGCCCACCGCGTCACCGTCGTGGATTCTTTTTTTTCTCGCCTGACCGGGCTTCTTAACCGCGCTTCTCTCGAAAATGGGGAGGCGCTCCTCATCACCCGCTGCAATTGCATCCACATGTTTTTCATGCGATTTTCCATTGACGTGATTTTTATTGACAGGAAACATTCCGTGGTGGGAATCGTAGAAAACATCCAACCCTTTACTCTAAGTCCTGTCTTTTGGAGCGCTCGCACCGCCATTGAATTGCCCGCCGGCACGATTCAAACCTCCCGCACGGCGCTGGGCGATTCGCTGCGAATCCCGCTTTCCTAACATTCCTGCTACCAGTAGCAGGAATTTAATTCCGCCGACAAATAATAATAGCTGTGAGGAATGAGGAAATGAGGTTATGGTTGACGTAATGGTTTGAAAATGTTAGAGTAAAATGCTTTTAATGTCCAATCTGAAAAAATGTCCAGTGCCCTTACAACCATTCTCTTATGAGAAAAAGGACACTGGTACCGCTTACCGCCAGCCTTCATATTAGTTGAAGCGGTACCAGGACAAAAATATCATGGGTGTCATTCACAAGTTAAAACAAGAACTCATCGACTTTATCATCGGCCAGAAAAAAGAAAATCCGCAGCTAGGCTGCCGGAAACTGGCCAGCCTGGCTTCCGAGAAGTTTCAAGCTGAGGTTTCCAAATCCTCCGTCAATGCCGTCATAAAAAGCGCCAGCCTCAGCAGTCCGCTCGGCCGAAAGCCGCGTTCCGAGATTCGAGAGAAAAAGTTTAAGATTCCCAGCGAGAGAAAGGAACAGATCTTTCCGGCTCTCAAGCCGGACGTTCCGCCGCCCCTAGAGCCTGTTTTGATACTTCGACGGCCCGCCAGGCGGGCCGCTCAGCATAACAACCCTGAGCAAGCCCCGGAGTTTAGTCTGGGGCGCGTCGAAGGGTTGACGAGAAAAATGGTTGACCACGGCGTTTTTTTCGACGGGATGGGATCGTTCTTCTTAAAAGCTGCCGAATGGGAGCTTAATCCTCCCTCGATCTTGGGGGCGTTATTAAGTAAGCATATCAATAAGAGTTCGTTTTTTGACCCTTCGACTTCGCTCAGGGTCAACCCTGAGCAAGCCGCGAGTTTTAGTCCGGGGCGCGTCGAACGGGTTGATGTTAATACGATTGGTCAGGTGCTTTTGTTTTTGGAGCCGTTCGGCATCCAGGTATTGGAAGATCTCAGGAAATATGGGGGCAGAGGATTGTGGGCTTTGAACGGGTTAAGCCAGCCTTTGGATTACGATATTCTTCGTAAAGCCATTGACAGTATCGATAACATCCATGCCTTTCTTTTAAGGGTCTCCAGCGAGAAGGTCCCCATATTTTCTGAAATAAACTATTTTAAACTGGCGCTGGAGAATCGGATGGAATTTTGTGTAGATAGCCGATTCAATACGATCTGGTCTTGTAATGTCCATTCTGGTATCACTGCTCCAACAAATAAAGTTATGACAGTTTTATCTTCTCAGTTGATCAATAATGTCCAACCGATTATTTTAAGAACAGCTCCCGGAGAAGAGCGAATCTCGGCTCAGTTTTATGAAATGTTGGGGGCTTTCGAGAATATCCCGGGGAAGAGAATCGCCCAAATAACCCTCTTTGACAGCCGTAACGAAGAGTTCGCGCAGTTCAATATTTTGCCGGACAAAAAAAGGACTTTCATGACCGGCCTGCGCCCTTCGCAAGGGGAATTTCTGGCGCTGGCGAAACAGGATTCGGGAAAAGTGAACTCGTTCGTTTTGAATGAATGGGATAAGGAAATATATTACAGTGAGCTTATCGCGGCGCTTCCTTATGAAGAATTGATTGGAAAACCGCTGTCTCTGAGAATATTTTTCTTGCGGGAGTCCGCGCAAGGGATGCCCCGGATGGCCGTGCTTACCAATATTCCCGACGGAGAATCAAGTCCTGAGCAGATCATTTCGGAATACGTTTTGCATTGGCCTTATTTTGAACAAGGTTGGCAGGAGCTCAAAGAGCGTTATGGGACCGCCTACGAGGGTACGAATTTAAAAAAAGTCGGTGGATTTTTATCAGAAGGATCAAACCTCGGCGACTCTTATGATTTTTTGGAAGGGATTGCGGATGTTTATTCTTGCGTGAGAGCGCTGCTGTATGATTTGGATCGTTATGGCCAAAAGCATTTTTACCCTACCCACTATGAGAAATTGGATTTTAGCGTGATCAAGAGTCGTTTTTACGGCCTCCCCGGGTATCTGCGCAAGGTTAAAAATGTCCTTTTCGTTCATTTAACTCCGCCTTCAGATTATCTTTATTGGGAGGATCTGGAGTTTGCCATTCGCCGTGTCAACGAAAGCGCGGTCACGAATGCCGCGGGTTTAAGGTTGCTCTTGAGTTCCGACCCCCGGTTTTAAGCATATGAAACCTTGACATTTTCTTGACCCCCTGTTATATTTTATAAGTAGCTTACTAACTAATATTTTAAAGAAGTTTTTACTGACCTTTTCTTTACCAATAGCATTTGTGGTAGTCAGTATCTCGTCCCGGTTTTCCTTAATGTTCTTTTTAGAGGAAACTGGGGCTGTACCAGCTTCCTCTGATTCTTTTTTAAGGAAAGCTGGCACGACGTTTGTTTCCTTGAGTTTCTTGCTATTGGTTGTACAAACGTCAATAATACCGCAAGGTGTTTTTAGGGCAAACATCGTCTTCAAAATACAAAAGTGGGGTAACGATGGGGCGCATAAAATGGAATAAAAGGGGACAGAATCTTATAGAGTATGCCATCGTTGTTGCCTTGGTATCGGCGGCCATGGTCGCCATGAGCACTTATGTATTTCGTTCCGTACAAGCAGCCCAGAAGACAGTCGAGGAGGGATTTCAAAACTAATCTTACGAGGCCAACACTTAGTGAGCATCGTGAAACTAAGTGTTGAGCCGAGTTAGACCCAGCACTTATTTTGACTTTAATGCCGTATCGTAAAATAAGTGCTGGGTTGAATTCGCCTCGCACCAAATTGGTGCGGGCTCATTCAAGGAGGAAACGTAATGCACAAAAGCACAAATGGGCAAAGCACCCTGGAGTACATTATCCTGGTCTCGGCGGTTGTTGCCGTTATCTTGATCTTCTTGGGACCGTCGGGGGTTTTCCAAAGCAGATTGAATACAACGTTCGATCAGGTGTCGAATAGCATGACCAACATGGCAGGCAGGCTCTCGAATTCTTATCCGCTGGCTCCCTAAAGGCGTTTCTAATCACTATTGTCATGGAGGTGACATCAATGTTCAGAAAATTGAATAAAAACAGAAAAGGGCAGAATACGGCCGAATACGCGCTCTTGATTTCATTGGTCGTGGCCGCGATTATTGCCATGCAAACGTATACGCAAAGAACCTTGCAGGCCAGAATTCGCGACGCCTCTCAATATCTGGTGAATGCCACGTCGGGGCTGGGAAATTCAACGGTCCAGTATGAACCTTATTATCTGGAGTCTGATTACGGGATTACGCGTAACGCCACCGAGAATGCCAACTTGGGTTTGAATAGAGTCGCTTATGATGAGATTACCAACCGCACCAGAAGTAGTGGTGGTTTCCAGTCATCCGCGTATAATATGGTTGGCAATGGAATATAATTTGTTTGCACGTCGTTAACGCATCATGGATGAAGGAGGATATCAATGCTCAAATTTTTAAGAACAATGAAAGGGCAAAGTACTCTCGAGTATGCTGTTTTAATCATGATCATCATCGGCGCCCTTCTGACCATACAGGTCTACATCAAAAGAGGCCTCCAGGGCCGCCTGAGAAGCGCTACCGATGATATCGGTGATCAATTTTCCCCGGGAAACACGAATTACCAGAAGACGACAACAACCTCCAGCTCCACCAAAGATACCTTTAAGAGAGGTATCACGAACTCAGTTTTAGCTGCCGACGAAAAAACGAATGTTAATATGACACAGAATATCATCAACGTCGAGCAGGAATTTTGGGGAAAGAAGCCATAATTTCTGGTGTTTACGTGACAAACATGGCTTACTCGAGAGTTCTCTTGGGTAAGCCATGTTTGTTAATGGATAGATCAATACAACGAAATGACCAATAACCAAGGTAGGGTACAGTCAATGAGTAATCGTTTGAATTCCAAGAAAGGTCAAATCCTCGGCGAATATGCGTTGACCTTTTTTATGGTTTCGGCGGCGATCATTGCCATGTCCGTTTTTATGGCCAGGCTTTTTCAGGCGCGCATCTTCGACGCGAAAAGGTACATGCTCAATACCGTCCAAAACGCCGCCCCCCACGCGGGGACACTGAGAGCGGAATATGAGCCGTATTA
>CAYJRN010000011.1:20307-22927 GCA_964372915.1 uncultured Planctomycetales bacterium
TGAACGCGCCCAGACCGCCATGGAGTTAGCAGTATTCGGCGCGGTTCTCATTTTTGTCCTCGGAACCATGATCCGCGCCGCCGTCAACTCCAATTACACGCAAAACGAGAATCTGAGAGCCATGCGCATGGCCTTCAAAGAGTCTTTTGCTTCTTCGACGAGCAGTTTCGACAACGATACCGGCGATTCCTCGCGCGCCACGGCCAGCCTCTTATTTATTGAAGACAGGACAACCCCTGACGTCAATAAGTATGGATCGCTCACCCGCACCCCGTACGTCGTCAGCGCCTCCGGCACCTTCACCCGCACGCTGTTTAAAACTCTCGATTGGCAAGACGTCCCCAGCATCCCTATCTATGACATGTATATCAACGGCCAGCATTTTACGTTTACCTTAGGAGCGTTTGTCGATTACAATATTGGCTATAATGATGATGGGGATCCAGAGACTAGGGAAATTCCTATTGTTCCTGGAAGCGGGCCCAGGAAGGACGGGGACTGGGACCCTAATTGTGGTGGAATCATCGGTTCAGGAATTTCAGGAGGGTGTCGGAGATTATATGTGATCGTCCCCAATGGCGGTGTTCCCGGCAACCCAAACACGACAGACCCCAACTATTGTGTTGTTGACCCCTGTTGCTCCGGGACAGTCTGTAATGAAGCCCAGTGTGCTAAGCAAAAAGATGATTGTATAACTTCCTGCCCTGTCGACTTAACAGAATCCAGTTGCTTAGCCGATTGCAATTATACCTACCAGGCCTGTGTCAGCAGCTTGCCTGCCGCGGATTTGAACGCCGCCCAAAGGTTCGATTTGAACCGCGATGGAGCCACCGATGTCCCGGGAGACAATGTCCAGAACGACCTCCGGAGGCGTTTTGCCTGGCAATGGAATTCGGTCAAAGCCAATTCGGTCGACATCAATTTGGAAGCCGGGAAAAATACCACCATCGATGTGGATGGAGATTTGCAGGAGGAACAGATCTTAGAGATGGTCGATGATCAAGGCCGCGTCTATAAACCCGACGATACGGCAAACGAAGGCTGGTCTGAACCCGTCAGGAATAAGGTCAAGGCCCCTATTGTGGAAGTGAGGGTGTTGGATTCTCAAAAAGGGGATTTGGATTTGACCTATCAGGGGCCGACGGCCCAGCAGCCGGGCTTAAAAGATGACATGCAAATGTACACTTATACCCGCGACGGCACGTATTTATTGATCCAGGAGGGAAAGCTCTATAATCCAGAAATAAAAACAACGGTGCGCAGCATCCAGAAGCGGGATATGGTGGATATCATCCAGCGGTCGGTGCAGCTCAGTAATGACACCGGACGATTTTGTACTCCGGGGACTCCGAGTACTCCAAGCCCGGATAATCCCGAGGTAGAGGCCTGCAACGACTGTTTCAACACGGATAACGTTTATAAAACCTGTTTTGATAAGAATACCTTGATTCTTTATGTCAGAAGCCGTATCGAGGACCGCCGCGGGCGTAAGTGGATTACGGAGATTGAATGAAAAAAGCCCAAGTTATGATCGAATTCACCTTCACGATACTGATTGTCGTCCTTCTGATGTACGGAATGATCCGCGCCTTTCAGTGGGTCGGCAGCGATTTGGGCCATAGACGGGCGGCGTACGATCAGTCGCTCGCGGTCGATATCGATGAAGACTGGAGCGATAAAAATCAAGGCCCTTTAAAACAATTCACGACGAATTTTTACAAACCCGCAAAAATGAGTTTGGTGTTTAATAAATGGTAAAATAGAATAGTGAAGCGTTATTCGTGAAGCGTGAAGCGTCGTGCGTGAAGCGCTTCACGAATAATCAGATACAGGAGAGTCGCCCCACGTGTTTACTTTCTTAAATAAAATTTTTCAGCACCAGCGCAACAAATTCTGCCGCCTTTCCCGCTCCGGCCAGCCCCGCCAACGGCGGGGCCAAGTGGCCGTCATCATGATTTTACTCACCGCCATTGCTCTCATCATGTACGCGGTTACGCTGAATTTAGGTCAGAGTGCCCAGTATAAGACGATGGTTACGATTGCTTCCAATACCAGCGCCAGCTTCCTGGCCTCATCACTTGCCAGCTACTCGGAAAGCCTTTACCAGGGCCAATTGGGCGGGGAGAAGCGCGCCAAGGATGATGTTTCTGTGTGCGCTTTTACCGGATTTGCTAAAGCGTTTTTTAAAGTAGCCACGTTCGTAGGGCTCGCTATTCTTAGTATGTTTGTTCCATTTCTCGCCCCTTTTCTTATTCCGTTTATTATTGCCGCGGCATTAAGTTCCGCGGGGGCTGTCTTGCAGATCGCGGTCATTCAACCCGGATTGACGACTGCCTGGAACAAGGCGATGGCCGACGTCCCTTCCACGGATCAATTCGTGGAGCGCGGCATTCTGACCGCTTTGCAGAGCGCCGTGACTGACCCTGGATTTGTCAACGATCAGTACGATATGGATCTCGATGGAAAAACTTTTGCCAACGGCGAAGACAGAGTCAGCCGCTTCGGGTTTTATTATTCGGAACGGCTCAAGACCCTGACCGGAATCAACACGGGAGTCGTCAAGGAATTCCAAGATGCCTTAAGAAGCCTGATCACCAAAATCTATGTCCCACCCGATTGC
>CAYJRN010000011.1:23027-26201 GCA_964372915.1 uncultured Planctomycetales bacterium
ACCTGCGGCAATCTGGACGGCAACACCTACGATGCTTTTTCGTTTCCCGCAACGCCCTATCAATGGGTGTATGACCCGTTTTGGGAGGACGAGAATGGATCTTCCATCCGCACTCTTTTGGGCCGGGATGATGAGACAAAAGGCTATAAAGTGAATACGAAGGGAAGTCACGCTCATCCGCCGCCGCAGGTTAGTGACGATGCGGGGGCAACGACGATCAAGAATATCTATCGTCTAAATGATACCTGGCCATGGGATTTCACAAATCCGCTGGATCCCAGGCCCAGAAGTGTCTTTCCCTTCCTTTATAAGATCAGCGATTGGGGCGTGGACTTAAGCAACAAGTCAAAAGGTGGGGAGATGTCCGCGGGGACGTGGGTCCCAGGGGAGGAGGCCAAGTGCCACTGGTATGATAAAAATTTTAGCACCCCCTGCCCTGATCCGTATGACGATGATCCGGCGGCCATCAATGATACAACGCAAGGCAATGGGAATTTGCCTCTGGGATATCCGGCCCAGCTAGCCCTTTCAATAAATCCGACTGTTCTTGCCGGTCTTTTTTTCGGCAAAGTGTATAGCGGGACGACTTGGGTTGATGGATTATATTTTGATACCTGTCTGAAATCGGCTTGCGTCCCCGATAAAGTTCCAGGGATCAAGGCGTTCCAGATCGCGGATGATCAATGCGCGAGTGATCCCCATCTCTCTTGGCAGGCTGATCCGAAACTACGCCGTTACCCTTGGAAAAAAGGCGCGGAAAGATTTTGTTCCGACAGCTGGCCCTATTTCGCGATGTGTCCCCGGCACGGGCAATGCTTGAACGGTGACGATCCTAACGACGTGACGGAATGTAATTGTGGGGACAAGCCCTCCCCCACACAAAAAACCCCTCCCCAGCCTCCCATCGATTGGCCGGATGATCCGCTGGATGATTTTATCTATGGCTCTGTGGAATTTGTGGACGAGGCTAAGGTGTGGGCCCAGGTTGACACGAAGCTGCTTACCAGTAATCTTAAAAATGAGTACGACAAGATAGCGGCCTGGATTGAGCCGCCTTGTGCCGACGGTAAACTGATAGATGGAAGTCCATGCAGCCAGGGGTTGGGGTTTTTGAATGACGCGAATAATGCCGGGACCTTGCATCGATGGCTTTATATGTTTCAGGACTTACGGGATAAGCTTAAAGATTGGATTGAGAGTCCGGTTTTGGGCGCGGCCAATTCCGGCGTCGCCGGAGGCCCGGATGAATGCAATGAGGTTTGGTGTGTTCCCGGCCGGATCAAGGGGTTGCCCGCGAACGCCGTCTGCAATGAAGCGGCGAAGTGCGATCAAGTCTGTCCCGGCGTCAAACAAGGGACAGTCTTGTATCCCGGCGAGGCGGCCGTGAACGGCGCCTTTTACGGCGACAATGCCGCTGGCACGGCGAAGATCCCCGGCAATCCCCAGGGGGTGGCCAATTGCCTTAAATACAATGCCTTGGATTTGAACGGCTATAATCCCGACGGGACGCCCAAATCCTATGCTTTTAGGGATCCTAAGAATGGTACGGCCTATACGTTATACGGCAATGCCGCCAAGTTTGCGCGTTGTTTTGATTCTTATGGTGGCGGGTCTGGCGCTTGTATAGAAGACGATTGCAAGGTCCTGCCGCGCTCCCTCATTAATCCGGACCAGAATTTTGATACCAATGAATTCGTGGTGCCGCATAATTCGGACTTGAGCTTGATGGAATCGTGTCTGTATGATGGCTGCGTTCCCGCTTCCTCGGGCGTGGGAAATTTTGCGAGTTGTTTTGATTTGGTGAACACTTCACGTCCCACGCCCTGGGCCGGCCCGGCTAAACAGCCGGTCATCTCGAATTATCCGACCTTGGGCGCCAATCCTCCCTCTCCCGGTTGGAATTGGGATCAGTATGGAGCGCTCACCGGCTGTTCCAGCGATTGTTCTAATCAGGTGGGCGTCTGTGCCCAGCAACGGGAGGACACCTGCGTAATCGCCGCGGCTGCTTGCAACGCCCGGGTTAATGCCTGCGAGATTTGTCAAAGCAATTGCGCGTCGTCTTGTAATACCCAGTGTACGACAGTAACCTGTAATCCCTGTCCACCGGTTATTCCACCTCGTCCAGTGTGTACCTGCGGTACGACAAGCTCGACGGACCCGGCCTGTGTTAGTAGTTGTGTTTCCGCTTGCACTCAGAACGGAGGGTGTAGCGGTAATTGTCTTTCCTCCGCTACAGGATGTTCTGATTCTACTTCCTGCGAAAACCAGGCCGCGGGAGGCTGCGGGAGCTCTGCCACATGCGAAGGAAATTATGACGCCTGTGTAGATTCCGCGAAATGCTTCTCCTTGGGCTATGATTGTGATGATTATGTCCTGCTTTCGTGTCCTTGTTCCGGTATCTATACTAACTGCAAACAAGCAGGGGATACGGCCAGAGATTCCTGTGTCAATACTTGTAATAACGCTTCTGTGGCCTGTGATGTTTCTTCTGCTCCTTCCGCTGCCTGTGATGCTTCTAGTATCCGGCCTGGAATCCAGCCTAATCCGGGATGTCTCAAAAAATGCCGCGATGACCATACCGCGTCTTTGGCCGGCTGCGACGGACAATATAAGACCTGCAGAGACGCCGATTCTAACTGCAAATTCCAAAAGGAACTCGACGAGGCCATGGGAGCGTGTTTTCATTGGGGCGACGGCAATGATTTCTATGAGAAAGTTTGGGTTTCCTGGATTCTGGCGCAAGGAGATTGTGTCGTGAATGAACCTGCGCAAGATAATCTGCATCGTTGGGCGTTTGATCCGCTGTTGTACGAAAGCGCTCTGGAGGCCATTAACCAGGGCGAGAAATTCAAAAAACGCGCCGAATTTTTGACTGAGATCGACAAGGGGGCCAGGTATTTTCACTTTGTGGCGAGCTACGCGGCCGATGAGTTCGGCAAATTTCTCGATGGGCCGGATGGCAAGTTTGATACGACCGCCCCCGACAGCCCGGTGGAGCGGTTGATTTATTACCGACGGAATGTCGACGCGCTCAATTCGGTTTTGCCGTACCACGCGATTTATGGCTGGCAGAGCCAGACCCCGGAAGGGAAAACCAGGGGAGCCTGGCATATGGTGAGGGTCGATGTTAAGATCCCGGGCCGCTGCAAAGGCAATTGCTACACGGACAGGGCC
>CAYJRN010000011.1:26301-31286 GCA_964372915.1 uncultured Planctomycetales bacterium
TGGAGAATATGATGATACCAAGAACTGTATACAGGGCGGGATCGTCATGGCGAATGTCATCCGTTACGATGAGGATCAGGATGTCGTGATGAAATTCGCTAACGGTCTGAATATCTGGAAGGCCAAGTCCGGCCATCCTTTAGTCTCAGGGCCGCTGGCCCCGTTGGACAATTTGCCCGTTGACTGTCCGTCTTTGCCGGGGGCGGAAGGAGCGTTTATGCTTAATAGCGCTAAAGACGATGACGCCTGGGGCGATCGATGCTGGGACAGGGTCAATGGACTCTTAAGGCGCGGGGTCACGACCAAGACCTGCGCCCAATACTTCTTTCACGATAAGACCCCCAGAGGATTTAGTCTTAAATTTGTCCCATGTCCGTCGAGAATTGGATTGGATGATATTTAATTTAATAACCAATAACCAAGGTACAATAACCAAAAAAATTCCAAATCCCAATCACTAAACTTGGTCATTGTTTCTTGGTTATTGGAATTTACCGGCGATCTCCCTCAAGTTGATAACTATTAAAATGTTAATGAGGAGATAGCCATGCGTTTCGATCTGGAAGAAAGAACGACAAGATTCGCAAAAGCCGTGATTGGGTTATGCAAAGACCTGCCAAGAAATCCGATGAACGATAGGTTAATCAACCAAGTTGTCGGATCGGCTGGTTCAATCGGGGCTAATTATAGAGAAGCTAACGATCCCTTGGGGAGAAAAGATTTCTTGCAGAGGCTTAAAATTTCTCGTAGGGAGGCGAAAGAAACGATCCACTGGTTAGACTTGGTTCTTGAGGCGAATGCGTATAAGGCAAAGGAAATTATTCCTTTGATTGCGGAAGCGACGGAATTAAAGAGAATTCTTTCTGCGATTATTAATAAATTCGAATAGATCAACTTGAAATTTGTGATTTGGTTATTATTTGGTGATTGTATCTTGGTTATTGGAGCTTAACGCAAGATGATTCCTTTTCGTCATAAAAGAGCCGCTTCCATTATCGAATACACCATGCTTTTCGTTGTGGTGATGGCGACGATGGTCGTCATGCAAAAGTATGTCCTGCGCGCGGTCTCCGGGCGATGGAAGACGGTGGGAGATTCTTTTGGTTTTGGGCGGCAGTACGATCCCAAAAAGACCCTGGAGTGCGCGTATTACACGAACGGCAATTTTTGGTATGAGGTCCCTTGCGCGCAGAGTAATAATTGTGTTTTTGGAGATGATGCGTGTTATGTCGGCTGTCAAGGGCCGAAGTGTAATTAAGGATAATAAACAATAACCAAAGCCCAATAACCAAAAATAACCAAGATACAATCACCAAATAATGACCAAATTTCAATAATCAATTAAAAAAATTCCATTTGGTAATTGAGACTTGGAATTTTTTTGGTTATTGTTTCTTGGTTATTGGAATTTTAAAATATACGGGAGAACAATATGATTTTCTTAATCATGCTGCTCATTTTTTCCGCCGCCGGAGTTTTGTTTTACGCGGCGATCCCTCTGTTTGTCGATAAAACGCTTACCATCGGCCAAAGGCGCTCCAAGATTTTCGAACGCAAAATGGAACGGGTCATCATGAAGCCCGACATTCAAAGGATGGCCAAGTTCTATGTGATTGCTCCGCTCATTTTTGGGGTGGCCGGTTATTTTTTGCTACCGGTGGATATGAGGCTGATGGGGATCACCGGGGGCGTTGTTTTGGGATTTTTGGGACCCAGCATTTACATTAAGTTCCTCGTCAAAAAACGTAAAGACAAGTTTAGCCATCAACTGATCGACGCGCTTATGATCATGTCGAGTTCTTTTCGCGGAGGGTTAAGCCTGATCCAGGCCTTGGAAGCCGTCGTCGAGGAAATGCCGGATCCCATCAGCCAGGAGCTGGGGACGGTTCTTAATGAAAACAAAATGGGAGTTTCTCTGGAAGAAGCGCTTGGCCATTTGTATTCTCGCATGCCTTCAGTGGGGATACACCAGACCATTACCGCGATTTTGCTCGCGCGCGAGACCGGCGGGAATTTGCCCGTCATTTTTTCTCGTATTGTCAACACTTTAAGGGAGCGTATCAAGATCCAGCAAAACATCGACACGCTCACCTTGCAGGGAAAGATTCAAGGGGTTGTGATGACGCTGCTGCCGTTTGTTTTTGGTTTTGTCGTCTACGGAACGAATCCGAAGTTTTTCGACAGCATGATCCACACGGAGATCGGAAGAAGGCTTTTGATATGCGCGGCCGTTGCCGAGACCATCGGCGCGTATTTGATTTGGAAGATTAGCACCTTCAAAGATTTTTAAATTATAAAAATTCCAATCACCAAAGCCCAATAACCAAAAAATGATCAAATGATCAATACCCAATGATTTTTTATGGGATTTGGAATTTGTGATTTTTTTGGTTATTGTTCCTTGGTTATTGGTCATTCATCGCAAGAGGAGGCCCCCATGGTCGTCATCGTCTTAATGTTGATATTCTTATCCGTCTTTAGTTTCATTCTGGGGGTTGCCCCTATTAATTGGGAGAGCCGTCCGACTTTAAATTTTTTAAGAGAAGAGGCCTTGAAGAAGGATAAAAAAAGAGGGCCTTTTGCCTCGGTCTTATCCATAATCCGGAAAGTAGCCCTCATCAATAAACCTTTTACGATTGGGCTTTTAGGCAAAAGAATGAATCGGGATCTTGCCAAAGGACGCGTGAAACTTACCCCGGAGGAGTTCTTCTTTACCAAGGAAGCGGCGATCACTTTAAGTTTGGCCGCTACCTACCCTTACGTCACCCAGGATATGATGATTTTTGGGGTCCTTATTTGTTTCGCGTTCGGGTATATGCTGCCAGAATTCTGGCTTAAGGGAAAGATCAAGAAGGTCCAGGCCAGCATCGTCCGGGAGCTTCCCGATGCCATTGACCTTTTGACTTTGTGCGTCAACGCGGGCCTGGATTTTATGCTGGCCTTGAAGTGGGTTGTTGAAAAGTCGGCGCCGTCCATTATGATCAGTGAATTTAATACCATGATGCAGGAAATCAATTTAGGGAAAACCCGTCGGGATGCCATCCGGGATTTGGCCACCAAATATGAGTTGGCGGATCTCTCCACCCTCGCCCGTACCCTGATTCAGGCCGATAAGATGGGAACCTCTGTGGCCGAGGCCCTGAATATTCTTTCGGAGGACATGCGCTTGTCAAGATTCCGCAGAGGAGAACAAATGGCCCTCAAGGCTCCTTTGAAGATGCTGGTGCCGTTATTGCTTTTTATCTTTCCGGTGGTCGGAGTGCTCGTGGCCGGTCCAATTTTTCTGGATTTTATTCAGAACAACCCCATGCAGAATTTGGGTCGTTGACTCTCCTAAACTACTGCAATTGTCAATCCTCGCTGTTCCACCATAATAATGTCCAGTCTATAGTATTGAATAATGATTAATGTCCATTCTGTATGAAACACCCTTTCGCGCCTCCGAGGTGCTTTTACGAGACGTGAAAGGGTGTTTGCGATGGATTTCTATGGATTTTTTGTCAAGTTTTGAAAGGGATTTTTGAAAGCGGTTGCAATTTTTGACCTCCCCAAGAAGGGATCAATCTTCTCAAATTCTATTTTTGTATTTTTTAAGAAGGACAGGCGCGGCTCCTTTTGCGCTGTTCATCAAAAAAGGAAAGGTTCAAGAAACAAGAATATTTTTTTCTGCCGCGTTTCTCGTCGGAAAAACATATTTCTATCCCGGCGATCGAGTTTGTCCGCTGGCGCGATTTTTAGTCGTGTTTTAGCAAAATTCCAAAGAAAAAATCCCTATTAAGAATTAATTTTAAAATATTTTCAACCCAAGACGCAAGCTGTTGAAAACTATCGATTTTGAGCTGTAAATTCCCTTGGCCTCGGCTTGTCGCCTATAGAGAATAATGTTATACTTTCAACTGTATGATACGAGGAATCTCAAGCTCCCAATTGTCTGACGAGTCCCGACGCTCGCTAACGCTCGGTCGGGACTCCGACCCCAAGCGGGCGTCGGAGCAACTCAACGAGAATCCTGCCCCGCCGACGGCGGGGCCAGCCAAACCATGCAAAACATAACTCAAAAAGTCTCGGATTTTTCTTGTCTTTTAAATTCTATTAATATCAATACTATTGATTTTTTTTGTCTATTTCTAGTCTTATATGGCCAGAGACCCAGCTCCCCTGGGACCCTGCAGCCCAGCATTCCAACTGTTGGGTACATGAGTCGCTGGGTAGCTGGGTTTCTTTTATATTGGACAATATTGAGCGTAAAACAGAATGGACAATAGATTGGACAATATAGAAATAGATCAACATCCTCATAGAGGTGTCCAACCGGACGCCCCTACAGATACAGAAAATTTCGAGGATCTGATCAACCGGGAACCGCCCAAATTCAAAAGCCGCTTCAAGGCCTGGCTGAGAATTGTGGCGGCCACGGTCGCCCTTTTGTTTATCCCCGAACAAGTCAGCTGGGCCTTTAATTATGATCCGTCGGTTCTTTATGGGGAAAAATATTCGCGGTATGCCGACGTAGGGGCGCAGGGCCCTGCGTCCCTACAGGATCCTGACATGCAGGTTTCCGCCCGCATTGCCGAAAGCGTTCAGGACCTTCTGAAGCAGATACCCCTCCATGGCGGGGTACAATTGAAATTAAACGACACGAACAGCCTTACCATCGATTCGCATATTTTCTTTTCCGAAGCCCGCGTCAAAGAAATCACTGACTGGCTGCACAATCCCAATACCCATCCTTTGAACTGCGGTATTTATGCCCTCAAAGATTTGTTAGCCGCTTACAACATCGAAACCTCTTTGGAAGAGCTTTCCGTTCTCACTTTGATGACGGACTTGATGAATAACATTGTCAAGCCCACGGAACCAAAGCTCAAGACCTCGCTTTTTGCCATTAATAAAGTGGTGGGCGCGTACGGATTGGATTTGAAGCCCTACAAAATTGAGAAACAGGATGTTCTTAAACTTAAAAGTCCGTTTATAGCCAACTTCAA
>CAYJRN010000011.1:31386-36566 GCA_964372915.1 uncultured Planctomycetales bacterium
ATTCTTGTCGGGACTGCCATTGAAGTGGGAATTATGTTCGCGACGGCCGGGATTTTGGCGGCAATTTCCCAGACGCTGACTTTTACCCAAGCCCTTGCCGCGGGCATCATAGGAATGGGGGCTTCAGAGTTAGCCGGCAGCATTACTACGATTTGCGTGATGAAGGGGGCCTGCAGTCCCAAGGTGGCGTTTCTTTTAAATGTGGGATTGAGTGTTGGGATTAGTATCGGCGCTTCGGCCGTGGCCAATGCGTTGACCCACGGGGCGCTTTCGGCGGCGGCGCAAAAGGCCATAAACAATGGGGTTCAACAAGGAGTTAGACAAGGAATGGAGGCAGGAAAGGCTGCAGCTGAAAAGGCTGCCGCTCAAACCGCTGCACAGAGTGCCGCTAAGGATAGCATACAGGTTCTTGTTAAACAAGCTTTTGAGAATGGCGCAGGACTGGTTCTTCAAGGAGCAACACAACAAACCGCCGACGCTGCAGCTGGAGCCATCACCAAGTCTATTATGGAAAGTATTGTGAAAGGAGTGGCAGAGGATGTTGCCATCAAAGCCGCCACAGAGGCCGGCACCAAAGCCGCCACTTCCACGCTTGTATCTTTTGTTCAATCGGCGCAAACCGCGGCAACTCGCGAAGGCCTTACGCCTTTCTTTCAAAAGGTCGGCGAGACTTGGTTTGGTCAAGCGATTGGGAAAATTGCGCATTCTTGGTTTGGCCAGGCGATTGGGAAAATTGTCCATGGTATCGGCGTGGCCTTTCATTTCCTTGGCGACAAGATTTCCGCGGGCTTTTGGAAAGTGGCGAATTTTTTCCATATTAAATCCCCAGCCCAAATCGCCGCCGCCCGAGAGGCAGCGGTTATGGGAGTGAATGTAACGATGGCCGATGGATCTTCAAAAACCATTGGCCAGATCATTCAAGAAACCAAGCCGCAACTCACCGCTGCCCAAATCCCCGACGAACTCATTTCTCCGGCTCCTCCGGCTCCTCCAGCGCTGGGGCCGTTATTCACGGGGGTAACCTTGAAACAAGCATCTCTTTTGTTCGTTAAGGGTTTGGCCAAAGGGTTTCCGCTTGGAATTGGCTTGGGGGAAGTTCAATGGGAAATTGGTAAAGCCATCGATCGGTTGATAGGCGATAATCCTGATAACGCTATTCTCAAGCAGACCCTAACCACTGTTGCTACGGCGGTAGGCGGGGCGCTGGCGATGACGGCGATGGTTGGTTTGGCTCAGCGCACACCAGGTTTAAATCGATTAGGATTGGGCAACATTTTTGATATGGAAACTGAGCGGGGCGAGAATGGAACAACCGCAAAGACAGGCAAGGATAATCCAGGAAGTCAAGCGATTGATAAAGCTTTGGCTGATGCTGAAAAAGGAAAAGGCCCCCTGGCAGGCTTACTAGATGCTTCCGGAGATTGTGCGGGAGCATGCGTGGAGGCGTGGTCTCCTATTTATCATTCCGCCAACGCTGCCAGAGTTCCCATCCCCATTGGCTTCGCGCTTAAGGAATCTTTGAGTAGTCAGATTCCATATTTAATTGGTCAGGGCGCTTCGCTGGGGATTCGCATGCTCGCTTATAAATTGGGCGGCGGCAACAAAGAGGGAAATAAGGCGGCCCCGGACACCAATTTCTCTCTGGCCTTAGGGCAGATCGGAAATACGCTCGGCTCTTTTGGATATTTTGCTCTTGATCAAGGAGCGTGGCAGAAGGCCAGGGGATCCGTGACCCGTTCCGACGCGATCAAGCGGGAATTGATTCAGGATGTCGTTGCCACGGGACTCTTTTTAGGATTGGATGCCTTGGAAAATAAATTTATGAGCCGGGCCAATGGTTTTAGCCCGATTCATGCCTCGGGAGATAAGCCGCTTGATCCTTTGGAATTTCGCGCTTTGGAATTTCTGGTTTCCTCCTTTGCGATGGGCACCTCGGCCGCGATTTCCAACAAAATTGTCGGGCCGCGCAAGTTTGCCGAAGGGACCGAAGATGCCAATGGCAATGTGGTAATAACGGTTCCTAAAAAAACAAGATTCGATCCCAAGACTCAAAAGGAAGAAGTTATTGCGGAAGCGCGAACCCTTACCATCAGCGCTGGGCGCGGCCGCAAGAATTCCAGCAACTTTTTCGATCAGATTGTTTCGGTCGCGGGCGAGCAATGGCAGACGGCGGTGGTCAATTATTATACCGGCGGCGTCAACTTGTTTAACGGGGGAACCAGAGGCTCCGGCTATTACACCCCCGCCGTTAATCGTTTTGTGCAATTCGCCGATTTCCTTAACCGCAAAAGCGGGTTTTCGGTCGAGGCCGTCATCGGGTTGGATCATACGCGCCGGCAGCTGCGTGAAGATAATGCCGCGGCCACCGGCGCCAATATTCTTCCAACGGAAAAAGATTTGAAGGACCCCCAAAAAATGGCGGCATTGATTAAAAGAATCCGCGCCGGCGGCACCCCCGAAGCCCGGGCGAAAGCCAACAGTTTGGAAGAGCAATTCACCAGCGGCCGCAAGAAGGAAATTCTTACCCTGGAAGATCAATATCAATTGGCGGTTTTGCGCACCCTTAATCCCGGCACGGCCGATCTGCAGTATTTGGCTAACGTTACGCTGCCGGCGGCCATTGTTTCCAGCATGAAAGGAACGCTGGAATATGGAATTTCGGCGATGCCGGAAGGCGCGAGGAATTTCTTTTTTAATCAGTTGGGCTTTACAGATCGCTATTTCGGGGCGATCGGCACCGGCAATGGCAAGAAGTTGTTGCTCAATCTTGAAGAAGACCCCAGGGCGCCCGGTGTCATTACCGGCAACTTGCTGGGCGCGCGTTTTCTCTTAGGCGGCCGCAACATCGGCGTCTTGCAAGCTCAGCAAGCATCAACCCTTAAGATCACCCTCGCGGGCAGTGATTATACCGAGGAGGGCATCAAAGAAAGAATTGATATCGAGCCTAAACTCACGAAAGAAGATAAAGAGGAAATTAAAAAGGGAGTCAGAACCGAGGGCGAAGGAAAAAATCAAAAAGTTGTCATCGAAGCGTCGGAAAGAGCCCTTAAAGATATTTTAGTAACGGATAAAAAAGGCAAAACCGTTTTGAAGTTGGATGGCCCTGATCCGAAAACCGCAACTAAAACTGCTCTTGCGGAATCTGTGCCGGCCTCGATGACTTCGGGAGGTTCAACGGGTTCAACCAATTCGACCGGTCCGGCCAGTCAAAATAGAACAAGCCGTAATCCGGGCGGTTTTACAACAGAAATTAAGAATTCTATAAATTTGAGTAATCCCGACGATGTAGCCAAGCTGCCCGTACTGGACGACGATGTTCCGCTTTCCGTAGCCGTTTCCGGAGGAACAATAGTGAAGCATTCGCGCATTGCCACCGGGGCCAATGACCAGTATGTTGTGACGGTGTCGGTGGATAACAAAACATATGTGCTTCCTGAATCAAGGTACAGCGAACTTGGCTGGTCCAGGGAACAAGACGGAACATTGAGCCGATATAACGTTTCTTTTGGGCGGCCGTCGCAGACCAGATATGAATATTTTCAAGAAGGTGATTGGGTGGAAATGCCCGCGGGAAAAGCCGAAGGCCTGGCGGGAGAGCGCGATGTACCCGCTCGAATGGGAAAAATTGTAAAGATTGGGATGAAATCCGGCGTGACAGAAGGCAGAGATTTGACCATTCAATTTCAAGATGGGTCAAAGACTATTGTATCTGGACAAAAAAATCAATTTGCCAATTTTAAATTGGTTGATTCTCCTCCAGAACCGATAGACTTGGCCCAACTCCCCAGTTCTTCGGCCAGTCGCAATCTGCGATTTGCGTTGAATAATTTAAATGTTAATCTCAATGTGCCTGGAACCGCGCCGACGAGTCAGCCCGGTGGATCGGAAGCAGCACCCACACCACAAACAACTCCCAAAGGCCCGATCGACATACCGATCGCCAAGATCAGCCGGACCTTCAATCGGCAGCTCGCTTCCTTCAACTTGCAGCTGCCGATGTTGTCCAGAGGAGAACAAAGGAAATTGGGACTCGATGAGGAAGCGGTGAACCTAAAGCGCAACGTGAATGGCGCGTGGATGCCGGTTTCAGCGGAGCCGATTTATGTCGAGGCTAAAAAACTCGACGCCAGCGAGCAAGACATACAAAATGTTGCCAAAAATGTTGTTAATCGCCAATTAATGGAGACAATCCAGCAGGAGAATTTCCAGCTTTTGGGCGATGACCTTTTGGCCTATTTGCGCGCCACCGGGACCGATACACAAATACAGATTACGGGCAGGGGCGAGCACGGCAAGAAAAATACATGGGTCATGAATTATACCTCGGTTGGGCCGCAGGATAAGCAAAATGTTACTTACCAGAAAAGCGCCGGTGGTGTTGACTTAGGTCTTGATAAGAGGGCCAACGGCACGGCGGCCTTCCAGCTGTATGCGTCGAGGGTTCGCGGCGCGGACGGGAGATTAAATGAAAACGGTGATTTTGGTATTATAGAGAAGGATGGCACTCCATCCCAAAAACAGTTTGCTCTTAGACAGCAGAACGGCAAGGACGTTTATACAACTGCAGTGGCTTATGCGCTTCCGCGGATATACCGCGAGGAAAAGCTAACACATAACCCCGATGGTACTATTACAGCGTCGAAGAGAGGATTTGATGCCGGGCAATCGTTCTTGGTCGGGTCTTTGGCGGTTGGAAAACAAATGCCTGATACCAAAGAGGACAAGGGAGCGTTAGGCAAGGCCCTGCACATTGAACTGGCGGGCAGAGGAGTGGACGGCACCTATAAGATTTCCAAACTCGTGGATGGTCACGCCGTGGCCGTGGATGGGAAGAAGGTGCATGAGATCGGCCTGTCGGAAGTCTCGGCCGCCATCAACGCGGGTTTTGATCTGAACGGAAATCCCAGCGGTCTGGATGTGAGCCGGACGTATCTGGCGGACAACGGCAGCACATTTTCTCCCAAGGCCTATATCAAGCAGCGGTTATTGAGCCAATGGAACCAGAACTTTCAGGTCAACTACAATGCGTTTATGAAAAGACCAGGACCTGAAAGCGACTCTCAAGATCCCGGCGCAGAGCAACTTGCGAGGCAAAATCAGGCGGATCAAAGATTGAATGCCAATCTTATTGTCGATGATAACGAAGATGTCATGGTGTTTAAGGTGAAGAAAGCCGATAA
>CAYJRN010000011.1:36576-41442 GCA_964372915.1 uncultured Planctomycetales bacterium
TTCCAGGTCAACTACAATGCGCTTATGAAAAAATCAGCACCCGAGACCGGCGGCGCTTCGGCATCGGCAGATAAAAGGACCAATGCCAATCTCATCGTGGATGATGCCGCAGATGTCATGGTGTTTAACGTTAATCAGGGAAAAGACAAAGACCAAAAGGGGGTGAGTATCGCCGAAGGCCAGTTTGCTTTTATGAAGACCGGCGATCGGTTCCGCGTGGAGAGTTTTGCCGGAAAGAATTCCGGAACAGTTCCTTTTGGGTTGGGCTGGGTGAAAAATAAGAAAACCGGTCAAGAAGAATGGGGTGTGGCGGAGTCTAAAATCAGTTACCTCGGGACAAATAATATACTGTACTCCGAATCAGGCCAGGCTGATAGCAGCGGGAAATATGCGGATGCTGTTAAAAAGAAAAATATGGTGAACAAGGACAATCCTATTCTGGAGGTAGGAGAGCAGTCCATGGTTTTGAGAAATTTGGAGAGTCAGGGCGGCCAGCAGATCATGGCTCATCCGCATTATTTGGCCTATCTTGATTATCAGGGCCGGCATGTCTATCAAGATGACGGAAAGGCCTTTGCTGTTTTACCGCAAGCGAGTAATGACGCGCTCACAACAGGTCTTCCAAATGCGAAGGTGCTCGTTTTAGGGCGCAATTATGTTAAAAAAGTGAGTGAAGAGCTGATTGAAAACGGAGTGCGCGAATACGAAAAGAACAAAAACGGCAAGCCTGTATTGATTTTTCTGGCCAATGGCTTTAGTGCGAATTCTTTAATTGCTAACGATCCTCGGAATGCCAAAATTTTGACTATGTCTCCCGAAGAACGCCGGGAGTTCTTTTCAAAAATGCAAGAGGCCATGAAAAAAGTACCAGCGTACACGCCAGAGGAACAAGCTTTGAAAAAGATCTACATGGATGAATCCGCCAAGGGTATAGCCGACGAGAATAGGTCTGTGAGTACAGGGGAAATTAACAAGCGGTTGGCCGGAAAAGTAGACCCCGAAGTGAAGAAAAGGCTTGTCGGGGAAGAGGGGAAAGGCGGAGAGATTGATACTTTGGGAAAGATTTTCGATGATCTCACAGATAAAGATAAAAAAACACCCAAGGGTCTGGATGGAAAAGAATTGACCCCGGAAGCATTAGCGCTTTGGAAACAGTCGCATATGAGCGGTCTTAATGATATCACCAGTGCTTTTAATTCACTACAGACACAGGATCTTCGCGTTAAAATTTTGAATGAATTCGCCGATACAACTCGTCTTACCCAGACACTGAGGGTTTTTGCTCCCAAGGGCGGATTTATTTCCGCCGATGCTTTTAAACCTGCTATTTCTCGGGCCCGCGAATCCAATACTTCAACGGACATCGAACCCATTATGTTGACCCATTCCACCGGCGAAATCAGTAATTCCCAAGACGGAGACCTTTTAATCTCCGATGGATTTTTGGAATTAGGGACTGAAGGAAAAATTACAACGCACCAATTTTCTCCCGGCGCGATTTGGCGACTGCCGGAGGATATGTGGGCGAGGTCGAGATTAAGAGATTTGGCAGAAAGTGGAAGAGTTGATCCAAGAATTGCGTCGTTGATTTTAACCGATCCTCAGGCTTTAATCCCATTTATTTTTTCAAGAGTTAGGCGTTATTATGCTGGAAATGTCCAAGGTCGTCAGCTTACCGAAGATGTATCATGGGGAGGAGGCAGATCGCAGATAGCTCAAGAAAGAGGTCCTTCCCGATGGTGGGCCTTAACCGCTTCTGTTTCAGTAATGTCCCCCATGCCATCTTTAGCGTCCGTCTGGACCTCTCGACTTGTGGCGATGCTCAAAGACGCCGCCAAGATAAGAGAAGCCGCTGGAGAGGCTGCCTATGGTTTGAGGCCGCAGGAAGATGTCCCGGAGGGTGTTAAGTTTTACGATAAAGACATGACCTGGTATTCCGTCGGAGGCCGCGGAGAAATTTTTATGAATCTTTTTAGCCAGGCCATTGGTCTGGCTGGGACATCTGTCACGCGCATCCAGAATCGCATTATCCACTGTCATGTAGCGGACAAACAATCGAGAGAGCTATTGATTCAATTTTTAAGCCTACGCTTAGCCGGGGCTCTGAATGATTTTGGCCGCAAAGGTCTTTTGGGAAATCTGTTTGGAGTCATGACAGCGGGAGATAAAACAAAGATTACCGAATATAATGAAGCGCTCAAGAAGGAGGGGAAGGGTGCGGGATATACTTTTGATGAACTTTCTTCCTTTGATGCAACGGCCGCATCCATAAAGGATTTTCTCAAAAATCAGTCCCAGCTTTTTGTTAATCCCGATACTATGTCTATCGAAGACCACAGACTGGTGGCGTCCTTGGTGCGGAATGCCCCGTCGCTGCAGGGACAGGAAGGCCAATTGACGAAGGACACCGCCGAGATTCAGAAGGTCGTGGGTAAAATCAATGAAAATGCAAACGACAAGACAGAACTGACAAAGTTAATTAAAGGGGAGACTCCCTTTAGTGAAGTTAAGAGTAAGGATGTTAAGGATTTTGCAAAGAAGGTGCAGAACTTGGCGACTATGATCACCAGTGCGGTCGGCGGGGATAAATTCAAAGATCTGGAAATCCACTCCGAAGCCTTAGCGAAATCCTCCGGCGATCTCTTCTGGCAGCCGCTGGCGACGACCATTTCTTTCGGCGGTTTTGGCAATCCGTTCAGAATCACGGCCCCCGATG
This sequence comes from uncultured Planctomycetales bacterium, assembly GCA_964372915.1. Classification (GTDB taxonomy): domain Bacteria; phylum Omnitrophota; class Gorgyraeia; order Zapsychrales; family JAHFFX01; genus CAYJRN01. Next base: position 39,293 of record CAYJRN010000011.1, read on the forward strand.
GTAAAAGCGCGCCGGTTTTAAAACAGAAGATCCAGAAATGGGAATCAGTAAAATTAAATGAGGGCGACAAGCTGGCGGTTTGGCGTCTTACGACAATAGGAGGAGGACAAGGCATATTAAATGAAGAAGTCAAAGATTCCGGCTTGAGTTTGAGTTTCGATATCGTCAATCCCTATACAACCAATATCTACGCGAAAAAGGCGTTCTATTTCTCTTTCCCGACGATCGAAGGGGCGGAAGGCGGTGTGGCGCCCCAGCGAACTTATCGTTTCTTATTATCCGCGCTGAGAGATTCCCAGAACCAGCCTTTGGATGAATTGGTCATGGGTTTTCAGTCGGCAGGCTCTCAAGAAGAGGCCGACGGCATTTATACGGAAACATTTTTGAGGGAACTCGAAGCCGGTAACGCCGATTCGGAAGGAGCGGCTTCAAGAGCCAAGAATCAATTTATTTTAAATGGCGGTCAATTGTTCCAAATCGGTCAATACGATCACATGAGCGAGCGGGCCATATCCAACCTGGCCTCGGTCCATATGATCGGTCAATCTTATCAGGCCGGTGAAGATGGAGTGTATTTCGGAGGTCCGCAGCTGGGCGCCACCACCGACACCGCTGGGTTGTTCAAATTGAAGAAGGACGCGACCGTTGAGTATAAATACAGAATTGTAAGAGGCGAAAAGGGCTACGAAAAATCCAAAGAACTTTTGCCTGATTTTACCCCGGGCTCGCTGGCCCAATACGGCGTCAAACAATTTTCTGTGAAGGAATATCAGCGCTCCAGTGATCACGCCGAAAGCGGCGTTACCGGCGTTATCCAAGGGGAAGATACGGTTTGGGAACAACGGCTCTCCCCCGGTGCTCGTCGAGAATTAGAGATATCCCCGGAGGACAAAGAAAAGGCGGAAAAATACTGGGCAAAACAGTCCTTTGTCGGTCCGCTCACGGTGGAACAACAAAAAGAGTTAGCGGATGCAAAACAACTCGCGGCTTTAAAAGCCCAGGGCTATGAAGAGCCGGGGAAATATTATCTGCAGCCGGTTTTAACCCGCAATCCCGATGGATCAATAAGCTCGGTTACTCGCGTGAAAGACCGCAAATACCTGCCGTTGGGCTTATCGTCCTTTTCCAATAAGCCCAAAGAGTTAAAAACAGAGGTAACCTCTAGATTTATAGTTGATGGCGCAAATCAAGATCAAGAAATGATCGACCAAGTTTCTTCTGAGCCGCGAAGGGCGCAAGAGGGGAATGGCTCAACAGCAGTGACACAATATGAACCTGGGAAAATGGAGTATTTGCCGTTCCGAAAAGATTTTGAAGAAAATGGGGTTCCGTGGAGTGACGTCTATGGCGGGTTTACGCCGGAGTGGACAGGAACCGGCCCGAATGGAGAGATTCAAAAGGTCGCCCTGCGGTTGCGTCCTCCCCAACCGCCGGATCCTAATTCGAACAAGAAAGGCATGCCGACGACCGACAATCCGCGAGGAGATTTAGAACCATTGGCCAAAGTGGCCAAAGATTTAGGGGTTTCGGATTTTGATTATCTTAATCTTGCTTACGGCGAGAAATTTCTTTTAGGCGGCGAAGGGGCGCCAGAGGAAAAGGGCAAAGAGGATCATATTACGCGATTGGCCAAGGTCAATCGACTATCGGCCATCGATATTCCGCAGCAGACCATTTTACTTCCTGGCGGCGATTTGCTTCCTACCGTTGGAACTTTTGGCGGCGGGTTTGTTCTTAGAGCCAAAGGAAAAGGAATTGTGCAAGGCTGGAGTGATGCGGATATTGAGTTGGGTAAGAAGGGTAAAGGTGTTACAAATGTTAAGAGAACGGATGAAGAAGTTATTGTGACCTTTGGCAAACCTGAAGAAGGATCTTTTGAAATGGGATCCACAAAATTCTTCCATGGCGCTTATTTATGGGACGGGCAGCAGTATCAGATGAAGGTTGGAACGCTGTCGCTTAGTGAGCAGACTCTTCCGGTAGATCCCAAAACCGGGAGAGCGACAAAGGATTTGAACGAAGAGAACCCGCTCCCACCGGGTGAATCCAATGAACTCACGCACATGAAGGTCGATATGGTTTCTGAAGTCCTGCCTTTTGTGGACGATCAAACCAGCAATATCAGGCCTATCGCCTTCGCGCGGGAGTTA
>CAYJRN010000012.1:0-34268 GCA_964372915.1 uncultured Planctomycetales bacterium
CGAGATACTGGCCTTCCTTAATGTCTTTGGAAAGGAAAAGGTCAGTAAGAAAAGAAGATGTCAGAATGTTGTTGGAAGCTGTAAATCTTCATAAGAAATATAATCACGCGGCCAGCCTGCTGCACGTTCTTAAAGGAGTTGACCTAAAGATCGTCGAGGGAGAGGTGCTTGCGATTGTAGGGCCCTCGGGCGCGGGAAAGTCGACACTCTTGCATATCCTGGGAGGGTTGGATAAGCCCAGCGAGGGCCAAGTCCTTTTGGATGGCCGGGATATTTACAGTATCAATGACAGGGAGCGCTCCGGTATTCGTAATCAAAAGGTAGGGTTTGTTTTTCAGTTTTATCATCTCTTGCCGGAGTTCTCGGCGCTGGAAAACGTGATTTTGCCGGCATTGGTCAAGAAAGATTTGGGCTCGCCCGATTCTTTAAAGGATAAAGGAATGGAGATCCTTTCGCGAGTGGGGCTGAGGCAAAGGGCTTTACACAAACCGAACCAGCTCTCGGGCGGAGAGCAGCAGAGGGTTGCGATTGCCCGAGCGCTGGTTAACGACCCGCAGATCATTTTTTGCGACGAGCCCACGGGAAACCTCGATTCGCAAAGCGGCCAGGGCATTATCCAGTTGCTTCTGGATTTGAATCAACAGAAACATCAGGCGCTGGTGATTGTCACGCATGATGAAACAATCGCACGGCGCTCAAAAAGAACCATCCATATGAAGGATGGGAGATTGATTTAGCTATCCGCTAACCGCTGGCAAAGTGAGGAACCAATGAAGATTTACATGAACGGAAAATTTGTGGGAAAAGAAGACGCCCGGATCTCCGTGTTTGATCATGGATTTCTCTATGGCGATGGAGCTTTCGAGGGGATCCGATCGTACGACGGTTTGATCTTGAAGGCCAAGGAACACATCGACCGGCTTTATGAGACGGCGCATACCTTGATGATCGCGGTTCCTTTGTCCAAAAAGCAAATGATTAAGGCGATCATCGACACCTTGAGAAACAATCACTTGAAAGACGCGTATATCCGGGTGATCGTGACCCGCGGCGAGGGGGATTTGGGGCTTGACCCGCGTAAGTGCAAGGGGCGCGCCAACGTGATCATCATCACCGACAAGATCACGCTTTATCCGGCCGAACTTTACAAAAAGGGCATGGAAATTATCACCGTGCCTACCGTGCGCAATCTGCCCGAAGCCTTAAATCCGCAACTGAAGTCGCTTAATTATTTGAACAACATTCTCGCCAAGATCGAGGCGAATAATTCCGGCTTTAACGAAGCGATCATGTTGGATTCTCAAGGTTATGTGGCGGAATGCACAGGGGATAATATCTTTATCATTAAGAATGGCGTTTTAAGTACACCTTCCAACGCGCGTTTACGGGGAATTACCCGAGACACGGTACTCGAGCTGGCAAAGCTCGGCGGCATAGAAACCAAGGAATGTTTGATCACGCGCCACGAGGTTTATATCGCCGATGAATGTTTTTTGACCGGAACGGCCGCCGAAATTATTCCGGTGGTCAAAGTGGATGGTCGTGCCATTGGCGCCGGTCGGCCCGGGCCCTTGACGCTAAGGCTGATGAAATCGTTCCATAGTGTGACGACGAAAGATGGCGTCAGATTTTAACATAGGGGCACCCCGCCGTCGGCGGGGTGCCCCGGAGGATTTGACACGAGAGAAATCCATGCAATGTGACATTTGTGCCAAGAAAAAAGCCACCGTGCATTTAACCGAGATCGTGGATGAACAGATGTCGGAGATGCATTTGTGCGAGGACTGTGCCCGCGAGAAAAGCGTTCAGATGGAACAGCAATTTGGACTCGCCGATCTTTTGGCAGGATTGGCGGATTTTGGCAAGCAAGCCAAGGACGTTGAGACCGTCAAGCTCAAATGCGCGCACTGCGGATTGAACTATGAGGATTTTCGAAAGTTAGGACGTTTGGGCTGCAGTGAATGCTATGGCTCATTTCACGACCAGCTTGCGGCTCTTTTGAAAAAAGTTCATGGTTCCAACCGGCATCTGGGGAAGGTTCCGGTCAAGCTGGCGGTTCCCTTCAAGGACAAACCCGAACAGCTTCAGGAGTTAAGATCCCAGCTGCAGGAGGCCATTCGGGGCGAGAATTTTGAGAAAGCCGCGGCTTTACGCGACAAGATCCATGAGTTGGAAAGGCGGGGGTAATAGAAAAATGAAACTGGACGATCTTACTAAAAATACGGGAGAGTGGCTCAAAGGCACCGGCCCCAACGCTAATATCGTCATGTCCTCCCGCATTCGCCTGGCGCGCAATCTTGCCATGACGCCTTTTCCCAATAAGTCGAACAAAAAAAATCTTAGCGACATCCTCGCGAATATCGAGGCGGCCATCAACCAGATTAACCATTTCAGAAACGCCATGTTCCTTAAGATTAGCGATCTCGACGGTGTCGACCGGCAGTTCCTGGTGGAACGGCATCTGATGAGTCACGAACATGCGGCCAATGCCGAAGGCAAAGGCCTCGTGGTCTCCGCGGAAGAAGTGTTGTCGGTTATGGTCAACGAAGAAGATCATCTGCGGATTCAGGTCATGCAGTCGGGGTTTAATTTAGACGAGACCTGGAAGATCATCGATACTATCGATGATCAGCTTTCGGAAAAATTGGAATTTGCTTTTACCCCCGACTGGGGATATTTGACGGCCTGTCCGACGAATACGGGCACGGCGATGCGCGGCTCGCTGATGCTGCACTTGCCGGCGCTGGTTATGACCAAGCAAATCAACAAAGTTTTGGCCGCGATTGCCAAGTTGAGTTTCGCCTCCCGTGGATTCTACGGAGAAGGCACGCAGGCCACGGGGAATTTTTTCCAGATTTCCAATCAGGTGTCGATGGGCCACAGCGAAGAGGATATTATCCAGAACATCAATGGCCTTATTCGCCAGATCATCGAGCAGGAAGAGCAGGCCCGGCAGGCCTTGCTGCTGCAAAATCGGCCGATGCTCGAGGACAAAATCTGCCGCTCGCTGGGGATTTTGAAAAACGCCCATATCATTTCCAGCCAGGAAACAATCGAATTGTTGTCCATGGTCAGGCTCGGCATTGACGTCGGTATCGTCAAGGATGTAAGCCGCGCGTGCATTAATGAATTATTCATGATGATCCAGCCCGCTCATTTGCAAAAAATCGAAGGCAAGAAGTTGACGTCCGCCGAACGCGATGCCAAGCGGGCCAGTCTCATCAGAGAAAAATTAACACCTCGCGACATGAACATTGACAAATGATGCAAGGGTCGCTCGGTGCTATGCCGAGTGTGCCTGAGGAAAAAAATTTTAACACGAGGCATGTGCAGAGGAAATCCCACGCTCCTCCTATTCGTCGGAGCTTTGGGATAAATTCCGGCTTACAACTTATGGAGCACCAAGTTGGTGCGAACATAAGTTGTGCCGTCATTTAGGAGGTTAGAAACAATGTTTAATCGATTCACGGAAAGAGCCAGAAAAGTCATCGTCTTTGCCAAGGAAGAGGCGAGACGATTTAATCATGATTACATCGGCACCGAACATCTGCTCTTGGGATTGATCCGGGAAGGAGAAGGGGTGGCCGCCGCGGTGCTGCAAAAATTGGGATTGGATTTAGAGACCATCCGCATTGAGGTTGAAAAGTTGGTGCAGCCAGGGCCGCAAACCCAAGTTTTGGGAGATATCCCATTCACCCCGCGTTCCAAAAAAGCCCTTGAGCTTTCCGCCGAGGAGGCGCGCGCGCTTGGACACAATTACATCGGCACCGAGCATCTGCTTTTGGGGCTCGTTAAAGAAGGCGAAGGCATGGCCTACCGCGTGCTTTTAAATCTAGGGCTTGATTTGGGAAAGGTAAGAAACGAAGTGATGGAACTTTTAGGGTCCGGCGTTCCGGGCTTCGGGACACAGGAACCGGTCAAAGGCGGAAAGACACCGGCGATTGACGCTTATGGCCGCAGTCTTAATAAACTTGCCAGAGACGGAAAGCTTGATCCGGTCATCGGCCGCCAGAACGAAATCGAACGCATCGTGCAGATTTTAAGCCGCCGCACGAAGAACAATCCGGTGCTCCTGGGAGAAGCGGGGGTGGGGAAAACAGCGATCGTGGAAGGCCTGGCCCAGCTGATCGTCGCCGGAGAAGTCCCGGAAGTCTTACGTGACAAAAATATCGTAGTTCTGGATTTGGCCCTGATGATCGCCGGGACCAAATACCGCGGTCAATTCGAAGAAAGAATCAAGGCCATCATGGATGAGCTCAAGCGTTCCGGGAAAATCATTCTTTTCATCGATGAGCTGCATACCCTCGTTGGCGCCGGCGCGGCCGAAGGGGCCATTGATGCCGCCAATATTTTAAAACCGGCCTTGGCCCGGGGCGAGATCCAGTGTATTGGCGCGACGACCTTGGATGAATACCGCAAACACATTGAAAAAGACACGGCCCTCGAGCGGCGTTTCCAGACGATCATCGTGGATCCGCCTTCCGTTGAGGAAGCCATCAGGATTTTGAAAGGTTTGCGGGACAAATACGAGGCGCATCACCGCGTCAGATATTCCGATGAGGCCCTGGACGCGGCGGTCAAGCTGTCCGACCGTTACATCTCCGGGCGCTTTTTGCCCGACAAGGCCGTTGATATCCTTGATGAGGCGGGTGCCCGCGCGCGTTTGCAGGCCATGGTCGTGCCGCAGGAAATCAAGGATTTGGAACTGCGCATCGAACAATACAAGAAAGAGAAAGAGGCCTTCATCAAATCCCAGGATTTCGAGAAGGCCGCCAAGATGCGCGACCAGGAACGGGAAACCCGCGATGCTTTAGATAAGATGCGCAGCGAATGGTCGGCGAAAAGAGACAACGTGACCTTAACGCTCACAGCAGAAGATATCGCGCGCGTCATTTCGCAGTGGACCAAAATCCCTCTGGTGCGTTTAGAGCAGAAAGAAAGCGAAAAGCTTCTTAAGATGGAAGAGTTTATGAAACAGCACGTGATCGGACAAGAAGAAGCCATCAACGCCATTGCCCGCGCGGTGCGTCGTTCGCGCGCCGGCATTAAAAATCCTAAACGTCCCATCGGTTCGTTCATCTTCTTGGGTCCCACGGGGGTTGGAAAAACCTTGATGGCCAAAGAGCTTTCGGAGTTCATGTTCGGCGATGAGAATGCCCTTATTCAGATCGACATGTCCGAGTATATGGACAAATTCAACGTCTCGCGTTTGATCGGCGCCCCGCCGGGTTACGTCGGTTACGAAGAAGGCGGGCAGTTGACCGAGCGCGTCCGCAGGAAGCCTTATGCCGTCGTGCTCCTCGATGAAATCGAAAAGGCGCATCCGGATGTCTTCAACATTCTGTTGCAGGTTTTCGAAGAGGGGCGGTTGACCGACAGTCTTGGCCGCAAGGTAGATTTCCGTAACACCATAATTCTTATGACCTCGAACGTCGGAGCGGAGATGTTGAGAAAGAAAGGCTCGCTTGGATTTGTCGCTTCCAAGGAAGGTCTTGAGTATCAGGATATGAAGGAACGCCTTTTGGAGGAAGTCAAAAAAACCTTTAAGCCGGAGTTCCTCAATCGTATCGATGACACCATCGTCTTTCAGCCTTTGACCAAGCAAGATTTGGCGCAGATCGTCAATTTGGAGATTGCGGAGGTGGCCCGGAGATTGAAAGATCAGGGTATCGAGATTACGCTTTCCAAGGAAGCCCTCGAGATCTTGATTGAGAAAGGTTTTGATCCGGTATTCGGCGCCAGACCTTTAAAGCGTACGATCCAGCGCTTGCTGGAAGACCCTCTCTCCGAGGAAATCATTTCGGGACGTTTCAAGGAAGGCAGCAAGGTCAGTGTCGGGCGCAAGGATGGCGTCCTTATTTTTGAATAAATCGATGAGAACCGTAATCCTCATACTCTTCATGATGGTCGGGAGCTTATGTCCCCGGGCTGCCGAAGCCAAGAAGGTATGTCCTTTCGAAGGGCGTATCGATTTTGTCCACCAGAATTTCTTTGTCAACTTCAAAACCGGCGAAGAAAGTTCGGTATCTTTAAAGCTCGCCAGGTTTCAAGAAGAGAAAAACAGTTTTCATCTTAATCTAGAGGTCACGCATTTGGTAACCCCGCTGTTTGATGTCTCCACCCAAGTGAAATCTTCGATGACGCTCAAGTCTTGTCCTTTTTGCCCCCAACTCAACGTGCAGGGACAAGTGGCGAGCCAGTATACGCTGGTCAATTACAAACCGGTCAGGGAACTTTTGGGAAATTTTGAAATCAAAGACCGAACGATTAGCTTGAATTCGTTTTCGTTAGGGGGCGTGTTGATCAGCGGTTCCCTAGAGCTCTTGGAACCGTTTAAAATCAACCTGGCGATTAACTTAAACGACATTCGGATGAGTGATTTTTTAACCTTCTGGGGCGCGGATGAAGATCTGCCTGCCCAAGGATTTGTCTCGGGGCAGATTGAACTGAGTGGTATTCTCAAACAGCCGCTGCTTAAAGGGAACCTGGCAAGTTACAACGGTTTTGTCAAAGAGCTGCAGTACAACAGTATCGTTTTAAACGTCGAGGGAATTTATCCGATCGTCAAACTCGACAATTCCCTGGTCGCCCAGTCCGACGGACTGACATTCCATCTGACCGGAAATTTCAATCTGGCCGACAAGGGGAATTTTGAGAAGGAAATCGCGGGGCTTAAGATGTCTCCCGTGATTAGCGAAGGCAAGAACGGTAGCGAATGGACCTTAAAGCAAGTCAATCATGGAAAGAATTCCAACGCCGCGGCTTTCAAATATTTCCATTCCAAGTCAGACGGTAACTCCAAAGCGGACGTAGGGATGTTGGGGATAAAGAGGAGTATCAATTTCTGATGACGACTACCAGTATTTTTTGGGCATCCGGGAACATGGTCTTTCGGTTTATCAGCTACCTGGGGGAATTGAGCATCCTTTTCTCTCAAACCCTTTATTGGATGTTCGTGCCCAAATTTCACGGCTCACGATTCCTCGAGCAGGCCAAAAGAATCGGCCCGGGGAGTTTCCTCATCTCAGCACTCGTGGCATTTTTTGTGGGGATGATCATCGCCTTGCAGATGGCGTATCTGATGGTCAAGCTGTCCGCTGAAATTTACATCCCGAACGTCGTGGCAGTGGCCTTGACAAGGGAGCTCGCCCCGGTCTTGACGGCCTTGATTGTGGCCGGGCGAGTCGGCGCCGGGATTACCGCCGAGATCGGTTCGATGACCGTCACCGAGCAGGTGGACGCGCTCCAGGCTTTTGCCACGAACCCCGTTAAATATCTGGTGGTCCCGCGGTTTCTGGCCCTCATCGTCATGCTTCCCATTCTCACGGTGTTCGCGGATTTGATCGGCATGATGGGCGGTTATGTGATTTGCGTGTATAAGCTTTCGGTGAGCGCTCCTTTGTATTTTCAAAACGTGTTTGACTCGCTGGTGATGAAGGATATCGTCACCGGTCTCATCAAGACCATATTTTTCGGTATGATCATCGCCATTGTAGGCTGTCATCAGGGATTGACTGTTAAAGGCGGCGCCGAAGGCGTGGGAAGGGCGACCACCGTATCGGTGGTGAGGTCCTTTATCATGATTATCATTACGGATTGTATGTTTACAACGATGTTTTATTTTGTATTTAATGCGTAGTAGTCAATAGTTAGCTCTTATTGGTCTTTTCCCTTTCAATGTCATTGTGGAAGACCGATATTTCGTCCTCACTTTCCTTTAAAAATATACAGAGGAAGTGAGGACTGTCCCAGTTTCCTCTGGATCAATTTTAAGGAAAACAGGGACGACGGTTGTTCCCTTAATAAAATTTTTATTGGTGGTACAACCGTCAATAACCATCCCATGATCGAAATCAAAGGCCTTTATAAAAAATTCGAAAACCACCAAGTCTTAAACAATCTGGACTTGGACATCCATCCCGGCGAGACCAAGGTCATCATCGGCCGTTCGGGAGTGGGAAAAAGCGTTTTGCTTAAAAGTATCATTGGGCTCATACGGCCCGACAGCGGGTCGATCAAGATTAACGGTAAGGAGGTCACCAATCTCAATGAAAAAGACTACAATAAGATACGCATGGAAATCGGCATGGTCTTTCAAGGCGGGGCGCTTTTTGATTCCATGAATGTCGCCGACAACGTGGCGTTTGTCTTGAACGAATTCATGAGCCTCGACAAGAAGACGGTCCGGGACAAAGTGGCGGATTCTCTTAAGCTCGTGGGACTTAAAGGAATCGAGGAGATGATGCCTTCAAAATTGAGCGGCGGCATGAAAAAACGCGTCAGCCTCGCCAGGGTCCTGTGTATGGAGCCGCAGATCATCCTTTACGATGAGCCCACCTCCGAGGTCGACCCGATCACGGCGGATGCCATTAACCGTCTTATTGTCGAATTAAGGAATAAGCTGAAAGTTACTTCTATCGTCGTGACGCATGACATGAACGCGGCTTATAAAGTGGCGGACACGATTGCCATGTTCTATTACGGTCATGTCATCGCTAATGGTACGCCGGATGAAATCAGGAATACGACGCATCCGGTCGTTAAACAATTCATTCACGGAGAAGCCGTCGGGCCGATCACGGAAGATGAGAACCTGGTATTTGGGCACGTCAAATGACGGCACAACTTACGGAAGCGTAAGCGACGTAAGTTGTGAACCGGAATTTGACCCTTGACATTTTGCCTATGAGTGAAAGATATTTTGTTTATATTTTAAAATGCCATGATGGGAGTAAATATTTTGGTCATACGAATAATCTCATCAATCGCATTGGGTCTCATCAGAAAGGATTTGTATCTTATACAAAGAATAAAAGACCAATTGAATTAGTTTATTTTAAAGAGTTTAGCGATCGGTCTGCAGCATTCAAAAAAGAGATGTAGCTTAAGAATGGTAAGACAAGAAAGGAAACAATAGAAAAATTAATCAAATCGTTTCCAATAACAAAATGTCAAGGGTTAAATTCGGCCGGACAACTTAGCTTCACTATCGCTCGCTAAGTTGTGGCCTCATTTAAGGAGCCATATCCAATGTCCAGGGAATCCAATCTTGAGTTGAAAGTAGGGTTGTTCGTCGTCGCCGCTTTTATAGCATTGACCGCCTTTATTTTTTCCGTCAGCGACTTTTCCAGCTTTGAGGAGGGGCGCAGCATTAAGGCGATTTTCGGATTTGCCAATGGTCTCAAGAAATCCGCTCCCGTGAGATTCGCTGGCGTGGAGGCGGGGATCGTCAAGGATATTACGATTTTCTTTGACCCTAAAGAAGCCAAGACCAAAGTAGCCGTCGATTGCTGGCTCAAGACCGGCGTTGAGATTCCGGTGGATTCACAGGTGACGATTAATCAGTTGGGACTCTTGGGTGAAAAATACATTGAGATTATTCCTGGCCTTGATACCGAGAAATTTGTGGAAAAAGGCGATGCGCTCGTTGGTAAAGACCCCATCGCCGTGGAGAAGCTCACCGAAATGATCTCTCAAGTGGCACAAAAGGTGGAACTTTCCATCGATGGTTTCAACAAGGTTGTGCAGAGCGAGAAAAACCGTAAGTCTCTGGAAGATACCCTTCAGGGCATGAGCCTCATCGTCGGTAATATTAAGGACGGCAAAGGGACCGTCGGGAAATTGTTATACGATGACAGCATTTTTGAAAATCTGGATGACTTTACTACCGATTTGAAAGCTAATCCTTGGAAATTGCTTTATCGCCCCAAGGGCGATAAACGATAAGCCCCATGAAAACCAAAACGCTTTTTGTCTGTCAGAATTGCGGCGCCCAATCTTCCAAATGGATGGGCAAATGCACCGGTTGTGACTCACAACGAAAGACCAAATGACATTACTATTCATTCGAATTTTCTTTTTGATTATTAGCGGGATTGTCGGTTATGAATTAGGATCTCTGGAACAGCCTTGGATTGGCTTGGGCGCGGGCCTCTTGGCGGGCATTGTTTTGATTGTCGTCGAGGCCAACATGCAGCAGGTTTCGGTGCGGGGCCTCTCCAGTATGGTGTTTGGTCTGCTTTTGGGGGTCCTGTTGGCCAACGTGATTTCATCCATTCTGCAGCCCTTGGGGAAAGAGGTTCAATCGATTTCGAAAGTCGTTTTCACGCTGATTTTTTCGTATCTGGGTGCGGTCATGGCGTTGCGCGGGAAAGACGAATTCAGCGTCATTATCCCTTACGTGCGCTTTAAACGCCAGGATGTTCGGGAGGAAGACGTGCTTCTGGACACCAGTTCCATTATCGACGGGCGCATTGCCGATATCGCCAAGACGAATTTTTTCTGGGGACGCATCGTTGTCCCGCGGTTCGTGCTTCAGGAATTGCAAAGGGTCGCCGATTCCAATGATTTTTTAAAACGAGAGCGCGGCCGTCGGGGTTTGGAGGTCTTAAGGTCGATGCAGCATGATGCCTCTATAGACATGAGGATTCAGGAAGACGATATCTCCGAGGATCTGGATGTGGACAACAAACTTGTTAAGTTGGCCAAGATGATGGAGGCAAAGGTCTGTACTATGGATTTTAACTTGAACCGCATCGCCTCCATTCAGGGGGTCAAGGTCCTTAACTTGAACGAACTGGCAGGTGCTCTCAAAGCGGTTGTGCTGCCCGGTGAGGTGATGGAAATTCGCCTCATTAAGGAAGGCAAAGAACCCAACCAGGCCGTGGGTTACCTGGATGACGGGACCATGGTCGTTGTCTCGGACGGCCGGCAATATTTGGGACAAAAGGTAAAGGCCTGCGTCACCTCCGCCTTGCAAACCCAGACTGGACGAATGATTTTCGCCAAGCTGGGCAAGAGCGAGAAAGGGGGGTGATGAAGGTCCAAGCGATTATCCCCGCGGCCGGAACCGGGACAAGATTAAACGCCAAGAACAACAAGCCTTTGGTTTTGCTTCAAAGGAAACCGCTTTTTGTCCACGCTTTAAGTGTTTTTGAGAAATGCTCTTTGATCGACAGCGTCATCATCGTCGCCAATCAAGGGAACGTCGCGCGTTTTGAAAGGATCAGCAAGCGTTACCACTTAAGAAAAGTCAAAAAAGTGGTGCCCGGCGGAAAACGGCGATGCGATTCCGTTGGCGAAGGGCTTAAGGCGCTTGATGAAGACACCGACACCGTTGTGATCCACGACGGTGTCCGGCCTTTGGTGAGCGGAAAAATCATCGCCGAGGCCATTCGTCTGTGCTTAAAGTCCGCGGCGGTAACGGTGGCCGTGCCGCTTAAACCCACCATTAAAAAGGTGGACCTTCCAACGATGACGGTCGATGCCACCCTTGCGCGCGACACGCTTTGGGAGGTCCAAACGCCGCAGGTTTTTAAAAAAGAGTTGATCCTCAGGGCTCACCGGGAATTTAAAGGCGGGGACCCCACTGACGACGCGGCGATGGTGGAGGCCTTGGGGCAAAAAGTGAAAGTCTTAAAAGGCGATTACCGGAATATCAAGATCACGACCCCGGAGGATTTGGTTTTAGCAGAAGCCCTTTTGAAATAAGAACGAGAATTTTTATGCAACTGAAAGTCGGCATTGGTTACGATGTTCATCGTCTGGTAAAGGGAAGAAAATTGTATCTGGGCGGGGTCCTTATTCCTCATTCCTTGGGATTGGAAGGCCACTCCGACGCGGATGTTTTGCTGCATGCCATCTGTGATGCGATTCTTGGCGCTTTAGGTAAAGGCGATATCGGAGAATATTTTCCGAATACCAATAAAAAATATAAGGATCTCTCGAGCGTTTTATTCTTGAAGGAAGTTTTTAAGCTCCTCAAGGCGGCGGAATACAAGATCGGTAACGTCGATACGGTTGTTCTGGCGGAAAAACCGAATCTCAAGAAATACAAGCCCAAGATGCGCGCGGTCATGGCGAAGGTTTTGGAGATTGGTGAGGGGAAGGTCAACATCAAGGCCACGACCCAGGAAGGATTGGGCGCCATTGGCCGCAGCGAGGCAATCGCGGCGTACGCGATGGTGGTGTTGGTAAAAAAATAAAATGTGGTATTTGGTTGTTCGGGTAACGAACCGCGAAACAAGGGAGTCTTTATGGAGATTTTTACTTTCATTCTTTTTTTAATTATAGTTTTATTTGCATGGGTCGGCGTGTGCACAATTTTTTTTTCCAAAGAAATCAAGGCGACCCAAGAGCGCGATCCGGCCGCGCGCGGGATTCTTGAAATTGTGTTGCTGTATGCGGGGTTCCATGCGATTGTTGCCTACCGCGCGGCTCATTGGCTTTTTAAGATGAAAATCCCATTTTTCCCTCGGGCGATCTCCCAATTCGCGCGATTTCTCACCGGGATTGAAATCCACCCCGGCGCCGAAATCGGCCAGGGACTTTTTATTGATCACGGCACCGGGGTGGTCATCGGGGAAACGGCGATGATCGGGGACAACGTGACGCTGTTTCAGGGCGTGACTTTAGGCGGCACCGGAAAAGAAACCGGCAAACGGCATCCCACCCTGGGGAACAACATCGTCGTTGGGGCCGGGGCCAAGGTTTTGGGCAACATCACCATCGGGGACAATTCCTACATCGGGGCCAATGCCGTCGTGATCAAGGATGTGCCTGTCAACGCGACGGTTGTGGGGGTCCCGGGTCACATCACCAAACAGGAGGGTAAAAAAATCGACACCGAGCTCGATCACGCGCACGTGTCCGACCCCATCATGCAGAACATGACAGAACTCTTGAGGAGAATCAAGAGTTTGGAAGATAAGTTGAAGGAAAAGTAAGTGCCCATCCGCCTCTACAACTCCCTCACCAAACAAAAAGAGGAATTCGTTGCGCTCGATCCTAAAGGTAAAATCATCAAGATGTATTCCTGCGGGGTAACGGTGTATGACCGTTGTCACATCGGGCACGCCAGAAGCCTCTATGTCTTTGATGTGATTCGCCGGTATCTCAAGTATCGCGGGTATGACCTTCATTTCGTGCGTAACATCACCGACATCGATGACAAAATCATCAACAAGTCGATCGAACTCAAAAAAACCAGCCAGCAGGTTTCCGAGGAGAACATCGCCCTTTACTATCGGGACATGGAAGCTCTTGGGATCGCAAAGGCTGATGTGGAACCGAAAGCGACCGATAACATTTTCGAGATGATCAATCACATTTCGGTCTTGATTAAGAAGGAGGCTGCGTACGAAGCGGACGGCGATGTTTATTTCAACGTTCGCAAATTTCCTGAATACGGAAAGCTCTCCGGTCAAAGTATCGACCAGATGCTTGAGGCCGTGCGTATCGACAAGGATTCCAAGAAAAAGGACCCGCTGGATTTTGTTTTATGGAAAAAATCGAAGGACAATGAACCTTCCTGGCCCAGTCCCTGGGGACCGGGGCGTCCGGGCTGGCACATCGAATGCTCCTGCATGAGCATGAAACATTTAAAAACCGAGACGCTCGATATTCACGCCGGCGGACGGGACCTGATCTTTCCTCATCATGAGAACGAGCTGGCGCAGAGTGAATCCTTGACCGGCAAACCTTTTGCCAGATACTGGATTCACCACGGGTTACTCACCATTAACGGGCAAAAGATGAGTAAATCCTCGGGGAATTTTATCACGGTCGAGGATGCCCTCAAAAAATATTCAGTGGATGACCTTAAGATGTTCTTTCTTTTTTCGCATTACGCCAGCCCCATCGATTTTACCGACGAGAAAATTCACGAAGCCCACAAGGGCCTAGAGAGGTTCGATATTCTTTTTTGGAAGGCCTTCGAGATGATCCGGGTCAAACAAGACGTGAATTCCCTGCCCGTCCCTGCCGATTTCATTGAGGAACACCAACAAGCGTTTTTGGCGGCGATGGATGATGATTTCAATACGCCGAAAGCCTTGGGCTCCCTTTTTGATCTGGTGAATGCGACCAATAAGTTCATAGACGCGGAAAAGAATCATAAGCACTATACGAACATCATTTACTGCGCGGTCAATACCATTGAAGATCTCGCGCGGAACGTGTTTGGTCTTTTCTTAAAAGAAAAAGAGGTCGAGTTGACGCAAGAGGAAAAAGATTTCCTCGAGCAAAGAAGGCTGACCCGGCTTAACAAAGATTTCAAGAAGTCCGATGAGTTGCGGGAGCTCTTACGGCAAAAAGGCGTCGCCGTCGAAGACACCAAAGCGGGACAGACGTGGAGGAGGATATGAGAGGCACATTCATCACTTTTGAAGGTTCCGAAGGCTCGGGCAAAAGCACGCAGATCAAGCTCGTGTACCGGTATCTTAAGAGCCGGAAGAAAAAAGTCCTTCTCATTCGTGAGCCCGGCGGCGTTAAGGTGAGCGAACAGATCCGCGATATTCTTCTTAATGTAAAGAACAAAAGAATGAACGATATCTGCGAAACCCTTTTGTATATGGCCGCCCGCGCGCAGCTCGTCGAAGAGACAATCGCCCCGGCGCTTAAGAAAGGCTATATCGTTTTATGCGATCGATTCTTGGACTCGACAATCGTTTATCAGGGCTACGGCAACGGCGTCGATATTAACTTCATCAAGACCATCGGCCGCGAGGCAACGCAAGGCATTGCGCCTGAGCTTACCTTTATTTTTGATATCGACACGCGCCAGGGTCTTTCGCGTAAAAGAACGGTTAAGGACAGAATCGAGCTGCGTTCTTTGCAATATCACAACCGTGTCCGTCGAGGGTATCAAAGAATCGCGCGAACAGAGCCTAAGCGGGTGAAACTCATCAAGGTCGACCGGAGCAAAGCAGAGATTCAAAAGGTCGTGCGTTCTCACTTGGAAAAAATTTTAGGAATTTAATATGGCGGCCTCTTGGATCATCGCGAACTCTTCGGTCCTCAATCGCTTCGCGGCTTTGATCAAAAGCGGACGGCTGGCGCACGCGTATCTTTTCATCGGCCCCGAATCGGTGGGAAAAAGCGAAACCGCCCTGGCCGTTGCCAAGTTCGTCAACTGTCTTGACCTTAAAAGCGAGGCGCCTTGCGAGACGTGCGCGGCCTGCATCAAGATCAATGCCGGCAGTCATCCTGATATCCACATTATTGAGCGTATTGAGAAAGAATCAATTTCTATCGAGCAGATAAGGGAGATGATTGTCCAAATTCAACTTCGCCCGTATGAAGCCAAGAAAAAAGTTTTTATCATTAAGAATATCGAATACTTGACGCCCGAGGGCAGCAATTCTCTTTTAAAAACGCTGGAGGAGCCGTCTTTGAACAGTTTGTTGCTTTTAACGACCTCACTCCTTGAGAAAAATTTGGATACGGTGAAATCCCGCTGCCACCACATTCAGTTTTTCCCGGCGCCTTTAAGGAAACTTGCGGGGGAGCTCAAGAAAGATTATGCTATAACGGAGTCCGATGCCCACCTCTTGAGTCATTTCGCGCAAGGCTGCGCCGGACGGGCCGGCCGCCTTCACGAGGCAAGTTTTATTAAAAAAAGGAATGATACGCTTGAAAGAATCGTCTTTGGACGCGATAACGAGGCTTATCTTAAGAAGATTCTCAATGACCGTCAGGAGACTAAACAAGTCCTCGATGTGCTCTTCAGTTGGGTCAGAGATCTCCTGCTTCTTAAAAGCGGCGCCCAAGAACATACACTGATTCACCTTGACCGAGTCCGGGAATTACGGAAATTGGAGACTCAATTTTCATTCGAAGAGCTTAAAGACTTGTGCGATGAGGTGGTGGAGGCGAGCGGTATGCTCGCTGACAACCTTAATGTAAAAGTCGCGTTAGCTCTTATTCAAGGAGAGTTATGGGCAAAATAGCGGAAGTCAAGCTGGGCGAGTATCGGCCCGTGCTTTTTTATGATATGAACGATGTGGCGAGTAATCGCGGCGACATGGTGATTTTGGAGGCGGACCGGGGCGCGGAGTTCGGAACAATCGTTTCCGACGTGAATGTTCCCTGCAAGGCTAAAACGGAAACGGTTGTAGGTAAAATTTTACGCAAGGCGACTGAAGGCGATTTTAAACAGATCGAGAATAACCGCGCGAAGGCGAGCGAAGCCATCGACAGCGCTTTACGCAAGATCAACGAGCGCAAACTACAGATGAAGATCGTCAAGGCCGAATACTCGTTTGACACGAGCAAAATCATTTTCTTTTTTACCGCCGAAGGGCGCGTGGATTTTCGCAACCTGGTTCAGGATTTGGCCAGGATTTTCAGGGTCCGCATTGAGCTCAAGCAGATCGGCGTGCGCGACAAGGCCAAGATCGTCGGCGGATACGGCGTTTGCGGGCGTGAGTTATGCTGCTCGTCTTATATGAAGAATTTCCACCCCTTGTCCATCAAGATGTCCAAAGAACAGGGCCTGCCCTTAAATCCTTCCAAGATTTCGGGTGTCTGTGGGCGCATCAAATGCTGCATGGCCTACGAGTACGCCGTCTACAGGGAATACGCGAAGGCCCTTCCCAAAGTTGGCGAGAAGATCACCACCGACGACGGCAAGGGCAAGGTGGTTGACGTCAACATCCTCAAGCATTATGTGAGCGTCGATCTGGGGGAAGGGCGGATGACCAAGGTTGTCTTCGCGGAAAACCCATCCAATTATTAACCTTTTCTTCTTCAAAACCGTAAGTTTTTCTCGAGTCTCGAGAATAGAAAAGGTAATATTGACTTCCATATATGGTGTTAATAGCAGAAAGATCAATAATGAACAAATTTTACATCACGACCCCGATCTATTACGTCAATGACCGGCCGCACTTAGGCCACGTCTACACGACGACGATCGCCGATATCCTCGCGCGCTATCATCGGCTTTTGGGCGATGAAGTCTTTTTCTTGACGGGGACCGATGAGCACGCCGCCAAGGTCGTCGATTCCGCCAAAGAGCATAATGTCAGCGCCATCGCCTGGGCCGACCGCAACGCGAAAGCTTTTAAAGACACATTCGCCAAACTCAAAATCACCAACGATGATTTCGTCCGCACCACCGAGCCTCGGCACAAAGAGAAAGTCCAACAGTACATCGAAGAGCTTAAAAAAAGCGGCGATATATATTTGGGCGAATACGAAGGCTGGTATGACGCGGGACAGGAAGAATACGTGAGCGACTTAGCCGCCAAAGATTACAACTACATTTCTCCTGTTAATAAAAAGTCTTTGGTGCGAAAAAAAGAGAAGAACTATTTCTTTAAGTTGAGCGCTTATCAGGATCAGCTACGTCGGCTTCTTAACGGAGAAGAGATTGACGGTCAGACGTTTACCGTCGAGCCCGAGGCGCGGCGCAACGAAGTTTTGGGGCGCTTGAGCGAAGGTTTAAACGACGTTCCCATTTCCCGCACCGGCGCGGGCGGCTGGGGCATTCCGATTCCCGGCGATCCGGAACATACTGTTTACGTTTGGATCGACGCGCTTTTTAATTATCTTTCCATCGTTGACACGAACGAGCGCCGCAAGTTCTGGCCGGCGGACGTTCACTTGATTGCCAAAGACATTTTGTGGTTTCACGCCGTCATCTGGCCGGCCATGCTCTTGGCTTTGAAACGGCCGCTTCCCAAGAAAGTCTATGTCCACAGCTTTTGGATCGCCGACGGCCAGAAGATGAGCAAGTCTTTGGGGAATTTCGTGGATTTGGAAAAGATCGATTATTACGTGTCGAAGTATGGTTTGGACGCGTTACGGTGGTTTTTGGCAACGAGCGGGCCCATGGGCACCAACGACAGTGATTTTTCAGAAAAAAACTTTATCGACGTGTACAACCGGGATTTGGCGAATGATTTTGGGAATCTTTTGAACCGCGTGAGCGGTTTGATTGGGAAATACTTTGGTAGCGTGATTCCATCTGGGACAGAAATAGCTGTGTCGGAAGAGAAGGAAATCGAAAAATACGGTAAGAATTTATCGAAACTTGTTACGGGTTATCTAGATATTTTGCAGCCCCAAGAAGCCCTTGATGTCGTAATGGAATATGTTCGTTGGGTGAATAAATATATTGAGGTTAAGGCCCCCTGGCAGTTGGCAAAGACTGATTTAAAAAATGCTGGGTTTGTTTTGTATACAGCGACGGAGGTTTTGCGATTAAGTGCTGTGTTTTTGCAGCCCATTATGCCCAACAAATGCGCGCAAGTTTTGGATGTTCTGGGCGCGACGGGGACAGGCATGACGTGGGGAGAATTGAAACCCGGAACCAAATTAAAAGAACACGGCCCGCTGTTTCCGAGAGTTGAAGTAGAAAAATAACTGGGACGCTGGGTCTCTGGGGCGCTGGGAGCCCACAAATTTCTTGATTATGTCTATCAAAACCATTGAATGGCAAAATAACACGGTCAAGATCATTGATCAGCGCAAACTGCCGACCAGGCTCGAATACATCCATTGCCGCGATTTGACAACGCTCTGGTGGGGAATCAAAAATCTGGCGGTGCGCGGCGCGCCGGCGCTGGGGGTCGCGGCTGGATTTGGAGTTTTACTCGGGATCAAATCCTTCAAAGGCAAAGACAAGACGAAGTTCCTCAAACATCTTAAGAAAATCTGCGATTACATTGGAACTTCGCGCCCGACGGCGGTCAATCTTTTCAATGTCCTTGAGCGAATGCAGAATGTTGCTCTTCAAAATTCTAACGCCTCGGTTGAAGCTTTGAAAAAGTTTCTTACCAAAGAAGCCTTGGCTGTTTTTAATGAGGACAGAAAAGTCTGCCGGCAGATGGGAGAGCATGGGGCCGCGCTCATTAAAAACAATCAGAAAATTATGACGGTCTGCAATGCCGGAGCGCTTGCCACCGCCGATTATGGCACGGCCTTGGGCGTCATGTACTCGGCCAAACGTCAAGGCAAGAAATTCAAAGTGTTTGTCTGCGAAACGCGTCCTTTGTTGCAGGGGGCGCGTTTGACCGCGTGGGAACTTGTGAAAGAAAAAATTCCAACCACCTTGATTTGCGACAATATGGCGGCGACTTTGATGAAGCAAAGAAAGGTCGACGGCATTTTTACCGGCGCCGATCGCATTGCCGCCAACGGCGATACAGCCAACAAGATCGGGACGTATAACCTCGCTGTCCTGGCCAAACATCACGGCGTTCCATTTTACGTGGTGGCCCCCTTGTCCACGTTCGATAGAAAGATCAAAAGCGGCAAAGAAATTCCTATCGAACAAAGGAAAAAGGAGGAAGTGATCGAATTCGCCGGGCACCGGCTCGCTCCGGCGGGTGTCGAGGTGTATAATCCTGCCTTTGATGTGACGGACCATGCGCTTATTAAAGCCATTATCACCGAATATGGTGTGCTTCGTCCCCCGTTTGTAAAAAATATCCGGAAGATGTTTGATCAATATGAAACCTCTTCGTCCTAGGATGGTAAAAGAAATCGGAGAGTTTGGGTTGATTGACCTCATCGCTCGCTCGACCCCTCAACGTCCCGGCGTCATCAAAGGCATCGGCGATGATACGGCGGTCCTGTCCTTAAATTCAAAGCGGTTGCTTCTTTTTACCGCCGATATGCTTGCCGAAGGAACGCATTTCACTCGCAAAATGGACGCTAAACTCATCGGACGCAAATCCCTGGCCTGTAGTGTGAGTGATATCGCGGCCATGGGTGGCGTCCCGACGTACGCGGTTGTCTCTCTGGGAGTTCCGGCAAATCTTAAGATAACGTTTGTCCGGGATCTTTATCGAGGCATCCATGCGCTCGCCAAAGAATTCAATATCGCCATCGTGGGCGGCGACACCATCAAATCTCCAAAGATCATTGTGAACGTGGCCCTTCTGGGAGAAGTGGAAAAAAGCTCTTTCGTAACCAGAAGCGGCGCCGGCGCGGGAGATGATATTTTTGTCACGGGCCCTTTGGGACGTTCTTTGCCGTCGGGGAGGCATCTGCGTTTCACTCCCAGAGTCCGGGAGGCTCTCTACCTCCTCAAACATTTTAAACCTACGGCGATGATTGATGTGTCGGATGGCCTGGCGGCCGATCTTGGGCATATTTTAAAAGGAAGCGGATGCGGGGCTTTCCTTGAGGCGAAGAGAATCCCGCGCCATAAAGGCGCGACTTTGCAGAATGCTTTCTGCGACGGTGAAGATTTCGAACTTCTCTTTACACTTCCTCCTCGAGCGGCGCGGCGTTTGTTGAAATCCCGCCCCCCTTTTCATTTTTATAAAATCGGGACGATTGTTTCCCAAAAAGAAAGCCTATGGTTGGTCGACGAGAGAGGAAACGTC
Source organism: uncultured Planctomycetales bacterium (assembly GCA_964372915.1). Lineage (GTDB taxonomy): Bacteria > Omnitrophota > Gorgyraeia > Zapsychrales > JAHFFX01 > CAYJRN01. The sequence goes on from CAYJRN010000012.1 coordinate 20,118, forward strand.
CGAAGAATAGGGTCTAAAGGCTTTGCGCACTTTTAATATGGAATTTTTATCTCACCGAGAAGAAGAGACTATGGATGCGGGTACGCGCGTGGCTTCTTTGCTTAAAAAAAGCGATATTATTTGTCTTTTCGGCGATTTGGGCAGCGGAAAGACAACGTTGGTGAAAGGCATTGCCCGTGGTTTGAAAATCAATCCTAAGACCGTCAACAGCCCCACCTTTGTTCTTATGAATATTTATCAAGGGAAACTGCCCTTGTATCATTTCGATCTTTATCGGATAGAAACCGTTCAAGAGATGTTCTTTTTAGATTACGAAGAATACCTTTACGGCGAAGGGGTTGCGGTCATTGAGTGGGCGCAACGGTTGGGCGCGCTGTTGCCCGCGGAATGTTTGAAAATCGAACTCGCCGTCAAAGGCGAGCATGAGCGCTCTATTAGCTTAACACCATTGGGCAAACGCTATGAAGAGCGGTTTAAATCATTCAAAGTATGAAAATCCTCTCGCTTGATACTTCCACCCAGGATTATAGTCTTGCCGTCATCAAAGATGGCAAGGTTGCCGCCCGACGGAAACTTAAGCTCAAAGACCTTCTTTCTTCTTCGATTGTCCCCGGCATGAAGAAGCTTTTGATTTTAGCCCGCGTTAACTTAAACGATCTCGACGGCTTTGCCGTTGGTCTGGGGCCGGGGTCTTTTACGAGTCTTAGGATCGGAGTCTCAACGATCAAAGCCTTGAGCTGGGCGCTTCAAAGACCGGTCGTGGGCATCTCGAGTCTCGATGCCATTGCCTTGAATGTTCCCAAGAGCCTGAGCGGAAAAATTTGTGTCTTGGTCGATGCCCGGCGGAATATGGTGTACGCGGCCTTTTATGAAAAAGAAGAGAATCGACTTAAGCGAACGAGCGAATATTTTTTGATAGAAGTGGATAAACTTCTTAAGGAAGTCAAAGAGGATGTGTTCTTTATCGGCGATGGCATTAAGGTCTTTAAAGAAAATATCGTTGTGTGGGCAAAAGCCTCCGGATATCGAGTGGAATTTGCCAAAGAAAAGGATTGGTTTCCCAAAGCCGAAAGTATCGCGAAACTCGCTTTGCCAACATTTGAAAGCCGCTCTTATACTCCCGTCGAGCAAATTGTACCCCTGTATCTTTACCCGGAAGAATGTCAGGTGTCGGTATGATGAGCCGTCTCTTGAGCTGGGCCGAGGTGAATTTGGAAGCTTTTCGGCATAATTTAAAAGAGCTGCAAAAATTCACCGGGAGACATACAGAATTTTTACCCGTTATCAAAGGCGATGCCTACGGCCACGGGATGATTGAGGTCGCTCTTCTTCTGGATGCGGCCGGTGTCAATTTTTTCGGCGTGTCCGATGTGGAGGAAGGAGTGCTTTTAAGAAAAAGTGGAATCAAAAAGAACATTCTCCTTTTTGAAAGCACGTTGCCGGAGCAGTCCCAGCGGATCGCGGATTATGATCTCACCCCCACGATTTGTACGTATGATTTAGCGGCGACATTAAACCGTTACGCGAAGGTGATGGGGAAAAAAATCGACATCCATGTGGAGGTTGATACCGGCATGGGCCGCTTAGGGATATGGCACAAGGAGGCGGAAGAGTTCATCACGAGGCTCGTGCGTGAGAATATGAACCTTTCCATCAAAGGGATTTATACGCATTTTCCGGCGGCCGAGAGCGACCGCCGGTTCACGCGACTGCAAATCAAGAATTTGTACAACGTGGTGAAGCGGCTGGACAAAAAGGGTGTCGTGGTCCCCTACATCCATGCCGCCAACAGCATGGGGATCGTGGGCTACAAGACGAAGATTCTCAATCTCGCGCGGCCCGGGTTGATGCTCTATGGCCTTTATCCCGACGATCACCTCAAAAAGAAAATTCGTCTAAAGGCTGTCTTGAGCGTCAAGTCGAGAGTGATGTTCGTGAAAGACGTGGCCAAGGGCCGCAGCATCAGCTACGGCCGCACGTTTATCGCAAAAAAAAACATGAGCATCGCCACCCTCGCCATCGGTTATCGCGACGGATACCTGCGGGCGCTTTCCAATAAATCAGCCGTGTTAATCGATGGGAAACGCTGCCCGGTTGTGGGTCGTGTCACCATGGATCAGATCATGGTGGATGTCTCGAAGATAAAAAATCTTAAAGCGGGAACTGAGGCCGTGATCTTGGGAAGTCATGGAAAATCAGAAGTCTCGGCGGAAGAGTTAGCCAGCCTCGCGGGAACGATCAACTACGAGATCGTCTGCCATCTGGGGAATCGTCTGCCCAGGATTTATAAGAATAGCGTATAGCGAACAGCGGTTAGTGGTAAAGTTGACATAAAAACACTTAAATACTGCACGAGGTCAGTTTGCCAGATTCTATTTCACTGACAAATCATTACGCTGCTCTTTTAACTAGGGTGAAGAAAACCCTCGTTGAAGGACAGGCATCGATCGAGGCCGAGCGTGTGCACACCTACTGGGAAACCGGACGGCTGGTGAATACTCATATTCGGAAGTACTCCGGCGGCAATGCCCGATACGGCGATGAAGTCGTGATTCGTCTATCCAAAGATTTGCAGGTGAGCGAAACCGTCCTGTATCGCTGCCTCAAGTTTAACCAAACCTATCCTGAGCTGAAGAAAGTGGCCGGACGGCCACTTTTCTCCTGGAGCCATTACCGCACACTGATCGCTGTTGCCAACGAACAACAGCGGCTGCGTCTCGAAAAGACGGCGGCCCAAAAGGGCTGGTCGGTCGATGAGCTGGCTGTCCGGATTAAAGAAGAACGGTCGCGGCGCGAAGATCCGGATGTCTTGACCCCGACTGCGAAATCCTCCGTTGATCATCGACCGCTTACGCCTTTGCGCGGCGAGCTGTACACCTACCAGCTCGTCGAACGCCCCAGTCTCTCGGGCAGCGGCGATTCCGGCCTGCTCGTGGATCTGGGTTTCGGAATTTATCACGAGGTTGATTCCAAACTGCTGTCTGTCTTTAGTAAAGATCAGATTGTTGAGTCCCGTCCGAAGGAAGACGTTTACCGTTTCACCAAGACTGACCGCACTCTCAAAGATCTCTTCACCTATGCCGCGTTTGTGGAAAAAGTTATCGACGGCGATACCCTTAAAGTGCGCTTTGATTTGGGATTCAATGTCTGGACGCGCCAAACCCTGCGTTTGCGCGGGCTCGACTGTCCCGAAGTGGGAACGCCTGAAGGCGACGAAGCCCGCGCCTTCGCGCGCTCGCATTTAAAAGAAGCCCAGCTTATCCTCGTGCGCAGCTCGCGCTCCGACAAGTACGACCGGTATCTGGCGGATGTGTGGATTCCAGCGGGATCGGAGTCAGACCCGGCGACGGACATCTATCTGAACAACCTGCTCTTGGAAACGGGGAGAGCGGTGAGGATGGGGTGAAATCGCAATTTCCACAGAATCTGGACCTCAACGAACAGTTCATCCGCGCGTATGAGCTGATGGAGCACAGCCGGCAAAATCTGTTCATCACGGGCAAGGCCGGTACGGGAAAATCCACCCTGCTGCAGTATTTTCGTTCGCACACACGAAAAAATGTGGTCGTGCTTGCGCCCACCGGTGTCGCCGCGTTGAACGTCAAAGGGGTGACGATTCATTCGTTTTTCCGTTTCCCGCCCAGAATTGTGACGGATGACGATATTAAGGAAGTCAGAAACCGGCGGCTTTATGAAAAAATGGATATTCTGGTTGTGGATGAGGTCTCCATGGTAAGGGCCGATTTAATGGATGCCATGGATCAATTCCTGCGTTTGAACGGAGCCGACGCGCGGAAGCCTTTTGGCGGCGTGCAAGTGCTGTTTGTCGGAGATATGTTCCAACTGCCGCCGGTGGTGACGCGCCAGGAGGAGGAGATTCTGGCGGCCAGACAGTACGCGACTCCGTTTTTTTTCAGCGCCAGGGTTTTGCAAGATTGCCAGATGGTTCCGGTTGAATTATCCAAAGTGTACAGACAGACGGATAAGGAATTTACCGGCATGCTCGACCGGATCCGCGTGGCGGAAGATCTCGATGAGGTCATTCCGCTTCTTAATCGAAAGTGCTTCGGGAATTCCGTGGAGCATTCGTCTTTGCTGACCCTGACGTGTACCAATGTCGCGGCGGACTTGATCAACGAATCAAAACTTCAGGCTCTGCCGGAGGAATCAAAAACGTTCACCGGAGAAGTGTCAGGGGCGTTTGACATCCAGGAGAAACGCCTGCCGTCGCCGCTGCATTTACGCCTTAAGCCCGGCGCGCAGGTTATGTTTACAAAAAATGATGAACAAAAAAGATGGGTCAATGGAAGCCTCGGACGGATTACGGGGTTTAATGAAGAATCCATTCAGGTCGAACTTGTTTCCGGTGGTTCGCACACTGTTCACGACGTTCAAAAAGCATGCTGGGAGACGTTTCGCTACGAATATGACCGTCTGGAAGACAAAATCAAGCCCGTCGTCAAGGGGCGGTATACGCAGTATCCGCTGATGCTGGCGTGGGCCGTCACCATTCACAAGGGCCAGGGAAAAACGCTGGAAAAGGTCCGCGTCGATTTGGGCGACGGTGCTTTCGCTCCGGGGCAGGTATATGTCGCGCTCAGCCGATGCCGTTCGCTGGCTGATATGAGCCTGGCCCGTCCGGTTAAGCCCGACGAGGTCAAGTGCGACCAGCGGATCAAGCGTTTTTACGAAGCTCTCGCGCAAACGCAGGGTAGCGGGGCAGGCTGAGCCGGAGACGGGCACACACCCTTGCCCTGAATGAATTCAGGTTATGACCACGGAATCCCACTTAAGGAAGAACGACGGTTCTCCCGCCGTTGTTTTTAAAAACCAATCTACCCTAAAAGTAGAAAGGAACAGGTTTGATGCAAAAAGACACAAAGATCGCGATCTTCAAGGGTAGAAAAGTCAGAAAAACGCTGCATAATAATGAATGGTGGTTTGTTATTACCGATGTTGTTGCCGTATTGACAGACTCAGCTCAGCCGGAGGGTTATCTGAAAGACATGCGCCGTCGTGATCCGGAACTTGCCCAAGGGTGGGGGCAAATTGCCACCCCCCTTTTGGTAGAGACAGAAGGAGGCAAACAGAGAATAAATTGCGCTAATACCGAGGGCATTTTCCGTATCATCCAGTCTATTCCTTCCCCTAAAGCCGAGCCGTTCAAGCGCTGGCTGGCGAAGGTTGGTTATGAGCGGATCCAGGAAATCGAAAATCCCGAGTTAGCGACCAAGAGAACGCGCATTCTCTATAAACTCAAAGGCTATAGCGATGACTGGATCGAAAAGCGTGTGCGTGGCATCGCGATCCGGGAAGAGTTGACTGAAGAGTGGCAAAAGCGGGGAGCGCGGGAAGACAAAGATTATGAAATTCTGACCGCCGAGATATCGAAGGCCACATTCGGTGTGACGCCAGGCGAGTATAAGAAACTTAAAGGGCTTAAAAGGGAAAATCTTCGGGACCACATGGACGATTTTGAATTGATCTTTACCATGCTGGGAGAGCGATCCACGACCGAAATCCATCGCACCGAAGATTCTCAGGGCGTACCAAAACTCAAAAGCGATGCCCAAGCCGGCGGGAAGATTTCGGGCAATGCCAGAAAAGCTCTGGAAAAACGGCTTAAACGGCCGATTGTCTCGGGTCATAACTATTTAACGGAAAAAGAATCGCAAAAGAAGCTTAAATGATCGACGGCCCTCCCGCCGTCGTCAACCATCTACCCATTACAGAGAGGAGATCAATCAAAATGGGAAAAGATTTAACGCCACAAGAGGCACAATTTATTCTTTACACTAGTTCGGATGGGCAAGTGAAACTGGACGTGTTTTTTCAGGAGGAAACCGCCTGGCTGACGCAAAAGAAGATGGCGGAATTGTTCGGGGTGGAGGTCCATACGGTCAATTACCACATTAAGGAGATTTTTAATTCGGGAGAGCTTAACGAGGATTCAGTTATTCGAAAAATTCGAATAACTGCCGCTGATGGCAAATCCTATCTAACAAGCTATTATAACCTGGATATGATCATTTCGGTCGGCTACCGGGTCAATTCCCGCCAGGCCACCCAATTCCGCATCTGGGCAACGAGGGTCTTACGGGAATATATCATCAAGGGTTTTGCCTTGGATGACGAACGTCTAAAAAGCGGGAAATCTCTTCGGCAGGACTATTTTGATGAACTGCTGGAACGCATCCGTGATATTCGCGCTTCCGAGCGGCTGTTCTATCAAAAGATCACCGATATTTACGCGCAGTGCAGCATGGATTATGATCCCGGTTCTCAGATCACCCAGGAGTTTTACGCGACGGTCCAGAACAAACTGCATTGGGCCATTCACGGCCACACCGCCGCGGAGTTGATTGCCCGACGCGCTGTAAATGAGAACCATGAACAGTTATTTTAAATATTGGGGAAAGGCTTCTAAGAACAAAGAGGAGATGAAGTATCATCTTCTGGTTTATCATTCTTTGGATGTCGCGGCGGTGGGGTTATATATATGAATTTTGATTGTTTCTGGGCAAAAACAAAATTAGATAAGACTCCAGGCAAGTCTGTCTTATCGCACATAAGCGACGTGCGAGCGGTGGCACGATTGTTATTGTTAAAAGAAAAGAATTTATTGGAAAAATATAATTGTAATGTTGAACAATTAGCAGCTTTGGCAGGTTTGCACGATATTGGAAAAATTGCTCCTGGGTTCCAGATGAAGTGTTCCCAATGGTTGAAAGATACAGGCCTTGAAAAAGAGGCAAAAATATATCGTTGGGATGCGATTCACGAATCGGATCATGCAAAAATAACACAATATGTTTTACAAGATTATTTGACAAGTGCGGGTATTGATTCAACTGCAGCGGAATATTGGGCCGCGATAGCCGGTGTCCATCACGGTCGACTATATCAGCTAGGATTGCGGCCCCCAGATGGTTTTAAGAAAGATGATGAATGGGATAAAAAGCGAGTAGAAGTCATTGAAAGATTTTTAGGTAATTCAAGACTTCCATCATTACAAATTGACGACGCATGGCCGCTTTTTTGGTGGATAGCCGGATTAATTTCAGTTGCTGATTGGATAGGATCAAACGAAGACTTTTTTCCTGCTAGTATTGAAACGAAGACTTCGGAAAGCATTGAAATTGCTGAAGGGGCCTTTAAGTCCGTTGGTCTTGGCGTTCTTGATATAAAACAAGGGCTTTCGTTTGAAGACATTTTTAAATTTTCTCCCAATGATTTACAACAAAAGGCAGTTGAATGCATCAGGGAACCGGGGCTTTATGTAATAGAAGCGCCAATGGGTATGGGCAAGACGGAAGCCGCTCTTTGGTGCTCTTATCAACTTATGCAGAGAGGATTGGCTTCGGGTATTTATTTCGCGTTACCGACCCAGGCTACCAGCAACAGGATTCATCAGCGTATAAACGATTTTGCCGCAAAGATTACAAATTCAGTTATAAAAACCCGTCTGATTCATGCTGGATCGTGGCTTCTTGACGAAGTAAATGTGCCTTCGTTGCGTCCGGCGATAGATTTTGAACAGGAATCCACGCGTGATGCTGTTGACTGGTTCGCTTCTAAAAAGCGTGCTATTCTGGCACCGTTGGGTGTCGGCACAATTGATCAGGCGCTAATGTCAGTCATTGCGGTGAAGCACTTCTTCGTTCGTCAGTTCGCACTTGCGGGCAAAGTTGTGATTCTCGATGAAGTTCATTCGTATGATTTGTATACGGGAACACTCATCAAAACGCTTTGCGACCGATTGTTGCCTCTTGGCTGTACAATTCTCGTTTTGTCCGCGACACTTACGAATGATCGAAGAAAACAATTCTTGCAGGAACTATCCGACCAAAATAAAGACGATCCATATCCTCTTGTTTCCGGGAAAAATTTTGCGGTATCGATAGATTCCCCGGGGTCCAAGACGATTACGGTGGTACATAATAATACATCTGAAGCGTTGATGGGTGCACTGGATGCGGCAAAAAAAGGCGCGAGTATCCTTTGGATATGTAACACCGTGAATTCTGCTCAGGAAATATTCAAAGTTGCGCAACAACAGAATGATTCAGGTGTAGAATTGGGATTGCTTCATGCGCGTTTTCCCGTGTTCCGCCGGCAAGAGTTGGAAGATTACTGGATGGAGAAGCTCGGTAAAGAGGGGAAGAACCGGTCAGAATGCATTCTTTTCAGTACGCAGATTGTTGAACAAAGCGTTGACTTGGATGCCGACTTAATAATTTCTGAACTTGCGCCGACAGACATGCTGTTGCAGCGTCTCGGACGATTATGGAGGCATGATCGAAAGAGCCGCTCCCTTGTTCAACCGGAATTGTGGCTTATTACGGAAGCACACATGTTGGATGAATTTAAGAAAGCATCAGCCAGTGAGATCAAGAAAATGTTGGGACCCAAGGCATTTATTTACGCTCCGTATGTGCTTCTGCGGAGTCTGGAAATATGGCGCGGATTGTCGTCTCTGACATTGCCGGTGGAAATTCGCAGTCTTCTTGAGAGAACCTATTGTGACAAAATAGATGAGCCTAAAGGTTGGCAGGATTTATATAAAATTATGCGAGGCGATGTGGATGCTTTAAGACGATTCGCACTTTTTGAAACAAATGTTTGGCAGCATCTTCTTGTTGATGATGAAGGCATAGCGAAGACACGAATCAACGATATCCTGATGACTCAGTTGATACTTGCCAAGAATCAGGATGGCAAAAGGATCATTTTGATGAACGAAGATGAACTGGTTTTAAATAATGATAAATTCGAATTATCATTGGCACGGGCTGTGCATAAAAACATTGTCAGAGTCCCGGCCTATTATTTTGAAGGCAAAACGGATAAAAAATCCATGAACGTGTTGGTAAGAGGCGGCTGGCAGTTTGGGATAGTGCAGAATGATAGCAGTATTCAATCAAAGAATTTAAAGCCCGGATATCGGTTACGATACACATCTGAACTTGGCCTTGAAATTATCCGGGATCAACAAAATAGTGAGGTAAATGATGAACCTTGTGAATGAGAAATGGATTCCTGTTTTAGGGATAGATGGTAAGCCAGATCATGCGAGTTTGATGGAAGTTTTCACCCAAGGTGAACGTTATGCCGATCTTTCCGTAAGGCCGCATGAACGCGTGGCGTTGATGCGGCTTTTGATTTGCATCGCTCAAGCGGCGCTTGACGGGCCGAAGGATAAAAACGAATGGGCTGAGGCGCCAAAGAAACTTCCCAAAGCAGCAGAGGAATATCTTAGAAGATGGGAGGGATCATTTAATCTGTTTGACCCAAAGAAGCCGTTTTTGCAGATATCCGATCTAAAATTGATTTCTAAGAAAAAGAAGGAAGAAAGCGAGAAGACAAAAAAAGGAAAAACGTCACAAAAGAAATCAAAACAAAAAGATGCAGAGGAAGAATCCAGGTTGACTCCTTTAAGCAAAATGGATTTTGCATTGGCCACAGGAAATAATTCTACCTTATATGATCACATGGCCGTCACAGATTCAGAAAGGCACTATTTGTTGGAATCAATCCCAGTAATGCTGTTGACTTTCCTTAACTTCTTCCCAGGTGGTCTGATGTCAGCTTCAATGTGGGATGACATTGTAGATGAGGGTAGAACGAAAGAAGGAAAACCGACAAAAGGTAAAACGACCGGGAAAGATGCGCCATGCTCCGCTTCATCTATGTATCATGTATTTCTGAGAGGTCAAAACTTAGGAGAAACAATCCAGTTAAATCTTTTAACGAAAAAAATTGTCTTGAGACATTATGATCAAAAAACCTGGGGACGTCCGGTTTGGGAGAATTCTCCGAAAAGTCCGAATGATAAAGACGCCGTAGAAAATGCTACTAAAACATATTTAGGTCGTCTGGTTCCCCATAGCCGATGGATAAAGATTGATTGGGATAAAAAGGGGATTGTTTGGAGTGCTGGTAGGTTCATCTTTCCAACTTTTGAAGATGGTTTTCCCAGTGAACCATCCGCCACAGTTGTTCTAAGGAAGAAAAAGCGATCTTTGTTAGGAGCTAAGCCTGACAAGGCGATTTGGCGCGAATTAAGTGCGTTAATTATTCGGCGAAATCAAGATAGCTTGGGAGGAGCGTTAGTCCTTGAGAATGTGCTAACGAGAGCATCTTTTGATGTTCAGGTTTGTGCTTTGATAAGGAAACCGGGCCAGCAAGATATTCAAGACCATGCGGAATCTGTTTTTAATGTCAGTTCTAATCTATTTACTGATTCGGGACGTCTTATTTATGAGAAAGAAATTGAGCAAACGGAAAATCTCGCAACAAAATTGGGGTGGGCGGTTGAAACTTATCGCCAGAACATAGATAAAAACTGGGATGCCAGATGTGACGCTGCTAAAAATAAATTTGCTTTGAAAAATTTATTGTATGCGACAGCGACCCGTTCCTACTGGACGACAATTGAGAAATGCCGTCATTTGCTCATGGCGCACATTAACGCAATAGGGACTACAGAAGAAAAAGTTGAATCTACCCAAAAAGCTTGGCGGTCAGCTGTGCATAAAGCCGGGAGAGAGGCTTATATTTCCACTTGTGGGCAGGAAACTTCTCGACAAATCCGCGCTTTTGCGTTGGGATGGAAAAAACTATTTGCAGAACCAAAAGCTAAAAATGAAGAACCGGAAGAGGGAGGTGAAGAATGAGTGCTAATAAACGAGACGGGTTGCTTGCTTTCTTGCAGTCCGTTAAAGAAAATCGTGGGGCAATGGCCAATTTGCGCTGCGCTCTGGTTAAATCAAGGCGGTATCGCGCGTGGCCTTTGCTGGCTCGTTTTGGAGGGATAGGGGAAGAGCATGAAAATATGATTGTGCGCACAGTCGCCGGGCTTTACGCGACTCACCCTGAAAATACAAGCCGTGATGATTTTGGCAGTTTGTATCGCCGGTTGATGGGAAAAGAAGAAAATGACAAACTCTTTAATTTTAAAACATCGACAGAAGTCGGACCTGTCAGCCGAAGGTTTCAGCATTTTCTTGCGGCAGAACGAGGCAAGGAAATTAATGAACGCGCCGTACGTCTTGTTCTTAGAATGAAAGCCGAAGATATCCCCGTTAATTACGCCGACTTGTATGACGGGTTGTTGTTTTGGGGAGATAAAACGCGTACCCGCTGGGCAGGCAGTTTTTGGCAAGTTCCTGAAATGGAGGAAACAGTCTTATGAACTATGTCGCGCGTGTAACGCTAAGCCAGGAGGAAGTGGCCAGACAACAATTTTATGGTGTTTACGGCTGGCATAAAGCCGCGTGGGGACTCTTTCCGAAAATGCCGGATGCCCGAAGAGACGATCTGGGATTTTTGTTCAGGGTTGACGAAAATGAAGATGAATTTCGGTTGACCGTTGCTTCAAAGGCTAAGCCTCAGCGGTCTTCGTGGTGTCAGGAAGATCATTGGTTGTTTCGCCAGCTTGAGTCCGGTTATTTGGAACACTGTAAGTATTTGTTTAAGATTCGGATCAATCCAACCCGGACAACCAGAAAGAATCCCGACCAAAGCTTGCGAGAAAAGAAGCACGGCAGACATGAAGCCATTCTGAAAATCCCTGAATTGAAGGAATGGTTTCTTCTTAAGGCTAAACAAAACGGATTTAATGTTCTGGACATTCCCGAACTGGAAATAGCTCCGCCGGTATTTCATCACCTGTCGAAAAAAGGTCGTGAAGGGACTATTGTTAGTGTTGATTTTAAAGGAGCGCTTGAAGTCGTAGACAGAGGATTGTTTAAAAAAGCGTTTGAACAAGGAATAGGAAGGGCCAGGTCATTCGGCTTTGGATTACTTATTTTAAAACCCATTCAATAAACTAGGAGGTTTTTCATGAGACACATCGAACTTCACATTTTGCAGTCATTCCCGGTTTCCTGCCTTAATCGGGATGATCTTAATTCCCCCAAGACCGCTGTATTTGGCGGCGTACAGCGAGCGCGAGTGTCGAGTCAGTGCTGGAAGAGAGCGATACGGGAGCAAGCGAAAGAACTCCAACCGGAATTGTTTAAAGGAGAAAGAACTCGGTATATTATACAGCCTCTTATAGATGCAGTGGTAAAGCTTGTAAAAGATCAAAAGAAAGCAGATGAATTAGGCCAAAAAATTGCTGCTGAGATTGCCACTAAGGACACCGAGATTAAGACAAAAACCCTTCTTTTTACAACACAAGCTGAAATTGAGAGTTTCGCTAGAGAATATGTCAATGCGTCCAATGATACAGCAAGAAAGAAATCGATAGAAGTTTTGCTTAAGAAGTCGCCCCATGATGCTGCTGATATTGCTATTTTTGGTCGCATGGTTGCCAGTGATTATACAGTCAACCTTGAGGGAGCAGCTATGTTTAGCCATGCTCTATCGACACACAAAGTTGATAATGATATCGACTTTTTTTCCGCTGTCGATGATTTACAGCCTGAAGAAGAAATAGGGGCGGGCCATACCAGCACTCTTGAATTTAATTCAGCCACTTATTATCGTTTTGCCGCTCTTAATATTGATATGTTATTTGATAAAGATCATCTTGATTGCTTGGATAACAATGAACGTAAAAAAGTTGTTAGTGCCTTTGTTAAGTCAACGCTTGAGGCTGTTCCTATCGCGAGGAAAAATTCGATGAACGGCAACGTCAGGCCTGATTATGTTCTATGCGTGATTAGAGAAAAAGGGCATCCAATTCAACTGGTTAATGCTTTTGAAGAACCGGTTTTCAGTAAGAACGGTATTATCAAAAAATCCATTGAATTATTGGAGAAAGAATATGAAAGTTTGAAAAATACGTGGGGCCTCGATTCGGTTGCGGAAATCAAAATGCCGGAGAAAAAGCTAAGCGAACTTTTAGCGGAGGTGGCGAAATATGTCCCAGCCCCAGATAAAAAATAAAACTGTTCTGGTTTTACGCCTGCAGGGACCCCTGCAATCTTGGGGCCATGACAGCCAGTTTAACCGCCGCAATACTGCCCTTTTCCCAACGAAAAGCGCGATTGCCGGTATGTGTTGCGCGGCTTTGGGTGTGTCTAGAGGCTCAACGGAGGAGAAAACATTTCTGGAGAATTTTGCTAAGCTTAAGCTCACGTGTGTCGCCATACCTCTAAAATCTAAACGTAACGGGAAGGAATTTTACGTTAAGCGCATGCAGGACTATCATACGGTAGAAAACACGGTTAAGCCGGATGGAAAACCTAAGGGCGACGCTGTACTTACGTATCGGCAATATCTGAATGACGCTTTTTTCTATGCGTTTTTAGAAGGGGATAGAGGATTTCTTAATGCAATTGCCGGAGAGCCGAAAGAAAATTCGAAAGGACTACAAAATCCGGTATGGGGTATTTGGCTTGGCCGGAAAGCATGCATCCCTTCCGCCCCTGTATTCGTAGGAATGTTCCAGTCAGAACAAGATGCCGTGGCTACACTTTTTAAAGAACCCCCCCTAGATGCGTTTACACATATCCGAGAGGTTGATTCCTTTGGACAGGGTATTGATTCATATATGGATCAGGCCGTTTCTTTTGAATCAACGATGCGTCGATTTGTCTCCAGGCGTGTCTTATTGAAAGAAGCAAAAGGAATTTAATAACTTTAAAAAAATAGAATTCTCGGCTGCGGTTTAATGTTGGTTAGGAGAATTTAAGAAGGATCTGCCAAGGTAGATCAATCAAACGGAAAGAGAGGTTGCGCATGGCAAAAATTGATGTTCAGGGTACGGAAATAACCATTGTTTCGATTCATGAAACTGACTATTTTTCATTAACAGATATGCTGAAGGCAAAAGACGGAGATTTTTTTATTTCTGATTGGTTAAGAAACAGAAATACGGTGGAGTATCTTGGGATTTGGGAGAGGATCCATAACCCCGATTTTAATTATGGCGAATTCGCCATAATTAAAAGTCAAGCGGGACTGAACAGCTACAAAATAAGCGTCAAAGAATGGGTCGAAAAAACCAATGCGATCGGATTGAGCGCTAAAGCGGGTAGATACGGCGGCACTTATGCCCACAAGGATATTGCCTTTGAATTCGGCATGTGGATTAGCGCTGAATTTAAAATTTACCTGATTAAAGAATTCCAGCGGTTAAAAGAGGCGGAACAAAAACAGCTTGGCTGGGATATTAAACGGAATCTGGCCAAGATCAACTAC
>CAYJRN010000013.1:0-16764 GCA_964372915.1 uncultured Planctomycetales bacterium
CCCCTAGAGGACTATCAAAAAGGAATTCAAAAAGATCCGATGTTCGAGGAGCAGGATGTCTATCTTTTTAAGGAAGGGAACCATTTTTGTCTTTACGAAAAGTTGGGCGCGCAGCGTCTGACCAAAGATGGAATCGAAGGGACACACTTTGCACTCTGGGCGCCCAACGCCAAAGAAGTTTCGGTTATTGGTAATTTCAACAACTGGGACAAAGAGGCCCATCGTTTGTTCCCGCGCTGGGACAGCTCTGGGATTTGGGAAGGCTTCATCCCCGGCGTTAAAAAAGGTCATCGTTACAAGTATCACATCCTTTCTAACGACAACAACCATCGCGTGGATAAAAAAGATCCGTTCGCCTTTTACGGAGAAATTCCCCCCTTGAGCGGGTCGATCGTCTGGGATCTTGATTACGAATGGAGCGATGCCGACTGGATGAAGTCCCGTCAACAACACAACAATTTTAATGCCCCCATATCCATTTATGAAATTCATGTTGGCTCTTGGCGGCAAAAATTGAATGATGGAGACCGGTTCTTGAGCTACCGCGAGTTGGCACCTTATTTGGTCGACTATCTTAAGGCGATGGGGTTCACGCACGTCGAGTTCATGCCCGTCATGGAACACCCATTCTACGGTTCGTGGGGCTATCAATCGGTGGGGTACTTTAGCCCCTCGAGTCGTTTTGGCACGCCACAGGATCTTATGTATTTGATCGATCAACTCCACCAAAACGGTATCGGGGTGATTTTGGACTGGGTCCCGTCGCATTTTCCGACCGATGAGTTGGGACTGGCGTATTTTGACGGCACGCATCTTTATGAACATGCCGATCCCAGGAAAGGCTTTCATCCCGACTGGAGCAGTTACATTTTCAACCACGGCCGCAACGAGGTGAGGGAGTTTCTCATCAGCAGCGCGCTTTTCTGGCTCGACAAATACCATGTGGACGGCTTGAGGGTGGATGCCGTGGCTTCCATGCTCTATCTGGATTATTCGCGTAAAAGCGGCGAATGGGCGCCCAATGAGCAGGGCGGCAGAGACAATTTGGAAGCGATCAGTTTCATGAAACGCTTAAACGAAGTGGTGTATACCCATTATCCGAGCGTGCAGATGATCGCCGAGGAATCGAGCTCCTGGTCGATGGTGTCCCGGCCGGTGTATAACGGCGGACTGGGCTTCGGCATGAAATGGAATATGGGTTGGATGCATGACACGCTTGAATATTTTCACAAAGACCCTGTTCATCGAAAATACCATCACAACGATCTCACCTTCAGCATGCTTTATGCCTTCAGAGAGAATTTTATCCTGGCTTTATCGCACGATGAAGTTGTGCATGGAAAAGGCTCTCTCTTGGCCAAAATGCCGTGCGATGACTGGCAGAAGTTTGCCAACCTGCGATTGCTTTATGGATATATGTTCTCTCATCCCGGCAAGAAGTTGCTTTTTATGGGTGGTGAATTCGGTCAATGGAATGAATGGTATCATGAGACAAGCCTTGACTGGCATCTTTTGCAGTATTCGTTACATCAAGGCGTGCAGAATCTCGTCAAGGATTTGAATTTTCTTTATAAAAATGAGGCGGCCCTCCATGAGCTCGATTTTAGCGAGGCAGGGTTTGAGTGGATCGATTGCAGCGATTGGCAGCAAGGCATTGTCAGCTTTATCAGAAAAGGCAAATCCACGGATGAGAAAATTGTGGTTGTCTGCAATCTCACCCCGGCGGTGCGCCATGACTATCATATTGGTGTCCCCCAACGGGGGTTTTGGAAAGAAATATTGAACACGGACTCGAGCTTTTATGGCGGCAGCAACTTAGGGAACCGCGGAGGCCTAGAGGCAGAACCCTTCCCTTTTCACGGCCGGCCATTTTCCTTAAAGCTCACCTTGCCTTCTTTGTGCGCCGTCTATTTCAAGCTGTATAGGACATCGTGAACTTTCAATACGAATATCGAACTTAAATGGGAAACGTCTTGACGAAACGCTATGTCTGTGTTCACGGACATTTTTATCAACCTCCCCGAGAAAATCCGTGGCTTGAGGAAATAGAAATTCAGGAATCCGCTTACCCTTACCACGATTGGAACGAGCGGATTACCACCGAGTGTTATGCCCCGAATAGCTCGTCCCGCATTTTAGGTCCGCAAAGAAAAATTACCGACATCGTCAATAATTACTCTAATATCAGCTTCAACTTCGGACCGACATTGCTTTTTTGGATGGAAAGGCATGCCCCGGGCGTGTATCAATCCATCATCACCTCCGATCAAATCAGCCGCGAGCGTTTTTCCGGCCATGGCGCGGCCCTCGCGCAATGTTATAACCACGTCATTATGCCCCTGGCAAATTCCCGGGATAAACGGACTCAGGTCATTTGGGGCATTCGAGATTTTGAGCATCGTTTCGGCCGCAAACCCGAAGGGATGTGGCTGCCGGAAACCGCCGTTGACTTGGAAAGCCTCAATATCTTCGCGGAACACGGGATTCGATTTACGATCCTCGCTCCGCACCAATCCCGCCGGATAAGAAAGATCGGCGAAGAACAATGGCAGGAAGCCTTGGGCGCAAGGATCGACCCTAAATTGCCGTACCTTTGCCGACTCTCTTCGGGGAAGTCCATTGTGATCTTTTTTTATGACGGGCCAATTTCGCTCGACGTGGCTTTTAAAGGACTCTTAACCAGCGGCGTGTTTTTTGCCGAACGTCTGGTGAGCGCTTTTGGGAAAGAATTGAATGAACCCAACCTTGTTCATATCGCTACCGACGGCGAAACCTATGGTCACCATCACCGCCACGGCGACATGGCCCTGGCCTATTGTTTTCATCACATCGAAAAAAACAAACTCGCTGAAATCACGATTTACGCCGAATTCCTCAAGAACAATCCTCCTCAATATGAAGTTGAGATTATGGAGAATTCCGCCTGGAGCTGTCTGCATGGCCTGGAGCGCTGGCGGTCGAATTGCGGTTGCAATTCGAAGATGCGCCCGGCGTGGAATCAGCTGTGGCGAGCGCCCTTGCGCCAGGCCATAGACAATTTAAGAGACGCGCTTATCCCGCTCTATGAGCGCGAGATGAAAACCTTAACGGATGATCCCTGGAGGGTCCGGGACGACTATATCGATGTCGTTCTTAATCGATCGAAGGAAAATGTCGAGAGGTTTTTTAAGTCCAGTCTGGGAAGGGATTTGACTGCCCAAGAAAAGGTTAAAGCCCTTAAGCTTCTTGAGATAGAGCGTAACGCCATGCTTATGTATACCAGCTGCGGATGGTTTTTCGATGAGATTTCAGGCATTGAGACACTGCAGGTCATTCAGTACGCGGCCCGCAGTATTCAGCTCGCTCAAGAAATCGCCGGAGCAGATTTGGAAGGTGAATTCCGCGAGGCCTTGAAAAAAGCGCCCAGCAATATTCCAGAACTCAAAGACGGAGCACAGATCTATGATATGTACGTGCATCCCAAGATCATTGACCTCTTGCGCGTGGGGGTGCACTATGCCATCTCTTCCATCTTTGAGGAATATCCGCCGACGGAAAAAATCTTTTCTTTTACTGTCACCAAAGAGAAATTTATTCGTCAGCGTAATGAAAAACAGCACCTGGTCATCGGCAAGGCCCAAGTGCGTTCCTCAATCACTTGGGAAGAGCGGGATGTGTATTTCGCGGTGATTTATTTGGGCAAAGACGATTTAAAAGGGGGCGTGACGGCCAAAATGTCGGACCAGGATTTTTCTTTCATGCAAAAAAGTATGGAAGAAGCCTTTGCCTCGGGTGAAGCCGCGAAGCTTAAGGATAAACTGAAAGAACATTTTGGCGTCGAGCAGTATTCTCTTTGGCATCTGTTTAAGAATAAGCAGGAAAAAGTCTTGAATCAGATTCTGGAGCCGACCTTGAACGAAATGAAACACCTCTTCCGCCACATTTATGAACACCACTATCCGTTGATGCAGGAAAGAAAAGACATGCGTATTTCCCTGCCGAAGGCCGTGGCCTCAACGGTCGAGTTCGTCTTGAACCGCGATTTAACGGAGATGCTGAGCCAAGATCATTTGGATCTGCATGAACTGCAAAAGATGGTAGAAGAGGTCAAGCGTTGGTCGTTTGAATTGGATAATGCTTCTTTGAGTTTTACCGCTTCTTTAAAGATCGCGGATCTTTTTCAACAGCTTGACAAAAGCCCCAAAGACATTTCCCTTTGGGACGCGATTGAAACGGTGCTGCGGATTTTAAAAACTTTGCCGCTGATCCTCGATCGGCGGAAAGCCCAGAACATTTATTTTTCCATTGGGAAGCAGTATCTGAAAACAATGCAGGAAAGCTCCGCGCAAGGGGACCAAGAGGCAACCTTGTGGGTCACGAAATTTAACGCAATCGGCGAGTATTTGCAAATTTGAAGTGTCAACCCTTCGACGCACCCCGAACTGAAGTTCGGGGCTTGCTCAGGGTTGTTACACTGCGCGGTCCGCCAAAGGCGGGCCGTCGAAGTGCCCATGGAGTCTTCATGAACAAACGCGCCAGCGGCGTTCTTCTTCACATCAGTTCCCTCCCCGCCCCTTATGGCATCGGGGATCTGGGCCCGCATGCCTACACATTTGTTGACTTTCTTAAAGAGACACAACAATCCTACTGGCAGCTTTTGCCTTTGAATCCTACGGATTCCATTTATGGCCATTCGCCTTACAGCAGCCCGTCGGCATTTGGGATGAATCACCTCTTCTTAAGCCCGGAGCTTTTGTCGGAAGACGGATGGTTAAGAAAAACCGATTTGGATCCCGTACCCTCTTTCCCTTCGGATCGCTGTGATTATGAAGGGGCTGCCATGTACAAAAATAGATTAGTCGATACGGCTTTCGAATATTTCACCAAGGGGCACAAGCGTGCGGAAAATTTTGAGAGGTTTGTGGTTGAACATGAGAGTTGGCTTGAGGATCATGCCATTTTTGTCGTTCTCAAAAAGAATCGGCAAGGACAGAATTTTAGCAATTGGCCCAAAGAATTGAGAGATCGCCACTCCGACGCGCTTAAAGACGCGATTCAAAAGTTTGCGCAAGAGATCAAAAAAGAGAAATTCGTGCAGTATCTTTTATGGGATCAATGGCAACGGCTCAAGGTCTATTCTGAAAAGAACAAAATTGCCTTGATTGGGGATATCCCCATCTATGTCAACGATGACAGCGTCGATGTTTGGGCCCAGGCTAAATTATTCAAGCTTGATGAGAACAAGAAACCGTTTTTCGTGGCCGGTGTCCCGCCGGATTATTTTTCCGAAACAGGACAAAGATGGGGGAATCCCGTTTACGAATGGGAGGCTTTGCGCAGAAGCGGTTACCGTTGGTGGGTCGACCGTATTCGACATAACCTGGATGTGTTTCATGTCCTTCGCATCGATCACTTTCGCGGCTTTGAAGCGTATTGGGAAATTCCCGCGGCCGAAAAAACCGCTGTGCAGGGACAGTGGGTCACGGTCCCTGGCAGCGAGTTTTTCAACAAACTCAAGAAAGAATTCTCGCGGCTTACCGTTATCGCTGAAGATCTGGGGATCATCACGCCGGAAGTGACCGCTTTGATACGGCGTTACGGGTTTCCGGGGATGAAGGTTCTTTTGTTCGCTTTTGGCGGGGAGATGGACACTCATCCGTACAACCCGAAAAACTATGTGAAAAATTGCGTTGTCTACACGGGAACCCACGACAATAATACGATCCAGGGTTGGTTTAAAGAGGATGCCTCCCCGGAAGAAAAGCAAAACCTGTTCCGCTATTATTTGAAGCGCGAGGTTCCTGCGGCCGAACTTCATTGGGCGCTGATTCGTCTGGGAATGGAATCCATCGCTGATACGGTGATTATCCCTCTTCAGGATGTTTTAGGGTTGGGGGCGGAGGCCCGTATGAATAGACCTTCAACCGTGACCGGCAATTGGCTTTGGCGGGTTTCTTGGGAAGCGATTTCTGCGCAGGTTAAAGACACCTTGAAGAGTCTAACGACGGCCACGGGCAGGGCTCAATGTGTTTATTGACCTTTCTACTACTAAAAATAGAGTGGAAGTCAATACTGCCTTTTCTTCAAAAGGAGAAAGGTCATTATACTGGCTTCCTTTATGTATTTGGAAAAGAAAAGGCCAGTAAGAAAATTGTCCGGGAATTTGCTTGAGGCTTTTAAAGAAGGTGTGTTAGAATTTTTATGGGTCTATTTCAAAGGAAGGTTATAAGGTGATAGCCGTCACGGGAGGCGCGGGATTCATCGGCAGTTGTATCCTCGCGCGTTTAAATTCGTTAGGACATAAAGACATTTGGGTCGTTGATCATATTGACGACGACTTAAAACGCCGGAATCTTACGGGCAAGAAATATCTCGAATATCTCGACAAGAAAGATTTTCTGAAGCTTGTGACAAGCCATAAGCTTCCGGAGTGTCTTGACTGTCTCATCCATATGGGGGCCTGCTCTTCGACGACTTTGAATGATGCCAAGTATTTTGAGGAGAATAATTTTGAATATTCCCGTCATCTGGCCCAGTGGGCGCGTGAACACAAGGCCAGATTTATCTACGCCAGTTCGGCGGCGACGTACGGCGATGGGACATGGGGCTACAAGGATGATGATGCCGCGACCCAAAAACTCAAACCCTTAAACTTTTACGGGGAGTCGAAACACAAATTCGACCTGTGGGTTCTTAAAAATAAACTGGCCGCTCAATGCGTTGGTTTAAAATTTTTCAATGTCTTTGGACCCAATGAGTATCACAAAAATGAAATGCGCAGTGTCATTGCCAAGTCCTACGGGCGTGTCGTCAGCGAAGGTAAAATCAGCCTTTTTAAGTCCTATAAAAAAGAATACGCGCACGGCGAACAAAAACGGGATTTCATCTACGTCAAAGATGCCGTGGATGTTATGATGCATTTTTTTGACAATCCAGCCGTAAGCGGCCTCTACAATGTGGGAACCGGCATGGCCCGCAGCTGGAACGATGTGGCCCACGCGCTTTTTAAAGCCGTCGGCAAAAAGCCCGAGATCACCTACGTCGAAATGCCCGAAAATCTTAAAAGTAAATACCAATATTTCACGCAGGCCGAAATGGGCAAGTTGAGGCAAAGCGGATTCAAAAAGAAATTCATGTCTCTTGAAGACTCGGTCGCCGAGTACGCTCAGTATTTAAAATCGAACAGTTACTTATGAGATTTCTCAAGGAGATTTCCTTAGGATGATGATTCTTCTTATTGGTATTGGCGTTATTCTTTTTGTTGTCGGGGTCTGGTTTTTATATCGGGGTTACTTGAGCACCCCGAATGCCAATCAGATTGTGGCTTTGACGGAATACAGCAAATTGGAAACAGAGTTAGTTCTATCCAAAGAGGTCGAAAAGAAATTGCGTCAGGATTTGGATACGCTTCGAGGGGAGCTTTCGGCTGTCAAGGATGTGGCGGGGAGACAGGCTTCGTTGCGTCAGACAGAAGACGATACGCTTACTTTAAGACGGGATTACGAGCAGCGCTTGGCCCAATCCATGGCGATGGTTGACAGTTTGAAATTTTCTCAAGATTCCCTGCGGGATCAGTTGCGCGAGGCCGTCAATAAAGTCCATACGCTGGAGGAGAATATCGATAACCTGCAAAGAGAACAGCAGCGCCCGATCGAACAACTGACCGCCGAAAAGAAATCTTTGCAGACCCAAGTGGAAGAGAGTCTGGCCCAAATTCATCGACTGGAAACTGACTTACGTAATGCGTTGCGCGAGGGCGAGGAACGCCTTTCGGAGGTCAATTCCGAAAATGAAAGGCTTAAGTTGTCGGCGCAATCTCTGAAAGCCCAGGCAGAAGAAAAGGCGGCGCGCGTACAGCAGTTGGAAGGGGACGTTACGGCCACCATCGACGCTTTGCGCCAGGACCGCGAAGGGCTCCTGGAGGGAAAGGCCGAATTTGAGCAGAGCCTTAGGAAATTTAAAGAAGTGAACGCACAGCTCATGGAAAAAGAGAAACATATCCAGTACGAATTGGCCAAGAGCCGCGCCCAATCGATGGGAATGGAAAAGATCTGTATGGATTTAAAAATCCAATTCGACAAGTTACAGAAAGAAGCCGAAAATTTAAGAAGTCAGCCCCACCTTTCCCAGGCTGAAAAAACTTTGAAAGAGCGTAGGGTTTGATGCGAGCGGCTTTGTATTACAGTAATTCCGACATTCGACTGACTGAGTTTCCAAGACCTGATGTCGGCCCCGATGAGGCGCTTCTAAGAATAGAAGCCAGCGGCATCTGCGGTTCGGATGTGATGGAGTGGTACCGTCGGGACAAGGTGCCTTTGGTTTTGGGTCATGAGGTGGCGGGGATTCTCGCCCAAGTCGGCGGAAAGGTCAAAGGTTTTAAGATCGGTGATCGGGTGGTTGCGACCCATCATGTCCCTTGCGGGATTTGTGAATTCTGTAAGAATGGTCATGAGACCGTGTGTGACACTTTGAGGACAACCCATTTTGACCCGGGCGGTTTTTGTGAGTTTGTCCGTCTGCCGGCTATCAATGTTCAAAAAGGGACTTTTAAAATTCCCTCTGGAGTTTCTTGTGAAGAGGCCACCTTTGTTGAGCCGTTAGGCTGCGTTTTAAGAGGGCAGCGGCTGGCCGGAATGAAAAAGGGCCTGCCTGCCGGCAGGCAGGATAAACGCGTTTTAGTGGTGGGGTGCGGAATGGCGGGACTCCTGCATGTCAAGGTGGCGAAATACTTTCATGTCAAAACAATTATCGCTACTGACATCGATTTCTTTCGTCTTAACATGGCGAAGAACTGCGGGGCCACGGCAGTCATCGATGCCCGGGAGAATGTTGTGCAGAAAGTTAAGGAAGTTCTGAGAGGAAGACTGGCGGATCTGGTGATTATTTGCACCGCAGCGCCCTCAGCGATGGAACAAGGTTTACGATCCGCGGAGCGCGGCGGCAGCGTGCTGGTGTTCACGGCGGCGCCTAAAGATTCGCTGCTGCCGGTTTCTACGAACGAAATTTTTTGGCGTAAGGAAGTGACCGTGATGAGTTCTTATGCGGCGGCGCCAGGGGATTTAAAAGAAGCGCTCAAACTCATCGCGACGAAAAAAATTACAGTGAAGGATATGATCACGCACCGGTTGGGGTTGGACCAGATCCAGAAAGGGTTTGACCTCGTCGTCAGGCCGGATCACTCGATGAAGGTGATTATTGAGCCGCAGAAGTAGTAAAAGAATGAAGGAGGTTGTATGATTATTACAAATATTGAATCAGTCCCGGGGAAACGCGTTGTGGAGCATTATGGCATCGTCAACGGCAGTACGGTTCGCTCCAAGAACGCCTTTAAGGATTTTGGTGCCGGACTAAAAAACATTTTCGGTGGAGAATTAAAGAGTTACACCAAATTGATGAATGAGACCCGGGAAGAGGCCTTAAAGAGGATGGTCGGGCAGGCCCAGCAGCTTGGGGCCAATGCGGTGGTGAATGTAAGATTCGCCACTTCCGACGTCGCTCAGGGGGCTGCGGAGATTTATGTCTACGGCACTGCGGTTAAAGTCGAATAGGAGGAGTTCCCATAGATATGGATACAATTTTAAATCTCCTGATCTTCGGTTTTTGCATCGGTGGAGGATATTTCTTCGGGTCCTGGATCGAGAAACAGCATTATCGTTCCATCAGGGATCGAGAGAAGAGTTTCCTGCGCCTTCCCGCTGTGACCTCCAAGAATCTGTTGGAGGATCGACCCGTGGAGAAATCAATTATGGTTTATGGCAGCGTTTCTTTGGCTATTGATGCGTTCAAGATGCTATTAAGCGGTTTACGAAGTATCTTGGGGGGTAGATTATCTTCGACTGAATCCATTCTCGATCGGGCCCGCCGGGAGGCCATTTTGCGATTAAAAGAGCAAGCCCCCGATTCGGATATCATTCTGAATTTGAGGCTGGAGACGATCTTCTTGGAAAAAAATAGCGTGGAAGTTTTTGCCTGTGGAACAGCTGTTTATTATAAAAAATGACCCAGTATCAGCCCAAAGAGATCCTTAAAGAGGTCAACGTCCAGAAGGTCTCTTTATGGAAGGAGTTTGGGGAGCTACTGCTGAAATTAAGTGCCGTCGTGATTCTCATGTATGTCTTCCTGGGCATGGCGGTGGATTGGTTGGTGCCACGGATTTCTTTGGCGACAGAAATGAAGATCGCCAAGATCTTTGAAAGCAATTTTGAAGACCGTGCTCCCACGGATGAAGAGCAACGGGTTCAAACGCTTTTAAAAAGACTGATTCACAACGCGCCGGTGGATTTTTCCGGGAGCGATTTTAAAGTCCGTATCGAGGACGAAAAGGATGCGGTCAATGCGCTGGCTTTGCCGGGAGGAAACATCGTTTTATTCCGTGGACTCATGAAGGAGATTTATTCTGAGAACGAATTGGCCATGGTCATGGGGCATGAGTTGGGCCATTTTGCCAACCGGGATCATTTACGGGGATTGGGTCGCGGGCTGGTGTTTTACTTTCTTGTTTCCCTGGTAGGGCAGGAGCAGCAGATGGGACAGTTGTTTGGCGGTTCATTAAGCGCCATTGAAATGAAATTTTCTCGCAGCCAAGAGGAGAAAGCGGACCAGTTTGGATTAGAGACTCTTGAACGCACTTATGGACACGTTGCGGGGGCAACCGATTTTTTTGAGCGTCTGAGTGCCAAAGAAAAGGTTCCCCGTTTTATTTATATGGCGGCGTCCCATCCTCATCCGGATCAAAGGGTTGTTGAAATCAAGAAAACGATTCAGAGTCATGGATGGCCACAAGGCCAGAGAATTGAATGGATAAAAACTGGGTTGAAAAAAGATGAATAAGAAAAGGAGAAGGTCATGAATTGGGGAATGAAGAATAGATTATCAAGAATCATCAGACCCGACACGGGCAAAGCCTTGATGTTGGCCGTCGATCACGGATATTTTTTGGGACCGACGGCGGGCTTGGAAGACTTAAGGAAGACCGTGGCACCGCTGTTGCCTTATACCGATTCTTTGATGCTCACGCGCGGGAGCTTGAGGAATTGCATCGATCCAACATCCTCTGTGCCGATCGTCCTGCGGGTTTCCGGTGGGAATTCGGTCCTTGAAGAAGACCTTTCCGATGAAGATTTGACGGTCGACATTGAAGACGCCATCCGTCTGAATGCCTCGGCCCTCACCATGTCGATTTACGTGGGCAGTCCCCATCAGCACCAGACCATCATCAACCTCGCTAAAACCGTGGATTGGGGAGAAAAATACGGGATTCCGGTTCTGGCGGTCACGGCCGTCGGTAAAGAAATGACCCGTGAGGAACGATACTTGAGCCTCTCTTGCCGCATCGCCGCGGAGACGGGTGCCCATATGGTCAAAACCTATTACTGTGAAGGATTCGATCAACTGGTCAAAAAGTGTCCTATTCCCGTCATGATCGCCGGAGGAAAGAAAGTCTTTGAGTTGGACGCCTTGGAGTTGAGTTATCAGGCGATTCACGACGGCGCCGTGGGCGTTGATATGGGCCGCAACATCTTTCAGGCCCAAGCGCCGGTGGCCATGATCAAGGCTGTGCGTTCCATCGTGCATGAGGGAAATTCTGTCAAGAAGGCGTTCGATCTTTACAACAGTTTGAAAAACAAGAAGCATAAGTATTCTGCTACGTAAAACTCATAGACCTATTATTTTTGTCCGCCTTCGCCAAGGCTTCGGCGGGATTTCTCCGAAGCTTCAGCGAAGGAGAATAGTTCTAGGAAAATTAGTCTGTTTAAATAAAACAGGTACACAGTTACATCGCTTATCGATTCTGTTATAATATCCGACTATGAGAGAAAAATTATTGCTGGCTTTGTTTGTCTTGACGATTTTAGGATTGAATGGCTGCGCGCGGATTATGGAGCCATTCAAGACCATGTGGGGCTCCTCCACCCGGGTCTTGGAAAGAGCTCGCGCCGAGGCCATCAGCAAAACTTATTCACGGCCTTCCGACGAGGTTTTCCTGGAAATCGCCAAGATCGCACAACTTCAAGCCTGGGAGATTTTCATCAAGGATAAAAAGCAGGGTCTCATTGACGTGATGGGAGTGCCGGGCGGCGTCAACACGACCGAGGTAGGGATTTTCGTATCAGCCTTGAAAGAGAACGAAACCAAAGTCGAAGTCGCTTCTTTAAGCACGAATACTAAAAGAATAGCGGCGGAAACACTGTTTGCCGAATTGGATAAAACCTGGCCGCAATGATTGAACACGAATTATTATTTTTGGGGCTTCTCAAAGATGGTCCTAAGCATGGATATGAAATCAAGAGGTTGATCGAGGAGGAATTGTTCCCTTTTGTGGGACTTAAGATCAAGTCCATCTATTATCCTTTAAAGAAGATGGAAAAATTGGGCCTCGTCAACAAGGACATCGGGCGCGAAGGCAAGTGGCCGGAGAAGTTCGTCTACAGCATCACCCCTAAGGGCGAAAAGATTTTCGAGCATCTGATCAACGAAAGTTTTCTTTCCATAGAAAGGCCGTATTTTAATATCGATCTGTCTTTATTCTTCCTTCCGTATGTGGACAAAAAAATCGCCCAAAGGCGCTTGAAAGCCCG
The DNA here is from genome assembly GCA_964372915.1 of uncultured Planctomycetales bacterium. Taxonomy (GTDB): domain Bacteria; phylum Omnitrophota; class Gorgyraeia; order Zapsychrales; family JAHFFX01; genus CAYJRN01. The sequence continues at coordinate 12,558 of CAYJRN010000013.1, forward strand.
GGTGATTTTCCTCAAGAGGATTCAAAGGGACCTTGAGGGTCTCAAGAAAAATGCCCAAAATTCCGGCCAACACCTGCAAATCATTCTGGAGCACGATTTGGATTTAGTGGCAACCGAGATCCGCTCTACCGCCAGCCTTATCAATACTCTGAATTAGCGCTCTACCCGCTCTCACTAATATGTATTAATATAGTAATATATTTCTTGACAATCGCCCTTTCTGTATTAAAATCTAACTAATAAAATTTTACTATTTTGAGTTTAGACACGAAAGACTTGGAATTCATTGGGGATACAACAAAAGCATGGTATAAAAGACTTATGAGCATTCGGACGATTTTAAAAACTACTGCCAGCCGTTTTCCCTTCAAGGCCGCCATCATTTTTAGAGATGAGGCCGTAACGTTCTCCCAGCTGGAAGAGAATGTTCTGAAGCTGGCTAGCGCTCTTAAAGCCTTAGGAGTTAGGAAAGGCGACAAAGTGGGGATTTATCTTCCCAATGGTCCGGAGTATGCTTACAGCTATTTGGCTATTTTTATTTTAGGGGCCACGGGGGTTCCGCTCGATCACATGCTCAAAAAGGATGAATTGGTTTCGTGTTTGAGCCATTCGGAGGCCAAGTTTCTCATTGCTTCTGTGAATCAGGAAGTGGTTCTTTCAGAAATCCAAGCGGCGGTTGCCTCATTGAAGAAGGTCATAATCGCTGGAGATAAGGTTGACGGGCAAGAGTCGCTGGCGGAATTAATGGGGAAAGCCACAACCGATGTCCCTGCAGTCAAAGTGGATGATACGGATCCGGCTTTGATCATGTATACCTCTGGCACAACCGGGAAGCCCAAAGGGATATTGCTCAATTATAGACATTTAAAGGGTTCTCCGGAGGCCATGAAATATTTCGTCGACTTGTCCGACAAAGATGTCAAGCTTTCGGCCTTACCTTTAAGTCATATCGGCGGGTTCATTTACATCCAGAACTGCGTTATCTTTGGCATTACGCTGGTTTTGATGGAACGCTTCAACCCTTACGAATTTTTGGCCAACATTGCCAAGTATCGCGTCAGCTGTTTTCACATTGTGCCGGCCATGTACACGGCGATTTTGACGCTCAAGCAGATCGAAAAATTCGATCTATCGTCGCTGCGATGGGTGGTGGTCTTTGGCGCGCCCAGCTCGCCCGATATTCTGGAACGATTTCATCGGTATTGTCCTAATGCTCAATTATTGAATGGTTGGGGGATGACGGAGACGTGTCCGCCTAACACGGTCACACCGCTAGGGAGCGGAAAAGTCGAAAGTGTCGGTAGGCCATCACCCCATTGTGAGATAAAAATTTTTGATGACCAGGATCAGGAAGTCAAAACCGGCGAGGTGGGCGAGATCGTGATTCGCGGATGGGTGGTCATGGACGGTTATTATAAAGATCCGCAAGGCACGGCGGCCCTCATGAAGAACGGCTGGTTCCATACGGGAGATTTAGGGCGGTTTGATGAGGAAGGTTATCTTTATATAGTGGGCCGTAAAAAAGAAATGATCAAGGTGGGGGGACAAATCGTTTACGCGCCGGAAGTGGAATCGGTCTTTTACAAACACGAGGCGGTGGCCGAGGCGGCCGTGATCGGCGTTGCTGACGCCTTAAGAGGTGAGACCGTGAAGGCATTTATTGTCCTTAAAGAAAAGGGAAGTGTGAGCGGTGAGGATTTGAGATATTTTGCCAAAGAACATTTGGCGCATTTCAAGGTGCCGCATACGATTGAACTGAAAGAAACCTTGCCCAAAAACAGGACAGGCAAGATCGATAAGGAGCTCCTGCAGCAAGAATCAGCCACAGTCAGTTTAAAATAAAAAAAGAAACGAAAGGGATCAGGCTATGCCAAACAAAACGCAAAAAATGACCAGAGAAATTCATATGACCGGCCGGGATTTGATGGGCATGGTGCAGCTGCGCCCCGCGGACATCGGCAAGTACGCGATTGTTCCGGGGCCCAAGGAACGATTGGATAATCTCGTCAAGAAATTGGAAAATCCCATTAAAAATTTCACGTTCATGGAATATTCCATGTTCACCGGTACTTATCAGGGAATTAAGCTGACCGCCATGAACGGCGGACGTTTCTCCGCCGACACGGCGATCACGACCGAGCTTTTGTGCAACGCCCGGGCCAAGCACATGATCCGCATCGGTAGCTGCGGGGCGTTAAGCGATGAGATTAACATCGGCGACATCATTGTGGTCGATGGAGCGGTTCGCGGCGAAGGAGTGACACCCTATTACGTCAATAAGGATTTTAAGACGGTGACCGACAAAGGCTTGACCGAAGCGATTTATGAAGTGGCGCAAAAGAGCGGCCATAAAGTCCACAAGGGCAAAGTCTGGTCGACGGATGCGATTCTTAGAGAAACGAGCGAGCACGTCAATAACGCCATTGATGAGGGCGCCATCGCCGTCGATATGGTGTCTTCTGTTTTTTTGACCCTTTGCCAGTTGTATGAAATTCCGGCGACGGTTATTCTGGCTGTGAGCGACAACATCATGACCGGTGAAATGGGTTTCTTATCACCTGACTATTATATGGCGGAGAGCTCATTGATTTCGATCGCGTTGAATCTGGTTAAAAAACTCGAGGGAAAGTAAGAACAGGAGTTCCGAGGAGGCTTCCATCATCCATCGGATCAAAATAAACCATGAAAGAATCTCCGCTATTCTGGCCGGTCAATGACGCCACGACTTACGGAAGCGATAGCGAACGTAAGTCGTAAGGCGGAATTTATCCCGCCGGAGGCGGGACGAATAATTTGTGAGAGAAATTTTATGAAAGAATCCCCTTTATTTTGGCCAGCGTATTTTAAAGACGGCATACTTTTTGTTTTGGATGAAACGCTGATCCCTCAAAAGCTTCACTATATTAAGGTAAGGAACACCCAAGAGGCGGTTAAGGTCATCCGGCAGATGAAGACGCGGGCGTTCGGGCAATTTCTCGTCGTATTAAATACGTTTTTATTGGAATTAAATCACGCAGGGGCGGCCCGCAGGGCCGCCCCTGCGGACGGCGCCGTCGTCAAGCATTTGGAAAAAACCGCCCGGATGCTCAACAACAGCCGTCCGACATTTCCTTTTGGTGAAGTGACCTCGATTGTGATCGGCTGGGCGCGGAAAGCTTATGCGGAAAACATTCCCTTGAAGCCGTTCGTTGAAAAAAATATTGAAGGGTTCTTGAACGGGATTCGTTATCAACGGTTGCGGCGCGTGCGTGAGGTGGCGAAACTCATTAAAGACGGTGATCATATCCTTACGCATTGTAACGTGAGCGGGGAGCTCGCGATGGCGGCCCAGATTTGTAAAGAGCAAAACAAACGCGTGCATTTTTTTGCCACCGAAACCCGGCCATATTTTCAGGGTTCCAAGTTGACCTGCTGGGAATTGCGGCGCGTCGGGGCGCCGGTCACTTTGATCGCGGATAACGCCGTGGGCTCAGTTCTTCAAGATGGGCTTATCGATAAGGTCATCGTCGGGTCCGACCGTTCCTGCGCCAACGGCGACATCGCCAACAAAATCGGGACCTATCAGATCGCGGTCTTGGCCAAAGAATTCGGTGTTCCTTTTTATGCGCTCACGCAGCCTTCGAATAAGATTAAAAGAGGCGAAGATATCCCTATTGAGATTCGTAAGCCCGATGAGCTCTTAAAGTTCGGGAAAAGAAAAATTGTGGCGGGTAACGTCAAAGGATACTATCCGGGATTTGATGTAACGCCGCATGATCTGATTAAGAAACAAATCACTTTAAATGTCCAGTAAAGAAAAAAGCGCCGTCCTTATTCAAGGCGTTGTCGATAAACAATTGTTCGATGTATTGAAGAATCGTTTTCTGAAGAAGGCTTTCGTGATGGAGGGCCGCCCAACGCTGGAAGCGGCCGATTCCGCCTGCCGGGAGCTTTTAAAAAGGAAGATCGTTCCCACGCTTATTTCCGACAACATGGCGGGACTGCTGTTCTATAAAAATATGGTGAAGGAAGTCTGGCTCGCCTATCAGTACGCGGACAAAGAAGGCGCTATTTGCGATAGTGGAGCGCTCATTTTGGGAGTGCTGGGACTTAAACACAATGTGCTGGTCTATCTCTACCCGGCGGCGAGGAAAACCAGATTTTTGGGCCGGCAAAGTGATTTAGTAAAATTTAAAAAGACGCAAATAGCCCCTCAAGGGATTAAAGG
>CAYJRN010000013.1:16864-34205 GCA_964372915.1 uncultured Planctomycetales bacterium
ATCGCCATCGGCCGCTTGTTGTGGGATAAGGATTTGGTCGGCGGGCTTAACGGCAACATCAGCGTGCGCGTGGAAGGGGACACGATTCTTTTGACCGCGCGCAGCAGTTGTCTGGGGCTTTTGCAACAGAAAGATATTCTTTTAATGAAGCTCGATGGAACCATGCTTGAAGAGGGGAGCGTCTCCACCGAGAAATTACTGCACACGGAAATCTATAAAAGCTTTCCCGACGCAAAGGCGGTTATCCACTCCCACACGTCATTTACCAATGCCTATTTTACGGTGCAGAAAAAATTCGTACCCACAACCTACGAGGCCAAATTTTATTTGGGCGCTATTGAGTCCGTGCCGCAATCCACGCCATCGGTGACCGACGCTGGGCCGGTCATTGAGGCTCTTAAGAAAAGTAACATCGCCGTCTTGCGCAATCACGGTGTGGTGGCCATGGGCAAGGACCTTTTTGATTGTTTTCTGTTGATTCAACAACTGGAGGAGTCGATCAAAGTGGATGCGATGAGCCGGCTGTATTTACAGACCACCGACCATAGACCACCAGTCACCAGTCACGGCCGCGCCGTCCCCGAAGGGGGCAAGTCACCAGTTGGAAGTGGGCCCGTAAACGGTAAAAAGTATAAATTATTTTCGAAAGAACAGATCGATGAAATCGTGAAAGTCGTTAATGCGGATGCGCAAATGAAAGAATTGGGCGAGAAAACCAAGATGACGATGGATTTGGCCGTGCGACTCAATGAAACGGGTGAGACGTACAGTTTCAGTTTTAAGAAAGGACGCATCGCCAAGGTGGGGAATGATTCGCAGTCTGAATTTTTGATTTCCGCCCCTCAAAGCGTCTGGCGGGCGGTTTTTAATCGGGAAATCGATCCCTTTGTAGCAACGACCCAAAAAAAGATGAACCTTCGGGGCGATTTTGCCAAGATTTCCAAGTGGTATGCCCCGTGCAGTCGGATTTTTGAATTATGGTCTCAGGTGCCCGTCGAATAAAATATTACCTCGATACCCGGATAAAGTATTTGGGGCTCAAGGTCTTTAAACGCTTAGAAGGGATTCGAAAATTCGCTGGGAACGGTAAACAAATGAAAACGATAACGCAAATCGACAGTTTTGAAATGCTCATCGACGGCGAGATTCGTCCGTCGGAAAGCGGAGCTTATTTTGACAGCATTAATCCCTCCACGGGTGAGGTGTTTACGCGTATTGCCGATGCCAGCCTTAAAGACATGCGGATGGCCATCCAGGCTGCGCGTAATGCCTTTGAATCAGGCGTATGGTCATCGATGAGTTTGGCTGAACGTGGAATTTATTTAAAACGCATCGCGAAAATGATTCGCGATGAAGCGAAGGAACTCGCGTCTTTGGAAACGCTCGACACGGGAAAGACGATCAAACAGACCACCTTTATCGATGTTCCGACCTGCGCGGATTGTTTTGAATATTTTTCAAATGTAGGGGCGAATGCCTGCCTGCCGGACAGGCAGGGCCGTCCGCCCCTACAGGCAACGATTAACCCGGTTGATGCGCCGGTCAAAAGTCTTTTGATGCGCGAGCCGATGGGGGTGGTGGGCTGCATCATTCCATGGAATTATCCGCTTATTATGGCCGCGTGGAAAATAGCGCCCGCTTTGATGGCCGGTAATACGATCGTTTTTAAACCATCTTCAACAGCAAGTGTTTCGGTTTTGAAACTGGCTCAAATCATACAAAAGGCGGGTTTACCCAAAGGTGTTGTCAATATTGTGACGAGCTCTCGCCATGAGGTCGCTTCCGAGCTTGCGCGCAGTCCTCAAGTTGATATGTTGAGTTTTACCGGTGGAACCGAAACGGGAAAAGAATTAATGCGTCTGGCTGCCGGCAACGTGAAGAAACTTTCCATGGAGCTGGGCGGCAAATCTCCTAATATTGTTTTCGCCGATTGTGATTTGGAGGCGGCGATGGGCGGAACACTCTCGGCAATCTTCATGAATCAAGGGCAGATGTGCACGGCGGGTTCCCGGCTTCTTTTACAGAATGAGATTTACGACAAATTTCTGGAGACGCTGATTCAAAGAACTAAGGCGCTTAAAATCGGTGATGCGAGCCGCTATGACACGGATTTTGGGCCTTTGGTAAGCGCCCGCCAGCGCAGCGAGGTTCTTTCTCATATAGAGAAGGGCCAACGAGAAGGAGCTCGCTTGTTGTGTGGAGGAGAAATCCCCAATGACCCGGAATTGGCAAAGGGATTTTATTTGGAGCCGACGATTTTTAGCGAAGTGAAGAACGACATGGCCATCGCTCAAGAAGAAATTTTTGGTCCCGTATTGGCAGTGATGAGATTTTTTTCGAAAGAGGAAGCTATAAAAATCGCCAACGATTCTCCATATGGTCTAGCGGCGTGTGTGTGGACAAAAGATTTTAAAAAAGCTGATGAAGTCGCTCAAAAACTTAAATGCGGAACGGTATGGATCAATACCTACGGTGGATTTTATAATGAAGCGCCTTACGGAGGATATAAGCAAAGTGGTTTTGGAAGAGAATTGGGTGTGGAAGGTTTGCTGGAGTACACTCAGACGAAACATGTATGCACAGATATGACACCAGGCGGAAAATCTCTAGTCTCATCTTGGTTCTAAATGAGTCCACAACTTACGGAACGATAGTGAACGTAAGTTGCAAGGACGAATTTATCCCGCACCTTTGAATTATTCATAAATCAATTTCCCAAAGGTGCGGGATTAGCTCGCACAGTGATTTATGTTCCGAGCTAAAGCTCGTCCATAAATCACGTGCTTGTAAATAAACAGGAGGAAATGATCATGAAAGTTCTATTTTTAACGCCACCGCTGAAAGCCTGGGATTCGCACGGGTTTCACCGTGCCGCCAATCAGATGCACGCGCAGGTCGCCGCCTACATCCGCGCCAAAGGCCTGGCTCAAGTTGAGGCCTTGGATTGTCGCGCCATGGACTACGATTGGGATACGATGCTTGAAAAAATCAAAGAAAGTTCTCCCAATATGGTGTTTTTGGGCGATCAATTGTTCTCGACCTGCGGGGCGGCGGTCATCTGGTATTTCAACGAGGCCATACGCCTTATCAAGGAAAAATTTCCGAATATCATTACGGTTGCAAGTGGTTTGTGGTATTCCGCGGATTACGAACGGCAGATGAGGCTGAATCCTTGGATCGATTATATCTTGATCGGAGAGGGCGAGGTATCGCTCGAGGAGCTTCTTAACAATTTAAAAATCAAAGCCAAAAACGAGCGAGATATTCCGGGATTGGTTTCCCGCAAGGATAAGAGCACAATCGTCGTCGGACCGCACCGCGGGCTTATTCCGGATTTGAATGTCCTGCCCATGCCGGCCTATGATCTTTTTCCGATGGAGAAATACGTTGGACACACGTACTGGAAACCGTTCGCGGAGTTGATGACCTCCCGCGGTTGTCCGGGAAAGTGTCACTTCTGTTATGAATGGGCGCTATACGACAGCCGTTCGGCGACACAGGATTTTACTTCCTGGCGCGGTATGACCGGAAAAAGAATCGTTGATGAACTCGATGTTTTGGAAAAGCAGTATGGCATTCAGTGTGTTGTCATGCAGGACGATGCTTTTAACAGCGATACCAAGGCCATGATCGAATTTTGCGAAGAAAAACTCAAAAGAGGCAACAAAGTCGATTGGGTGTGTTTGGGGAGAGCCGACCAATGGATCTCTCAACAAAGCATTCTGTCGCTCATGAGAAAGGCTGGTTTATTCATGGCTCTGACGGGGGTTGAAGTTGAGGACGACAAAACTTTGACCAAGACCGGCAAAGGGGTCACGATCGACCAGATTAGACAAACGATCAATATCCTGCGGGCCCAGGACATCGGCACCGTCGGGACAGTTCTGGTTGGCTTGAGGGACGACACGGAGGAAAAGATCAAAAAGCGCCTCGAGACCGCGGATGAAATCGATCCAGACGTCTTCGCGTTGGATTATTTAACCCCCGTTCCCAACTCTCCGGACTGGCGTTACGGGATTCAAAAAGGTTGGTTCGATCCGGAAAAGATCGATCTTAAGAGTTGGGACTTTCAGCACCCGGTTATCCCGACGGATCATTTAACCATTGAAGAAGTGGGACGCCTGGGCGCCTGGTGCATGAGAGAGTATTATTCGAAGCCGGAGCGCATTCACCGTATCATGGAAAGCAATTACGACGTCAAGGTTAAACAGTGCGTTATGGATTTCATGAACAACATCGCGAAGTGGGAGAAGAATTCGAGAGTCCAGGCGCAGGGAGCGGGGGTTTAAGATGGCAACGGCAGAAACCAAGCTCCTGTGGGAACCGAAAGCGTTCGCGCGCTATTCGCAGATGATCGAGAAGATTCCCTTGTTCCACCGGCAGATCGCCAAAACCGTGGTCGACAAGAAAGCGCAGACCAATGCCCTACAGCGAGGCAGCGACACCGTCGAGGAAGGCGACATCTTGCGCGCCTTTTTTTCTGAAGTGCCGATAACATTCTACAGTCTTATGGTAAGGCTCATGGATGAGGTCGGTTTTCATTACAAAGAACACGAACTCCAGTAAGGTTTTGGGGTTTTTAATATAGGATTTTTAAAGAATGCCGTTACTTTTATCTTTGAAAAAGTTTTTTATTCGGGAACACAAGGACAAAGTGAATCACCACTTCATCTTGATCGAGGCGTCAGAAAAAATCGTCGGCCCGGAAATCATTTGCTGGGGTGAAAGTGAATGGTGGCCCAAAGAGTGCCGGATGCGTTTTAGAAATATCACCCTTGGGAGCGTGCGCATAGGGACGGAGTATGAGATGATGATCCGCGCGCCTTTTGCCTCGCGTTTTTATTCACGCGTGACCAAATTGACTCCGGATCGAGAGATTGAGCGCACATTCTTAAACGGGATGTTTAAAGGCAGGGAAGCCGTCGACATCGAGGGGCGCTATAACGGCACCAAGGTCAATTACACCATGCATTATCAAATCCGCGGGATCTTCAATAAGATTCTTTGGCTGATAATTTTTAAAAAATTGCACGATAAGAATATCAAGCTGATCCTTTCGGCTTTGAAAACATACGCCGAGAAGAAAACCGCTCCTCTGGAGGACCAATGAAGATCGCGGTGATCGGAGCCGGCGCCATTGGGTCGATTGTAGCGGCTTACTTGCATAAAGCGAAAGAAGACGTCGTGCTTCTCGGACGTGAAGCTCAGGTGGAGGCCATTAAGACACAAGGTCTTCATGTGAAGGGGGCGCGCGGCGATGAGATTTTTAGACTTAAAAGCCTTACAAGGCTCAACGGTCAATGTGAGCTTGTGATCTTTGCCGTCAAGACTCAAGACATTGAAGAGGCTTACCAAGAGAATCGTGAGCACTTGGAAGACGTTCGCGTTCTTACGACCCAAAACGGCGTCCAGGCCGATAACATTTTAAGCCGCCACTATGATCGCGAAAAGATGATGAGCAGCGTCGTCATGTTCGGCGCCACGTATATTAAACCGAGTGAGGTCACGTTCAATTTTGAAGGCGACTGGATTTTAGGGAAACCTTATGCGCCCAACGATCCTTTTTTGCGTGAAGTGGCGGAGGTCCTCAGGAAGGCGTTTGCGGTTCATGTGACCGACGACATCATAGGGATGAAGTGGCTCAAACTTTTTGTGAATTTCAACAACTGTATCCCGGCGCTGGTCGGGAAATCCATGCAGGAGACGTTTGCGGATTTAGATCTTTGCCGCTTGAGCATTCTCTTATTGAGGGAAGGCGTTGAGATCACGCAAAAAGCCGGAATCAAGTTGGTTTCCCTGCCGCAATTCCCGGTGGATAGAATTTTGGGACTTTCCTCCATGCCTGTGGAGCAAGGGGCCCAGATCATCAACAAGACCCTGACCACCTTAAGCAAAGAACCGTTGTATGGTTCCATTCTGCAAAGCATCATGCGTAAAAAAATGAGTGAGATCGATTTCATCAACGGCGAAGTCACGCAATTAGCTAAGAGTTTCAGCCTTTCGGCGCCATTGAACCGCAAGGTCGTGGATATGGTTCATCGCGTTGAACGGGAAGAGCGGTTTTTTAACGCAAGTGAGATTAAGAAGGAATTTCAATTGAATTGAAATTTTAGGGAAGCTGGAATCCCAAAGAACTTTAGGAGTTTATTATGAAGACCAAACGAAGAGTGGTCGTAACGGGCGTGGGAATCGTTTCGCCCAATGGCGTGGGTAACGAGGCCTGTTACAAAAATATGATCAACGGCGTGTCGGCGGTTGCGCGCGTCACGGAATTCGACGTGTCTCTTTTTAATACGAAAATTGCCGCGCAAGTGCGGGACTTTGATCCATTGAAGTTGGGATTGACCAGAGAAGAAATGGTACGCATGGATCGCTACGTGCAGTTTGCGCTGGTGGCGGCGCGGATGGCGCTGGAGGATTCAAAACTCAACTTGAGCAAAGTCGATCGTGATCGCATGGGAGTTTCGTTGGCCAATGCTATCTGTGGAACCAAATATATGGAAGAAGAGTTCGCGCTCGTCACTGACAGCGGGAAGAATCCGATTGACCCGATGATCGTCCGTCCGGATCTCTATGACGCGTCCATGTTCAACACGCCTTCCAGTGAGGTGGCCGCGAAGTACGCCTTGCACGGCATTTGCAATACGATCTCGACGGGTTGTACCGCCGGAACCGATTCCGTCGGGTTTTCCTATGAAGCCATTCAGGACGATGAGGCGGATATCATGATCACCGGTGCCGCGGAAGCGCCCATCACGCCGATCACCTTCGGCGCTTTCGATACGGTGAATGTCTTGTCGGTCCATAATGAATTTCCGCAGAAAGCCTCACGGCCCTTCGATGCCAAAAGAAACGGGTTCGTCATCTCCGAAGGGGCCGGGATCTTGGTCCTCGAAGAATTGAATCACGCTCTTCGGCGCGGGGCGCGGATTTATTGTGAGGTTACCGGTTTTGGCACGACCAACAACGCCTTTCATATGACCGATCTGCCGCCGGAAGGCGATGCCATGGCCGATTGCATCAATCTCGCCATGCAGGATGCGGATATTAAGCCGAGCGAACTCGATTACGTGAACGCGCACGGTTCCTCAACGAGACAAAACGACGTGTTTGAAACCAGCGCCTATAAAATGGCACTGGGCGAATACGCTTATAAAATTCCGATCAGCTCAGTAAAATCGATGATCGGCCACCCCTTGGCCGGGGCTAACGGAATCGAATTGGCCTTGAGTTCCATGATTTTTGAACGCGGGATCCTTCCTCCGACGATCAATCAGGAAGAAAAAGACCCGCAGTGCGACTTGGACTACATTCCCAATGAAGCAAGGGCCAAGAAAGTGAATTCGATTTTAAAGACGAGTTCCGGATTTTCCGGAATTCATTCGGCGATGATCTTAGAGCGATTTAACGACTAGCCTGTGTCACGTGTTAGGTATTATGTGTCATGGAAAAATTAACCTAACACCTGACACAAATTCGAGGTTTTCATGAATAAAATAGCAATCACAGGTTTAGGAATTGTATCGCCCTCCGGCATGGACAAGCGCACCTTTTGGGCGAATGTCAAGGCCGGCCATTCCAAGGTCGATAAAATCGTGCGCTTTGATGCATCCAGATATCCATCGCACGTGGCCGGACAGATTCATGATCTGGATGCTTACAGCAATGTCTCATCGAGGCTTCTCAAGAAGATCGATGTGTTCTCGCACATGGCGCTGGTTGCCTCTGAAATGGCCATTAAAGATGCCAACATCGATATGACGCAGGAAAATTTGAAACGTGTCGGGATTTTTATGGGCAATGCCATCGGCGGCTGGCTCTACGCCGAAACGGAATTGCGCGACATGTATCTGGAAGGCCGCGAAGGGGTGAGCCCTTTTATGGCCTCGGCCTGGTTTCCGGCCGCGCCCCAGGGACAGGTTTCGATCCATTATGGCATCAAAGGGTACAGCAAAACGATCGTCGCTGACCGTGCGAGCTCTTTGATGGCGATCGCCTATGCCGGAAAGAATTTGGAACGCAATAATAACGATTGGATTTTAGCCGGTGGAATGGAGGCGCCGGTCACACCCTACGCGCTTCTGTGCTGCAACACCTCCGGCGTTTTAACCAAGCGTAACGACGAGGCGGAAACCGCGTATCGGCCCTTTGATAAGACCCGCGATGGGATGGCGATCGCCGAAGGGGCTGGAATTTTAACTCTCGAATCTCAAGAGCGCGCGCAAAAAAGAAATGCTCATGTGTATGGTTATATCACCGGTTTTGGCACAACGACCGACGGCGTTGACCGTATTGATCCGGCTCCCGATGGCAAGCAGTTGGCTCGCGCCATCAAGACAGCGCTCGATGATGCCGGCGTAGAACCGTCTCAAATCGATTATATTTGCGCCGATGGAGCGGGAACAGTGCTGGGTGATATCACCGAAACCAAGGCCATTAAACAAGTCTTTAACGGCAGCGCTAAAAAAATTCCAGTCTCAGCGCCCAAATCCATGTTTGGGAATTTGCTCGGCGCTTCCGGCGTACTCGATGTCATCGCAACGCTTCTTTCGATGGAATACAGCACCATTTTGCCGACGATCAATTATTTAAAGGCCGATCCCGAATGTGATCTGGATTATTGTCCGAATAAAGCGCAGGCGAAAGAGATCAACAATGCCCTCATTATCAACCGCGGGCGTGGTGGAATTAACGCAGTCCTAGTGCTACAAAAAACATAACAACGTCCCTTGACCCTGCAAGGGGAAAAGGGACGCAGTCCTTGTGCTACAAAAAAACTAAATGAGGCCACAACTTACGGAACAAAGGGAGCGTAAGTTGTAAGGCCGAATTTAGCCCAGCACTAATTTTCTATGTATTACGTTTATGTTCTCAAAAATCAGTTAACTAAAGAATTGTATTATGGTTATACCAATGATCTAGATAGACGCTTTAAAGAACATACTCAAAGAAGCGATAAGTGGAACCTTATTTACTATGAGACCTATTTATCAGAAAAAGACGCAAGAGCAAGAGAGAAGAAGCTAAAACATTACGGTCAAACAAGAACCCATCTGAAGAATCGTATTAAAGATTCTTTTGAAAAAGAAAATTAGTGCTGGGTTCAATTCGCGAATACAACTTATGTCGCACAGTGTGCTCCATAAGTTGTGCGCTCATTGAAGGAGAGAAAATGTCAACTGAACAAAAAACCTTAACCGTCGAACAACGCGTCAGGAATCTTTTCAACAAAGTTCTTGATATTGCGCCCGAAGAAATCAAGGCCGACGCCAAGCTTGATGAGTCGCTGGGAGTTGATTCGACCGAAATGGTCGAGATTTCCGTCGGACTTAAGAAAGAATTCGGCGTACCGATTGGGGATAATGAATTAAAGAAGACTCAGACTTTTAATGAAATTATTAATATATTGAAAAGTAAAGGAGCAAAGTAATCCCCTTCGGGGATAAATTCGCACGGCTGATTTAACGTCGCCTGCGGCTTTCGTAAATCAGGTGCTCATTTATGAAAATTATTGACTTAAGTCTTCCGATTGACGATGCTCTTATCGAAACCCACGCCGCGACCATTGAACGTATCACGCACAAGGCCGGGGTAGAGCATTTCAACTGGGTGGTTATGAAGAATCAGCCCGGGGGCGAAGAGCGGTTCAACAAGGGCGAGCGCGTGGCGACCGCCCAAGAAATCCCCGATGGTGAAATGCTGTCCTTAGAGATCGTCAATTCTTCTGTTCATATGGGATCACACGTCGACGCGCCGTTCCATTACGGTTCAATGTGCGAAGGCAAGCCCGCCAAGCAGATCATGGATGTACCGCTTGAGTGGTGTTATGGCCCAGGTGTTGTTCTTAATTTCACGCATTTAAAATTTCCTGCCGCAATTGGCAAAGGTGAAATTATTCAAGCCCTATCCGCTATTCGCTATACTTTAAAACCTATGGATATTGTTCTGTTCTACACTGGCGGCGATAAACTTTTGGGCACTGATGATTATGTCAATAAATATGTCGGCTGTACGCCGGATGCCGTCGAATATCTTTTGGATCATGGTATCAAGATGATGGGTATCGACACGATTGGGCTGGACCGGCCGTGTTTTTTGATGTTTAAAGAATTCTTAAGTACCAAAGACAAATCCAAAATCTGGCCGGCGCATTTTTTGGGGCGTCGTCGGGAATATTGCCATATGGAACGCTTGGGAAATTTGGGAGCCATCCCGAAACCGTTTGGGTTTACGGTCTCGTGTTTACCCGTCAAGGTAAGGAATGCCGGGGCAGGCTGGAGCCGCGTTGTTGCAATTATTTAGAGCTTAAAGCGGAAAACCAAAGTGATTAAATTTCTTCGATGGCTTTCATATCTATTCGCAATAGTGGCAATTATTATTATTGTAATTGCCATCATAGGCAATGTTATGACTGTTTTAAGGGATTCATCTGGCCCAATATCATTTCTTAAAGTTTTTTATGAAATCATTAGGCCCTTTAATCCGTTTAATATTCTTGATTTTATCGCTACTTTAATGCTTCTTACGCCAGCATTGGCTTTCACTTTGTTGACGCTGTGGCTGGAAAATAAGAAATTAACGAAAGGATAGCATATGGGTCACACTCGAAATAGTATTGTCATCAACGCACCTAAATGAGCACACAACTTACGGAGCGCAAGCGAACGTAAGTTGTAAGTGCGAATTTATCCCGCCGTTTAGCACCCGAAGGGTGCTGGTGGGAGTACATCTGAAAGGAGCAAGCTGTGGGACATACTAGAAACGAAATTATAATTAATGCGCCGTATAATCTAGTATTTGACACCTCGAACCAGATCGAACGCTGGACGGAGTTATTCGGTGACGAATATGTAAAGGCTGACGTGATTGAACGCAAGGGCGATGAGATCACCTTTCGCCTCCATGATAAGGACGGCAAGAATTGGGTGAGCAAGCGCTGGCTGTACAAAGATTTGAAGTTCGCCTATGCCTCGCGCTGGGAGCCGATGTTTCCATTTCGCTATATGAAGATTGTTTGGTTTTATAATGAAACGCCCGACGGCACGGAGATGATCTGGATTCAGGATTTTGCGATGGATCCAGGTTTTATCAAGTTTACTGAGGAGCAAATTGAAGGTTTCGTCAACGAACATTCGCAACACAACATGAAAATTTTTAAGAAAGTGATTGAAGAAGAAGTAGGGGAGGTCGCGACAAAGAAGTAATGTCCCGATTCGCCCCGCCTTTGGCGGGGCTCACGGGATCAATTCGCGCGGCTGACTTGACGTTCGCCCCTGCCGTTTTGCTTCGCAAAACGAAGCAGCAGGTGCTCCGTAAGTCAGGCGCTCATTGACAATGCCCCAAACCTCAAACGATAAAAAACTTACCTTTGCGCTCCTTTGCCTGGCCAACATCACGATTTCTTTTAACTTCGCGGCGTTGGCGGCGGCGATTCCTCTGATGAGCCGTGATTTGATTGAGCCGACCATTTCCGTCTCCAGGGTTTTGCATTATTACATGATTCCTTACGGGCTTGGAGCTTTGATTTACGCGCCCTTGGTGCGCAGGCTCAGTTTTAAATCGGTCCTGACCGATTCTCTGATCATGTACGTTCTTTCTAATTTTATCTGCGCGTTGAGCCATTCGCTCTCGGTCATTCTCACGGCCCGCATCGTGATGGGCCTGGCGGCCGCCGGCATCGTTCCCGTGACCCTCATCGTCATCGGCAAATTCTTTGAGAAAGAAGTGCGCGGGCGCATGGTAGGGATGTTTTTTTCGATGAGTTTTATGGCCTCGTTGGCGGGGATTGCCTTAAGCGGGGTCGCTCATTGGCGTTGGCTTTTCGGTGTTCCCGCGGGCTTGGGCGCGATCGCGGCGATGATGATCCTTTGGAAAAGCTCATCAATACTTTCCGCGAAAGAATCGGGCCGTGTCGATTATTTCAACGTCCTTAAGAACGAGCGCGTCCGAAACATTTTTTTATTCATCTTTGCGATCA
Organism: uncultured Planctomycetales bacterium; assembly: GCA_964372915.1. Lineage (GTDB taxonomy): Bacteria > Omnitrophota > Gorgyraeia > Zapsychrales > JAHFFX01 > CAYJRN01. Next base: position 28,842 of record CAYJRN010000013.1, read on the forward strand.
GCTTCCTTTATCACGGCGTGCACAAATGGTTCGGGGTTTATTTTGACCATGTCTACCGATTGAATCAGTTCGCGATCAGTTTTTATTTTATGCTGATTGCCTTAAGCGGCGCCGTCGGACAAAACTTGGGCGGCTACTGGACGGATAAGAAGGGACGCGTGAATTCGACGCGTTTGGGTGTCGCTGTGATGGCTGTTTCGACCATGGCGTTGTTGGGCCATTATCCGCAAATCGTTTTGGCGATCCTTTTGATCGGTTTTTCCGTGGGCTGGACCATGGGACACAACGGCGTTTCAACCGTGCTCACGGATTTGCCGCAGGAAAATCGTTCGGAAATCGCGAGTCTTAATTCGGCGGTGCGGTTCTTTAGCGGCGGACTCGGATTCCTCATCGGCGGGCCGTTTGTTGAGAAGGATTTCGGCCTCACGTTTTTTATGTTCGGTTTTTTAATGCTGGTGACAACGTTTTTTCTTAAGAAAACCATTCCGTCAGAAAATAAAACACTTACAGGGGGACAACCATGGTTAACTTGAAAGGGAAAATCGCGATTATTACGGGTGCCAGCAAAGGCATCGGCAAGGCGGTCGCGATGCGCCTCGCGCAAAACGGCGTGAATGTGGTGTTGGCCGCCCGCACGCCGGCGACGCTCAATACGACTGTCGATGAAATCAAGAAAGCAACCGGGGTGAAGGTGCTTGGTATCCCGACGGACGTCGCGAAATTCGAGGATTTGCAGAATCTGGTGAACGTGACCTTGAAACAATTCAAGCACATTGACATTCTTGTCAACAACGCGGGTGTCTCCAGCCAGTATCCATTTGAAAAGCAGCCGTTGGAGGACATCGAGAAGCTCGTGCACACGAATTATCTGGGGTACGTGCGGCTCATTCGCCTGGTCATCAATCATTTCATCGAGCGTAAGGCCGGCGCCATCATCAACATGGTCTCCGGATCGACGCTGGTGGATCCTATCCCCCGCGGTTTTTTATCGTACAGTTCTCTCAAGGTAGGTTTACGCGCCTTTTTAAAAGGATTGTTTTGGGAAATGCGCGACCACGGCATCAAGGTCACCTCGATTTTGCCCGGTGTCGTGGACAGCGATCTCACCGATCACCTGAAAGACATCACCAAGGAGCAGAAGGAGCGTCTCATGTCGCCGGAGGTGGTGGCCGACATGGTGATGTTCGCGTTATCCGTTCCCGTCAATGCGTGTCCTTTGGAATTGGCGGTGATTAATCAGCAAACGCCTTGGACTAAACCGGTGATTGATTATAAACAGACGCAGGCCAAGTGACGCCCGTACTTACGGAGTGTTAACGAACGTAAGTGCGAGGCGGAATTTTGCCCAGCACTAATTTTTCATGCATTACGTTTACGTACTTAAGAATCGTTTTACTAAAGAACTCTATTATGGATATACTAATGATGTGGATAGGCGTCTCAAAGAGCATAACCAAGCCAATGACCAATGGAATCTTATTTACTTTGAGGCTTATCTATCGGGAAAGGATGCCAGAACCAGAGAGAGACATTTAAAGCATTATGGTCAGGCAAGAAGTCATTTGAAGAATCGAACTAGCGATTCTTTAAAAATGAAAAATTAGTGCTGGGTTCAATTCGGCTCGCCACTTATGTTCACTATCGTTCCATAAGTGGCGGCCTCATTGAAGGAGATCACATGGACAAAATAGTCTCAGTCTTTAAGAAGAATAAATTTCAGGAGATCAGGGTCGCTGTTCGCGAATTCAAAGGCAATGACTTAATTGACATCCGCACCTGGACCATGACACAGGGGGTCAATGACATGGTCCCGACGGCCAAAGGCGTGTCTTTGAACATCAGCCTTCTGCCGGAGCTCAAAAAATCCCTGGATGAAGTTGAGAAGGTTCTTAAAGAGAATAGGATGATCTAGCAGCGCTTAAGATTTTGCGACCCCACCGCCTGACTGTCGTCAGACAGTCGGTGGGGCGAGCGCATAAAATCTTTAGCGCTGTTTGATCCCGCCGAAGCTAAAGGCGAAAGCACTTTAGCGAAGGCGGGATACACGTCACAAGCGCCGAGGGATCTCCTCAGAAATAGATTTTTGAGGCGACGAGGGATCTCTATAGACAGCAAGGACAACGCCGGCATAATGTGCTACACTAGGATATGCCTGTACGAAAATAAAAAGAAAGAGGTGACGGCATGAAATCGATGATCAGCATTCCCCACGGGTTGACCCATGGAGACGATTTGGTGGTCTTGCGCAAATCCGATTACGACGCCTTACAGCGACAAATCGTGGAATTCAAGGACGCCCTGGGAAAAATCAAGCGGGGAGAGCAAGAGTACCGCAACGGCAAGACCAAGGTAGTGAATTCCCTGGCGGAGCTGCGGTAGATCTTATTGACCTTTCTGCCACTAAACATAGAGTGGAAGTCAATACCGCCTTTTCTTCTGAAAAGAAAGGTCGTTATACTGGCTTCCTTAAAGTATTTGGAAAAGAAAAGGCCAGTATGATTCGCCCGATCCGCATCCTCCACGCCACCTCCGATTTCAAGAAGGCCTTCCAGAAGCTCCCAGATCACGTTCAAGAATTGGCCATAAAAAAGGACAGGGCTTTTCGAGAGAACGCTTTTGCCGCGTCCTTGCGGACGCATAAACTTAAAGGACCGCTGGACGGTTACTGGTCCTATTCCATCAATTACGATTATAGAGTTTTGTTCCGTTTCATAAACGCTCGTGAGGTGCTCTATTTCGACGTTGGAACCCATTCGATTTATCGATAGCTGACGTCTGAAAGCTGAAGACTGACAGCTGCCAAGCGGGACGGCAGAAGGCGAGCAAGGGATTTCCACAAAACAATAATTAGGTACGTGTCTCTGGAATTTGTGGGTGGAATAGCTCTAAAGAGGAGATTAAATGCTTCGATTGTTTTCATGTAGTTTAGAATTTCGATCCCGCAATGAAATTCGCTTTGTTGGAGAAAATGTACGCGGAATTTATATGTTATACACTACAAGGGATGAAAAAATCTTTGAATTAGTTTATGTCGGCATGTCGGATTCCAACGTTGCGTATCGACTTCGTAGGCACGATAACAGTAAACGAAAAAAGTGGACACATTTTTCTGTGTATGCGGTTTGGCCAAATATTATGAAAGTCGAAATTCAGGAATTAGAAGGACTTTTGAGACATATCTATCGACGTGATAAGCGAGCAAATATTTTTAACTTGCAAAGAGGATGCCGTGCTTTCCGCAAAATTAAGGTTACCGATTTTAAGGAATGGAGAACGAAAACTAGACGCTACCAGTAATTAACTTTAATAAATTACCCATGCCCCCAATCCTCGACACCCACCTATCATTTACGCTGGTGAAGATATGAAAAAAAGAATATGATTTTTCAAAAGCAGTCAGAGGGAAGCTTCATCGGGATAAGGCAAGGTGGCAGTTTACGTCTATTTCAAGACAGATTAATAAAAAGGAGGAGAATATGACCGTCAAAGACATTGCTAAGAATGTGATCAATTCTTTACCCCCCAGCGCCACCATAGACGACGTTATTCATGCTTTGTATGTTCATGCAAAATTTCAACATGGGGAAAAAGAAATCAAGCAAGGAAAAGGGATTTCGCACGAAAACGCCAAGAAGAGGCTGCGTAAATGGGTAAAATAGTCTGGGCGCCTTCGGCATTGGACGATATAGATTCCATCTTTAAGTATATTGAAAGAGATTCGGTAGACCAGGCCGCCTTGTTTATATCCAGAGTTATTGAGATGACAGATCAATTGGAAATTTTTCCGCAATCTGGCCGGGTGATTCCTGAGATCGATAATGAAAATTGTCGGGAATTGATTTATGGCGCGTATAGAATTATGTACCGTATCGTCAGTCAAGAGGTTTGGATGACCGGTGTGATTCACGGAGCACGAAATTGGCGCCCAGAACGGGATTTCAAGAGCCAATGAAGATTTTAGACACCCATTCCCACTGCATCCCATCCGCCGTTGCCCAGAACACGACCTTCTTCAAGGTCTTTTGGTCGGACGCCGAGAAGCAACTCGAAGTCATGGACGCTCATGGCATCGAGCGCTCGCTGCTTTTATACCCGACGAGCGATGCGCACCTTCAAATGGGAGGGTGGTCCAAAGTCGCGAGCGTTTATAATTCGGAGTTAAATAAAATTATTCAGGCTCATCCATCGAGATTTTTGGGCGCGGGCATCGTCCCGCCGGACGATGCCCGCGCGTTGTCCGAAGAGCTACGGCGAATGAGTGATTTTGGTTTTAAAGCGCTTTCCTTGGCTTCCAGCTATGATGGCAAATACCTCGACGATGATTTCTTCGCTCCAGTCTTTGAATTCGCGCAAAAGAACAAGATCCTCATCCACGTTCATCCTCAAATTATGAATCCAATCGGCGAGGAGAGAGTTCAAGATCCCTTGCTCACGCCGGTCTTGGAATATGTCTTTGATGTTTCTGTGTGCATCGGGAAGATGATGATGAGCGGAACGTTTTTGAAGTATCCGGACGTGAAATTTATTTTCGCGCATTACGGGGGCGTTCTGCCGATCGTCAAAGAGCGCTTCGATAATACGTACCGCATGCTGCGCAAGCGAAATTACGTGAAAGATTTGACGAAAGACCCCGGTGAATATTTTAAAAACTTATATTTTGACACGAGCGGTTCGAAGTCACCCGCCTCGCTGTTGTGCGCGCTTGAGGTGACCGACCCATCTCATATTTTATGGGGGAGCGATTATCCGGCCAATCAAGCCCTTACAGATTCACTTAAGGTTGTCGACGAGACGGCTTTGTCCCAAGCCCAAAAAAGCGCCATTTTTGGGGGTACGCTGACGAGTCTTCTGGCGTGAATTTCCACAGGACCCGGCCCCCTATGAGAGGCACGTAACTGCTTATTTTAAAGAAGGTTAAATATCCTAAAAAAATCCCTTGACAATAAAATAGGTCTCTGGTATTCTTCTGAAACCTCTGCAAGAGGTATTGAGTTGAAAATTTAAGTTCCTTCAAAAATTTTGAGTTCCGACGTTTTCTAGAGGTCGGAGCAAATCGCGATAGCTATCGAGACAATTCTGACTTCAGATAGCTATCTTTTTTTCGCTCATTTTGTCGTTGTAATTTGACAACGATTCCGCTCTTTGACATCTCACTGTCTTTTCTTTAATGATTTTTAAAGGAAGACAGTGCCACTTTCCTTGAAAGGGAAAGTGGTATTATCACAATGTACGCCAATTCATTTTGAATGAATTTAAGCCAAGTTGTTTTTTCAGGCAGGGGCTCGCCGTTAGGCGAGCCCCGGGCGGGAAGAAAGGACTGTGTGGGCTCCTCGAAAGGTTTCGCGGCACGGCGCAACCTGTCGC
>CAYJRN010000014.1:0-28008 GCA_964372915.1 uncultured Planctomycetales bacterium
TACAATGAGTTCTCTTAGCAAAACAGAGGTAGAGATTGTCGCTCGGTTGTCATATGAAGAAAAAGAGATTGTGACCGCCAAGGAGCTGGATTCTTATTTGCCATCCGGCTTTCCGTATCGTAATCAACTGGTTTATAGCCTCAAGAAAAAGAGGGTATTAATTCCCATCAAAAGCGGTGTTTATATCTTTGTCCCTTTAGATGCTATTCCTACAGGTCGTCGCGTCAGCGAGTTTCTTATCCCCGCGGTATTCTTTCCCCAAAATGATTATTATGTCGGCTATTCTACGATGTTTAATTACTATAATTTTACCGATCAGCAGTTCCAGACGGTTTATGTGTTAAGTCCAAGAATGTCTCGCGAAAGGACAATAGCCGGAATATCTTTTAAATTCATTAAAATTACCCCTGAGAAAATGTATGGTCTTGAGACGATCAGCATTAAGGGAAAAGATGTTATTGTTAGCTCAAAAGAACGGACATTGGTCGATCTCCTTGATTACAATAAACCTGTTGGCGGGATTGCCGCCGCCGCGATTATTTTGGAAAGGTTTGTTAAAGAAAATAAATGTGATATTAAGAAATTGATTCAATTTGCTGTAAGATTCCCCAAAATAAAAACGCGTAAACGTATAGGACTTATTCTCGAGAAGGCAGGCGTGGATGATTCTCTGCTCAAGCCGCTTGAGAAAAGCGTCAGGAAAACATCTTTGATTTCGTTTACAAATAACCGAAAAGGAACAATCAATGAAAGATGGCGATCCATCGTTAATGATTCACAACGATAAAGACAAGTTTCGCGACTTAGTTGATCGGACGGCGTCGCTGACGGGTTTTTATGCGCCCTTAATGGAGAAGGATTATTATTTGACGTTTATCCTTTCACGCATAAACGACCTTTGCGAGGATCTTATCTTTAAAGGCGGGACGTGTCTTAATAAAATTTACTATTCCTATTACCGATTGAGCGAGGATCTCGATTTCAGCATGCGCCTGCCGGAATATACCACAACTCGCGGCAATCGGCGCAAGTGCATACAATTGGTAAAGGATAATATTGAGTCGTTTGCAAAAAAACTTGGGTTACGCCTGGAAGGTGCCGATAAAGCCGGACGAAATGAGTCAAAGCAGTATGTCTATTACTTTGTGTATGATCCGGTAACTGTGCCGTCGGAGCAGACTATCAAATTTGAGATAGGGCTTCGTTTTAATCCTATTCTTAAACCTGAGGCGCGGTCAGTACAGCATAAATTCCTGCATCCGTTTACCGGAGAGCCTTTATTCGACGCTGGAAAAGTGAATTGCTTATCGCTCAATGAAATTGTCAGCGAAAAACTTCGGGCCGCGGCCTTGAGAGAGATAATCGCGCCGCGCGATTTCTATGACCTTGATTTTATTCTCCGCAACGGCTTCAAACTCGGGAATAAAGAGGTTATGGATCTTTTTAAGAAAAAAATTGCAGAAGACGGCGGAGACACCGATCTAAAAAAATACCGTATGAATATGGGACGATCTGATGCGGAAATTAAGGATATGCGCTCACGCATCAAGACCGAGCTGTTTGAGGTATTAACGAAGGAAGAACAACAAAATTTTGATTTAAATAGTGCGCTTGAGCGGATAAATAAAGCGATGGAAGGCGTAGAGTAATGGATAAAATTTTTAACAAATAGATTCAATGGTTGGATATTATTTATGGGTAAAGTGATGTTCCAGCCACCAAGAATGGTAAAATGGTGGCATGAAAACGAGCAAAAGTTGTCCTAAATGTTCTTTCAAGAGAGTCTATGTTATCCGACGAGAGAAGCGGCGTTGTGCCCACTGCGGATACGAATGGGATCCTCAGCGGCTGCCCTTGCGGTTGAGCCGTAAACAATGGGTCAAATGAGTCTCCGAGGAATCTTATTGGGAGATCGGCGATTTCAGCAAATCAACCCAGTATGGTGCGTCTAACGCTTCTTGACATTTGGGTGTCATTGCGAGCGAGGCGAAGCAATCTCTTAAAGGATTGCTTCGTCGTCGCTGTAAAACGCTCCTCCTCGCGATGACACAATAAGGAGAATTCAAATATAAATAGATTTATGACGCGCCACGCTAGAAGCCACCGACGAAGTCGGTGGTCGTTCACTAGCCGGCAATTAATAAAAATTTATGAAAAGTGATAATCAGAATCAGAATCAAGGACAATCCGAATTAGAGCGGTCTCTTAAGGAATTGGCGGACGTTAAATTTGCCCTCGATGTTTCTTCGATTGTGGCGATTGCCGATGCCGGCGGAAAAATCACTTATGCCAATGACAAATTTTGCGAGATTTCCAAATATTCCCGGGAAGAACTTTTAGGTCAGGATCACCGCATCATCAATTCCAGCTATCACTCCAAAGAATTTATGAAAAATCTCTGGCGTACCATAGCCAGTGGGAAAGCCTGGAAAGGGGAGATCAGAAACCGCGCCAAAGACGGAACGTATTACTGGGTGGATACCACGATCGTCCCTTTTTTGAATGAAAAGGGCAAACCCTATCAATACGTGGCCATTCGCAATGAAATCACACAAAGAAAGGAAATGGAGGAAGATTTAAAGCAATTGCCGCAAAAAATCATCCAGGCACAAGAAAAAGAACGCGAACGCATTTCCAGGGAGATCCACGATGATTTAGGCCAATCCCTGGTGACATTTAAGGTTTTATTGCAATCCGTTCTTTTAGGTTCCAATTCAGATTTAAAGAAACAAAAAAAATCTGTTAAAAAGTTAATCAAGGATGTTGATAAAATCATAGAGAAGGCCCGCCATCTGACTTCCGGGCTGCGGCCTTCAACGTTGGAAGTATTAGGATTGACAACGGCTTTAAATGTATTGATAGAAGAATTTAAACAAAAAAAATTAAAGATTAAGTTCAATCATGATGATTTAAATGAAATAAAATTTGAGGGAGATCCGATTAATTTTTACAGAATCATTCAGGAGGCCATAACCAATGTCGTAAAGCACGCCAAGGCCACAAAAGTTGATGTCGAGATTAAGATCGTTGACAGTCGGTTGACTTTAGCTCTGAAGGATAACGGCAAGGGGTTTTCTCTTGTCGACAAATTTTCCAATCAGCAGGAAACTCAAGGGCTGGGTCTTTCAACGATGAGAGAACGAGCGCGGTTGTTAAAAGGAGATATGGAAATCACTGCAGGCTTCAAACAGGGAACGACAATTCTGTTGAATATTCCTATTCTTAAAAAGGAATAAATTATGACGGCTCTTCATAGAATTATTCTGGCAGATGATCATAAAATTTTAAGAGAAGGGCTAAAGAATCTTATCGAAAAGGATAAAGCCTTTAAGGTCATCGGACAAGTTGAAGATGGGGATGAGTTATTGTCGCTCCTCGGGGAGGTTAAATGCGAGCTTATTGTCTTGGACCTTTCCATGCCCAATCGTGATGGAATACAGACGATCTCAGAGATTAAGGAGAAATTCCCCAAGGTCAAGATTCTCATCCTGACCATGCAGAAGGATCAGGAGCATTTTAAGCGCGCCATGGCCTATGGGGCCTCGGGATATGTCCTTAAGGAAGATGCCTATGATCAGCTTATGATGGCGATCAGGGTTATCCTAAAAGGCAAAAAGTTTATTTCCCCCAACATGTCAAAATTTCTCGCCGAGTATTATGTGCGTTCCCTGGATGAAGCGGAATCCTCTTCCCTGGATATCCTTACGAAGCGGGAACGGCAAATCCTCAAATTCATCGCCGGCGGCTTGGCCAATAAGAATATCGCGGCCAGGTTAAAACGCAGCGTCAGGACTATCGAAGCGCACCGTGCCAATCTCACCCACAAGCTGGGCATCAAGAATACCGCCGGTTTAGTCAAGTACGCCATCTCCAAAGGGTTGGTTTAACCCTTTAGCCTGGTTCCTCACCACAAATTCTTTTTTACAGACACCTTTCTTTCGTAGTTTTACTTAATCCTTTACGTACATCTTCTAATTTAGTTTTTTTAAAGGGCTGTGTATCATCAAATCAAATCGGAAGTTAAAAATAAGAATGCGTCCAACAAAAGGATGTAAAAACACATGGGATTGAAGAGAGTATTAATTATTGATGACAGCGTCGATTTTCGGACAAGCGTCAAGGATTATTTGAAAATGCATAATCTCGGTCTTGAGATTTTTGAAGCCAGCACGGCAGAGATGGGAGTGGCCAAAGCCTCATGCATTCGGCCGGATATCGTGCTGATGGACATCAGTCTCCCGAACGTCAATGGTCTCGAGGCCACAAAACATATTAAAATCGATAATCCTGAGTGCGATGTCATCATTTTGACGATGTTTGAAGTGGAAGTGTTCCGGCAGGCGGCAAAGCGGATTCATGCGGCGGATTTTATCGGGAAAAGCGAGATTTATGACCGCTTGGTGCCGAGTATCAAGAAGTGCCTGGAGACAAAAAATGGGAAGAATAAGAAATGAAAGGAAGGAGCTATGACTATTTCTAATTTACATGAAGGAATGGCGACGCAGAAAAAAGTGATTAAATGTTGCTTTCTTATTGGCATGGGGGTGAGCGCGGTGCTTTTATGTTCAGATTTTATTTATGCTCAGGTTACAGCAGAAGAGCACGAAAAGGTCATTTTAGACCTTCCAAAATTGCAAGAAGAGGCTGTATTGACATTTGCCCCCGAGGTGTCTCCTCCCATTAAACGTAAGGCCCCTGCCTTGGTCAAGGTTCATCTAAATTCTAGCGTCAAAACAATGGAAGTGAAAGCGGGCCTTCTCTACAAATTTTGGACGTTTGATGACCATGTTCCCGGACCGTTCATTCGAGCCCGTGAAGGGGATACCTTAGAGATTCATCACACGAGTTCGGATGAAAGCGGCATGCCGCATAATATTGATTTTCACGCGGTCACCGGCCCGGGAGGTGGAGCTCCGGTGACGACGGTTGTTAAAGGAGATGAGCGGATCGCCTGGTTTAAATTGCTCAAACCAGGATTGTATATTTATCATTGCGCGGCGCCACCCGTCATGGATCACATCGCCAATGGGATGTATGGTCTTATTTTAGTTGAGCCCAAGAAAGGCTTGCCTAAAGTTGATCGGGAATTTTACGTTGTACAAAGCGAGATCTATGCCAAATATCCAGAAAAGAAAAAAGATGTCACACAAACCCAACAGGCGCCTTCAGATAAAAAGGATGACTTCTGGGGTGAAGAGGCAGATCAAGGCAATGGTCAGGAGCAAGGACCTGTGCAGCTTTTATTTTCCCATCAAAATGGTTTGGATGAACATCCGATGTTTGTTGTCTTTAATGGTCGTCAGGGTTCGCTGTTAAGCGACGGAGCTTTAAAAGCTAAAACCGGAGAAAGAATAAGGATTTTTTTTGGCAATGCCGGACCGAATCTGATTTCTTCCTTTCATGTGATCGGAGAAATTTTTGACAATGTTTATCGGGAAGCTGATTTGGTCAGTCCCCCGGGCCACAACATTCAAACAACGCTGGTTCCCGCCGGCGGCGCTGCCGCGGTTGAATTCAGCTTAGAAGTCCCGGGCACATTGACGTTGGTGGATCATGCGATTTTTCGCATAGAGAAAGGTGCTGTTGGCTACATCCAGGTTGGAGGTAAGCCGAGGTTTGATATTTATGCTTCAGACCAAGATCCCGTTTTATGTAAAGGGTGTTTGGTACATCCATGACCGATTTACAGCGTTAGGGGATTGGAGATTTTTTACATGGCCGTGAATTTGCCGAAGGAATTTAACACAGTATTTGGCGCGCAAGACATGTACCGTCGGCTGGTGGAAGGTTTGCGCGCCGGGGTTTATGTGGCCGATTCACAAGGAAATCTTGTTTACGTTAATCAGGCCTTTGTGAACATTTTAGGTTACGTCAGCAAAGACGAGGTGATTGGTCTTAATTCGACCGATCAATTGTATGTTCATCCCGAAGCTCGCCAAGAATTCTTTAAGAAAATGGAAAAAATGGGTTTTGTGCGCGATTACGAAGCGCAAAACAAACGCAAGGACGGAAGCGTCGCCGTTTTATCGGTGACAAGCAACATCATTTACGGGGAAAAAAGTGAAATTCTGGGCATCGAGGGGGTCGTGTACGACATTACCGATCACAAAACATTGCATAAAGATTTGCTTATTTTTAAAAATGCCGTTGAACAGACCGCCGACCACGTGATGATCACGGACAAAAAAGGGATTATTCAATACGTGAATCCCGCCTTTGAGAAGACAACCGGATACGCCAAGAAAGAGATTTTAAGAAAAACTCCCCAGGTCCTTCAATCAGGCAAGCAGACGCGGGAATATTATCAAAAATTATGGGACACCATATTGGCCGGCAAGGTGTTTCATGCTCAGACAACGAATAAAAAGAAAAACGGGGAATTTTATGTCGCCGATCAAACGATCTCGCCGATTGCAAGCGAATCCGGGGAGATTACTCATTTTGTATCTATTTGGAAAGACATCACACAGAAGGTCAAACTCGAAGAATGTTTAAAAGTTGAGAAGCAAAAACTCGAAGATATTGTCGGTTTCGACGAAAAGATCAGCGCGATCAGGAAATCCGACAAGTTGATGGATTTTGTCGTTTCAAAAACAATAAAAATCTTAGAAGCCGGGAAGTGCTCTGTTATGCTGATCGACAAAGAAACACAGACACTGTGCATGAAAGCCATTGCAGGATTTAAAGAGAATGTCGAGCCGATAAGGGTTAAAATCCTGGATTCTATCGCTGGACAAGTGATTCAGAGCGGCGAACCTTTCTTAGTAAAAGATATTGAATCTGATCCGCAGTTCCATCGTTTAAAGAAAGCCTCTTACGTGGGCCGATCTTTTATGATTGCCCCCATCAAGCGGGACGGGGATGTCGTTGGCGTGATTAATGTCGCCGATAAACATACTCTTCTCGATCAAGGCGATACTTTTAATGAAACTGATCTTAAAATCCTTTGTACCATTGCCCGCGAGGTGTCAGTGGCCATGGAAAATGTAAAATTTTATAAAGAATTGCAGTTTCTAACCATCACCGATCCATTGACGAACATTCATAACTTCCGTCATTTTGCCAAATCGCTGGATTATGAGATCAAGCGATTAAAACGTTTCCCAGCAGAGTTAGGTTTGTTGATGATGGACGTCGATGACTTTAAGTCTTACAACGATCAGTTTGGTCATCCGGCGGGAGACCAGCTGCTTAAAGAGATAGGACAGATGATCCAGGGGAATTTGCGTGAGCTTGACATCCTGTGCCGGTATGCCGGCGATGAGTTTGTGATCATTTTTCCGGGAACGGATAAGGCCGGTTCAGGAATTTCGGCCGAGAGGATTAGAAAATCCATAGAGCAGGCCAGATTTAAAAAACTCGTCACAGTCAGCATCGGGGTGGCTCAGTATAAAAACGAGATGACCAGGCATGATCTGACTTTAAAAGCCGATACGGCCCTTTATGAGGCAAAGAAGGAAGGCAAGAATAGGGTTTGTATTTTTGGTTAAGATTAGTGATTCCGGAAGAAAGGAGAGGTTCCTATGCACGGAGAAGATTTAGGAAATTATGCCTATGGCATGTGGACGGTAGTGATTTTTAACGTTATTCTTTTTTTATTTTTTGTGTCGAGTTTTATTAAACCAAAAACCAATATTGAATGGCGTTCCATGGGAGCTTTTGCCGCTTTTATCGTGGCTCTGTTCACGGAAATGTATGGTTTCCCTTTGACGATCTATCTTCTCTCAAGTTGGTTTGGTAAATCCTATCCCGTTTTAAATCCATTTTCGCATTCTCATGGGCACCTTTGGCTGGTGCTTTTGGGGTTAGCCGATTCGCAAGTAGCGATGACAGTTTTGCATATTGTCACCAATGTCATGATTTTTTATGGTTTATATATCATGCAAAACGGCTGGATTCTCATTCACGCGGTCAAGGGAAACCACCTGGTGACCGAAGGAGTATATTCACATGTGCGCCATCCGCAATATAGTGGATTATTTTTAATCACCCTCGGCTTTCTTATTCAGTGGCCGTCTCTATTAACGATTGTTATGTGGCCTATTTTGATGTGGTCGTATTATCGGCTGGCCATGAAAGAAGAAAAAGATGTCGAAAAAATATTCGGTAAACAATATGGAGAATACAGGGAAAAGGTCCCTGCATTTATTCCTAAATGGGGAGGTTCAAAATGAAAAATAATTCATGGATGATGCTTATATGTTGTTTGGGGCCTTTATTGTTTTTTATTGTAGCTCCTGCACTGGGTCTTAATAAGGAGAATTCATTTTGGGTTTTTATTCCAGTGATGTTATTGGTTTGTTTCATGATGATGCGCAAAGGTGGAGGTTGTTGCGGCGGTCATGAAGACAAAAAATCTGATTCAGATAAAAAAGATGGGGAGAAGAAATCGGGGTATCGTTAATGTTAAAAAAAGGAGGTTGTCGGTTGGTTTAACTTTTGCTATGCAGATATCTATTTTATCTCTTTTAATTCTTTTTTTTGTCATGTTAATGAGCGCTTCCCAACGTGTGAACGTCGGTCTTCTGTCCTTAGTCCTGGCGTGGGTGCTGGGTTATTTTATCGTTGGGATGAAACCGCTTGATGTGATCGCAGGATTTCCAGTCTCGATGTTTATTGTTCTGGTTGCTGTCAGCTACCTTTTCGGCATTGCCAGCCGAAATGGAACGTTAGAGAAAATAACGCAGATCATGATTCGAATGGTCAAAGGGAAAAGAATTTTCTTGCCGTTGATATTTTTTGTTTTAGCAATCGTTTTATCAACGCTGGGCGCAGGAAATATCGGAACGGTTGCCTTATTGGCGCCGGTGGCGATGGCGATTGCACAGAAAACAGCCTTGGGCGCCTTTTTTATGACGACCATGTTGATCTATGGGGCTAATGCGGGGACATTTTCTCCTTTCGCCTTTACCGGAATTATTGCGAACGGCTTGGTCGCGAAATTAGGTCTTTTGATGAATCCTTGGAGAGAAATTTATCTTCCTTCCTTATTGATTCAAACCTTTATCGCTTTGGCTAATTATTTTTTCTTTTGTTTTTTATTAAGAAAAAAGATTTTTCATCCACAGAAATTTACTATGGAAACAATAACCACCGCCGCCCAACCATTCGACCAAAAACAAATTTTTACGTTGTCTGCCATTGCCTTTTTGATCGCAGGAGTCGTTTTGTTTAAAATGGATGCGGGTTTTCTGGCCCTGGGTTTGGCCGTTTTGTTGACCCTTATGGGGGCAGCTAATGGTGAAGAAGAGATGAAATCAGTTCCATGGAGTGTTGTCATGATGGTTTGTGGTGTGAGCACATTAGTCTCCGTTGTTGAAAAAGCAGGCGGCATGGATATCTTAATAACTTGGTTGGCTCAAATTTCTAATCTTCAAAATGTGACGGGAGTTATGGCCTTTGTCGTGGGGATCGTCTCTTCTTTCTCAAGTTCTTCGGCGGTCGTGATGCCAACTTTTATCCCTCTTGTTCCGGGATTGATCGAGAAGATGGGAGCAGGTGATCCTGTTGCCCTTGTTTCGTCAATTAACGTTGGTGCTCATGTGGTTGATGTTAGCCCATTGTCTACTTTAGGGGCGCTATGTTTGTCTAATGCAGCTAAGAGTGAGAATAAAATTCAATTATTTCGTCACCTATTGATTTATGGTTTATCCATGTCTTTTGTTGGAGCGGCAGCAAGTTATATTTTTTTGGGTTAAGGTAAACAAAGATCAGACAAAATGGGAGTGGAAAATGAAAAAATTAATTTTAATCAGCGGGGCCATGATATTTTTGGCAACAAGTGTTATTTTTGCTCAAGGGATGAAGGGTGGAATGATGGATGGAAAACAGAAAGATTCAATGATGGCCGATAAGATGATGAGTGGGGGCATGATGGGCAAGGGCATGATGGGCGGCATGGAGAAAGGCGCCGGCAAATCAACGGATTCAGTAACGCCGGAGGTCGATCACGCCAGCCATCATTAATAAAAAGGAAATCCAATGATGCATGAAGATCCGATTTGCGGGATGAAGGTCGATGAAAAGACATCCTTGAAGACGCAAAAGGATGGACAGGTGTATTACTTTTGTTCGGATCATTGTAAGGCTAAGTTTTTAGCCGGTTCTTCCCTCGCAGATAAGCCGAAAGAAATACCTTCGGCGGCAAAAATAATTTACACCTGTCCCATGCATCCGGAAGTGGAACAGGATCATCCCGGCGATTGCCCCAAGTGCGGGATGGCCCTGGAACCAAAAAATCCGCGAGCGCAAAAAGGGGAGGGAGAGAAAGAAATCCGCTCGCTCGCCCGGAAATTCTGGGTCGGCCTTGTCTTAACATTACCCATCCTTGCGCTCGCTTTGCAGGAAATGATTTCCTCCCCCCGTTCTCAAGGCACGGTCTCTCATCAATTTTCCGCGTGGGTCCAGCTTGTCTTGGCAACGCCGGTGATTTTTTGGGCCGGAGGATTCTTTTTTACGCGCGCCTTCAAGTCCATTGTTCATCGCAGCCTCAATATGTTCACGCTCATCGCGATGGGAGTGGGCGCCGCCTATTTTTACAGCGCCTTCGCTGTTATATTTCCGCGGATTTTTCCAGAATCTGTGAAAATGGAAGGGAAATTGGGATTGTATTTTGAGGCGGCCGCCGTCATTACTGTTTTGGTTATTTTGGGGCAGTATTTGGAAGCAAAGGCCAGGGCCCAAACCGGACAGGCGATCAAGGCCCTATTGGGACTGGCGGCAAAAAACGCCCATCGTATCCGTGACGGCCTGTCCCAACAGGGCCTTGAAGAAGATGTGCCCATCGATGAAATTCAAAAGGGCGATTTTCTGCGCGTGCGCCCCGGGGAGAAAGTGCCCTTGGACGGAAGTATCACCGAAGGCAAAAGCACGGTTGATGAGTCGATGATTTCCGGAGAGCCGATTCCCGTCGAGAAAAAGGAAGGAGATAAGGTCATTGGAGCGACCGTCAACCAGACGGGAACGTTTGTGATGAGAACGGAGAAAATCGGTTCGGAAACACTGTTGTCTCAGATTGTCCAGATGGTCGCCGAAGCCCAGCGCAGCCGGGCGCCCATTCAGGGATTGGCGGACAAGGTATCGGGATATTTTGTGCCTGCGGTCATCGTGATTGCCGTTGCGACGTTTTTCATCTGGGCGAACTGGGGGCCCCCGCCGCGAATAGCGTACGCTTTGGTCAACGCCATTGCCGTGCTGATTATCGCCTGTCCCTGCGCTTTGGGATTGGCCACCCCGATGTCGATCGTGGTGGGCGTTGGGCAAGGCGCTCTTTCGGGAATCCTGGTCAAAAATGCCGAGGCCCTTGAAAAGGCTGAAAAAATCACGCATGTCTTGGCGGACAAGACCGGAACATTAACGGAAGGCAAGCCCAGGGTGACAGCCGTTTGCACGGCTCAAAATGTTCAAGAGAAAGATCTTCTCGAGATTGCCGGGTCCCTGGAAAAGGTTAGCGAGCATCCTTTGGCGCGGGCGGTGGTGGATTATACAAAAGAAAAAGGCGTTGAGTTAAAAGCCATTCAAGATTTTAAGTCCGTGACCGGCGGAGGTGTTCAGGGAACATTCGACGGCAAAAAGATTTTCTTGGGGAAACAAAAATTTGTTCAAGAAATGCTGAACGATTTTCCGCGGGACCTCATCAACCAGGCCGCAGAATTGCAGGAAAAAGCTCAAACGGTTGTCTGGGTTGCTCGAGATAAGAATATCCTAGGGCTTTTGGGCATTTCGGATCCCATCAAGAAAACAACGCCTCAAGCCATCGAATCCTTGCATCGGATGGGACGTAAAGTCATCATGTTGACCGGTGATAATAAAAAAACGGCGCAGGCCATCGCAAAAGAACTTAAAATCGACGATGTCCGCGCCGAATTGGAGCCGCAGGATAAACAGAAGATTGTGAAAGAATTTAAACAACAGGGAGCCGTCGTGATGATGGCCGGCGACGGAATTAATGACGCACCGGCCTTGGCTGAGGCACAAGTCGGCGTGGCCATGGGAACGGGAACCGACGTCGCGATTGAAAGCGCGGGCATCACTTTGGTCAAAGGCGATTTGCAGGGCATTGTGAAGGCCCTGACGCTAAGCCGTCATGTGATGAGGAATATTCGCCAGAATTTATTTTTCGCCTTCATCTATAACGCGCTGGGGGTTCCCGTGGCCGCCGGCGTTCTATATCCTTTTTTCGGGCTTCTTTTAAGCCCGATCATCGCCGGCGCGGCTATGGCGTTCAGCTCGTTTTCAGTGGTGGGAAATTCTTTACGGTTGAAAAATATAAAATTTTGATTGAAGGCTTAAAGAATTTTAAAAAAACCTAAGCTTTTTTACCGTGAAATAAGTAATCGTAAAAATCCCCGCCTCAATGGCGACGGTCGCCAGGGCCGCCCCCACATAAGAAAAAGAATTTATCAAAAGGATGATTAAAGGCAAGCCCACCATCGCCATGATGACGTGAATCCTGGAATAAATCTCTGTTTTGCCGCACACCAACAGAAACTGCGCGCGGAAGGCGTTGGCGGCGATAAAGAACACGGAGATCAAGAGAAGCCTCAAGGATAACACCGTTGCCGGGTAATCCCCGCCGCAGACAACCCGGACGATCAAAGGCGCGCCAATGAAGATGATCGGCAGACAGATTAAGGAGATATTCATGGTGATCCGCTGGATCTGCCGCATAATCTTAAGCGCCTTGATTTTGTTTTTATGGAATATTTTGCTTAAGCGCGGGAAGATCGCCTGGGAAAATGAAGACAAAGGAAATGTCTGTGCCACATTGGCGATCTTTTCCGCGATGGAATAGAATCCCGTCGTAATGTTATTGGTCAAAAGCCCAACGGCAAAAATCCGCGTGGTCGTATAGGCGTTAATCGCCACGATGGAAATAAAAACATTCCATCCGGCCTTTAGTTGGTGCCGGATATTTTTATATTCCGGGAATTTAAACGATACTTTGAACTTCTTGAACACAATGTATTGACCCGACAGACCAATGGTCAAAAGCACCAGGGAATTTACAATCGGAACCATCAGATAATCCCCGGGTCCTTTCACCAAGGAAAAAATAAGAATCACGTAGATCATTTCACCCGCGATATTGAGATTGGCGATATATTTCATTTTTTCCATACCCTGAAAAAACCAAACAGGAAAAAGGGTGTTTCCCGCCACAACGCCAAAACTGAACACGTAAATGATCCACTCTTCTTTGAACTTGGGGACGAAATACACAAGTGCCAAGAGCGTCAGTAAACTTAAAAAAGCCAAGGCGGCTTTTATCGTCATGACCGAAGAGAAGACTCGAGAGACTTTTATATTTTCGTTATGGCAGAGAGAAATTTCTTTGGTGGCGGAGACGCTGAATCCATAATCCGTCAGGATCATAAAGTACTGAACAAAGGCCTGCGCGAAAGCAATCAAGCCGAATCTCCCGGGCCCCAGCACTCTAAAAAGATAAGGCAGGACTATAACCGGCAGGAGATAGGTGATGGCTTGCAGCCCCGAGAGGAAAGCAACATTGTCCATGACCAGCTTGCTCCCGTGGGGCTCAGCCAGGCTGTACGTATGCTTGATGAGTTTTATTAAATAACGCATACCTTTAATTTACACTAAGCCGGAATGTTAGAAAAGGGTTTGTTTTGTTCTTTGCAATGCTATAATTTCTTCATGGTTCAATTTCCGCGCGATTTTCTCTGGGGGGCAGCCGCCTCCGCTTATCAAGTCGAAGGAAATAATGTCAACGCCGATTGGTGGCAATGGGAGAAAGAGGCGGGAAAAGAAAATTCCGGCTCGGCCTGCCGCCACTATGAATTGTATGAACAGGATTTTGACCTGGCCAAGAGTCTCAATCATAATGCTCACCGTCTGTCGATCGAATGGAGCCGCGTTGAACCGCAGGAAGGGAAATTCTCTCAGGAAGAAATTAAGCATTACACCGACGTGATTCTGGCTTTGAGAGCGCGCGGTATTGAACCGATGGTGACGTTGCATCACTTTACCAACCCGATTTGGTTGAGCGCCTCAGGCGGTTGGGAGAATCGCGCCTGTGTCGATCGGTTCCTGCGTTACTGTGAGGTCGTGGTCCGCGCCTTGGGGCCGCAGGTCCGTTATTGGATTACCATCAACGAGCCTACGATCTATTTTTCCCATGCGTATCTGTTCGGCGTATGGCCTCCGCAATCAAAATCCTATTGGAAAGCCAATGGTGTTTACAATCATCTGATTTCGGCGCACATCAAGGCCTATCGCTTGATCCATAAAATTTATAAAGAATCAAATCTCCCGCAGCCTTCCGTCAGTATCGCCCATCACCTGCTGGCGATTCTCCCCTGTGTGCCGAATTTCATAAACCGCCTCGCCGCCCGCTTAAGGGATCGATGGTATAATTTCGGGATTCTCGATAGACTGATGCGGCACAACACACTGGATTTTATCGGAGTGAATTATTACTCGCGGCACTTGGTAGAAGTTCAAGGATGGGGGATTTGGAACTGGGCGATGGATACTTGTCAAAACAACCATCACCCCGTTAAGAAAAATTCCCTCGGCTGGGATATTTATCCGGAAGGATTATCTCAGGTGCTTTTAAAGCTTAAAAAATATAATCTGCCGGTCATCATCACAGAAAACGGAATCTGCGCTTCCGATGACGATTTGCGGTGGGAATTTCTTTGGGCCCATTTAAAAAATGTTCATCTGGCTATCAAAGAAGGCGTCGATGTCCAAGGTTACTTTTATTGGTCTTTGATGGATAATTTTGAGTGGGACAAAGGATTCGGCCCGAAATTCGGGCTTGTTGACGTCGATTACAAGACTTATCAAAGAACCATCAGAGAAAGCGCTCGAAAATTCGCTCACGTCTGTAGGGCGGGGATTTTCGAATCCTAGTGGTAACCCATCGGGCGAGAACAAAGTGCGGGTGCAATCTTGTGGAACAAAGAATGGAAACTCAGTTCAGAGGACAAGGATCCCCAGAGTTATCAGGCGGCGTCTTGTATCAGATCGCCGAGAAGCTGCAATGAGCCGACCGTTTTTTATCGATCTTAAAGCTATCGCCCGCCAATCCATGGCCAGTTATGGATTTCTGACCGATTTTCCTGTGAATGTCGTTCGGGAAGTGCAATCCATCGATGGAATTGTGCCTCATTGTGATTCCGGAACAAATTTAAAAGACATGCGTTCTGCGTTGTGGTCGTCCATTGACAACATCGATTCTCTGGATTTCGATCAAGTCGAGTACTGCCAAGAGAGGGAAGACGGCGATATCCGCGTCCGCGTGGCCATCGCGGATGTGGATGCGTATGTCCTTAAAGATTCCGCCACGGATGAACGCGCTGCTCATAACGGCACGTCCGTTTACACGGGAGTGGAGACTTTTCCGATGATCCCGACGAAACTTTCTCACGATCTGTCGTCTCTGAAACAAGCCGCGGACCGCCTGGCGGTCGTGATTGACTATACCGTCCGGCCCGACGGGACCGTGCGCGCCGGCAGCGTGTACCGGGCGCTCATCAATAATCACGCCAAGCTCGTTTATGAACCGGTGGGCGAATGGCTGGAGGGGAAAGGGCCCAGACCGGAGGCGATGGCCCAAGTTCCCGGCTTGGAAGAACAGCTCCGCCTGCAGGATGAGGCGGCCCAACGGCTGCATAATTTCCGCCGGCAAAACGGCGCCATCGAACTTGAGATGGTGGAAGCCAAACCCGTGATGGAAGAGGACACGATTGTGGATCTTATTGTGCGCTCAAGGAACCAGGCGCATCGGATTATCGAGAATTTTATGATCGCGGCCAATGGTGTCATGGTGAATTTTCTCAAAGATAAAGGCGCCCCCTCGATCCAGCGGATTGTGCGCACCCCGGAGCGCTGGCCGCGCATCCTGGACATTGCTCATCGTTACGGCGTCGAATTGCCTTTCAATCCCAGCCCGCGCGCTTTGTCGGATTTTCTGGACGAGCGGCAGAAAAAAGACCCCGAGCATTTCCCCGACCTTTCCTTGACGATCGTGAAACTCCTGGGCCGCGGCGAATACACGGTTGTGTATCCGGACGAAAAGCACGAAGGGCATTTTGGTCTTGCCGTCACCGATTACACCCATTCCACCGCCCCCAACCGGCGTTACGTGGATCTGATCATTCAACGCCTCATCAAAAGCGTCTTGGCCCGTTCGACGTTTCCCTATCGAAGAACCGAATTGCAGCAGATTGCCGCGTGGTGCAGCGAGCGCGACCAGTTCGCCAAAAAGGTGGAACGCTTCATGCGTAAAGTCGCCGCCGCCGTGCTTTTAAGCGGTCGCATCGGCGAGGTCTTCGAGGGGATCGTGACCGGGGCTTCCGAAAAAGGGGTTTATGTCCGCCTCATCACTTTGCCTGCCGAGGGGCGTATTGTCCGCGGCGAACAGGGACTAGACGTCGGAGAAAAACTGAAGGTTCGCTTGCGGGCCCTTCAAGTCGAACGGGGATTTATCGATTTTGAGCGGGTGAGATGATAAACCAACATAAGAACGCTTTATGGCTTCTTAAAGATGCCCAGCATGTACAGACCGTTAGGGTCTTCTTCATAAAATTCGCTTTTAAATTTCCGTTTGATTTCTTCCATAAGCCGGGTTTTCCCTTCCTCGCATTGGGGATCGCCTTTGGGTACGCAGGGAAGGTCGTAACTGTTGAAAAGAATGATGTCGGCACCTGAAAGTTTCGATCTTAGCTGCTGGGCCTTTCGATGAGAAAAAATGGGATGGTACATCTGCTCTTGCGGTTTCAGGTTTGAAAAGACCAGCATCTTGGGGCTGGAGATCCAGAGGTTTCCTTTCAGGTCTTCTTTATGGGCCGCGATGTATTTTTGGAAAACGCTCCATTCATTTTTAGGAAAACGCATATGGACTACAGTATTGAGTTGAACCGCAAACACAATAACCAAAACCGTCATAAAAAGTTGTCTTATCCTTATCGACATTGTTTTGTCCAGTTGTTGCTTGATGATGCCAATGCCCTGGGCCAAGAGAAGATAAAGGTACGGTAAAGAAGTAAGGCTTAAGCGGTGATAGTCGGTCGCGGTCTTCCCTGCGGCCGCAAGGGAACACAATCCTGCCAAGGCGACGGCCCAGTGAGTCGATCGATAGGATCCTTTGAACAGATGAATGAGGCTCACAAGGGTGAGCGGCAACAGCCAGTTTTCTTCCGCAATCAAGAGTTTCACACATTTGAATATAGCCGTGGTTGAGGAAGTGGTAGGCTGCAGATAAACTTCTCGAGCCTCTTGGAATGGGGTAAAATAGTTGCCGTAAAAGTAATGGTTAAACATAAGAAATAATGAGGTGATGAGGCAGAATCCGAAGAAGGATTTTGCGATCTCTGTCCAGCCTGGTTTTGAAGGCCGGAACAATAGATGAGTTCCAGTCAGGGCGATCCAGGGGATGATCTGGGTGAACTTTGTGAAAAAAGCCAAGCTCCCCATGAGGCCGGAAATAAAGAATCGTTGTTCGAGGAAGAGATAAAACGTCAGGAGTCCAAAAAAGATAGCCGGCACGTCGGTATAAAGACTGTTGCCCCAGATGAAAAACGTCGGAGAAAAAGTTACGAAGAGGGCGGCCAGTAGTCCCGCATTTTTATCATAAACCTTTTTGCCGATGAGATAAATGAGAAGAATATTCCCGAGGCCTAAAATAATCTCTAGGATTTTCCCGGTGGCGATTGGATCGAGGCCAATTTTCCAAAATAATCCCAGGCAAAGGGGCCAAACCGGAGGGCGAAAGGGTTCTAGGAGCCCGACCGTTCCCGAAGAAAAAAAATATTTTCCCATTAAGATGTAGGAGGCGGCATCCCAAAACGGCGGGTAGAATGTGTATAAAGACAGCTTGATCATGAAGGCGAGAATAAGGATCCGGGAGATATTCATCTGTCGTTGGATGATGTTTTTGAGCCCATTCATGAATTTATTATACGACAAAAGTACGAGGCATTGGAAGGCAATGGTGAAAAAAAAGTTCGCCTTGAGGGTAAGTGCGTTTATAATGTATAAAAAATTTTCATTTACAGGAGGCCTAGGATATGGACTTTAGGATAAACGCTAAAAGCGTTATTTTTTTGGCGATGGCGAGTTTTGGGCTGACGTTGGCGACATTTTTTTCCATCCTTACCGTTGACCGCACGCTGGTTGAGAAGAATTTCCCTCCCTATGTTTCCGCAACCGTTGAGGGCCGTGGCTGGCCGGCAGCCTACATCGTTGATGATCCTAAAAAGGAAAAATTTGAGCATATCGGCGCGGAAGACCGTGTTTTCTTTTCGATCTTTCTTTTTGACTGGGCTGTCTTACTGATCATTATAGGGGCGTTGTATTACGCGCTTGGCTTCCTGAAAGTGAGCTATCGGGGATCTTTTTCTGATAAAGGCTCATCCTGAGGAGCGTAGCGACGAAGGATCCCAGAGCAGTAATGGAAAAGCAAGTCAATCCTGTAACGGAGGCGTATGTCGAACGAATATTTGCACGTTATGATGCGATTGGTGGATGAGGCCGGGAAAATCGCCTTGCGTTATCGGGAGAATTCTTCCGCGTCTCTTAAGGCCGACCAATCTGTTGTTACCAAGGCTGATCGAGAGATCTCGGCGCTGGCCCATCAATCCCTCCAAGAGTTCACCCGCCGCCCGGGCCACATCTTGATTGATGAGGAGGATGAGAGCCGGCTTAAATACCTAGATCAGGGATTGCTTGAAAAGACGCCTTACATTTTCGCGATCGATCCCATCGATGGGACCCGCGTCTATGCCAACCGCATGCCGGGATTCGGCATCTCGATTGGGCTTCTCAAGGATTTGAAACCTTGGCTGGGGGTTGTCTATTTTCCGGTTCTTGATGAGCTCTTTTATTGCGACGGCGCACATTCGTACTTCGTGCAAAACGCTTTTAAAAGCGACGAAATCCAAACCCGCATCAAGCCCATCGACCAAACCATCGACAAGCAAGCGATTTTTTTTCTGCCGGATTCGTATTTCCATCGTTTCGACTGGGATTTTGGCGATTGCCACATCCAGATCCCGGCGTGCGCGGTCGTCGATTTGTGCTGGCCGGCGCTGGGGCGCGGCTGCGGCTCGATGATTAAATCCTATCTCTGGGATTTTGCCGGCAGCTGGCCGATCGTATTATCGGCGGGACTGAATTTCCGCCATTGGCAGACGGGACAAGTCCTGGAGCGCCTCGACGTCGATCTTTTCTCCAAAGAAACAAGGTCGTGGAAGCTCAAGGATTATTATATTGTTTCCTCGGAGAGGAATTATTCTATCCTGCGGAAGAAAATTGTGGAAAGAAAAAAAAGTTAATGCCCTCGTTACCTTTCCCTTTTCTCGAGCGCCTCAAACACATCCTTCCGATAGAAACGCAGAACGATGTTTTGCGGACCTTTTCCCGCCCCGGTCCTTTAAGCGTCAGGATCAACACGCTTAAAATCGGACGGGAGGAACTCACCAAGGAACTCGTCGAACACAAAATTTTTTTCACGCCGGTTCCCTGGTATAAAGACGCGCTAATCCTTAATGATATCCCACAAAAAGAATTGGGCGAGACGGAATTTGCTCAACAGAAATTTTTTTACAGCCAATCGCTGTCCAGTATGCTGCCGGTGATTGTCCTTGATCCTCAACCCGGTGAAAAGATTCTCGATATGTGCGCCGCCCCGGGCGGTAAAACCACGCAAATGGCCTCACACATGAACAACGAGGGATCAATCCTCGCGGTTGAGGCGATCAAGGACCGTTTCTACCGGCTCAAATCCGTGGTGAATCAACTGGGGGCATCCATCGTTGATTACAAGGTCATGGATGCCCGGCGGTTCAGGTTTCAAGGCGAGTATTTTGATCGGATCCTGGTGGATGTCCCCTGCAGTTCCGAGGGGCGGTTTAAGACCAGCGCCCCTAAAAGTTTTGCCTATTGGAGTCCGCGCAAGATCCGCGAAATGGCGCAAAAGCAAAGAGGGATTTTGATGACGGCAAGCCACCTGCTAAAACCCGGCGGAGTTTTGGTGTACTCAACGTGCACGTTTGCGCCCGAGGAGAATGAAGGGGTCGTTGATTGGCTCTTAAAGAAAACAAAAGGGACAATCCAAGTCGTACCCATTGACTTGCCCGACGTCAAGACCTATCCCGCTTTGAGGGTCTGGCAAAATAAAGAATTCAATCCAGAAGTCTCAAAGTGTTTACGTGTTCTTCCCAATGAGATGATGGAGGGATTTTTTATTGCCAAGCTGGCGAAATGTTAGTAACCCGGAGTCCCCGCGATCCAGCCTGGGTTACTGGGTCGCTGGAAGCTGGGTCACTGATCTAATGCTTGCGGAAGTATTTCTTGTGGAATAATCCGGCGTGGTAGCGGGCCAGCCGGCAGCGGCATTTTGGGGCGCATTCGCAATCGGCTTCCGGCGTTTGGGGCAGACCTTCTTTCATCCAATCGGCGATGTCCATGGGCGACCAGGAGGCGCGCTCGAGGCAATCTTCACACACATCCTCGTCGTTCATCGTTTCCCAGACATACAATTCTACCGGATAACGACTCTGGGAGGCACTCAAGCCCTCCCAACTTAAGCCCTTCTGGAAACCGTTTTTAATTGCTGCCCAGGCGTTCTTAAGTGCCGGGCCTTTCAAAAAATGCAAGGCAAGAAAAGTGATGGTGAGGACGAAAATGGCACTCGCTATGACCCGCAAAAAGATAATCATGATGGAAATTTCCGTTTTGTGATTATTCGTAACTCAATTTCATTTCCAATCAAACTCTAACAGATGCTTTAGGCTTCGTCAAGCAAAGATGCGGCCAGTATCTCTCAACAAAAACCTTGCTTTGAATCTACGGGAAAATTGCTATAATGTTCTCCAAAGATACAAAGGAGTTCGAGTGAATTTAGGCAAAACAAAGATATTTTTGATGATCGTCTGTGGGCTCGCCTATGTGCTGCCAATCTGGGCGGTTGCGGAGGATTCGAAGATTACTGTTTCAAACGCTTTGGATTCTTTCGAGGATTCGTCGCCAATATCCCAACCCCAGGCACCGACTCAAGAGACGACGGAGGCCTCTCAAGTCCCTATTCAAAATCCAAACAATACCGCTCGCGAAGGCAAAAAATCCTTCTGGATCGATATTTTGGAGTTCAGGGATACGGACATTATGGAAGCGCTCAAAGTCATTGCGCAGAAGAGCGGCCTTAATATTGTGGCCGGTGAGAACGTCCGGGGAAAAATTACGATGTATTTGAAAGACGTTGATGCTCGGGACGCTTTAAAGATGATTTTGGCGTCCAGAGGTCTTGCGTTTATAGAGGAAGCCGGCATGATTCAAGTGATGACCGCTGGAGATTTTCAGGCGGAATACGGTTATCCCTTCGGAGAACAGCTGGAGTCCAAGGTCATTCAGCTTACCAACGCGCAGCCCTCGAGTTTGCTTGTGCTTTTGAACCGGATGAAAACCACCTCCGGCCGGATTATTGCCGATGACAAGGCCCAAAGTCTTATTATCAAAGATGTTGCTTCTAAGGTGCTTGAAATGGAAGATTTTTTGAAAGGGGTGGATGTCCCGCTGGCAACAGAGGTGTTTCCGCTTAATTATGTGACGGCCGAAGAAATGAAAGCCAAACTCGTAGGGACTATGACCCCGGGGTTGGGTCATATCATGGCGGATCTCAGGTCCAACAAAATCGCGGTTACCGATACCTCGCAGAAGATTCAGGAGATCGCCAAGATCATCAAGGCGTTTGATGAGAAGGAAAAGGAACTGGTGATTGCGGTAAAGATCGTGCAGATTACCTTGAATGACGAGCACAAGGACGGGGTGGATTGGTCGGCGATTGTTTCCGACTATCACCGTTGGAATCTTTCGACAGGACCCAATCTTCCCGGCAAAGATAAAAAAGGAAAAGAGATCAGCATCGGGACCGTGCTGGGGGATGATTATGAAATTTTGCTGGAAGCCTTGGACACGGTTGGAAAAACACAGGTGCTTTCCAATCCGCGTCTTACGGTCGTCAATAATAAGGAAGAAAGAGTTCTTATCAATGCCTCGCCTGAAGAGATAACGGCTTCAGGCGAGAATTTCGCTGATGAATCACAGATCAGCCTGTCCTTAAAGCCTATCATCCACAATAATAATGATATTACGCTGAAGATTAGCCCGGTGATGGAATCCCTCGCTCATGAAAATACCGTTCCTGAAACCACGCTGACAGTCAAGGATAAGGTCACAATCGTCATAGGAGGTTTCATGAAGGAAGAAAAAATCCCGTCGATTAAGAAAATTCCCCTCTTGGGCGATCTGCCGCTTTTAGGTTTCGCGTTTCGTAATAAGCGCGAACAAATCCGCAAAAGCGAGATCGTTGTTTTCTTGACCCCGAAGATTATGACCGGTGAAGCGGGGATAGAAAAAGAAGAGGAAGATTTATCCCCCCAAAAATAATTTTATGAAAATGCCGCTCAGGAAGCCACAGATCAAACGGTATAAAGTCCTTTCGTTATTTTTAACTGTTCTTCTTGCCGGATGTGCGACAGTGCCCAAGGGCGCGGAAGAAAAACCCGCTGTCCTCAAAGAATTGTGTGAACGCTATGGTGTCGCCGTCAATTTGGATCCTGTTTCGCAGGTGGTCACATTAACGAAAAACAATCTGACGGCTAAAGTTCTCATTAATAGCGACATCGTGCTGTTTGGGCAGGAGAAGATCTTCTTAAGCGGCAAACTCAAGAGAGAAAAGAGCACGCTCTATGTCCCGCCGGATTTTAAACTTAAGGTGATCGATCGCTTTAAGGAAGGAGAGGATTATGTCCTCAAGAAGCTCTATCAGATCGTTATCGACCCGGGCCACGGCGGCAAGGACCCCGGGGCTCGTAGTCGCACAGGACTCGAGGAGAAATCGGTTGTCCTTGACATCGGCAAGCGTCTTAAGGAAGATCTTAAGAAAGAAGGGATCGATGTCATTATGACCCGTGATCGGGATGAGTTCATTTCTCTTAAGGGCCGTACTGAAATCGCCAGCCGCTCGAAGGCCGATCTTTTCGTGAGTATTCATGCCAATTCCAGTCGCCAAAAGCATGCCGAAGGCTTCGAAGTTTATTATTTGCGTGAACTGAATTCTCGCGAACGAAGAGAGGACGACCTGAGGGACAATCACAAGATTAAGTTTAAGAATTTGTCGATGGACAAAGGTTCGCCGGTCCTGGATAAGATCCTCACGGATATGATGTATGATTATAAACAGGGTGAATCGCGACGCCTGGCGGAATATCTGATGATGAAAACGCCGCGTAATCTCGAAATGGAAGGCCGCGGCAGCAAGCCCTGCGGCTTTTTTGTTTTGCGCAACTCGCTCATTCCGGCGATTCTCGTTGAGGTCGGATTCGTTTCCAATCCTAAGGAAGAAAGACTTTTGAAAACCAGTTCTTATCGGCAGAAAGTCGCCGACACGCTCGCGAAACACATTTTGGAATATGCCAACAAAGAATGATCGCAATCGCCCCATCGGTATTTTTGATTCCGGTTTAGGGGGTTTGACCGTCGTCAAGGAACTCATCCGGCAGCTGCCTTTCGAGAATGTCATCTATTTTGGCGATACCGCCCGCGTCCCGT
The DNA here is from genome assembly GCA_964372915.1 of uncultured Planctomycetales bacterium. GTDB lineage: Bacteria > Omnitrophota > Gorgyraeia > Zapsychrales > JAHFFX01 > CAYJRN01. Next base: position 23,578 of record CAYJRN010000014.1, read on the forward strand.
ACGGAACCAAATCCAAGGAAGCCATCATCCGGTTCTCGAAACAGAATGTCGAGATCCTTAGCCGGTACCATGTGAAGATGGTGGTGGTCGCTTGCAATACCTCTTCGAGTTTCGCGCTTCCCGCTTTAAGAAAAAAGTTTGATATTCCGGTTCTAGGCGTTATTCTTCCCGGCGCGCGCAAGGCGGTGGAAATGACCCGCAACAAAAGAGTGGGCGTCATCGCGACCGCCGCGACGGTCAACAGCCGGGAATACGTGAAGAACATCAAAAAGTTGGATCGCTCGATTGCGGTCGTCGCGCAAAGGTGTCCCTTGTTCGTTCCGCTTGTGGAAGAAGGCTGGGACCAGAAGAACGTCAGCCTTGAGATTGCCGAGGAATATTTGAAGCCTTTAAAAAAGGCCGGAGTGGATACGTTGATTTTGGGTTGCACTCATTATCCATTGCTGAAACCCGTATTGCGTCGGGTGATGGGGGAGGGCGTCAAGTTCATCGATTCCGCGCAGACGGTTGTGGAAGAAGTCAAACAACTGCTTGAAAATACCGGCACGGCGCGTGAAGAGCGTAAGCCGCCTTCGAGGAGATTTTTAGTCAGCGATGAGCCCAGGCATTTCCATAAGCTCGCCAAACGTTTTGTGGGTTTTAAAATCAAGAACGTGAAAAGGTGTTATGTTTGAATTATCCGTCAAAGGCGATTTTGCCTCAAGTCATATCCTCAACGGCCATGATGGCAAGTGCAAAAATCTGCACGGCCACACCTGGAAGGTGGAGGCGACCGTTGTGGGCAATAGGCTCAATGAGATTGGACTTTTGGTCGATTTTAAACTCTTTAAAAAACAGCTCAAAGATTTTTTAGAAGGGTTGGATCACGTTCATCTGAATGATTTGCCCGCTTTTAAAGACATGAATCCTACGACGGAAAACCTGGCCCGGTACATTTATGAGGAATTCGGCAAGGTCTGCCGGCCGCTGGTCTTAAGCAAAGTCACGGTTTGGGAATCGGACAGCGCTTCGGTAACGTATTTTTCCAGCGGATAGCGGACAGCGGTTAGCGGTTAGAAAATATTTTAAATCTTCGAACAGTCCTATTACTATCCGCTAACCGCTTTCCGCTATACCCTAAAATTCTAGTTTTTCTATGAAACAAGCTATCGTGCTACTTTCCGGCGGACTTGACTCTGCGACAACCCTTTTTTTTGCCAAGAAAAAAGGCTATGAGATTTCATGTCTTATTTTCGATTATGGTCAACGGCACTGCAAAGAAATCTTTTGTGCTCAAAAAGTGGCGCGTTCGGCCGATTGCGATTTTAAAGTTGTGAAGATTGTCTTGCCATGGAAAGGCTCTTCGCTTCTTGATAAAAAATTATCGCTTCCCAAGAATCGTAAGGTTGACGTGAAGGAAATCCCCTCGACGTACGTTCCCGCGCGCAATATTATTTTCTTAAGTTATGCGGCGTCTTTCGCGGAAAGCCTGGGTGCGGGAGTTATTTTTATTGGCGCCAACGCGATCGATTATTCCGGCTATCCGGATTGCCGTCCGGAATTCTTTAAGGCCTACAGGGAAGTTTTGCGCCGTGGAGTGAAGACGGGAGTGGAAGGCAGGCCCATCCAGATCAAAACGCCGCTGATTAAATTCACTAAGGCGCAGATTGTTAAGTTGGGATTGAGATTGAAAGTGCCGTATCATTTGACGTGGTCGTGTTATGCGGGGGGAAAGCGGCCGTGCGGGGCGTGTGATAGTTGTATCCTGCGCCGACGGGGATTCGATGAAATCGGTGCTATTGATCCAGTGAGAAAATATGAAAGCTAAAATTTCGGAAGTCTTTAAGTCGATCCAAGGCGAAGGCAAGTATGCCGGTGTACCGCAAGTCTTTGTGCGGTTTTTCGGTTGCCACATGCACTGCGTGTGGTGCGACACGCCGGATTCGATTGGCGACGGGAAAAAGGAATTTAGGCAATATTCGGCGACCGAACTTCTTAAAGAAGTTCGGTCGCTCGCCAAGGGTTGCCATTCGGTGAGCTTAACCGGCGGTGAGCCGCTTCTGCAGGCCGATTTTATCAAAACAATCATTCCTGCGCTTAAAAAAATGGGATTGAAAATTTATCTGGAAACCAGCGGTGTTTTGCATCAACAATTAGAGAAAGTCGCGGAAGACATCGATATCATTGCCATGGATTTGAAACTCCCCAGCTCCACGCAATGCCGCGCGTTCTGGAAAGAACACGAAATTTTTTTGAAGCTGACACGAAGCAAGGATTGCTTCATCAAGGCCGTTGTCTCCAGTCAGACGACAAAGAGCGACGTAACGAAAGCGGCCAAGATCGTCGCGAGTTTCGATCCGCAAACGCTTTTCATCCTGCAGCCCAATTATTTCGATCTAGGAAACGGTGTCGTGGAGAAATGCCGCGCCTTTCAAATGGATTGCCTAAAATATCTGGCGGATGTTAGAATACTGCCTCAATCGCACAAGTTTATGAAATTGAAATAAAAAATGAAAGTGGTGTCCCCAGTGCGCCGGGTTCCCAGTGACCCAGATCATCTGGGATGCTTAGGTTCATGGGAGCCTGGGAAGCAATTGAGGTTTTTATGAAGAAGAATTCCTACGAAGGCCTGCAAAACCAAATCCGTCGACTCAAAACGCCCAAGATCGATGTCTGGCGCAATCAATACGCGGATCGCGATTATACGATCGATCTGAGCTTCCCGGAATTCACCTGCATTTGTCCAAAGACCGGTCTCCCGGACTTCGCGGTCATTCACATCAGTTATGGCCCGGATAAAACCTGTCTGGAATTAAAATCGCTCAAATACTATTTCATTTTTTATCGCGGTGTTGGCATTTTCCATGAGCATTTGGTGAATAAAATCCTGGATGATATCGTCAAGGCCTGCCATCCGCGCTGGGCCGTCGTTAAGGGCATCGTCAATTCACGGGGCGGGGTTCAAACAACCGTTACCGCCGAGTCTAGAAAGGCATAAGGAAAGGGCAACAATGATTAGAACCGACGGACGTTCTCCCGAGAACTTGCGCAAGATCAAGATTACAAAGAATTACACCAAATACGCCGAAGGCTCGTGTCTCATAGAATTCGGCGACACGCGCGTGTTGTGCGCGGCGACGGTGGAAGAGAATGTTCCGCCGTTCTTGAGAAACACCGGCACGGGCTGGGTGACCGCCGAGTACGGCATGTTGCCGCGTTCTTGCAACACCCGTGTTGCGCGCGACAAAGGGACGGGCCGCCAGCATGAGATCCAACGGTTGATCGGACGCGCCTTGCGGGGCGTTGTCAACATGACACAATTGGGAGAGCGTACGATTAAGATCGACTGCGACGTGATCCAGGCCGACGGCGGGACACGCACCGCCTCGATTACGGGAGGATTTGTGGCCCTCGTTGATGCCTTGGTTTATATAAGGAAGAAATCGCTGATTTCAACAGTTCCAATTACAAATCTTGTCGCGGCCGTGAGCGTTGGAATTCTCAAAGGGACATTGCTTCTGGATCTTGACTTCGAAGAGGATTCCAAAGCCGACATGGATATGAACGTGGTCATGCTCGATAGCGGTGAATTCGTCGAGATTCAAGGCACGGCGGAACACAAACCCTTCAGCAAAGCTCAAGCCGACAAACTCCTGTCGATGGCGCAAAAAGGCATCAACGAACTTTTTGAAATCCAGAAAAGTGTTCTCACCAATTGGAAAACATGAAGGAACTGCTGGTCGCCACCCGCAATAAAAAGAAACTCGCCGAGATCAAAGATCTCTTGAAAGATTTGCCCTTAAAAATTACTTCCCTTGATGATTACCCTGACCTGCCTCAGATCGAAGAGGACGGAGATTCTTTTAGCGCCAATGCGCTCAAGAAAGCCGCAACCATCGCGCTGTACACCAAGCAGCTCACCATGGGAGAGGATTCCGGCTTAGAGGTCAAAGTCTTGGGGAATGCCCCCGGCATTTATTCCGCCCGTTTTTCGGGAGAAGGGGCCAGCGATGAGAAAAATAATAGGAAGCTTTTGAAAATGCTGGAAAGGGTTCCTCTTAAAAAGCGGCAGGCGCGTTATCGCTGTTGTGTGGCGCTGGTGGATGAGAAGGGAATTGTGGACGTGGTCAGCGGCAGTTGCAGCGGTCTTATTGATTTAAAGAAAAAAGGAACTAACGGTTTTGGTTACGACCCGCTTTTTTTAATCCCGCGTTTGGGCAAAACCTTCGGCGAGTTGCCGCCGGAAGTGAAGGCGAAGCTGAGCCACCGCTCCCGCGCGCTGGCCAAATTTCGAAAAATTATTAAAAAATATTATGGAGGTCCTTCGTTGGCGGTTCGACGTACGTCGAACCGCCAAAAAGGAAAAAATAAACATAAAAAGAAAGACGTACGCTTTTTCGAAATCAATAAGTAAAAGTTAAATTAAAAAATAAACTGAAAAACTTACATAAT
>CAYJRN010000014.1:28018-33549 GCA_964372915.1 uncultured Planctomycetales bacterium
ACTCTCACCCACGCCCGCGTCGGTATCAATTTATAATATTATTTTAATAATAATTTCCGCGAGGTCTTTGTGTGCCCTCCCATCCGACCCCCCCCCCGCCACTCAGGATAAATTCACGTTCTAACTTACGTCGTTCGCTTTTGCGAACTCCATAAGTTAACGTTCATTTAAAAAATACTCTGAATACCTTCCTTAATTAAGTCTCTAGTTTTTTCAAGAACATTGACCGGTGAGGGAATGGATCGGTATTGCGGATTGTCTAAAGTTCCGGTCACCTTGATGTTGAGGTAGCTGTTGGTCGTGGTCAAAAGCGCCGTGACCGTCTTTTTGATCGAGTGGGATTCCTCGATCGCCGTCATGTCGAAATGTGACGTGATGCTAAAGTCGATATTCCCTTCAAGGTCAACCCAGCCGCTTCCTTTTAAAGTGAGTGGTCTGCTGATCAACTCCAAATCTTCAAAACGCGTCTTTTGATTCTTGATCGTGAGGTTCGTCGTGGCTTCGGTAAAGACGATCTCCCGGTATTCCGGGATCAGAAGAAGCCTGCCTAATCCCCGCAAAAGATTTAGCTGCCACAGATACCCGTCGGTGATGGAGATATTGCCGTTGCCTTGGGAATTCTTAAGGTCGTTGAGGTTCCCGTGCAAAACGACGAATCCCATGAGGGTGCCTGCGATATCTTTGGTTTTTAAGGGTGAATCTTCGCGGAGTTCGGCTAAATTCACATCCTCGAGGTTCAAATTCGTTCGATAAGGGCTCTGGGTCGTCGTTAAGTCCGCGGAGGATTTCAACACTAATTTTCCGCCGTAAAAGGTCGCGCTCACATCGCATTTGTTCACATTCTGGTCGCGCTCATCAAAGGTGAGATCCACATCCGAAAGTTTGTACCCTTGAAGCGTTATCTCCGGACTGGTGCCTTTGACAAGGACGCTCCAGTTGCGCCAGTCCTTGGGAGTCCCCCGAAATGACGCGTTGAGAGACACTAGTCCTTTCGGCTTGATTAAGCCCATCCCCGTTGCTAAGCAAGGAAGCAGGCGCTCTGCGTCTTCTAACTGAAGATCGAGCCGGCTGGTGACATTGAACACGGGGGTGGTGTCCTCCAAAATGTGGATATCACCCTTCACGTCGAACGCGGATTCGAAATATTTTCCTTTAAAGGCAGTGATCTGAAAGGCATTATTGAGAATATTGATGTCGGTCTCGAAATTAAGATCATCCGATTGCAAAGTGGTTTTTAAGACGGGTCGGCTGAAATTCTCGAGGGTCCCTGACAAATGATAGTTTTTGCCTTGATAGATGCCTTTTAAACCGCCGGAGCTTATCTTATCGTTGGTAAAATCCACTGTTCCCTCGATGTTTTTTACTTCTCCCGCGTAAGGAAGCCCCGTCAAGTTTATGTCTTTTCCGTTCATCGACCCATCGTAAGTCCAATGCCATTCCTGATTCGGGTTGTAGGAGAAATGAAGATTAAGGTTAGAAACGCCGGTCAATAGGAGATCACCCATTTTGAACGAAGAGGATTGAAAGGCCAGCTTGCTTCTCAAGTCCACCACGTCTTTTTGTACCACCAGAGCGCTTTCATGGGCGGTGACCTCCGCTTGAATTTCCTTTTGGCCGTTGATATGAAGGAGCGCTGATTTTAAATCCAGATCCGCTTTGAGGACGGCCGTTTGATCCTGCCAGCGAAGGTGAAGGGCGGGGGTCGTCACGGCACCGGTAAATTTCCCTCCGTCCCCAAAATGAACCTGAAGATTGTCGGCATTAAGATCAGCGGTCAATTGCAGGACTTCATTAAGAACAGAAAGCAGTATTTTTTCGGATTTGAGATTCCCCGCGATCGTCGTTTTATCTTTGAACCGAAAGTCAGATTTTTGAACGGCAATGTCGGACTCGAGGTTAAAGGTGCTGCCTTCCCACTTCATATTTAAGGAAGAGATCTGCACATCTCCATTCAGTTGGTGGTCGGGAGTCAAGCGGACCGAAACCCCACCTCCGGTAAGATCGGTCTTAAGTTTAAAGACATTATTCTTCAAGGACAATCCCGTCGCGCTGGTTTTAAGGTCTCCAAGATATTCTTTGTTACCGACGGTAAAATCAGCCCCTTGAACTTCTGTCGCGCCAGAGAGTTCGAGATTCTTGTCTTGCGCCTCGAGCGTAATATTGGCAGAAATGAGCGTTCCGGCCTTCCACTCAAAGTTAGGAATTTTGAGATACCGCCCAAGATATTCGTCCAAATGAATTTGATTGAGCCAGATTTGCGCGGACAATTTTTTTGAAGCGAATTTATAATCACCATTGATCTTGAGAGTGGAAAATTTTTTCGGGACGCTTGCGATAATTGTGTAATGGATACCCTTTTTAGGCGACAGGCCGGCCTTGATCCCTAAATTCTCAATGGTTTCCTCAAAAAGAGAAGAGGAAGAACGGTCAATCCATTGGATGGTTCCATTCTCCATGGAAAAGTTGCTCAAATAGAAAGAAAAAGGATTTTGGGACGGGGATGGGATGAGATCGCTGAAATTCCAGGTATTTTCGTCGCTGCGAATAAAGGTGAGAGTTGGATGGGTGATTTTAAGAGAAGGGATGATGATTTTTCTCTCTCGGAATAAGGGCGCATAGAGGATGCCGGCGCTCAGCTCATCGATAGTGATAAAGGGAGTATCCGATGAGCCTTTTTCAAAGATGGTAAGCTGGTGAATCGTCAACCCTTTTAAAAAATTGAAATGGATGTCTTTGAAGGTGACCTTTCTCTTGAGGACCTCTTGAGCCTTCTCAATAAGGATCTGCTTCGCCCGTACCGGGAGGAAGTATTTGTTGATATAAAAGAACAAGGCGGTTCCTATGGCCAGAATAACCAGAAGGATGACGACGAATTTGAATTTCATTGGAGGTATTATACCCTAAAGGTTTCGACTTTCAATGACTTCCCTAAAAGAGCACATAAGTTACGGAGTGTTTTGTACGACGTAACTTATAAGTGCGAATTTACCCCAAAGCTCCGACGAATAGGCGGAGCTTTGGGGTTACAATTCTTAGTAGAGAGGGGCGCTTGCAAGACTTAAGACCCGATGTTATACTGGAGCGGTTTTAACACTTTATACTTTACATTGATTTCAACGGGGAGTAGCGCAGCTGGCTCCGACGTTTTCTAAAAGATTTTAAGGAAGTCGGAGTCCCGACTACCACAATGTTTTATATAGAAAAACGTCGGGACTAGCGCACCAAGCCGTTATCTACCGGGGCGTAGCGCAGCTGGCTAGCGCGTCTGCTTTGGGAGCAGAAAGTCGGCGGTTCAAATCCGCCCGCCCCGATTTTTCTACCTCAATTCAATCCATAGCTTCCATGTCATCCACTCAACGCGATCACGCCAAACTTATCTGCGATATCGGCGAATTGAGCGATTTGTTCGTCGATACCACCACCCTCGAGGCCTTCCTACAGAACATCGTCGTCATGATCTCGAAACACATGGATTGTCCGGTGTGCTCCATCTACCTTTTTTATGAAGACACGCAGGAATTGGTCCTCAAGGCGACCCATGGACTGCATCCCACATCCATCAACAATGTCAAAATGAAATTAGGGGAAGGGCTGACGGGGCTCGCCATCAAGGAATTGCGCCCCATCTGTGAACGCCAGGCGAGTCAGAATCCCAATTTCAAGTATTTCCCCGGCATTGGCGAGGAGAAATATGAATCGTTGCTGGTTGTCCCAATCGTCCGCGGGCAGACGCGCATCGGCGCCATCGTCATTCAAAACTCCCAGAAAAATTATTTTACCGAGGAGGACATCAAAGTCTTCCGGGCCATTACTTCTCAGCTCGCCAACACCATTGAAACGACCAGGCTGCTTATGGTCCTGCACGATAAAGAACGGCCCCGGGGAGCTGTCGGTTTAAGGCAGCCTCTTAAATTCCTCAAAGGGCGGGTCGCGTCCACCGGTTACGCTTATGCCAAGGCAGTCATCTTAGGCTCGGACATATTTTCTCTTCCCGCGGCCCAGAGGAAGTTTGAAAAGGTCTATTCATTGGAAGATTTTAAAAAAGCCCTGCAGAACACGGAAAAAGAACTCGAAACCCTCCAGCAAGAGATCGAAGAAAAACTTTCGAACGGGGCGTCTCTCATTTTTTCCGCCCAGATTCTGATGCTCAAGGACAAGGCCTTCGTCGATACGATCATCGAATTGATCAGGAAAGGGGTGAACCCGCCGGAGGCGGTTTTAAAAATAGTGGACCACTACATTCAGATCTTCAGCCGCATGCAGAATACATACTTGCGCGAAAAGTTTCAGGACGTCAAAGACATCGGCCGACGGCTCTTGGAGAATCTCACCGGGACAGGCCGCCACCATAAAGATTTTGAAGGCAAGATCGTCATCGCCCAGGAACTGCTTCCTTCCGATACTCTCAAGCTTTCTTCACAGAAAGTCGGAGGCATTATTCTTTTAAGCGGGGGGGTTAGTTCTCACTTGTCCATCCTGGCGAGGTCCTTGCAAATTCCCGTCGTGATCGCTGAACAGAAAGAGCTGCTCAACTTGAGCGACAATACCATGATTCTTTTGGACGCCGAGCAAGGGACGATCTACGTGAATCCGGAAAAAGAAATTTTGGCGAGTTTTAAAGAACGGGATGAGGCACGCAAGCGATCGGAAGCCCTCAAGGATCGTGTCTCAGCGCAGACGTTCACCAAGGACAAGATGAGGGTAACGCTGTTATCGAACATCAATCTTCTGGGGGATTTAAAGGCCGCGAATGAATTTAAGACCGAAGGGGTGGGGCTCTATCGCAGTGAATTTCCCTTTATTGTGCGCAGTGATTTTCCGACGGAGGAAGAGCAGTACGTCATCTATAAAAAATTAGTGGACACGATGCGGGGCAAAGAAATCACCTTTCGCACGCTCGACATCGGCGGGGACAAGGTCTTGTCCTATTATGATTTCAGTAAAGAGGAGAATCCATTCTTGGGGATGCGTTCGATCCGTTTTTCTTTAAAACATCAGGATATTTTTGAGCAGCAGATTAGGGCGATCTTGCGGGCGGGCTGCGATGCCGAGATTAAAATCATGTTTCCGATGATTTCTTCTCTCGACGAACTGTTGAGCGCCAAATCGATTGTGAAAAATTGCATCAAGACCTTGCAGGAGGAAAAACTGGAATGCCAGAAGGCTCCTCAAGTCGGGATCATGGTGGAGCTCCCTGCTGTCATGGAAATCCTGGATGACTTGGCCAAAGAATCCGATTTTTTCGCTATCGGCACCAACGACTTCATCCAATACATGCTGGCGGTGGACCGCACCAACGAAAAAGTGGCGGATCTTTATCTGCCTCATCATCCCAGCGTCTTGCGGGCGCTAAAAAGAGTGGTCGATGCGGCCCACGCTCACAAGATCGATGTTTCCATTTGCGGCGACATGGCGCAGGAGCCGAAATACTTTCCTTATTTTTTGGGAATTGGGATACGGAAGTTCAGCGTTGATCCGCGTTACATCCCGAAAGTTCAGGAGGCGATTGGGAAGATCGATCTCAAAGAGGC
>CAYJRN010000015.1:0-23496 GCA_964372915.1 uncultured Planctomycetales bacterium
ATAAATATTGACAAAAAAATGCAGGCATAGTATCTTGAAAATACTTCGCAGGACTTTCGTAAAAGGGAACAGGGAATGAGGAAAAATAACGGGAGGTAGTAAGGAATGGTAAAAGGTAAAGTGAAGTGGTTCAGCAACCAGAAAGGCTATGGTTTTATTACTCCGGAGTCCGGGAAAGATGTTTTCGTGCATCACAGCGGCATTTTGGGGGACGGTTACAAGTCTTTGGAAGAAGGCCAGGAGGTCGAATTCGAGATTGAACAAGGCCCTAAAGGCGAACAAGCCAAGAACGTTGTCAAATTGTAAGCTACACTAAGACCCCCAGGTGTTTTGTCCCATTGTTTGTCCCGTCAAGACGGGGCAAGGCGCAGGGGCCTTATCTTATAGAGGAGGTGTATGAGAGTTGTTTTAGCTCCGATCTTTGTTTTAGTATTTTTGACCTCTGCTGTATTGACTGGTCAGTCCTTATATGCAGAAGAACAACCAACTGTTGCCCCGGCTGTTCCTGCAAGTGCTGTTCCAGCTCCTCAACCCACAGATGCAGCCAGCGCCCCTGCGGCGGCTGTCCCATCAGCGGCCGCTCTAGCGACACCGCCTACGGATACTTCCGTTAAAGCGTCCGCGCCAGCTCCTGTCGCGGATCCCAATGCTGTTGTAGAAAATGGTAAGACCGTCGGCTTTGATTATTGGTTAACGGTTGACGGCAAGGAAATCGAAAATTCCGAGAAGCTCGGGCCCATCGAATACGTGCACGGCAAGGGGGACGTTATTCCAGGTTTGGAAAAGAATCTCACCGGAATGAAGGCCGGTGAGGAAAAGTCATTCAAGGTGAGCGTGGAAGAGGGGTATGGTCAGATCGATTCGAAGGCCGTCCAAGAAGTCCCCAAAACGCTTGTACCTTCTGATATTGATCTTAAAGTCGGCACGCTATTAGAGATGAACGATGATCAGGGGGACGTTTTCCCGGCAACCGTCATGGAAATCAACGACGACAAAGTCAAACTCGATTTCAATCATCCTCTGGCCGGTAAAGAGCTGGATTTCAAAGTGAAGATCGTCAGTATCAAGTGAAAAATTATTAAAGATTTTAAATGTTTTTAAAAGGGCCCCTGTCCCGATGAAGCGTCGGGACAGAGACCCTCCGTATGTTTAGTCCCACCCAGAGATTCCATTTTTTAATCAAATCTTTACACAAAAATCATCAATTCCTAATATCTTCTGTATATATTCTCCAAAGTCGAAAAGATGTTTAGAAAACATAAAGCTTGTTGAGAAAGACTTGCGTGTGTTTAGAAAGTCTTTCTTCAATGACTAATGGAATGGGAGGAAGTGGGATGAGAAAGTTGATAATGATTTTTGTTGCCGCCCTGGGGATCTGTTTGCCCAACTTTAGTTCTGCCGCCACGGCCACAACTCAAGTGGATTCATTGATTCAGCTTTTAGTTGATAAAAAGATTTTGACCGAGAGTGAAGCGGCCAAATTGAAAGATCAGATTGTTGACGATGAGAAAGAAATAAGAACAGCCAATTTTAAAAATGATACCCCTCAGTGGGTCCAGGATATGAAGCTTTCCGGCGATTTTCGTCTGCGTTATCAATACGAGAAACGTAACAGCGCCGATGCCAATGAAAAGGACAGAAGCCGAGGAAGAATCAGAATGCGCTTAGGGGTCGATACGAAAATCAACGACAAGATCATGCTCGGTGTCGGTATCGCAACCAGCGGCGGTACTACCACTGCTAATAATAGCAATGCGCGCGCCGGCAATTTTTCCTTTGGAGATTCTTTTGCCAAGGATTTCATCTCTTTGAATTATGCTTATGTGAAGTATACTCCCGATGATCGTTTAGCCTTCACCGGCGGTCAGATGAAAAATCCTATCTGGGAACCCATGGAATTCCTGTGGGATTCAGACATCACCCCTCAGGGCGGCGCTATCGAGGCCAATTATAAGTTGTCCGATGCTCTCAAATTATGGGGTATGTTAGCAGGATTTCAGGCAGGTGAAAGTGGCACCAATGAGGCCGATCCCTTTATGTACGTTGTTCAAGGTGGAATCCAGGGAAAGCTCATGAGCGAAAAAATCGACTACAAGATCGCGGGGATTTTTAATGGTATGGATAACATTGGAAAAACCGCGTTGTCCAATCGTTCAAGCCCTGCCACCAATACTACTAACGGTGCTGGCGAATACGAATTTCGGTATACCTCCGGTGGTGTCGTTTCCGAATTTGGTCTTAATGATCCCTTAGGCGATAACTTCCCTATTGATCTGCCGAGAGTGGGGATTTTTGGAGAGTATATGAAGAATCCTTCAGCTGATAGTCAGAATGTTGCCTGGATGGCCGGTGGTTATTTGGGGAATTCCAAAGTGAGCGGTTGGGGGACTTGGAAAATCACGGGTGCCTATAAATCGATCGGAAAGGACGCTTGGCTTGATATCTTGCCGGACTCCGATTTTTATAGCGGTGCGACCGATGTGAAAGGCTATGAAGCTATTTTCGAAATGGGTTTTGCTAAGGGCGTTTCTCTGGCATTCGATTATTATCGCGATGAGAGAATCAAAACAATCAAAGCGCCTGAAAGCCTTTTCCAAGGTGACATCAACTTCAAATTCTAAAACAGAGCGCTTCCTGTATTTTATTAACCTTTTCCTTTCCAATAATAGAGTCAGCCCTTTGATAATCGTCGGGGAAAAGGTAATACTGCCCTTGCTTTCCTTAAAATATTTTTTAGAGGAAGCAAGGACTGTCCCGCCTTCCTCTGTCAGGTATTGAGGGAAGGCGGGGCTGACTACCATTGGAAACAGAAAGGTCAGTAGAGAAGCTTGACAGCAGGCAAGAATATCTTTGGAACAAACGCCTGCGGGTATTATAATAAATAAAAAAAATTTTACGGAGAATATCAGTGCCCAAAGAGAAAATATTGGTCGTTGATGACGAACGCGACATTAATGAATTAGTTCAATACAATCTTGAAAAGGAGGGATTCAATGTTGTTCAGGCGTTTGATGGCACAGAAGCCTTCAAGGCGGCCAAAGATGAGCTGCCTTCTCTTATCGTGCTCGATCTTATGTTGCCCGAGATGGATGGTCTCGAAGTGTGTCGTCTTCTTAAACAAGAGTCAAAAACGAGAAATATTCCCATTATTATGCTCACGGCCAAAGGGGAAGAATCCGATATTCTCGTAGGACTTAAAATGGGCGCAGACGATTATGTCACAAAACCCTTCAGTCCCAAAATATTGACGGCCCGCATCAAGACGATTTTAAGAAGAGCGAAAGAGAAAGAGTCTGTCTCTGATGTAAGAAGTCTGAACGGCCTTTTCATCGACAAGATCAAGCATCGCGTTACGTATAAGGACAAGGAGGTCGTCTTAACGACCATCGAGTTCAATATTTTGGAATTCCTTTCCCGTTCCCCGGGGCGGGTCTTTTCGCGGGATCAAATCATGGATGGCGCCTGGAAAGAAGGCAAATACATCGTGGACCGGGCCGTGGACGTGCATATCCGCAGCCTGCGGGTGAAACTGGGGAAGGCCGCACATTTGATCGAGACCATACGAGGCATCGGTTATCGCTTTAAAGACCTCGAGGGAGCGGATGAATAAAATACTAGGTAAATTGTTTTTAACCAATATGACAGTCGTCGTGGGCTGTCTTATTTTTTTGTGGGCTTTCTTTAGAATTCCAGGTGAGTCGCTCTTTTTCATAGGAGCAGTGACCATCCTGACAGGATCGGTTTTGAGCGTGGTCATGTGGAAAATATTCTTAAAGCCCATCAAGCAGATGAAAAAAGTTACAGAAAAGATCACTCGAGGAGATTTTGGCGGTCAGCTTTTATTGTCTCGCAGCGATGAGTTGGGGGAATTGGCTCACAACCTGGAACAAATGTCTGTTGAACTACAAAGTAAATTGGCTAAAATTACTAGCGATAAGAATGAACTCAAGGCGATTCTCTCCAGTATGGAGGAAGGTGTTGTTGTCATCGGCAAGGACGAGCGTATTATCCTTATGAATCCGCCGGTCTTCAATATGTTGGATCTGCGTTCCTTAAATGCTGTTGGCAGACCTTATTGGGAAGTCATTCGTAACGATGAAATCAATTCATTGCTCAAAGAAGCGATCACCCATAAAAAATCTTTAAGAAAAGAAATCATGGTTATTGCCCCCCAGGAAAGTCATTTTGGTGTTCAGGTGTCTTCGGTTTTGGCGGAAAAAGGGACACTCGGCGGTGTGGTCGCCGTCTTTCATGATATTACAGAATTTAAAAGATTAGCGCGGCTAAGATCCGAGTTTGTGGCCAATGTTTCGCATGAACTTAAGACTCCGCTCACCTCCATCAAAGGATTTGTCGAAACTTTAAAAGACGGCGCCATGAATGATCCGCAGAAGGCCAGGAAGTTTCTTGATATCATTCAAAAGCACACAGAACGCCTGGAAAACCTTGTCGATGATACGCTGAGTTTATCTGCGCTGGAATCAAAGGACAGGGAATTAAATTTTGAGAGAGTTTCGATTGCCTCGGTGGTGGAATCCGTTGTCAACTTATGTAAGGACCGCATTGAATCTCACAAGCATAGTGTATCTTTGGATGTGGCCAAAGGAATTCCGCTGGTCTTCCTTGATCGAGCCAGGATGGAACAGGTGTTCTTGAATCTTTTGGAGAATGCGATCAAATTTACCCCTGTCGGCGGCTCTATCAAGATTAATGTTTATCGAGAAGATACTTATGTTCGTGTTGATGTGCAAGACAGCGGTATTGGGATTGAAGAGCAAGATATCTCGAGGATTTTTGAGCGGTTTTACCGTGTGGATCAAGGGCGCTCACGGGATATGGGAGGAACAGGCCTTGGGTTATCGATTGTGAAGCACATTCTACAAGTTCATAACGGCAAAGTCTCCGTCCAGAGCGAGCTTGGTAAGGGTTCGACATTCTCGGTTTTCCTTCCCTTTGCCGCTACTTATTAACCTTTTCTTCCTTAAAGCCGTAAGTTTTTTTCCAGTCTCGAGGAGAGAAAAGGTAATATTGACTTCCATATACGGCGCTAATAGTGGAAAGGTCAATAAGCAAAATCCTTCTTAATACAATCTTAATATAATTTTAATCTAATATTTATAGAGAAAGTCCATACTAAAGCCATATAAAATTCAGATTCAAATTAAGATTATGAGTCAGTCCAATTTCAAATTTCAATTTTTATTTTTTCTCCTCCTATTTCTTTTTCCTCTCATCTGTTCCTGTGCCAAAGAAGGACAATCATCTTCAAGCGTCGACATAAAACTCAATTCTATTCAAATCAAAGGCTCGGATACGATGGTCAATCTTGGTCAGGCATGGGCCGAACATTACATGCAAAAACATCCGGATTCTCTGGTTGCGGTAACCGGAGGAGGTTCAGGGACGGGCCTCTCAGCGCTTATTTCCGGAACGTGTGATATCGCGGAATCTTCCCGTAAAATTAAAGAAAAGGAACTCGCCGCCGCCCAAGCCAATGGTATTGACGCCGTTGAATTTCAAGTGGCGATGGATGGTCTGGCGGTTGTGGTGAGTACCCAAAATCCTATTCATCAACTTACGGCCGATGCAGTAGCCGATATCTTTACTGGTAAAATCCGCAACTGGAAAGAGGTCGGTGGCAATGATTTGCCCATTGTTCTGTTGTCTCGGGAAGTCAATTCTGGAACGCACGTATACTTCAAAGAACATGTTTTGCGCCACGGTGATGCCAAACGTAAGGAAGAATTCGACGACGGGGCGCTTTTGATGCCATCTTCCCAGGCCATCGCGGATGAGGTCGCACAGAATCCTAATGCCGTCGGTTATTATGGGATCGGTTATAAAAATCCTACGCAGAAAATTTTAGCCATTGCCAAAGACAAGAACAGCCCTTATATTTCGCCAACGATTGAAAACGTCATGAACGGTAGCTATTATATTTCCCGGCCGCTTTTTATGTATTCTCAGGGGAAACCTAAAGATTTAGTCAAAGATTTTATCGATTTTGTATTAAGCGGCGAAGGTCAGAAGATCGTGCAGGAAGTGGATTTTGTTCCAATCCATTCTATAAAATGAAAAATTTCAAAGAATCGATTATCGAGAAGATCATTTATCTGTGTGGATTCACATCGATCCTTTTTGTGGTGTTGATTTTCATTTTTCTGGCGCGGGAAGGATTCTCGCTTTTAAAGACCGTGAACCTGGGCGACTTTCTTTTGGGTCGCAGATGGTATCCGATCTCTGATCCGCCGTTGTTTGGGATTTTGCCTCTCATTATGGGCTCGCTTTTTGTGACGATCGGGGCCACGATCATTGCGGTTCCCATCGGCGTTGCGAGTGCAGTTTATATCGCGGAGATTGCCTCGCCGCGTGCCCGAGAGATCCTCAAGTCCGGGATCGAAATGTTGGCTGCCATTCCCAGTGTTGTTATTGGCTTTATTGGGATGACCACACTGGTGCCATTTGTGAAAAAATTCCTCAATTTACCGACAGGATTAACGGCGTTTTCAGGAGCCGTGATGCTCGCCTTCATGGCCATGCCGACGATTGTCAGTATTTCCGAAGATGCCCTAAACGCCGTTCCCCAAAAGTATAAGGAAGCGGCGTTAGCGCTCGGCGCCACTCGCTGGCAGGCCATCTGGCGGGTGGTTTTAAAAGCTGCTTCTTCAGGGATTGTCGCGGCTATTATGCTAGGAATCGGCCGCGTCATCGGTGAGACAATGGCGGTTATGATGATTACCGGCAATGCCGCCCGTATCCCGAATTCAATTTTTCAGCCCGTGAGGACCTTGACCGCCACGATCGCGGCGGAAATGGGAGAGACGGTGCGCGAAAGCCAACATTACTATGCTCTTTTTGCAATAGGTATCGTGCTTTTTATCATAACGTTTTGTATCAATCTTATTGCCGATTGGGCCGTTCACAGAAAATTAAAATGAAACACAATCCTTATCGGACGGAAAAAATCGCTTTTGCTCTGTTGTTTTGCGCGACACTGCTTGTCGTTTTGCCGGTTATTATCATCGTTGGGATTATTCTTCAAAAAGGGGCGGGAGCGCTTTCCGCAGAATTTCTCTTGGCGATGCCCAAGAACGGAATGAGGGAGGGCGGCATTTTCCCGGCGATTATGGGAACTCTTTATCTTGTCATAGGAACTCTTGTCTTTGCGCTTCCCTTAGGAGTGATGGCCGCTATTTATTTGACGGAATATGCCAAGGATAATCTTTTTACTCGCCTTGTTAAGCTCGCGATCATTAATTTGGCTGGGGTTCCATCGGTCGTTTATGGATTGTTCGGTTTGGGGATCTTTGTGATGTTTCTTAAATTTGGAGCCTCGATCCTGGCTGGATCGTTGACGTTGGCTATTATGGTGTTGCCGATCATCATCACGACTTCCAAAGAAGCACTGGAAAGTGTTCCTCGATCTTTTCGAGAAGTGAGCCTGTCTTTAGGTGTTTCGAAATGGCAAACGACCCGTTATTCGGTGCTGCCTTATGCTTTGCCTGGGATCCTCACCGGTATTATTTTGGCTGTCAGCCGCGCGGCGGGAGAAACGGCGCCGATTCTTTTTACGGTCGCCGCGTTTTTCTTGCCTAAATTGCCACATTCGGTTTTTGATCAGGTCATGGCCTTACCCTATCATCTGTATGTCATTTCCACCCAAGTTCCTAATGTGGATGTGAAGGTCAGATACGGAACCGCCTTGGTGTTATTGATGCTGGTCTTGATGATGAACTTTGTAGCGATTGTGGTTCGTACCAAATTCCGCAAAAAGAAAAAATGGTAAACGCAAAAATTAAAATTCAAGTCAATGATTTAAGCGTTTGGTTCGGCGACATTCAGGCGCTTTTTTCTATTAATCTCGATGTCTATGAACGCGAAATTTTAGGGATTATCGGACCGTCCAACAGCGGCAAGAGTTCTTTGCTGCGCGCTTTTAATCGTCTCAATGATCTGGATCGTCATTACAGAAAAAACGGGAAGATCCTTTTGGATGGGCAGAGTATTGATGAGGATATCGACATAGGGCATTTAAGAAAACGCGTGGGAATGGTGTTTGCGTTACCCATTACGCTGCCGCTGAGCATTTACGAGAATGTGGTTTATGGCCCCCGTCGACACGGAGTTTTAAATAAAAGAAAACTGGATGAGATTGTGGAGACAACTCTTAAAGAAGCTTATCTTTGGGATGAAGTCAAGGACCGCTTGGATCTCTCAGCCATGAGATTGTCCGGTGGGCAGCAGCAGCGATTGTGTCTGGCTCGCACGTTAGCGGTAGGACCAGAGATTATTCTTTATGATGAACCCTGTTCGGGGTTGGACCCCATCTCAACGGCCAAAATCGAAGAAGCCATGTTCCGTTTCAAGGATCGATATACACAGATTCTGGTCACCAATAATACTAAACAATCCGCACGAGTGAGCGACCGCACGGCCTTTTTTCTGATGGGCAAGCTTGTTGAGGTCGACAAAACGGAAAAGATCTTCACTTTACCATCTCATCCTAAGACCAACGATTATATCTCGGGGAGATTTGGTTGATGTCTATTGTTCAAGTCAAAAATCTTGATCTTCATTACGGCGATTTTCACGCGCTTAAAAACATCAACGTGGAAATTGGCAAGAATACGATCACGGCCCTCATCGGACCTTCGGGTTGCGGTAAGTCCACATTTTTGAGGGCTCTTAATCGGATGAACGATCTTATCGAAGGGACAAGGATTTCCGGTGATATTCTGATCGATGGCGAGAATATCTGCGAACCTAAAACGGACCTTGTGAACTTAAGAAAGAAAGTGGGCATGGTGTTTCAGCGGCCCAATCCTTTTCCTTTAAGCGTTGCTGAAAATATTTTGTTCGCTCCCAAGATTCATCAAACTGCACAAAAGAAAGATTATGAAAGGATCATTGAAGAATGTTTGAAGGCGGTGCTGTTGTGGGATAACTTGAAAGATAAGCTAGGTAAGAACGCCCTTAATCTTTCCTTAGAACAGCAGCAGAGATTATGCGTGGCCAGGCTGTTGCCGGTCAAGCCTGATATTCTTCTTATGGACGAGCCATGTTCGGCGCTGGACCCAATAGCGACGGAGCGCATTGAAGAACTCATGCGGGTTCTTCAAAAAAATTATACGATCGTCATCGTGACTCACAACATGCAACAGGCGGCGCGGGTTTCCGATTATGCGGGATTTATGTTGCTGGGAGAACTTATCGAATTCAATCGCACCAACCTTATCTTCACTTACCCTAAGGAACAAAGGACGCACGATTATATTACTGGACGCTTCGGCTAAAATTTGCTACCCTTGGCAATTGAAAAAGGAGTGATGCTATGCAACGATATTTTGATGAATCTCTCAAGCAATTAAGAGAAAAACTGCTGAAGATGAGCGGCTTGGTAGAAGAAAGCATTGGAACCTCTATCAAAGCTCTGATGGAACGCAATTCCGAACTCGCTTACAAAGTCATTAAGTCTGATGACGCCGTGAATATGTTGGAAGTGGAGATCGATAATCTGTGTATGAAGTTGTTGGCGCTCTACCAGCCGACGGCAGGGGATTTACGTTTTATTACTTCAACGATGAAAATCACCAATGATTTGGAAAGAATTGGAGATCTGGGTGTTAATATTGCTCAGAGAACGTTGGATCTTATCAAGGTCCCGCCGCTTAAACTCAAACTCGATATTCCTAAAATGGCAGCCGTGGCTCAGGCCATGCTCAAAGACAGTCTCAATGCTTTTGTCAATAGAGACTCCAAGCTCGCCTACGAGGTTTGTAAAAGGGATGATGAGGTGGATGATCTTAATCATTCGGTCTTTATGGCTTTACTGCAAAGCAGGCCCGAAGACCAAGCGCCCGTTGAGAGGGTTGTTGATTTGATTCTTGCAGCCAAAAATATTGAACGACTTGCCGATCACTCCACGAATATCTGTGAGGACGTGATTTACATGGTCGATGGCAAGGTCATTAAACATCATATTACGGATTAAATTATGGATAGTTTTAAAGAAATCGATATTCAGGAAGCGAAGAGATTGATCGATAGTGGGAACGCCACTCTTGTTGACATTCGCGATCCGTTGACTTACCAAACATCCCACATTCCCAATGCCCTTTTGGTTACCGACCAAAATATCGATTCGTTTCTGGGTGAAGCAGATAAGAATAAACCTTTAATATGCTATTGTTATTATGGCCTTTCGAGCCAATCGGCCGCTCAATATTTTAAACAAAATGGTTTCAAGGAAGTCTTCAGTATCATCGGCGGCTTCGAAGAGTTTAATAAAAATTTTCCTGTCTAAGTCCCGCCTCCCATAATCTTCCCATGTCCAAAATTCATTTGAAGACCAAAGCCGTCATTTTTGATATGGATGGTGTCATCACCAATACTATGCCGGATCATTTTCGGACCTGGAAAAAGATTTTTGCCAACGAGGGAATTCATGTGACTCATCTGGATATTTACAGCCGGGAGGGCCAACGGGGCATTCACAGCGTGCGCGAAATATTCACGATTTACAAAAAGCCTTTTACCCAAACAAAGGCCAAACAACTTCTGTGCCGTAAAGAAGAACTCTTTAAAAAAATCGTCAAGCGAAGATTTGTTCGTGGGGCGAGACGTTTTTTGCGCGGACTTGATCGGGAGAAATTTTTGCTCGCCCTGGTCACGGGAACGTCCCGTCCTGAATTGCACCGTATCCTGCCGCAGCATTTGTACAATCTTTTCGATGTGATTGTGACCGGCAGTGACGTGAAGCATGGCAAGCCTCATCCCGAACCGTTTCTTAAAGCTCTTAAAGAACTCAAGGTCAAGCCGAATGAAACAGTGGTTGTTGAAAACGCTCCGTTCGGAATTCGTTCCGCGAAAAGTGCGGGATTGCGTTGCGTGGCCCTCGCAACGTCTTTGCCCAAAGAATATCTTAAGGCCGCCGATTATGTGTTTCATTCCATCAAGGATTTGCAAAAAGGAGTCAGGATTTCTCATTTTTAGGTTATAATGACTCAATGAAAATTATTTCGCCTCAAAGGGTTCTTCTTTTCTACAAGAAAAGCGCCTACAAAATCTATTTTCTGGAAAGAAAAAGCGCCTGGTTCGGCAAGCAAACATCGTTTCCGGCGCGGGAGATGACTTATTTTAAAGCCGCGCATGCGACCCATTACAGAACGCTTGCCTTTGTTGAGGACGTTTTGCGTCGAGCGGGTGTCAGATATCATAAATTGTGCCGCGGCAGAAAAATCAACGGCTCACTTTATGATCTGGTGATCACGGTAGGCGGCGATGGGACATTTCTCGAGGCCGCCAGGGCCATGAAAGGTCAATGGATTTTGGGGGTCAACTCCGACCCGAAGCACAGCGTCGGGCGTTTCTGCGGCGCCGATCGCGGGACATTTGCTCAAAAGTTTGATAAAGTTTTGTCCGGTGATTTCAAAATCAAACTCTTGCCCAGAATTTCCCTCACTCTTCATTACCAACGGCGGCGCAATAAAATCAATGTCTTAAATGATATCCTCATTTGTCATCGTAACCCGGCAGCCATAAGCCGGTATTATTTGACCGTTAACGGCAAAAGGGAAGAACAGCGCGGCTCGGGTCTTTGGATCGCGACCGCGGCAGGTTCTTCGGGGGCCGTTCGCTCTGCCGGGGGCCGGATCATTGCTCAACAGAGCCCAGCCATCCAGTATCAGCCGCGCGAGCTCTACGATGATTTCCATCGCGATTATCATTATACGGGAGGAGTTCTTTCTTTGAAGCGGGTCATAGTGGTTGAATCGCTCATGCGTAACGGCGCGATTTATATCGACGGCGCGCATTTGAACTATGCTTTTGTCTTTGGGGATCAGGCCATCTTGAGGCGTTCTTCTTCTCCCATTCAATCGATTTTCATTCCATGACAGCCGTTCTCTTTATTTCCCACGGTAGTCATTCCCCTCAAACCAAAAAGGAAGTCGTTCGATTGGTGAAAACGCTTAAGTCCAAAAGCGGAATTAAGATTTTTGAATATGCTTTTTTGGAAATCGAAAGCCCGGATATTCCGGAAGGGATTGATCGGTGTGTAAAAAAAGGCGCGATGGAAATTATTGTGCTCTTGAACTTCCTTAATTCCGGCAGGCATGTGAACCAGGACATTCCCCGGATCGTTCAAGAAGCCAAGGCCCAATACCCCGGCGTTTCTATCTCCATGACATCACCCGTGGGACAGCATGCGGGGATCATGGAATTATTCCTTGATCTTGTGAGCCCCCGTCCCGCTAAAGGCGGGATACAATCGAAATGAAAAAGAGATCTTCCTTTTCGCGGAATTTGATTGTGTGGTACAAAAAGAACGCCCGCGATCTGCCCTGGCGCAAGACGGCAGACCCTTACAAGATTTGGATTTCGGAGGTGATGCTGCAGCAAACGACCGTGAACGCCGTTATTCCTTATTATGAACGGTGGGTTAAGGAGTTTCCCGCTGTTTGGGATGTCGCGCGGGCCTTGCCGGAAAAAATCCTTAAAAGCTGGCAGGGGCTGGGGTATTACAGCCGGGCGAGAAATCTTCAAAGATCCGCGCGGATCATTTGCGATGAGCATAAGGGCCGAATCCCGGCTGACCCAGAAAGAGCAAGGAAGCTGCCGGGATTCGGCCCTTACACCGTCGGCGCGGTTTTAAGTATTGCCTATGACCAGCGGCTGCCGATTATCGACGCGAATGTTCGTCGGGTTATGATGCGCCAACTGGCGCTCAAAGGAATTGCCGACACTAAGCAGGATAAAAAGATTTTAGAATTTCTCGATCAAGTGATGCCTGCCAAGCAGGTGGGTATTTTTAATCAAGCGCTGATGGAGCTGGGGGCGCTCGTCTGTCGTAACGGCTCTCCGCTTTGCTTGAGTTGTCCACTCCGCCCGGAATGCCGTGCTTACCAGAAAGGTTTACAGGAAATTATTCCTAAACCCAAAGAGCGAATCATTAAAGATGTCGAGGTGGTCATCGCCTTACTCAAAAAAGGCGACA
This sequence comes from uncultured Planctomycetales bacterium, assembly GCA_964372915.1. Taxonomy (GTDB): domain Bacteria; phylum Omnitrophota; class Gorgyraeia; order Zapsychrales; family JAHFFX01; genus CAYJRN01. The sequence continues at coordinate 12,995 of CAYJRN010000015.1, forward strand.
CTTATTTTATCCAAAAACGCCCGCCCAAAGGATTGTTTGCCGATCTTTGGGAATTTCCAGGAGGCAAGATTGAACCGGGGGAGGCTCCCCAAGAAGCCTTGTTCCGGGAAGTAAAGGAAGAATTAGGCATTGATTTGGATTCAGCGCAGAGGCTATTTAATGTTCAGCAATTTTATACCCAATTTCGTGCTAACCTGCACGTCTGGAAGTGTGTCTTAAAATCTTACCCTGCCACTAATTCAACCCGTAAATGGGTCAAATTCAAAGACCTGCATAAATATCCCATGCCTTCCGGCAGCGCGCGGATTGTCGATCGGTTGGTCAAATCAATCCCTTGACAAGAGGTGCGCTTTATTGTATCATTACTATGATGATAAACTTAATAATGATACAGTGAGGATTGAAAAATGAGGATTTCCGCCAAAACAAATTATGCTTGTCGAGCTCTTCTAGAGCTTTGCCTGCATTGGCCCAACCATGAACCTTTGCACGTCACGCATATTGCTCAAAGGCAAAAAATTCCCATGAAGTTTCTGACCCACATTCTGATCAACCTTAAACAATTGGGATATGTGCAAAGTTCAAGAGGAAAAAAGGGCGGCTACAGTTTAGCTAAATTGCCCAAAGATATTCGATTGAGTGATGTGGTGAAAGATTTTTCGCACGTTTCATTCAAAGATGAGATCAAAAAAACGCAAAGCAAATCTGAGGATGTCTTTGAGGCGATTTGGGCCGAGTTCGATGCATCGCTGATAAAATTTTTAAGTAGCGTCACGTTCGAAGAAATCTGCAATCGCTGTCATAGCCTGGAATCCATTCCGATGTACACGATTTAATGAAAAGAGGTTTTATGGATTACAATCAGAGAATTAAAGAACTCAAAGAGAAGAGTAAAGACCGCAGCGTTCAAGATGTCATTCGCCTTGCGGTTCAGGAATTTTCGGGGCGGATTAATTTTGCCTCTAGCCTGGGAGAAGAAGACCAGGTTATCACGGACGTAATCTCGAAAGTGGCGCCGCAGGTTGAGATCTTCACCCTCGACACGGGACGTTTGCATCAAGAGACGTATGATTTAATGGCAAAGACCCAGAAGCGCTATAAATTGAATTTTAAAATCTATTATCCCGATACAAAAGCCGTAGAGGAAATGGTGCGCAGTAAAGGTATTAATCTTTTTTACGAAAGTGTTGAGAACCGCAAGCTTTGCTGCGGGATTCGTAAAGTTGAGCCGCTAAGAAGAGCTTTGACCAACGTTGATGCCTGGATGACGGGGTTGCGTCGGGAGCAGTCGGTCACGCGCGGTGATTTAGAGGGGGTCGAATGGGATGAGGTCAATCAAAAGATCAAAATCAATCCCTTGATCGATTGGTCTTTGGACGACGTGCGTAAGTATATTAAGGAAAACAAAGTGGATGTGAATCCTTTGCATGCAAAAGGGTTCGTCAGTATTGGTTGCGCGCCTTGCACTCGAGCTATCAAGCCCGGTGAAGATATCCGGGCAGGCCGCTGGTGGTGGGAAAATCCTGAACAAAAAGAATGCGGGTTGCATAACAATCCTCGCCGGCCCCACAAGTAAGGTTTTTCATATTATGGAAAAAGTCATGGATAAATTGGAAGCCCTCGAAGCGCAAAGTGTTTTTATCTTGCGCGAGGCTTATCGTGAATTCAAAAGCCTTGCCATGCTCTGGTCGATCGGTAAGGACAGCACTGTGCTTTTGTGGCTGACGCGAAAAGCATTCTTCGGCCATGTTCCATTTCCTCTGGTTCATATCGATACCAGTTACAAGATTCCGGAAATGATCAAGTACCGCGATGAATTGGCACAACAATGGAAACTCAACATGGTGTACGGTCAAAACAAAGCGGCGCTTAAGGCCAAGAGGACTTATCCCGATGGCGCGGTCGATCGTATTAGCTGCTGTAAACTCTTGAAGACCGACGCGCTCAAGCACACGCTGGCCGGAACCTGGCCGCGGTACCGTCTCAATCACAAAACAGGACAATACGAGCTTGATGAGAATACCGAGCCTTATACGGGTGTCATCGTCGGAGCCAGAGCTGATGAGGAGGGAAGTCGTTCCAAAGAAAGATATTTTTCTCCGCGCGACCGCAACAGCGATTGGGATATTGGTGATCAGCCGCCGGAACTTTGGAATCAGTTCAAGACCGATTTTGCGCCCGGAACTCACATCAGAGTTCATCCGCTTTTAGATTGGACAGAGTTAAACATCTGGGAATATATCGAACGGGAAAACATCCCCATCGTTCCTTTATACTTTGATCAGGGTAATGGCAAAAGATATCGTTCCCTCGGCTGCTATCCATGCACCTTTCCGGTCGAATCGACCGCCAAGAACGTGCGTGAGATCGTTGAAGAATTGCGCGGGGGAAAGTTCGCGAACGTCGCTGAGCGCTCCGGCCGGGCGCAGGACAAAGAAGACGGCGGAGGTCTCGAAACGTTGAGGCGCGAAGGGTATATGTGAGCCATCGGGGGAATTTCCCCCGATGGCTCATCCTGCCCGCCCCGGCAAGCGCAAGCGGCGGGCCGGGGAGGAGCATAACGACGAAGGATTACAAAAATGAAAACAGTTTTAGAAAATAAGATGGAAATCTTAAAACGCGAACAAATGAACGTGGTTATTGTCGGACACGTCGATCACGGCAAGAGTACCGTGATCGGACGTTTGCTCGCCGATACAGGCTCATTGCCCAAAGGGAAGTTGGAAGAAGTCAAGGCCCGTTGCGAGCGAAATGCCCGGCCCTTCGAGTACGCGTTTCTTTTGGACGCTCTCAAGGATGAGCAAGCGCAAGGGATCACGATCGATACGGCCCGTTGCTTTTTCAAATCCGTGAAGCGCGATTACATCATCATTGATGCCCCGGGACACATCGAATTTTTAAAGAACATGATCACCGGCGCGGCCCGCGCCGAGGCGGCGCTTTTGGTGATCGATGCCAACGAAGGCATTCGCGAAAATTCCAAACGCCACGGCTATATGCTTTCTTTCCTGGGTATTAAAAACGTTACGGTTCTCGTCAATAAAATGGATCTTGTCGGATATCGCGAAGAAATATTTAATCGGATTAAGGATGAGTATTTGAAATTCTTGAAAGAAGTTAAGATACAGCCCACGAATTTCATTCCACTCGCCGCCAGAGAAGGCGACAATATCGTTTCTTTGTCCTCCCGCATGCCTTGGTATCAGGAGGCATTTGTCTTGGAGGCCTTGGATCGATTTAAGAAGGCCGCCTCCAAATATGAAATGCCTTTTCGCATGCCGGTGCAGGATATTTATAAGTTCACTGAAGAAGGAGATGACCGTCGCATTGTCGCCGGTCGCGTGGAGTCGGGGAGTATTGAAGTCGGCGAAGAGGTTGTTTTCCTTCCTTCCGGAAAGAGATCAAAGATTTTAAGCGTTGAAGGTTTTAACGCGCCGATAGAGCAAGGGGTTTCTGCCGGCCAGAGCGCGGGTGTTTCTTTGGACACGCAGATTTATATCCGCCCCGGAGAGATTATGTGCCGGGCTAAGGATAAACCGCCACAAGTAAGCACTAAAATTAAAACCAATATCTTTTGGATGGGCAAACAGCCGTTCATTAAGGGAAAGATCTACAAGCTAAAAATCGCCACACAGCACGTTCCGGTTGTTTTGTCGGACATTGTAGGAGTCATGAACGCCTCGGAGCTTTCTTCGATTTCCAAGCCTCACGTTGATCGCCATGAAGTGGCAGAGTGCGTTCTGGAAACAATGAAGCCCGTTGCCTTCGATGTTGTGGGCGAAATAGCCGAGACCGGGCGTTTCGTCATTGTCGACAATTACGAAATTGCCGGGGGTGGAATTATTTTGGCTCCGATTTTTGACGAGGAGAGTTCCCTCAACCAACACATCAAGAAGCGTGACTACGATTGGGAACGCAGCGGTATTACGCCCGAAAAACGCGCCACAAAATATGAACACAAGTCGGCCTTCATTATTATTACCGGACAGATCGATACCGGTAAACAGCGCATCGCCAAGGCTCTGGAAGAGGCCCTTTTTAATCTTGGGAAATATACGTATTTCTTAGGGGTTTCTAATCGTTTGTCTTTGCTGAGCGGGCAAGCTAAAGATAAAACCTTGGATAAATTCGAACATCTGCAACAGTTGGGCGAGCTTGCTCATATCATGACGGATGCCGGTCTTATCTTGATCACAAGCATCACCGGCATCGATGATTACGAGCTTAAAATGCTTAAAGCCCTCAACCATCCCAATAAAACTCTGGTCATTAACGTCGGAGAGAATCGCTTCGATGGTCCCGAGGTTGATCTTACCTTAATCGAGAATGAGGACAGCCAAGTTGCGGTTGAAAGAATCGTTCAACTTTTGGTCGCCGCTGTTGTTCTCGATCCCGAATACTTCATCTAATACAATACTTCTAGAAAAACGTTGACAAGGTATAAGAGAAATGTTACCATCATCCTAAAATAAGTTTAAAAGGAACGTATTTAGAGTGTTTATATGGCAGGAGAGCTGGACCCTATGCATCAAACACATGTTTATAAGACCGTCAAGCTCATTAAGGATAACGGCCAGGGAACCGAAATCGACTTCGGTTACCGTGTCAAACAATTCAAATGTAAGAACGGCTGCGAGCACCACAATCATCTCGTCTGTCTGGTTTGCGGACAAGAGAGGTATTTAGATAACACCCTTCTTGAGGATCTTCAGGACAAATTGTCCAAGGCCAATGGATTTGTTCCCAAGAAACATAACTTCCGGATGTATGGAGTTTGCAGGAATTGTTATTAAGTTATCTTTGAACGTACATTAAGCCATCGGTATGATCGAGAAAATTGTAGAAAGATCCGGAGAGAAAGTCGTTCAGGTTCGTTCTGACGGCGGTAAGCTTCTTTTCGTCAAGACGAAAGCAGGCTACGAAATAAAATGCCCGAGGACCAAGCAGGTTTGTATTATTAAGTATCAGGAAATGCTGACGGATTGCCTGCAGTGTTTGGATGACATGGATGAATGTCAGGTGTTGCTGGATCAATTGAAAAGGAAGGCAGTCATGAATTAGCCTAAAGGTGGATGATCGTATTAAGAATATTGAAAAGAGAATTATGTAAAACTTAAAACAGAGGCAAGCGATCTAGAATCCAGAGCCCCTGGCAAACGTAGTTTGCCAGGGGCTCTTTTTTTTCATTCAACAAAATATCAACAAAAAGGAGAAGGCAATGCGTAGAAAAATCGTTGGTTTTATGGCTGGACTTACCCTTGTGTGGACACAGCCGGTTTGGGCAGATTCTATAGAGGAAATCAAGGCCATGATGCAGGAAATGAAGGCGGATTATGAGACCAGGATTAAGGAGCTCGAAGGTAAGGTCGACGCATTGAGTGCTAAACAATCTGAACAGGTGGCCCAGCTTGAGAAGATTGAAGAAAAATCTCTGGACGTTGAATATGTGGGACGGGATAATGCACCAGTGGGAAGAGGAGGATTGGTTGTTCGTAATCCTTTTGGGTTTGGCAATGTGAGCTTAGGCGGTTACGCCGATCTTGAATATGCGGATTTTGAAAACACGGGCTCAACGTTTCTGCAGCACCGTTGGATCATCAACATCGGGGCCCAAGTGCATGACCGGATCGGATTCAATTCCGAATTAGAAATTGAATACGGCGGTCCCAACTCGCCGGGCGCCGACGGTGAAGTCAAGGTCGAGCAGGCGTATATGGATTACAAGATCGCCGACGCCATCAACCTAAGAGCCGGCGCCTTACTTGTTCCTTTCGGGCGCTATAATCTCTATCACGATTCCGACCTTCAAGATTTAACCGACCGGCCGATTGTGGCTCGTGATGTCATCCCTACGACCTGGACGGAAGCCGGAGGCGGCATCTTTGGTCAATTCAATCCCACCTTAGGAAACTACGAGGATCTAAAACTCAATTATGAGTTATATCTGGTCAACGGACTTGACAACGGATTTTCCGATACGGGCTTAAGCGGCGCCCGTTCGAGCCTTAAAACCGATAATAACGACGATAAAGCCATGGTCGGCCGTTTGGCGGTTAGCCCGGCTTTGAATCAGGAACTCGGACTAAGCGGCTATTGGGGCGAATACGACACCCGAGGTAACGCCATCAACGGCCAAGGATTCGATTGGCTGACGACCTTAGGGCCTTTGGAGTTTGTCGGTGAATATGCTTACTTTAATATAGAAGAATTTGAGCCTGGTAGTACGGACGTGGCCAATTTTTTTCAAGGCGCTTACGGTCAATTGAATTATCATTTTTGGTTTGATGGGCTCAACAAGACCTTCCTCGGGCGGGGATTTGAGAATCCCGCCTTCACCCTCGTGGGCCGTTACGACTGGGCGCTCATCCAGGATGATAATGACGCCGGTGATGAAAATAATCGTGAAACCCGCTACACTTTAGGCCTTAATTATCGTCCGGTTGAGAATTTTGTTTACAAATTGGAATATCAGTGGAACAGCACGACCAATGAACCATTGGAAAAAGGGGACAACAACGGATTCTTGAGCTCCGCCGCGATAGGATTCTAAAGAGGGAATTTTTATGGCACGAAAGATTCTCATGGAAGCCGTTTGTTTTTTGTTGTTGACCGTCTTGAGGGCCTGGTCGGAAGAATTGATGACATTTGACCAGGCCCTCAAGACGACGTTTCCTTTGTATACACAAACAATCAAGAAAGCGATTGTTATTTCTCCGCAAGAGTTGCCATACACTATTGTGACCGTCCAACAAGATTCGCAACTGCTGGGCTATGCCATGGAAGACACTGTGACGGGAAAGTGGGGGCCCATCCACTATTTTTGCGGACTTGACCCGGCGGGTAAAATCCTCAACGTCTCTGTTCTGGATTACCGGGAAAGAAGGGGCCGGTCCATTGCCCAGAAACGTTTTATCAAACAATTTGTTGGCAAAACGTCGGAAGATCCGCTCAAGTTGCGGAAAGATATTCAAGGTGTGACCGGGGCGACCATTTCCTCCAGAGCCGTGACCGACGGCGTCAAAAAATTGCTCTTTGTGTTTGAAGAATTCCGCAAGCCGTGATAGCTTGAAAAAACCATAGCCTCCGGGTTTACGCGTTGGGAGAGAGGATCGATATGAGAAGCGGCAGGGCTCGTTTTAGTCCACGAATGAATTTCTGGTTTTATAGTGCCTTCGGTGTGTTGTTTTTTTCGGGGGTCATTTGGCTGATAGTCCGTTATCTCCTCGATCAAGGCGGATTCGAAGAACAAGATTATTCGCTTGAGCCCTGGCTCCTAAAAATTCACGGTGCCGCGGCCATGACAGCACTGATAATCCTTGGGGTCTTAATTCCTTCTCATATTCAGCGTGGTTGGGCACAGCAACGCAATCGAATCACCGCTTTTGTAATAGTCAGCGTATGTTTATTGATGATTGTGAGCGGTTATGGGCTTTATTATTGCGACAGCGAGCAGTTCCGCGCGTGGATCAGCGGTTTTCATAGTGTTGCCGGGTGCCTGCTGCCGCTGGTCTTGATCTGGCATATCCTTTCCAGCCGCAAAGACAAGGTACGAGGCCACTCATCTTAATCGCATTTCACCTTGAAAATATTTTTTATTCAGCATATAATGACCGCGTCCTTTGATCAGACCCTCATTAATTATTGCCCAGGATTTCTCCATGAGCCAGACAGTAAAATTTATTTTGGACGGTAAGACGTATGAGCTTCCCATTCTCATCGGCAGCGAGGGCGAAAAAGCTTTGGACATCTCCAAGCTCAGGTCCAGCTCTTCCTACGTTACTATTGACCCGGGGCTCGGCAATACAGCTTCCTGTCAGAGCGCCATCACGTTTATCGATGGGGACAAAGGGATTTTGCGTTATCGGGGAATCCCAATCGAGCAGTTGGCCGAACGATCCACTTTTGTAGAGACCGCCTATCTCTTGATTTACGGGAAGCTCCCGACCCACCTTGAGCTCGAGAAATTCTCCGATTCCTTTACTCAGCATTCGATGATCCATGAGGATATGAAGAATTTCTTTAACGGCTACCCTTCGGCGGGACACCCGATGATGATTCTTTCCGCCATGGTCTGCGCCCTTTCGGCGTATCATCCTGAGCTTGTCAATCCTGATCCTTCCGCCGTCGATATCGACACGGTCGCCGTGCAGTTACTTTCCAAGGTGAGGACCATCGCGGCTTTTTCCTACAAGAAATCCATCGGTCAGTCGTTCGTTTATCCGCGCTCCGATTTAAAGTACGTCCCCAATTTTCTTAACATGATGTTCAATACTCCGTCGAACGATTATGTTATTGATCAAGATGAGGTGAGCGCTCTTCGGATCCTCCTTATTCTTCATGCCGATCACGAACAGAATTGCAGCACCTCAACGGTGAGACTCGTCGGCAGTTCCAAGGCCAACCTCTTCGCTTCCATCGCTGCCGGTATTTGCGCCCTTTGGGGCCCGCTCCACGGCGGCGCTAACCAGGAAGTGATTGAAATGCTCATGAACATTGAGAAGGACGGAGGAGACGTCAAAAAATATGTGGGCCTAGCCAAGGACGGCAAAGGGCATTTTCGTTTGATGGGTTTCGGTCACCGGGTCTATAAAAATTTTGACCCTCGGGCGAAGATTATCAAGGAACAGGCCGATCGGCTGCTTAAGAAAAAAGGAATCCATGATGAACTTCTCGATATCGCCATGCAACTGGAAAGCGTGGCTTTAAAAGATCCGTATTTTATTGAGCGGAAACTTTATCCTAACGTCGATTTCTACAGCGGCATCATTTACCGGACCATGGGGATTCCCCTCAACATGTTCCCCGTCATTTTCGCCATCGGCCGCATGCCGGGTTGGATCGCGCACTGGAAAGAAATGCTTGAGGACCCGGCGACGAAGATTGGCCGGCCCCGGCAGATCTATACGGGTTCTCTTAAGCGTGATTACGTTCCCATCGAAAAGCGTTAACCACCGAAATTTTTTTAAGAAGGGAGAGTCCAATAGTGATGAAATTCCAATCTTCCGTGAAATTCGATCATGCCGCGACCGTCCTTTTGATCGAACCCGACCAAATCAAAAACAAGAAATATCATTTCCACAACGCCCAACTCGCCAAGGAGATTGCCGCGCTTCAGAAGTCCGGACAATTTAACGGCGAGGACGGTGAGCTGTTTCCGCTGGTGTTGAACAAAAAGACGGTTTTATTGACCGGCGTGGGAAAAGGCGAGGAGAATCCTCTTACGGCATTGCGAATGACCGTGCGCAAGGCGTTTTTGTCATCGTTCTTAAGCAAAATCAAGGATGTGGCGGTTGTGCCGCATACAACTGACAACGAAACGCTCATTGCGGTTATGGAAGGCGTGCTCATCGGCACGTACGCTTGGAAAAAATATAAGAGCAAGGATCCGAAAGATCAAAGCGTTGATAAGAAAGACGTGACGCTCGCGGCGGCAAAAAATGAGGCTTTAGAGAAAACCGTGCTTATTTGCGAAGGTGTCAACTTGACCCGTGACCTTGTCAATGATAATGCCGACACCGTAACTTCAGAATTTATCGAGAAGCAACTTAAACAGCTTATTAAAGGCCGTAAAAACATTTCGACGGAGATTCTTAATAAAAAGGAAATGGAGGCCAAAGGTCTGGGGCTTCATTTGGCGGTCAATCAAGGCAGCCCCAGAGAGCCGAAGCTCATCATTGTCAAGTATCAAGGCGGGAAAAGGCAAGACCCCACCACCGCCGTCATCGGCAAAGGCATCACTTTTGATACCGGCGGACTCAATTTGAAACCCACGGGTTCCATGGAAACCATGCGCACCGATATGAGCGGGACCGCGGCGGTCATCGGAATTCTCAAGAACGCCGTGGCCATGGGTTTTAAGAAAAACATCCTGTTTGTTTGCGCGCTCGCCGAAAACGTGATCGGCTCGCGCAGTTATAAACCGGGCGATGTGTTTCGCGGTTATTCGGGAAAGACCGTGGAGATTCGAAATACCGACGCCGAGGGCCGCTTGGTCCTGGCGGATGCCATTGCCTACGTCGTCAAAAACTACAAGCCGGCGCGGCTGATTGATCTGGCGACCTTGACGGGTGCCTGTGTCGTGGCCTTGGGACAGGATTATTCAGGGTTAATGACCAATGATGTTGAACTTTCTAAACAATTGATTCATTCTTCTAATGCGACGGATGATCGCGCCTGGCGGCTTCCCGTGTATCCGGAAATCAAGGAGGCCCTCAAATCGCCGATTGCTGATATCAAGAACACCGGTTTTCCCAAAGGAGCCGCCGGGGCATTGACGGCCGCGGAATTCCTACGGCAATTCACCGACGGAATTCCTTGGGCTCATTTGGATATCGCTGGAACAGCTTATGCGGATAGTCCTGGACGGTTGTATTATGGCCCGGGGGCAACGGGAGCGGGCGTTCGATTAATAACGAATTTTTTACAGAATAATTAATGCGCGGGGGCCAAAAAACCCCCCCCGGGGGGGAAATGGCCCCCCCAAAAAATTCATTTTTGGCCGG
>CAYJRN010000015.1:23506-32722 GCA_964372915.1 uncultured Planctomycetales bacterium
GGGGGGGGGTTCGTATAAAAAATAATTTTTTAAAACAAAAAAAATGGGGGGGGCCCAACCCCCCCCCGGGGGGGGTCACTGGCCCCCCGCAAGACTTGACGTAGTGGACGGTTTTAAGCCGTCCCCTACACGGAGAAAATTATGAACTACCGCACCGAAACCGACAGCATGGGGGAAATGAAAGTTCCCGATGATAAGTATTACGGGGCGCAAACCGCGCGGTCATTAGAGAATTTCAAGATCGGCGGCGAGAAATTCCCGCCAGAATTCCTCCGGGCTTTTGGGATTTTGAAAAAAGCGGCGGCCTTGACGAACGCCGAGCTTAAAGTTTTATCCGAAGAGAAAGCCAATCTCATCGTCAAGGCCGCCGAAGAAGTCATCTCGGGCAAGCTCAACGACCATTTTCCGCTGGTGGTCTGGCAAACCGGAAGCGGCACGCAGACGAATATGAATGTCAACGAGGTCATTGCCAACCGCGCCATTGAAATGGCTAAGGGCAAGATGGGAAGCAAAAGTCCCATTCATCCCAACGATGATGTCAACAAAGGCCAATCTTCCAATGACGCGTTCCCGACGGCCATGCACATTGCCTGCGTGGAAGAAATTCAGACGCGATTGATTCCAATGGCAGCGAAACTTAGAGATGCGCTTGAAAAGAAATCCAAAGAATTTAAGGACATTGTGAAAATCGGCCGCACGCACTTGATGGACGCGACGCCGTTAACCTTAGGGCAGGAATTCTCCGGTTACGCGCAGGCTTTGACGAATGGTTTGGAGCGTATCAACGGCGCGTTACCGCGTTTGTATGAGTTGGCTTTAGGGGGAACCGCGGTCGGGACGGGACTCAACACCCATCCGCGGTTCGCCGTCCAAGTGGCCAATAAAATCGCGGAAATAACCGGTAAACCCTTTACGAGCGCCCGCAACAAATTCGAAGCCTTGGCAACTCATGATGCGATTGTGGAATTGAGCGGCGTTTTAAAAACGCTGGCCGTGTCGCTTATGAAAATCGCCAACGATATCCGCTGGTTGGGTTCAGGCCCGCGCTGCGGCATTGGCGAAATTCTGTTGCCTGAGAATGAGCCGGGCAGTTCCATCATGCCCGGGAAAGTGAACCCCACGCAATCGGAGGCCATGACTATGGTCTGCGTCCAGGTTTTTGGAAACGACACGACGATCAATATGGCGGGCGCCGCCGGCAATTTTGAATTGAATGTTTTTAAACCGGTTATTATTTTCAACGCGCTTCAGTCGATCAAACTCTTGGCGGATGCCTGTGAAAGTTTTACGGACCATTGCGTTGTCGGAATCAAAGCGAACAAAGCAACTATTGAGAAACACTTGGCGAATTCTCTCATGCTCGTAACGGCTCTTAATCCAAAGATTGGTTACGACAATGCCGCTAAAGTCGCTAAGAAAGCCCACACAGAGAACATCACCCTCAAAGAAGCGGCGTTGGCTCTGGGATTTATAACCGCCCAAGAGTTCGATACTCTAGTACGTCCCGAGAAGATGATTGGCCCGAAAGAGTAATTAAGTATAATCTCCCCGATATCCCAGAATCTCGGCTTGCCAAAATATACCAAATCTGGTATACTAACAATGGAAAATAAAATAGATCATCCGCTTGTCTGGATTGGCTCATCGAGAGGCAATATACGCGAATTTCCGGAGGAAGTGAAGGATGATTTCGGTTTCGCTCTCAGGGAAGTCCAAAGAGGAAGAAAACCCGCTTCAGCCAAGCCCCTGAAAGGGTTTAAGGGCGCCGGCGTTTTAGAAATTATCGAAGATTATCGTACCGATACATATCGCGCTGTTTATACGGTAAAATTTTCTGAAATTGTTTATGTTTTGCATTGTTTTCAAAAAAAGTCGAAGAAAGGGATTCAAACGCCCAAGCAAGATATCGAGTTGATTGAAAGACGTCTGAAAGTTGCCGAGGCCGACTATATTCAAAATTATCAAAGGGGATGATTGTTATGAACGAAAAAATTGTGAGAGGCAGCGGTAATGTATTTGAAGATATCGGCGCATCCGATCCTGAACGCACCTTGATCCGAGCCAAAATTATGTCTCGAATCACCGAAATTATCAAAGGACGCGGTCTTAATCAGGCACAAGCCGGTAAAATACTCAACCTGACACAATCTAAAGTTTCTAATCTCATGAATGGAAAGCTGAGCGTATTTTCCCTTGAACATCTTTTCAAATTATTAATTGCTCTTGAATGGGATGTTGAAATCATCGTCAAACCCAAGTCAGCCAATGAAACCGTGGCAACCACCAGTGTTTTGTTAGTAAGCCAATCTTAATCGGAGCTTCGTTAACCGTCCAAAAATTTAGTGCGGCCGGAAAAAATGCTCGGCCCATATTTATAGACATTGGCTTTCTTATGGTTATCTAAATGGGTTAAAAGTGTAATATAAATATAAGAAGGGACTGCTTAGATTCAAGTCCCTAGCGCAACAGTTTTAGTCCAGAGAAAAATAGAAAAGGAGGCATGGTGGAATTTCTTAAGAATATTTCAATTAATTTGAAAGCGAGTGGCCCTGCAGCGGTTCTTATATCTTGGGTAGTTGGAGTTACGTTGCTAGGGATATTGGGAGAGGGTGAAATTACTTCCAAGGCAATGAGCGTATTAAGCGTCACTGGAGCATTATTAATAGCAGTGCTTGGTCATAGAGCATAAGGAATTCAATGATTATCGGCGTTCCCAAAGAGATTAAAAATAGTGAATACCGGGTGGCCCTTTTGCCGGTCGGGGTCGAAATGCTCGCCCAAAAAGGACATAAGGTCCTTATTGAGCGGGAGGCCGGCAAAGGCAGCGGCATTACAGATGAAGAATATGTGACTGCCGGAGCCAAAATTATTGATAAAGCCAAGGATATTTATGATAAAGCCGAATTAATCATTAAAATCAAGGAGCCTTTGCCGGAAGAATATCCTTATTTAAGAAAAGGGCAGGTGGTTTTTACCTATTTCCACTTTGCCGCCAGCCGTTCGTTGACGGAAGCCATGCTGGAGCGAAAAATCGTGGCCATGGCCTATGAAACTTTGCAGACCGAGAATGGAGAATTGCCCTGTTTGACCCCCATGAGTGAGGTTGCCGGCCGGATGGCCGTGCACGAAGGGGCTAAGTATCTGGAAGAACCTATGAAAGGCCGGGGAATTCTCTTGGGAGGGGTTCCGGGGGTTGCTCCCGCTGAGGTTGTGATCATAGGGGCCGGGGTTGTAGGAGCCAATGCCTGTAAAATGGCGGCCGGTTTGGGGGCAAAGGTGACGGTTTTGGATACTAATCTCAACCGTTTACGCTTTTTGGACGAAATCATGCCTCCCAATGTTCATACTTTGATGAGTAACGCCCATACGATTCGTGAATCTGTCCTAAAAGCGGATCTTGTGATCAGCAGTATCCTTAAGCGCGGGTCTAAAAGTCCTTGCCTGGTCGATAGAAAAACAGTTTCTCAGATGAAACCGGGGGCCGTGATCGTGGATGTGGCTATTGATCAAGGGGGATCCTTTGAAACCAGCCGCCCGACCACCCATGAAGACCCTGTCTATGTGGTGGATGGCGTGGTCCATTACTGCGTTACCAACATGCCGGGGGCGGTTGCAAAAACTTCAACTTATGCCTTGACTAATGCCACTCTTCCATATATCCTAATCCTTGCAGAAAAAGGGTATAAAAAAGGCGCCCAGGAGTCCTATCCGTTAAGTCGGGCGCTCAATATGGTGGAAGGGGACTTGGTGATTAGGGAAGTGGCTGAAACATTTAACCTTCCATTCAAAAATTATTCTCCTTCGCCTTGAAAACTAAATGCCATGTTAGGCTTCGGAGGAATTGTTCTGAGGGAGAATATTCCTACGAAGTCCGTCTTCGCTGAAATGTTCGACCTTCAGTCGCGTTTCAGCTTCGCCAAGATCTCGCCGAAGCCAAACATGATAAATATTTGGCGAAGGCGGACAACTACAAGCGTTTAATTTTCATTGCGAAGTAGAATATAAGAGTGAGGGATAAAATGGTCAAGCAAATGATAGAAGAAAGGCGCCAATTTGTTCGCGCCAAGCGTATTTTAAGTGTGAGGCACCGGCTGTACCAGCGAAAGGGTAGGCCGATGCACGAATTCTGGTATTTATCCACAACTGAGGACATGAGTGTCAACGGTCTTTTGTTTACTTCCGCCATGCCTTATATTAAGAGCGATGTCATTGAGATAGAAATCGTCATGTCGGGGGTTTTGGACATTTTTCGCGGGTTTGGCAAGGTTATCCGTGCTTGCAAGAAAGAATCGGGAGCTTTTTATAATGTTGCCGTTCAATATGTGGACATTAAGGGAAAGCCTAAGGCCAAAGATGATGTGTTGAGCCGCAGAAGCGCCGCTTTAAAGAGGGCGGTTAAAAGGAAGTAATTGAAAATTAAAGGTTTAGAAGAAAAATGGCGCCCCCCGCCGTTGGCGGGGGGCGCCATTCGTGTTTAATCGAATCAACTTATTTTAGAGCTTCCTTGAATTCCATCACCATGGCCTGGATGGTGTTCTTAGCATCCCCAAAGATCATACGGGTATTGGGGTAATAAAAAAGTTCGTTTTCGATGCCGGCAAAGCCCGTGTTCATGGAGCGCTTGAGGACAAAAGCCGTTTTGGCTTTGTCCGCGTTAATAATTGGCATTCCGTAGATGGGGCTCGATTTGTCGTGGCGGGCCGCGGGATTCACCACATCATTGGCTCCAATGATTACACAAACATCCACGGTTTCCATGGTGGGGTTGATATTATCCATTTCCAATAACTGTTCATACGGGACATTGGCTTCTGCCAACAGAATATTCATATGTCCGGGCATGCGGCCGGCCACCGGATGAATGGCGTAGCGAACTTCAGCGCCGTTTTTTTCCAGTAATTCCCCTAATTCTCGAACCACATGCTGAGCCTGGGCCACAGCCATCCCATATCCAGGTACGAATACCACCGACCGGGCCGTTTCTAAAACCAGATAGGCATCTTCCGCCTTCATGGCCTTGATTTCACCTTTAGCGGTGGCTGTTCCTTTTTGGCTAACGCCAGACCCAAAACCGCTAAAAAGAACGTTTTTAAGGGACCGATTCATCGCCTTGCACATGATTTGGGTAAGGATAATACCGCTTGCCCCCACCAGAGCTCCGGCTATGATCAACATCGAATTGATGATGACAAAGCCCGTGGCGCATCCGGCCATGCCTGAATAGCTGTTAAGAAGTGAAATAACCACCGGCATGTCCGCGCCCCCGATTGGGATCACCACCAAGACACCTAAAATCAAAGAAAGGATCAGGATGCCGATAAAAAGTGGATAATTGGTTGCGGGGCTCATACAGAAAATAATGCCTCCCAGTACCAGCGCCAAGAGGATGACCGAATTGACGATATTCTGGCCTAGAAATAGGATCGGCTTGCCGGATACGACCCGCTCTTCCAGTTTTGCCCAGGCCACGAAACTACCGGTAAACGTGACGCCGCCGATGAGGACCGCCAAATAAGTACTGAAGGTCGTCAAGAAGGATGCGTGAGGCTGATAATGATAAGAGGCCCAGCCGACCAGAAAGCTTGCGAGTCCTCCTGAACCATTCAGAAGTCCTACCATCTGCGGCATCGCAGTCATCGCGACTTTAATGGCCATGAAAATCCCCAGAACTGTTCCAATGGCCAGACCAATGACAATCCATTGCCATTCCATCAGTCCTTTGGTGAGAAGAGTGGCAACAACAGCGATGAGCATTCCCGCCGCGGACATGAGGTTCGCATTGCGGGCGTTTTCCGGAGAACTCATCCTTTTCAAGCCCAGGATAAAAAGGATGGAGGCAACAATATAGCAGATGTTGATAAAAACGCTCAAGGTCACTTTTTGCCTCCGGTTTTTGTTTTAAACATTTTGAGCATACGGTCTGTGACTACGTACCCACCCACCACGTTGACGGTGGCGAAGATAATGGCCAGAGCCCCCATCAATGTACAAAGCTTACTCCCCGGCGTCAGCCCCGTGGCCAGAAGCGCTCCAACGATGGTGATCCCTGAAATGGCGTTCGAGCCGGACATGAGCGGTGTGTGTAGAATGGAAGGCACCTTGGCAATGAGCTCCGCGCCCAAAAAGATAGCAATGACAAAGAGAAATATGAGATCAATGAGGGTAACGGCATCCAAATGGGTTTCCATAAGAAAGCTCCTTAGTTGGTCTTCTTCAACATCTCGTTAACGATTTTTCCCTGATGAGTGATCAAACATCCTTTAATAATTTCGTCTTCCAGATTAAGCTTAAAAGTTTTGGCATCCTTGTCCCAGTATTCTTCCAGTAAATTGTGGAGATTATTGGAATACATCTGGCTGGCGTGAGCCGCCACGCGGCCGGGCAGATTTCCCAGGCCAATAATTCGGACGCCATGGACAACAACTTCTTCATTGAGCTTGGAACCTTCCACGTTGCCGCCGGATTCTACGGCCATATCCACAATGATGCTGCCGGGTTTTATTTGAGAAACCATATTTTGGGTGAGAACGATTGGCGCCTTGCGGCCGAAGAGTTGGGCGGTGGTAATTATAACATCTACTTGTGAACAAATTTTGGTCATGCCTTGGCGCTGTTTCTGCAATTGTTCCGGCGTCAAAGCCGTAGCATAACCTTGTGTGGTCTGTCCGGTTTCCCCCAAATCAATCTCCACGAATTTGGCCCCGAGCGATTGGACCTGTTCTTTGACCACAGAGCGCGTATCGAACGCTTCCACCCGGGCTCCTAGGCGTTTGGCCGTCGCGATCGCTTGAAGACCGGCGACTCCGGCCCCGATCACAAATACGCGCGCCGGGGTGATGGTTCCTGCCGGCGTCATCAACATCGGAAAAATTTTGGGCAGGCGATCCGCCGCGAGGATAACGGCCACATAGCCGGCCAGATTCGCTTGAGAGCTTAAGGCGTCCATTTTCTGGGCCCGCGCGGAGCGCGGGATCATTTCCATGCTGATGGCGCTCACCTGATTTTTTGTCAGCTCTTCCACGAGGGGTTTTTCGTTGAAAGGATCGAGGAAGCTGATATGGATGGAGCCTTTTTTAAGAAGGGAAACTTCCTCGAAAGGAGGTTTGCGCAGGCGCAGCACAAGGTCGGCCGATTCTAAAAGAGCTTGACGGTTTTGTTGAACGGTTGCCCCGACTTTCTTATAATCTTCATCATTGATGTTAATGGGGCCACCCAGTCCGGCTTCAATGGTCACCTGCGCGCCTTTTTTAATCAATCGATCAACGGAAGAAGGGATAAGCGGAACTCTGGTCTCTGCAGGATGCGTTTCTTTGGGAACACCAACAATCATACTTGCTCCTTGTTGATAGGAATGATCTCCATGGGTAGATTTAATTCTACGATTCTACCATTTTTAATTTATATTTTCAGAATTTTTTTAAATTACTTATAATTTGCCTTGTTTTAAAGTTTTGATTCGGATAAAATGAATCACTCAGTTCAACCAAGCTGCAAGGCTACCCAAATCAATAGGGCGAGCCTCGTCACCCCGCCCAAGGCGGGGTACGGAAAAATGACGGGAGGAATTGGTATGGCAACATTCTTCATGTTCGGTAAGTATTCTCACGAAGCGCTCAAGAAAATCAGTCCGGAAAGAACTCGTAAGGCGATCAATACGATCCAGAAGTTCGGTGGTCGCGTCAAGTCCGTGTACGCCATGCTGGGAGGCAACGACCTTGTGTTCATCGTGACCTTACCCGGCGCCGCCCAGGCCACGATGGTTTCGATTGCCCTCACCAAGCTCACCGGCATTTCTTTTTCCACTTCAGAAGCCATTCCAGTGGACCAGTTTGATAAACTGGCCAAAGAGATGTAAGCCATAGGAGAGTTTTTATTGCCGGGCTTATCCTGAAGCCCGAAGGGCTGAAGGATCGTAGAGATCCTTCGCTTTGCTCAGGATGAGGGGTCGGGAAATACATCGACCCCTCAGGTCAAGGTTTTTAGTGTGGATCAAGGAGGCCTGCTGGAAGTGGACAAGGTCATGAAAAGCGAAGCCCAGTGGAAGAAAATCCTTACGCCGGAACAATTTGATGTCACGCGTGAGAAAGGGACTGAACGACCTTTTACCGGGGAATATTGGAATAACCACAAGCACGGGGTCTATCAATGTATTGGTTGCGGCAATGACCTTTTCTTATCAAACACCAAATTTGAGTCGGGGACAGGCTGGCCGAGTTTCTATGAACCTGTCGCAAGGGAAAACGTGGGGCTTGAAACCGACAACAGTCTTTTGATGGAACGTACTGAGGTGCATTGCAGTCGTTGCGGCGCGCACTTGGGCCACATTTTTGACGATGGGCCCAAGCCCACCGGTAAACGTTATTGTATCAATTCGGTAGCGCTAAAATTTAAGGAAATGAAGAAATAACTCACTCAAGGAGGGAAACTATGGACGAGAACAAAAAAGACGCTTCCGGTTGTTGCTCCACGGATCAGAAGTGCTGCTGCGCCAAGAAGCTCATGTGCCTGGTGCTGGCACTTTTGATTTTTGCGATCGGTTATTGGGTCGGCAAAGACGGTTGTCCTTTCGTTAATATGTGTCCGATCAAACAGATGCAGAAGTAACTCAATGTCCCGCCTAGGAACCTCCGAACGTCCCTTGCGGACTGCTATTATCGGCAGCGGTCCCAGTGGGTTTTATGCGGCCGAAACGCTTTTGGGCGGTGCCTTCAAGGTCAGCGTCGATATGTTCGACCGCCTTCCAGCGCCCTTTGGCTTGGTGCGTTATGGCGTGGCGCCCGATCATCCCAAAATCAAGAACGTCATCAAGATTTACGAAAAAGTCGCGGCCATTCCCGGTTTTTCTTTTTTGGGGAACGTCATGGTCGGCAAAGACATCAACATTGATCAGTTGAGGGCCCATTATGACGTTGTGATTTTTTCCTGCGGCGCGCAGACGGACCGAAGACTTGGAATCATCGGCGAAGATTTGAAAGGAAGCCACACCGCCACCGAGTTTGTCGCCTGGTACAATGGTCATCCGGAATACCGTGACCGGACATTCGATCTTTCTGGGGAAGTTGCGGTTGTTATCGGTCAAGGCAACGTCTCAATGGACGTGGGCCGAATCCTTTGCAAGACCGCGGATGAGCTTAAGAATACCGATATCGCGAAACACGCGCTTGAGGTTTTATCGCAAAGCCGGATCAAAGAGGTCCACTTGATCGGCCGTCGAGG
>CAYJRN010000016.1:0-1192 GCA_964372915.1 uncultured Planctomycetales bacterium
ACTTGAAAGGTTTTGTTGAAACAAAAGATTTCGATAAGATCATTCCGGATGTGAAAAAGGCTCACGAGGCCTTGGTCCAAAAAACGGGCGCCGGCAATAATTTTTTAGGATGGCTCGATTTGCCCAGTAGAATTCCGGATTCGTTTATTCAAGAGCTCGAAAGTTTAGCCAAAGACGTCCAGAAAAATTCCGATGCCCTCGTGAGCGTTGGGATCGGCGGGTCATATTTGGGAATCCGTTTGACCATCGAGTTTTTAGGCGGCGCGGTTAAATTACCGGTTTATTATGCCGGCCATCATTTGAGCGGTGATTACCTTTATAATCTTCTCGATACTCTCAAAGATAAAAGGGTGACCGTGGTTATGATCTCCAAATCCGGCACGACGACGGAACCGGCGATTGCGTTTCGGGTGCTGAAGCACCTCATGCAAGAGAAATATACAGCCGAAGAACTCAAGAAGCGCATCATTTGTGTGACCGATGGAAAAAAGGGAGCTTTGCGTCAGATTGCCAAGAAAGAAGGTTATCGCAGTTTTGTCATCCCCGATGACGTGGGAGGACGGTTCTCAGTCTTGACGCCGGCGGGATTGGTGCCGCTGGCGATTGCCGGGGTCGACGTCCAGAGTTTGGTGGAGGGCGCGCGCAAAGGACAGAAAGAATATTCGAGCGCCGATTTTGAAAAGAACGCGGCCTATCAATACGCGGCCAGTCGGTATCTCCTGTACAAACAAAAGAAGGTGATTGAAGTGTTGGCGTCTTTCCACCCTAATATGTTTTACGTCGCCGAATGGTGGAAACAGCTTTTCGGAGAAAGCGAAGGCAAGGACGGCAAGGGCATTTTCCCCGCTTCGATGATTTTTTCTACGGACCTGCACTCCCTGGGCCAGCAGATGCAGGATGGGATGCGCAATGTTTTCGAGACGTTTGTAATGATTGATAAGCCTCAACACGATGTCACTATCCCGCCAGAGTCCGGCGATCCGGATGGATTCAATTGTGTGGCAGGCAATGGAATGGACTTCGTCAACACAAAGGCTTATGAGGCTACGGCCGCGGCCCATTTTGAGGGTGGTGTGCCCAATATGACGATTCATTTGGGCGCGGCGGATGCGGTTAGCCTTGGGCAGTTGTATTACTTTTTTGAAAAAGCAGTGGCGATTTCCGGTTATCTGTTAGGCGTCAACCCCTTTGA
>CAYJRN010000016.1:1292-2712 GCA_964372915.1 uncultured Planctomycetales bacterium
TAAAGATGAAAAGACAAGCAGGCAGAGAAAGAGATAAAATTGATATGAAGGCTCTTGAAAGAATTCAGGAGTTAAAAAATGATTAAGTCAAAGAAGAAAGAATTTTTAGATGAAGAACTTAAAGAGTACATGAGAGTTCCAGCTAAGAAAAAGCTTGAATTCTTATTTCACATGAACCGGTTTTTGACTAAAATGACCCCGGGAAAGAGCAAAAAAATTTGGGTCACGCTTAAAAAAGAAGGGTATTAAAACACGAAAGCCCTCTTATGTTTCCGTTAACAGAGGGCTTGACACAGAGGATACTATCCTGTATTCTTATTGCAATTTAGTTGCAATAGCCTAATCCCTAGACCCATGGCCACAGTTCAACTCACAGACCATAGAAGAAATAGGAAAAATTTTCACTCAAATACCAGCCAAGCCATTCGTCTTTTTAAAAAGTATTGTATGGAAAAGAGAATGCGCTACACGCCTGAGCGGGAGCTTATTATTAGAGAAGTCTATCAAGCCGACGGCCATTTTGACGTCGATCGCCTGTTTTTAAGACTGCGGGCGCGCCATCCTCACAGTCGGATTGCGAAGACCTCGATTTACCGCTCCGTGCCTTATTTGTTAGATGCCGGACTTTTACGGGAATCCATTGCCGAGGCGGGACGGGTCGTGTACGAACGCACGATCGGCCGTTTCGACCATGATCATTTTCGC
Source organism: uncultured Planctomycetales bacterium (assembly GCA_964372915.1). Lineage (GTDB taxonomy): Bacteria > Omnitrophota > Gorgyraeia > Zapsychrales > JAHFFX01 > CAYJRN01. The sequence goes on from CAYJRN010000016.1 coordinate 1,998, forward strand.
TGTGTGAAATGCGGTAAAATTCTGGAGTTTTATTCGCCGGAGCTGGACACCGCGCAGAAAAAGATTTGTGAACAGGAAAATTTCAAGATTTTATGGCGTACGAATGTGGTCAACGGCTACTGTTGTGAATGCAGTAACTCTCTATAGGGAATCCGTACAATGTCCCACTCAACATTGAATCTCAAATCTCCTAACATTAATCTCTACGACGTTGCCGTCAACCAACGGGTCCGCGTGAAGGCCTTGAGCGGCGAAGCAGCGGTTTGTCAACGATTAAGAGAGATGGGATTCTGCGAATTCGCTGAAGTCCGCAAAGTGGCTCAGGGGAGCGCGCTCATTTGCCATGTCTGCGGCGTGAACGTGGCCTTGAGCAAATATCTTGCCAAGAACATTTTTGTCGAAACCATTCCCGCGCCTGCCCCGCCTCTGGCGGGGCAGGCCTGCCGTCATCCCTCCGGTCCTTTTAAAAAAGAAACACAATCTTGAAGATGAGCGTTGTGTTATTAAGCCAGATGATCGCCGGCCAGTTCGGGAAAGTCCAGGAGCTTACGGGCAAAAGCGACATCTGCCATCGCTTGCTCGAAATGGGCGTGACCAGAGGCAGTCCTATTGAACTGGTGCGCTTCGCCCCCTTGGGCGATCCCATTGACATCAAGATCCGCGGCTATCATCTGTCTTTGCGTCGGCAAGAGGCCGAGGCCATCAAGGTCGAAAT
>CAYJRN010000016.1:2812-26553 GCA_964372915.1 uncultured Planctomycetales bacterium
AGACCTTTTTGTTGAAAAGAGTAAAAAGCCCATCACCGTGGTGCTTGCCGGAAATCCGAATTCCGGGAAGACCAGTATCTTTAACGCTCTGACCAGGCTCCGGCAAAAGGTCGCCAATTATCCCGGGGTCACGATCGAGAAAAAAACCGGGCGCATGGTCATCCCGGGCGATGCGCTTGTTCATATCATCGATCTCCCCGGCACCTACAGCCTGGCCGTGCGTTCTCCCGACGAACAGGTCGCCCGCGACGTTCTTTTGGGACTCATGCCTGAGACTCCCAGGCCTGACTTGGCTGTCTGCGTTGTGGATGCCGGCAACCTGGAGCGCAATCTATATCTAGTGACCCAAATCCAGGATTTGAACCTCCCTTTGATTGTGGTTTTGAATATGATGGACACTGTAAAAAGGCAAGGGAAAACGATCGACGTGGACGGCCTTTCCCGGGCGCTGGGGGTTCCGGTCGTTCCTACGATCGCCAGCCACCAGAAGGGCATCGAAGAGTTAAAGGCGGCCATCTTAAAAGGGGCTCAAGCGACGTACAAAAGACAGTGGCGAATGTCAAGGATCGTGGAAGACGAGGTAGAGCGCCTGACGAAAGTTTTGATGAAAGAACACAAGCTTTCCCGCTCGCTCGCCTTTAGCGAATCCCTGATCCTCATTTCAAAGGAGGATTTAAGCACTGAGGTCTATGTCAAAAATTCTCCAGCGCTGAAAGAGGAAATCAAGGCGATCCGGGAACATTTGGACAAAGAGGAGATCAATTGGCGCTCCGCCGCCATTGAGGCGCGTTACGCCTGGATTCAATTGATCTTGAAAAATGTGGTTAAGCAGACCGGCATTCCTTTACGGCAACTCTCGGATGAAATTGACAAAGTTTTGATCCATAAACTGTGGGGATGGGTGATTTTTTTAGGGCTCATGGCGTTTATGTTTTTTACCATTTTCTCAGTGGCTACGTATCCGATGGATTGGATCGATTTTGTTTTTACCCGCTTGGCGAATTCGATTAAAGCCACAATGCCCCCGGGCGATCTGCGGGATCTTTTGACCAACGGGATCCTCGCCGGTGTAGGCGGGGTCGTTATATTCTTGCCGCAGATCTTGATCCTCTTTTTTTTTATCGGACTTTTGCAGGACACCGGCTATATGGCCCGGGCAGCGTTTATCATGGACCGGGTGATGAGCAAAGCCGGATTGCACGGGAAATCGTTCATTCCGCTTTTGAGTTCTTTTGCCTGCGCCATCCCCGCCATTATGGCCACGCGCGCGATCGAGAATCCCAAAGACCGGTTGGTCACGATTCTTGTGGCCCCTTGGATGAGTTGTTCGGCCCGCTTGCCGGTTTACACGATTCTTATCGCGACGATTTTGCCGGTCGCTTCCGCGTTTCAGAAAGCCGGAATCATGCTCGCGATGTATCTTTTGGGAATCGTCGGCGCGTTTTGCGCGGCGCTCCTCTTGAAAAAGACGGTTCTTAAAAGCGCAACACCGGTTTTTATTATGGAATTGCCGCCGTACCGTTTACCGTCCTTCCAATCGGTCCTTTTGCAGATGTGGGAACGCAGTTTCCTTTTTTTAAAGAAAGCCGGGACCGTGATCTTCGGCTTATCGATTCTTTTGTGGGCCTTGATGAGTTATCCTCGACACAATAGCGAAGAGCCGAGCGCGGGACTAAGAAAAAGCTTCGCCGGTATGGCGGGGCAGGCCCTTGAGCCGGTCATCAAGCCTTTGGGATATGATTGGCGGATCGGCATCGGGCTCATCGGTTCGTTTGCGGCGCGCGAGGTATTTGTCAGCACCATGAACATCGTTTTCAACATCGATAATGTGAAAGGTCAAACCGAACCTTTACGTGACGCGTTTCGCGCCGCCCGCTGGCCCAACGGACGGCCGCTTTTTACGCCTTTGGCCTGTGTGAGTCTTATGGTCTTTTATGTGTATGCGATGCAGTGCATGAGTACGATCGCCATTGTTCGTCGGGAAACTAACGGCTGGCGTTGGCCGGTATTTCAGCTGGTGTACATGACGGGTTTCGCGTACGTGATGGCGCTTCTGGTGTATCAGGGGGGCCGTCTTTTCGGTTTCTTATAAAGGAGGCAGGTTAAAATGCCCCAAGATTTACAAACGTGGGCGGCTCTGGCCGTTGTTATCTTGACGCTGGCGGTTGTGATCTATACAAAAATCCGCAAGAAAGGCGGAGGGTGCGGTCCGGGATGTGGATGTTCAAAAAATTGATTATTTTCTAAGAAAATGTATAATAATCTCTAATACATTATCTTAAACTAGAGAAAAACCAAAGGCTAAGTTCTTTGGTTTTTATTTTGTATGCCATTTTTAAAAATCATAAAAAATTTACTGATCGGCAAGGCTAAGGATCCGCAGGACCGCAATGTCTTCCAGAGTTTGTCGCTCATTGCCTTTTTCGCCTGGGTGGGCTTAGGCGCCGACGGCCTTTCTTCCTCCTGTTATGGTCCGGAAGAAGCTTTCTTGGCGCTTAAAGGCCATACCTACCTTAGTATTTTTGTGGCCATCCTCACGGCGCTTACCGTTATTCTCATTAGCGCCAGCTATTCGCAAATCATCGAGCTTTTCCCCACCGGCGGCGGAGGGTATTTGGTTGCGAGCAAACTGCTCAATCCCACTTTGGGAATGATCTCGGGATGCGCGCTTCTCATTGATTATGTCCTCACCATTGCCATCTCGATTGCCAGCGGGGCCGATGCCTTGTTCAGCTTCTTGCCCTACGAATGGAATCACTATCGCCTGACCTTTGCTTTGTTCGGCGTTTTCCTTTTGATGGTCATGAATCTTCGGGGAGTGAAAGAATCTGTCGTTCCTTTGACGCCCATTTTTCTCACCTTTGTTGTAACGCACTTCGGCGCGATCCTTTATGTCATCATGACGCATGTAGGCCAATTTCCGCAGATCGTTGATTCGACGGTTTCCGACATCAATGCTTCCCGTTTGGAAATGGGATGGGTGGGGATTATTTTTATTATCCTGCGGGCTTACAGTTTGGGCGCGGGCACCTTTACCGGCATTGAGGCCGTGAGTAACGGTCTTCCAATTTTAAGAGAGCCCAAGGTAGTGACCGGTAAAAAAACTATGCAGTATATGTCAGTGTCCTTGGCTTTGATGGTCACCGGCCTTATGATCGCTTATCTTCTTTTGGGAGTCAGTCATATCCCGGGTAAAACCCTTAATGCCGTGCTCTTTGAAAGTATCATCGCCGGTTGGTCATGGCCCTGGGGCCCCGGACTTGTCTTGATCACATTGTTTTCCGAGGCCATGATCCTTTTTGTGGCAGCCCAGGCGGGATTCTTAGGAGGGCCCAGCGTTTTGGCGAATATGGCTTTGGACCGTTGGTTCCCAACCCAGTTTTCAACCTTGAGCGATCGGCTTGTCACCCAAAATGGAGTGATGCTGATGGGGACAGCGGCGCTTTTTACGCTTGCTGCCACGCATGGGTCGGTGCATTTACTGGTGGTGCTTTACAGTATCAATGTGTTCATCACGTTTTGTCTCTCGCAGGCGGGGATGGTCCGTCATTGGTGGCAGGTGAGAGCCAAGGAAAAGCGATGGGAGAAGAAAATCCTGGTTAACGGCTCAGGACTTTTGGCAACAACCTTTATTCTTATTTCCGTTGTCGTTCTTAAATTCCACGATGGCGGCTGGGTCACGCTCATGACTACCGGTCTGTTGGTGCTCGTGGCGATTGCCATCAAACGTCATTACAAAAATACTTTGAAATTGCTGCGCCGTTTGAACATTTTGGTGGAAACGGCCTCTTCCGCGATTCCGGATAATCCCAATCCCGATACCTTCGCAAAGTTTGACCCTCAATCCAAAACGGCGACGATCCTTGTCAATGGTTTTAACGGCCTGGGGCTTCACACCTTAATGGGGGTCATCCGATATTTTGGTCAAGAGTTCAAGAATTTTGTGTTTATTCAGATTGGTGTCATCGATGCGGGAAATTTCAAAGGCGTGCAGGAAGTGGATCGCCTCAAGGCCTCCGTCAAAAAGGATTTGGAGCGTTATATCGCTTTTATGAACAAGAACGGCTATTTCGCGGAAAGTTTTTCCTCGGTGGGGACCGATGCCATAGAAGAGATTGAGAAATTGGCCGAGAACGTGACCCGCCGTTACCCGGGGGTTGTCTTCTTCGGCGGGCAATTGGTGTTTCCCGAAGACACAATGATCACCCGCCTCCTGCATAACTACACGGTTTTTTCCCTCCAAAGACGATTCTATCAAAAAGGAATTCCGATTGTTATCTTGCCTATCCGCGTTTAATTTATTATGATGATTTTACTAAAATAAAGTTGCCAATGCCTGCCTGCCGGCAGGTTGCCTAGGTTCTAAAGGTTGCCGAGTGATAACATTGTTAACCTTTTCAAATTAACTCTCATGACCAATCGATTGCCGCTTCTTCCCCTTGTGCAGGGATATCTTGAACGTGATCCCGTAACGGCGGCGTATATTTTACAGACGATGGACGAAGCCCACGCGGTGGCCCTCCTCAAAGCCCTGCCGCCGCATTTGTGCGCGCAGGTCTTCCCTTATTTACAGGTCACGTATGCCGCCGCGCTGATTAAGGAAATCCCGCCGTCTCTTTTTGAATCCATCATCCCCAGGATGAAACCGGAACAGGCAGCGTCTATTTTGCTCAATTTTTCTCACGAGGAGCGCACGACGTTTTTAAACCGTCTCCCCGAGACAATCAAAAGAACGATCCAAGATATCCTGATGTTTCCCGAAAATAGCGCCGGCCGCATTATGTCGACGGATTTTTTGGCATTCCATGAAAACATCAAAGTCAAAGAGGCGGTGCAGCGCCTGCGGGCTTTGGCCCACAAACACGCGCCGCTTTCGTACGCTTATGTGGTGGATGATACCGGGTGCCTGGTCGGCGTTTTGAATATGAGGGATCTGTTGTTATCGCCGGGAGATTCCCCTTTAAGTCCCATCATGAAAAAGAATGTTTTTGCCGTCAACGGATTTTCGGACCGCGAGACTGTGGCGCACGAGCTTTCCAAACACCATTATTTCGCGGCTCCCGTCATCGACGCGGATCGGCGTTTATTGGGGATTGTCACCGCGGATCAACTCTTCGGCGATGTGCAGGAAGAAGCGACCGAAGATATTTTAAGGATGGTGGGGGCCGGCCGGGATGAGCACACCTTCTCCCCAATTGTTTATGCGTTAAAGAAAAGAACCCCTTGGTTGCAGGTGAACCTGGCGACGGCTTTCCTGGCGGCCGCGGTGGTGGGGATGTTTCAGGATCTCATTGCCAAGATCACGATCCTGGCGGTTTTTTTGCCCGTTGTCGCCGGGCAGGGAGGAAACGCCGGCGCACAGTCGCTGGCGGTTGTGATGCGGGGGCTGGTGATGCGGGAAATCCACCGCTCCAATGCTTTGAGACTCATTTTGAAGGAAACCGCCTTGGGCGTTTTGAACGGTATTATCACCGGCGCTGTGACAGCTCTCATTGCCTGGTTCTGGCATGGGAATCCTATGTTGGGGGTGGTCATCGGCCTGGCGATGATAGTCAACTTAACGGCCGCCGGACTTTCCGGGGCCGCCATTCCTTTGGCCCTTAAAGGTTTGGGCATGGATCCGGCGCAGTCTTCCAGTATTATCCTTACGACCATTACGGACGTGGTGGGTTTCTTTTCGTTTCTGGGCTTCGCGGTCATCTTCCAGCGTTATTTGATGTGAAGACCTGTAGAAAATTCTAGGGAGTTTGAGTGGCCGGTCAGAATAAAGTAAAACTTTTCGTTGGTTTTATCCTCGTCATTGGCGCTTTTGGTGTCGTGACCTTGCTCATCTATATGATGGGACGGGTCAATATGGAAAACCAAAAAAAGATCGCCTCACTCGAATTTGAGGTTACCAACTTGATCGGGGAGCGCGAGTCGGCCCATAAGAGTCCGGCGGAAAGCCCCCGGGCCATGGGCGCGCCCGTTACACTCAAGGATCTGGTCGATAAAGCCGGCGGTCTTTATACCGAGGAAGAAAAAAAACAAAAGGAAGGCTTCTTGTGGATCGACCGGGAGGCCAAGACCGCCACGATCACATTGGGGGCCTTGAACGGTCTTGCGCCGGGAAGTGTTTTAAATGTTTACGACGGGGATAAGAAGATTGATACGGCGCGGGTGGAATTCACGTATGATGTTATTTCCTATGTCAAGCCGGCCAATCTCAACCTCGAAGATTACGGCGGCAACTACTACCGGGTGACTTACGAAGGTGACTAATAGAAGATGGAACCCCATGCCGCGCCTATTCGTTGCGGCTTTGGGGTAAATTCCGTACGCACTTTTTCCTTAATAAGTTTTTAGATGAAAAGTGTTACGTCATTTAGGAGGAAATTATGTCTAGAATCGGGTTGGGCGAATTGGTTGTTATTTTTTTTATCGTGTTGATTTTTTTTGGAGTGAAGCGCCTGCCGGAGATCGGGGAGGCTATCGGCAGGGCCATCAAGGAGTTCAAAAAGGCTACCAGTGATTCCTCGAACGAATCAAAGGCCGAAGACCATGGAAAGAAATCTTAAGCTGCGTCCTTTTTTTGATCATTTGGAAGAGCTGCGTTTTCGTTTGATTCGTTCGCTGGTCGTTTTTGTTCTGGTGTGTTTCGCGGTTTCTTCCTGGGTGAATGGCCTGTTGCAGTTTCTGATGAAACCCGTAGGGCGGCTGGTTTTTACCGCGCCGGCAGAAGGCTTTCTCGCGTATCTTACCATCAATTGTTTTCTCGCGTTTTTAGTTTCGCTTCCCTATCTTTTGTTTGAACTTTGGGGGTTTGTTTCCGCCGCTTTGTCGGACGAAGAGAAGAAAAGTGTGGTGATCTTCGCACCCTTGTCCTTGATATTTTTTTTGAGTGGTGTGGCGTTTGGTTATTTCATCGTCATTCCTTTGATGTTCAGCTTCTTCCTTAGTTTTTCTTCCGAATCGATGGTTCCGATGATCACGGTCAAGCAATATATTTCTTTTATGGCGAGTTTTTGTTTGTCATTCGGGATCATTTTCGAGTTGCCGTTGGTGTTTGTATTTTTGACGAAGATCGGGATTGCGACGCCGGATTTTTTAATCCAGAAACGCCGGCACGCGATCGTCGCGATTTTTGTAGTGAGCGCGCTCTTGACGCCTCCGGACTATGTCTCCCAGCTTCTCATGGCGCTGCCGATGATGGCGCTCTACGAAATCGGAATTCTTCTCTCCAAAATGGTGTACCGGCCGCGGTTTCAATTGAAGGTCTAACCTCCCATCCGTAAGAATCCATTGAATTTTTCTTTTGCATTTGGTTTTTTTTCGTTTATACTGACTTTCGCTTTAGTAAAGTTTTTTAAAGGATGGGATTCAAGCCAGGAGGAACAAGGTATGAAGATTTCGCATGTCCGTGATTTACTCAAAGATAAAAGAGTCGTGGAGGAAATCAACCGGCACTTGTGGATCGAATCGCAAAAGGCCGGATACAATATCGGGATCGAACGCGCGACCGATGAGTGGATTACTCTTTACTCGGAAGGCTGGATGAAATATCATTTGCCGCAGAAGTACACAGAGATGCAGGCCAAGAAGAAAAAGGCCAAGAAGTAAACCCCGTTTGACCTCACTCTACGTCCACATACCTTTTTGTCGCAAGAAATGCCTTTTCTGTTCCTTTGTTGTTTCCGTGGGACAGGAACATCGTATCGACGATTATCTCAAAAGTCTTGAGAATGAAGCCCAGGTCTATCGAGGAACCTCTGTCGAGACGGTTTACATAGGAGGCGGGACGCCGAGTCTTTTGAATGAGCCGCAGCTGAAGCGGTTGGTTGAACTCATCAAAAAGAATTTTAAATTTTCTCCCTCCACAGAATTCTCGCTCGAAGCCAACCCGGAAAGCTTGACCTTGAAGAAGGCCGAGTTTTTAAGGACATTGGGCATCAATCGCGTAAGTTTGGGAATACAATCTTTGAACGATCGTTATTTAAAATTCTTAGGACGCATCCACGATGGCTCAACGGCTCAAGAGGCCTTTGCGATTTTAAGAAAAGCCGGTTTCGATAATATCAATGTGGATCTGATGTATTCTTTCCCGGGGCAAACGGATACAGAGATCGAAGAGGACATCCACAAAATCACGCCGCTTCAAAGTGAACACATTTCCCTTTACACGCTGACCATCGAGGAGCACAGTCGTTTTTTTGCGCAGGATGTGAGGCTCGCCAATGACCAGACTTTAAGCCGCCAATATCAATTGGTGGTAAAACTTCTGGAAGAGGCAGGTTACTATCAGTATGAAGTGAGCAATTTTGCCAAGGCCGGCAAAGAGTCGAAACACAATCTCAACTATTGGCGCGGCGGAAATTATTTTGGCCTCGGCGTGGGCGCTCATGCCCATCACGAGGGGACTCGCTCTTGGAATGTCAGTAAATTCGCCGAGTATCTGACATTGATGAATGGGCCGCGCTCGGCGAAAGCAGGGGAAGAGCGACTGATCCGCCCGGAACGTTTTATGGAGATGTTTCTCATCGGCTTAAGAATGAACGACGGTGTGGATCTGAATATTCTTCAAGAGCGCATCGGCACGGACTTGCCTCAAGAAAAAGACGCTCTTCTTAAGGCTTTATTCAGTGAAGGTTATGTGATTCAGGAAAAAGACCGTATCCGGTTGACCAGCGCCGGGCGACTGGTCCTAGACGAAATATCGGCGAGATTGATTTAGAAATGAGGTTCCATTGATAGAAAAAATTTTACGAATACGCGCACTGGACAATTCGCATGCTTTGCAAAGACATTTAAAGTACGCGGTGGTTCTGTTTTTTGTCAGCCTTATGACATACAACAACAGTCTTCATAATGATTTTATGATGGATGATCATGGACTTATTTTACAAGATACCAGAGTCCATAACGCCCGGTATCTTTTGACTCATTTCATCCCCGATTCGCGCCATATGTTAAAAATTGAGGATTCTGTACGGGATGTTTATTATCGGCCTTTGGCTCACCTTATCCCCATGTCGTGCTTCTTAGCGTTTGGCCCCCACACATTCGGCTACCACATTGTCAATTGGTTACTTCTGTTTCTGTGCGCATTGGCTCTCTATACGCTTTTGAATATGCTTTACAAAAATCCTTCATTGGCGTTTCTTACCAGTCTTATCTTTAGTGTTCATCCTATCAATGGGATGATGGTGAACTATATTACGGCGAGTGTCTATGGGGTGCAAATCTTGGCGATCTTATCAAGTCTTCTGATGTTTGTGTTAGCCGAGCAGGCTGTGAACCCAAGACAGAGCATTGTCTTTCTTGTCTTTAGTCTTTTTCTTTTTCTTGTGGCATTGTTGTGTCATGAAACGTCCATGGTATTTCCTTTGTATCTTTTTGTTATGCTCCTGACGTGTAGAAATCGTACTTTTTCTATAGCCGCTCAAAAGAGTATTCCGTATTTCCTTCTAGCTGCAGGGTATTTCGTGTTTCGGATGTATTTCGCCAGCCTTAAGGTGAGCATCATTGATAAATGGGCGCAGTTTGACATTTCAGTGCTCAATTATTTGGCAACATTTAGTAAAATCATTATCTGGTATTTACAAAAGCTAGTAACGCTCGATGGTATTGTGCTTATTTGGGCGACAAGTCCTGTTCGCCAATATGTGAGCATGTGGATTCTAGCCTTGTTAATTCTAATTTTTCTTGTCGGAATGATGATTAAGAAATGGGGCAGAAATGATCCCCGCAGTTTGGGTGTCGGTTGGTTTGCCATCGGATTTTTGCCCGTCAGTTTCGCCTGTCTTTTTCAGCCCACCATCGGTTTTATGATGGAACCGCATTGGGTGCTTTTTTCAACCATCGGTTTTTTCATATGGATCGCTTACGCCTTGTTGCTTGTTCGAGAAAAATGGCAAAAAACAATCGGAACGCTTGTAATTTTGACGTTACTCGTTTCCTACATGACAGTCTCACGTATCTATAATCGTCTTTGGGCCGATGAAAAAAAATATTGTCAGTATTGGCTTGGGGAAGTCCCTGGATTTAAAAGTGTCATGTTCTACCAGGCTTCGGCCTATATGAGAGAAGGAGATTTTCCCAAAGCCCGCGAGGTTTTTTATAAGGCCATCGCCCACCAACACAGCGATTTTGAAATATACACTAATCTCGGATTAATAGATCTTTCTTTTGGTCATTTACCCGAAGCGATCCAGAATTTTGAGACGGCTCTTACAATTTATCCTAATTCTGCCGTTACGTATACAAATTTGGGAGCAGCCTATTTGAAGTTGAATGATCTTAAAAAAGCTCAAGCCTTCTATCAAAAGGCCATAGCACTTAACCCGTTTTTGGTCGAATCGAAATTAAATTTAGCCAAGGTCTATGAAGTTTTGGGGAAAACCGAAGAGGCGGGAAGGCTTTTGGAAGAAAGTTTTAAGATCGATCCAAGCGATGAACGTGTGGTTTTCGAGTTGGCAAGGTATGATTGGCAAAGAGGCAACAAACCTCGGGCCATTTCTTTGAACAAGAAACTGCTTTTTACCAGCCAAGACGCGAAGAGATTGACGAACCTTGGGAGTTTGGCCGCGCAAAACGGTTATGTGGACTTGGCTTTTGTGTTGTTCAATCGAGCGATCAATCTCGATCCACAATTCCCCGACGCCTATTTAGAGGCGGGAAAGCTGTACGGAAACTTGGATCAATTTAACCGGGCGATCGCCATGTGGCAGGAGGGATGGAAAGTGGCGCCTTCCGACGATCGTTTCAAAGATCTGATCTTACAGGCTCAGGCGCTTCTTGAAAGGCCGTAGCTTGTCGCGATCTGGCGGCTGTGTTGAAAAAGGTTAAAGAGGGAGGTCTTGATAATGTCACGGTATTTGCCCCGCATCCTTAAATCATCGAGGATGACCTGGGATTTTTTCAACCGCGCGCGGATGGCCTTGATGCTGTAGTCCAAGCTGCCGGCATTGATGAAAATTTTTCGGATGGCCACCAGGTCCTGATACGATTTTTTAGGTTTAGTGAAGTATTTGAGAAAAATCCTTTTTTTAGGGGGCGGGAGTTTTTTATAGGCATGGCAAACCAGAATGGTTTTTTTAGATTCGGCAATGTCGCTTAAAATCGACTTTCCGATATTCTTTTGCGAATCAAAGATGCCCAGAATATCATCCTGGATCTGGAAGGCCTGGCCGATCAAGATTCCCATCTGCGATATGCGAGCGATGTCTTTTTCGGGGGCGCCGGCGAGCATGGCGCCGACGACCATCGGGCACTCGAAGGTATAGCGCGCGGTCTTTAAGGTATAATTCAGAAACACGTCTTTCTCTTTGACGCGGTTGATGTTTTGGACGCTGTGCAGGATGTCGATGAATTCTCCCATGGCGGTAAAGGCCGCCGTTTGAATGAAATATTTAAGGGCCCGTTCTTTTCGTTCCGGCGGGGCTTGAATAGAAAGGAAGGCATCCAGTGCCAAGGCATAGATGATGTCTCCGGCGATAATGCTCAGATCGTACCCCAGCTTTTCCTGTTCTTTGGTGCGGGCGGCTTTTTTAAGCAGTTTGTGCAGGGTGGGTTTCCCGCGGCGCAGATCCGAACGATCGATGATGTCATCGTGAATAAGCATGAAGTTGTGAAGCAGTTCAATGCAGGTCGAGGCATTGTAAAAATCTTTGGAAACCGCCGAATTTTTTGGACGATAGGCCTTGTAACTTAAGATTAAAAGCAGGGGTCTAATCCTTTTGCCTTCACGCAGGGTGAAGTCCTTGATGCTTTCAAAGAGGATGGGGTTGACCAGATGCAACTTATAGTCTTTGCGGATTTTTTCCAGGAAAGATTTAAGACTTAAGTCGATTTGTTTTTTGATATCGTCGATCATAAGGGTTTATGGTAGCATACCGGCAAGTCGCGAGCAATATCAAAAAGTCTAGAAACGACAAAAGATTTTTAAGTTGACCGGCCGCATAGACCGCATTAGAATAAAACCCATGAAAAAGATAATCATTTTTCCTCTTCTGACAGTTTTGTTTTCTTTATGCGCGGTTTTTTTCTTTAGTAAGGTTACTTTTGCCGAGACGCTCTATCTTAAGAACGGCCGAAAAGTCCAGGGGAAAATCGTCGAGAAGAATGAAAAGTTTACCAAAGTCGATGTGAGCGGGGTCAAGGTCACTTATTATGCGGATGAAATTGACCATGTGCAAGAAGATGCCCCCGCTCCAACGCCCTCCGCGAGCGGTGCTTCCTTTAAGCCAGCAGAAAAGATCGAAAAGCCACCGTTGGTTATCAAGCCGGATTCCACCCCGGCTTTGCCTAAAAAACCATCGCCAAGTTCTTCCAATCCTAATCTTCCTAACAATAGCGAGGTCTTCAGCGCCCCGATGCCGGAAGGGACCAAGAAAGAATTGATCCTGACCTTAATTGACGCCATGGGGACCAAAGAAGCCCTGCAGGCGATGCTGGCCCAGGTCAGTGAGCAGGCATCGCCTCAAGAAAAGGAGAGTTTGCAGAAGGTTTTAAATTTAGATGAGGTCTTGAATCGCCTGGTTCCGGTTTACGACAAATATTTTTCTGAAGAAGAGATCAAAGTCCTTACCTCTTTCTATAAAAGTCCGGTGGGCAAAAAATTGATTAAAGTCACCCCGGCCCTTATGGAAGACAGTATGAAGGCCAATGTGTCCTACTTCCAGGAATCCATCCCCAAGTCTTTGAAACAATAGTAGCGCCCTCCGAAGCTAAGAAACCTCGTTGGTTTTTGCTGAGCAAGTGTGTATCTCTTTGGGAAACAGGCACTTATAGTAAATTACCAAAGAATTTATGGCGGGAGCGTTTATTTTGTTTGATTTTAAAAATAAAGTTTGCTATAGTATACCTCCGACGCCAGAAAATAAATATTTTCTGGGTCGGAGTCGCGACCTCTGAAGAGCGTCGGAACCGTTTTCAATGGGAATCTCCCAATCAATTCAATCAAACCACCTTTCAAAATATGCCTCTTAAAAATTTGAATCCGTTGATAGTACAAAGGATTCAGGTTTTGAAGGGGTATTTTTTTTCTTGAAAACATTTTTTCAAAGGTGACTTACGAAACAAAGTCAATGAGGAGTAAAGGAGTCCAAGTATGATCGATCGTTATACGCTATCTAAGATGGGAAATGTTTGGTCGGAACAGCACAAAATGGAAATTATGCTCAAAATCGAGATCCTGGCCTGCGAGGCGATGTCCAAATTGGGGCTCATCCCCAAAGAGGCCTTGGAGAAGATCAAAAAGAACGCCAAATTTGATTTGGATGAAGTCAAAAGAATTGAAGAAAAGACCAAACACGATGTGGTGGCCTTCATTGTCAACATCGGTCAAAATCTGGGGGCCGAATCGCGTTACTTGCATATGGGGCTGACCTCCTCGGATCTTTTGGACACTTCATTGTCCGTCCAATGCCTGGAAGCCAGTGACATCCTCATCGTGGATCTTAAGAAACTTCTGAATGTTTTGAAACTTAAGGCCAGGAAATATAAGGACAGCATCTGTGTGGCGCGTACTCACGGCGTGCACGCGGAGCCCACGACCTTCGGCCTTAAGCTCGCCGTCTGGTACGACGAAACCCAGCGGAATCTCTCGCGCCTCGAGCAGGCCCGCGAAATGATCCGTATCGGAAAACTCTCGGGGGCGGTCGGAACCTACGCCAACATTGATCCGCACGTCGAAGAATATGTCTGCGAAAAGTTGAATTTGAAACCGGCCAACATCGCCACCCAGGTCATTCAACGGGATCATCATTGTCAGTTCATGCTGACACTGGCCCTCATCGGCTCTTCTTTGAATAAGTTCGCAACCGAGATCCGCCTTTTACAGAAGACGGAAGTGTTGGAGGTCGAGGAACCGTTCTTTAAAGGACAAATCGGTTCTTCCGCGATGCCGCATAAAAGAAATCCCATCACCTGCGAGCGCATTTCCGGTCTTTCAAGATTGTTGCGCGCCAACGCTCAGGTCGCTTTGGAAAACGTCAGCCTTTGGCACGAGCGCGACATCAGCCATTCTTCGGCTGAACGCGTGGTCTTACCCGACAGCGCTCTCATCCTCGATTACATGATCAATAAATTCATTCCCATCCTCGAGGGACTATTGGTGTATCCCAAACATATGATCGATTCGTTGGGCAAAACCAAGGGGCTTATTTATTCCCAAAGAGTTTTGCTGGAACTCATGAAGAAAGGGCTGACTCGCGAGGCGGCCTACGAAATCATTCAAAATTGCGCCATGCAGGTCTGGCAGGAAACCTCGGATTTTAAAGAAGTCCTTTGCCGTGACCGCAAGGTGCGTAAATATTTAAAGACGACCGACATCGAAGCTTGCTTTGACGTCAAATACTATATCAGGCACAGAGACAGGATTTTTAAGAAGGTTGGTCTTTAAAATAATTTGAATCATTCTCAACTTGGCGACGGGGTTTTACCCCACACCCAGCAATAAAATTTGCAGCTGGGTGTGGGGTAAATTCGCCCCGCTTCTTGCTTTCGCAAGAAAGCAGCGGGGCTTATTTAGGAGGGCGCCATGCACAAGATCAAAAAGATTTATGAGGGCAAGGCCAAGATCCTTTATGAGACGGATTCCGAAGAGCATTTGATCCAGTATTTCAAGGATGACACAACCGCCTTTAACGCGCAAAAACACGGCGTCATTCATCGCAAGGGCATCATGAACAACAAGATCTCGGCGAAGATTTTTGAGTTTCTTGAATCTCACGGCGTCAGGACTCATTATGAAAGGATCTTAAACGACCGAGAAATGCTCATCAAGAAGGCCGAGATGATTCCGCTGGAGATCATCGTGCGCAACCGCGCCGCCGGATCGCTGTGCCGGCTCTTGAACCTCCCGGAAGGCCGCAAACTCAATTGCTCGATCCTCGAGTATTGTTACAAAAGTGATGCCCTTAATGATCCTTTGATCAATGAATATCATATCCGGGCGCTGGATATTGCCGATGAAAAGGATATCGCCACAATCAAAGAGCAGGCGTTTCTTATCAACAATCTTTTGACTAAATTCTTCTTGAAGCTCAATGTTGAATTGATTGATTTCAAATTGGAATTCGGCAAGCACCAAGGAACAATTATTCTGGCGGATGAAATTTCTCCCGATACCTGTCGCTTGTGGGAAGTCGGCACGGGAGAACGGTTGGACAAAGACCGATTTCGGCAGGATTTAGGAAAAATAGAAGAAGCCTATCAGGAAGTTTTGATGCGGGTCAGTCAATAAAGATTTGAATCTTCGTTTCCCTTCGCAACTGCTTTCCTTTAAAATTAAAAAATCCTACGACCATGATCTGGCGTGTTGAAATAAAAGACAAAAAAGGCGTCTTCGACGCGAGCGGCGAGGGCGTCAAAAAAGATATCTTCGATTTAGGCATTACCTCCGTTAAGAAGGCGGAGGTCACGTTCGTTTATCTCATCGAAGGAGACCTTCAAGAGATCCAGATTCAAACGATCTGTGAAGAGCTGCTTGTGGATCGGATCACCCAGGACTACGCTTACTATCCGCAAGCCTATCCGCCCGCACGGAAAATGGGCGTGAATCTCAAAACGGTCGAGATCGCGTATAATCCCGGCGTCATGGATCCTGTGGAGGAGTCGACCTTGAAAGGCATTCGGGATCTGGGAATCACGACGGCGAAGACCGTCCGCACAGCGAAGAAATATCTTCTCTATGGGCGCGTTGCCGACCAGGAACTCTTGACCATCATTGACAAAGTTCTGTCCAACAAATTGATCCAACATGTCCTTACGGCGGGGGCGGCCCCTACTGCCCCGCCTGCGGCGGGGCAGGACGTAGGGGCCGCCCCGGCGGACTTTTTATCGTCGGGGTCAGAAAAGTTCGACCTTATCCTTGTGGACCTCCTTGAGGCCGGCGACAAGAAGCTGATGGCATTAAGTCTTAAGGGGCAGCTTTTTTTGAATATTAACGAAATGCGGGCCATTGGGAAACATTTCAAAAAGTTGGGCCGCAACCCGACGGATTGTGAACTCGAAACCATCGCTCAAACCTGGAGCGAACATTGCCGTCATAAAACGTTCCGCGGGCTGATCCGTTACCGCTTTTTAGAAGACGGTAAAAAAAAGACGCAAGTCATCAATAATCTTTTGAAGTCGACCATCATGAAAGCCACCAAGACGATCAACAAGCCCTGGTGCGTTTCGGTCTTCCACGACAATGCCGGCGTCATCAAGTTCGACGATGAAATGAACGTCTGCTTTAAAGTGGAAACGCACAATCACCCTTCGGCCCTTGAGCCTTTTGGCGGGGCCAACACGGGGGTGGGGGGCGTCATCCGCGATTCCCTGGGAACGGGTTTAGGGGCCAAACCCATATGCAACACCGATGTCTTTTGTTTTGCCAAACCCGATATGCCTTTTCATCGATTACCGGCCGGGACACTCCATCCCAAACGCGTGATGAAGGGAGTGGTCGCGGGGGTGCGCGATTACGGCAATAAGATGGGCATCCCGACGGTCAATGGGGCTGTGCTTTTTGATGATCGTTTTGTGGGCAATCCTTTGGTTTTTTGCGGTAACGTCGGTCTTATCCCCAAAGATAAAGTCGTCAAGAAAGTCAATGCCGGAGATCTGATTGTGGTGGTGGGCGGCAAAACCGGCCGCGATGGGATTCACGGTGCCACGTTTTCTTCCGGAGAACTAACCCATGAATCAGAAGTTGTCTCCTCGGGCGCCGTGCAAATCGGAAACCCCATCGAGGAAAAAAAAGTCCTTGATGTTTTGCTTCAGGCTCGCGATCAAGGCCTCTACAGTGCCATTACCGATTGCGGGGCCGGCGGGCTCTCGAGCGCCATCGGGGAAATGGGCGCGAGCTTAGGCTGCCGAGTGGATTTGGAAAAGGTCCCCTTGAAATATCAGGGCCTTAAATATCAAGAGGTTTGGATTTCGGAGTCGCAAGAGCGGATGGTTCTCTCAGTTCCGCCCCAGAGAATCGACCGATGCCTAGAAATTTTTGCCAATGAAAACGTGGACGCGACGGTGATCGGCGAATTCACCGCCACCGGAAGGCTGGAACTCTTTTTCCAAGGCTGCCAGGTTTGCGATCTTGATATGGAATTTTTGCATGAAGGTTTGCCGAAGATTATCAAAGACGCCGTGTGGGTGCCGCGCAAAATTAAAAATCCCCGGTACGCGCCACCCAAAAATTTGTCCGCAAAATTACATGAAGTCCTGGCGCATTACAATGTTGCTTCCAAAGAATGGATCATTCGCCAGTACGATCATGAAGTCCAAGGAACAAGTGTTATCAAGCCTTTGGTTGGCGTGAATGCCGACGGCCCTTCGGACGCGAGCGTCTTGCGCCCGCGGCTAAATTCCAATAAAGGAATAGCGGTCGCCAACGGCATCAACGTGCGCTTTGGCATGATTGATCCCTTTTGGATGGCCGCTTCCTGTATTGATGAAGCAATCCGCCAGATCATTGCGGTCGGAGGCACGCTCGATAAAATCGCGATTCTGGATAATTTCTGCTGGGGAAATCCCGATAAACCCGACCGGCTGGGGAGCCTCGTGCGCGCGGCGCAAGGCTGCTATAAAGCCGCCGTTGGTTACAAAGTCCCTTTTATTTCAGGTAAGGACAGTCTTTATAATGAATACACCGAGAAAGGGAAATCCCCTTCGGGGACGGCAAAGGGCCCGTCCCTGGCCATTCCCGGAACCCTTTTGATTTCGGCGATTGGGATCATTGAAGACGTTACCCGATGCGTGACGATGGATTTTAAAAAAGCGGGAAACCTCATTTATATCGTCGGCGAGACGTTCGCCGAGATGGGCGGTTCGATCTATTGGGACACATTGGGGATTTTAGGAGATTCCGTGCCGCGGGTGAATTGGCGCCGCGCGGCGCCAATCTTTGCCGCAGTGTCAAAGGCCGTTCAAAAAGGTTATGTTAAGTCCGCTCACGATATTTCCGAAGGCGGTCTGGGCGTGGCCTTGGCCGAGATGTGTTTTGGCGGGGGGCTTGGCGCGGAGATTCATTTAAAGGAAGTGCCCTTTAAAGGGAAAGAAAAGAGCGACGACGTTCTTCTTTTCTGTGAATCAAATTCGCGGTTTGTGTTGGAAGTCGATCCCCAACACCGGAAGGATTTTGAAAGACTTTTAAAAGATATTGCCTTTGGGATCATTGGGAAGATTCTGGCAAAAACGCGATTGCTGATGTACGGTCTAGATGATAGAATCTGCGTCTCGGCGAATATCCAAGATTTAAAACACTCATGGCAAAGAGTTTTAGTATGAAGAATGACCAAGTGAAAGTTATTGTCCTGCGTGCAGCCGGAACCAATTGCAACGAAGAAACGGCGTTTGCTTTTCACTATTTTGGCGCCCAAGTGGAACAGGTGCACGTCAACCGGCTCATGAATCAAGAGAAAACCTTGGAGGATTATCATATCCTCGCGCTTCCGGGAGGTTTTAGTTACGGGGATGATATTGCCTCGGGGAAAATCCTCGCTAATGAACTGCGTTTGCGCTTAGGCGATGACATTCGACGATTCATTGACGAGGGTAAGCTCATTATTGGGATTTGTAACGGGTTTCAGACCCTTGCGAAAGCTGGAATTCTCCCGGGTTTTCGCGATGCGGCTTTTGCCGGTGGTTTTATTGACCTTTCTACTACCAAATCAAAAGAGGTAGTCAATACTGCCTTTTCTTCAAGAGAAGAAAGGTCTAATACTAGCCTACCTTCTGTATTTGGAAGAGAAAAGGCTAGTAGACAGGACGCCACTTTGACTTATAACGATTCCGGCAAATTTGAAGATCGCTGGATTCACTTAAAGCCCTCGGGCCGTTGTGTGTGGACCGAAGGAATCAAAGATGCCATTTTTTTGCCGGTCGCGCACGGTGAGGGAAAATTTGTCCCGCGCGATGAAGCGGTCTTAAAGCGTTTAAAGGATAACGGACAAATTATTTTTCGTTACCTGACACCCGACGGGAGAAAGGGCGCGTATCCCCAAAACCCCAACGGTTCGGTTGACGATATCGCGGGGATTTGTGATGAAACCGGCCGTGTGTTCGGTTTGATGCCGCATCCCGAGCGGCATTTTCGAATGACCCAACACCCGTACTGGACAAGGCTTAAAGGTGGGGCAGGGCGTGCCCTGCCCCTACTGGGCGACGGGGCCAAGATTTTTGAGAATGGGATAGAATATGTCAAGAAGCATGTGTTGTGTAAAGAGGATCAGTTGGTTCGATCAGGATAAAAGTATGAATTTCAATCAGTGTAAAAAGATATTTTCTCAAAATAGAAAGATTCACTACGTGATTCTTTTTGGATCGGCTTTGGGGAAACTGCGACGGGACAGCGATGTGGATTTTTTAATCGGCGGTAAGCTGTCCTTTGATGAAAAGGCCGTCACGGCCGGTCACTTGGAAAAAATCCTGGGTCGAAGAGTAGATTTGGTTTTAACACAAGAGGCCTCTTGTGAACTGGCATTGGAAGCTTTCAGCCGGGGGAAAATTCTGGTGTCTAAAAATAAAGAGCGGCTAAAGGAGGATTACTTTCAAAAATTTTATCTGTATGAAGATTCAGAAACCCTGCGGCGTTTAAAGACGTTGCGATTAAAGAGGAAATTCAAAAATGGTCAATAAGAACATTTTGCGCTCGCGGATCGAAAAGATTGAATATCATTTGTCCCGTATCAAGCTCACAAAGAGCGTTTCGTATGAGGCCGAAGTCCTGCGAAGCCAAAGGCGAAAGCTCTTTGACGAAGCAGGATTGGCGAGGACGTGGGAAGAATAAATTAATGATTGGATTGCGGGGCCGGACGTCGTGCGTACCCGGAATTCCTGTCCAGTTATGTTAATCCGGTGCTAACAAAAGCCAATGGGAAAAATTAACTCTGTATCTTACGAGCAAGCTTGTCAGTCGATAGAATACTCTATTTGGGATCTAGCATTTTCTAGATCTCTGCATAATCTTGTTATGGCAAGTTTTATGTTAAACAAAAATATAAAAAATACATACCCAAACTCATTGAGATATTTAACTTGGGCTTTAGACAACAGTTACGTAGTTACCTTACATAAGGTATTTGATAATAGGGGTGAATGTTTAACAAAAGTTATTAACCAAATTAATAATTTAAATGATGAGGCAAAGCATAAGATAAATTCGAAGGCTCATAGCATTTTTGTTGTTAAGACTAAGAAATATTTAAAGGAAATTAGATCAATTGAAAAAAAGCTAAATCCGTTAAGGAACAAATTTAGAGTACATAATTTTCCAGATCGCAAGGGTCCAGATAATGTTAATTGGGAAAGGGCGCTAAAGTGGGAACAATTCGCAGGTATGATTTATGATGAAATCAGTGAAGTGTTGTCAACTGAAGCAAGGATGAAACATTTATATGATAAGGAACAAGGGGTGGAGTTGAAAAATTTTATAAGAAAGTTTGGTTATAAAAGAGGGTTAAAATGAGACACCAACAAGAGACATTTCTTTTGAAGTATTTTGTGTTTAATACCCAGACACATACCTGAACCCGAATTGATTGTAGAAACATTCTCAAGGGAGGTCACATGAGAGAAAATTATTCTAGGAAGTTAAAGAAATATATAGATAAGGTAAAAAAATGGTCTGGAGGAATTATTAAAGAAAATCAATACCATTTAGAGCAAAATACTATCATAAAATTTATCGTTCCGCTTTTTGAATTATTAGATTGGGGCCCATTATATAAAGATATGGAGTTTGAATATTCTGTACATAATGAGAACGGAAATAAATTGGGGCGAGCAGATATAGCTCTTTATACAGATGATTCAGGAAAAAAACCGAAAATCCTTGTGGAAGCCAAACCTTTGAAAAAGCCCTTAACTCAGGGTACGCAGATATTCAAATATTTAAAGGCTGAAAATATAAATTACGGTATTTATACCAATGGCAAAGAATTACGATTCATAGACAAAAGATATACTAACCCCCGATATAAACCCAGCGTATTATTTTCTATTGAACTAAAGGACTTTTATGAATATAGGAGCGTATTATGCGTGTTATCGAAAAATTCGGTAAAAAATGGCAAATTGGATAATTTAGTAGATGCTTTTCGTCAGAAATACAATGGTCCATGGCATGGGTATATAGAGCGTTTAAAATTTGCCCAAAAAATATTACCGACCTTATAACATGCTTGCGATCTCTACCTCCTGGAATGAAAACCGATCGAGCAATGTCAAGGATATGCTTGAGGAGATTAAAGGATTAGGCTTTGATAGCATTGAGGTTGGCTACAGCATTTCGTCTGATAAATTAGAGGCCCTTAGCCAGCTAATTAATAATATCGAAATAAAAGTAGTGAGCATCCATAATTTCTGCCCTCTCCCGCCAAAACCACAGCTAAAGAGGCATGTCTCAGATTATTATCGTATATCATCGTTAGATGAAGAAGAGCGTCAAAAAGCGGTTGAATACACAAAGCGAACCATCGATACTGCAATGAAGTTTTCGGCCCCAGCCGTTGTCATTCACGCGGGGACAGTGGAATTGGATGAAAATTATGTGGGTAGAATGATAAGTCTATTTCAAGAAGGCAAATTGAATTCTAAAGAGTATCATGAATTAAAAGAAAGATTCCTTGATGCGCGGGAGAACAGAAAAGTTCTTTATTTAGAAGCTGTCGCTAAGAGTTTAAGGGAAATCTTTTCGTATGCCACTATATCTAAGGTTAAGATAGGATTGGAAACACGATATTCTCCGGAAGATATTCCCAATTTTGAAGAAATCGGGTATTTCTTAAATCTTTTTAGTAACGAAGAGCTATATTATTGGCACGATGTGGGTCATGCCGTAGTCAATGATCGGCTGGGCCTAAAATCGCATCTGGCATATCTTGAGGAGTATTCCGGACGTTTGCTAGGTATGCATATTCATAATATTAAGGGATTGAAAGACCATTTGGCGCCTTTTGCTGGCAACTTAGATTATTCTGGCTTATTACCATATTTATCCAAAGATGGTTTAATTAAGGTTATAGAAGTTCATTCGCAGGCAACCAGTCAGGAAATAAAAGAATCTATGAAACACCTTTCTTAATTCTTTTGAAATTGGGAGCAGTATATAATTAAATAGGTTCTAACCTGCTTGAGCCAGCGCACCTAGCGTAACCTGATTAAGGTTAAGGTGGGTGTCCTAAGGGTTTTAGTCGTTAATTAAAACATGAAGACCACAAGCCGGTACCGCAATCCGAGACTGTTTCAGAATATATTGTAGTGGAATAAATTCACGCGAGAAAATTTATGGCAAAGAGTTTAACGTATAAAAAAAGCGGTGTTGATATCGAAAAGGCCAAAGCCTTTGTCAAGAACATCCAAAGCCTGGTGGCCACAACGATGACCGAAGGCGTTCTTCAAAAGACCGGCGCGTTCGGTTCGTTTTTTGCCCTTAA
The DNA here is from genome assembly GCA_964372915.1 of uncultured Planctomycetales bacterium. Taxonomy (GTDB): domain Bacteria; phylum Omnitrophota; class Gorgyraeia; order Zapsychrales; family JAHFFX01; genus CAYJRN01. Next base: position 25,213 of record CAYJRN010000016.1, read on the forward strand.
GCCCAATCAATACAAGGAACCGGTTCTGGTCTCGTCCACCGACGGTGTGGGCACAAAACTTTTGATCGCGAAACATTTGGACAAACACGATACCATCGGGATTGATTTGGTGGCCATGAACGTCAACGACGTGCTGTGCGCGGGCGCCAAACCCTTGTTCTTTTTGGATTATATCGCTTGCGGTCAGATCAAGCCCAAATTACTGGAAGAGGTGGTCAGCGGGATTGTGGAAGGCTGTCAGTTTGCCGGTTGCAGTCTGATCGGCGGTGAAACGGCTGAAATGCCGGGGCTGTATCAAAAAGATGATTATGACTTGGCCGGGTTTGCCGTCGGGGTCGTTGAAAAAGACCGAATCATCGATGGGTCGGCGATGAAAGCGGGCGATCGTATCATTGGCCTTGCCGCGAGCGGCCTTCATTCCAACGGCTATTCGCTGGTGCGCAAAGTTTTTTCTTTGAAAGAGCAGAAGAAACTCGCCAAGACGTTACTGGAACCCACGCGCATTTACGTGGAACCGGTTCTGCAGGCGATTGAAAGTTTTGAGATCAAAGGCATTGCCCACAATACGGGCGGAGCGTTTTATGAGAAGCTCACCAAGATCGTCCCCCAGGGGAAATGCCTTAAGATCGATAAAAGCGCGTGGCCGGTTCCGGAAATTTTCCAAATGATCCAGAAAATCGGTAAAATAACCGAGAAAGAAATGCACACGACGTTTAATATGGGAATCGGAATGATCCTTGTTGTTTCTTCCAAGGATTCGCAAAGCCTCCGGCAATTCATGTCGCAGCGGGGCTTGCCGGCGTGGGATATTGGGGAAGTGGTTGAGGGAAAACAGAAAATTGTCTTAAAATAGCGACTCGTCACAAATAAATTTATTATGAAGATATTAGTCATAGGTTCCGGCGGCCGCGAACACGCGCTCTGTTGGAAGATCCAGCAGAGTCCGAAGGCGCGTGAGCTTTTCTGCGCGCCCGGAAACGGCGGCATCGCGTCGATCGCTCAGTGCGTCGACATTAAAGCTGAAGACATTGAAGGGCTTTTAAAATTTGCCAAGGACGGCAAAATCGATCTTACCGTTGTAGGGCCGGAAGCGCCTCTGGTGGCCGGCATCGTCGATGAATTTGAGAAAGCAGGTCTTAAGGTTTTCGGTCCCTCGCAGGGAGCCGCGCAACTGGAGGGGAGCAAGGCCTTTGCCAAGGAATTTATGCGCCGGCACGGGATCCCGACGGCGGAATTCCAAATCTTTAACGAATACAAGAAGGCGGTCCACGTATTAAAACAGCTTCCGCTTTCGGAATACCCCATTGTCCTTAAAGCCGACGGCCTTGCGGCCGGCAAGGG
>CAYJRN010000017.1:0-9892 GCA_964372915.1 uncultured Planctomycetales bacterium
ACACGGCTTCGACTTGAGTTGACCGTGTATAGGTGGCATGCCGGGGAAGCTTGGTTGGCCCCGATATCAACCCAAGCACACAATAAACGCTAACGAAACTACGTTAACGTATGCTGACTTCGAAATCCAGACCACTGGTCCGGCTCCGAAGGAAGCGACACCAGTCTTAATCGGCTAATTCCGGTTAAGCCCTTTTGTCAGCTTGCCTGCAACTGACAAAAGGACACAAGCAGGCTAGTTGTCCTCTTGGCTTCCGGGAGGATAGTGAGATTTTAGGAGGCTAGTTGCGAGCGGATCCTGTTTGTTGGAGCTTCCCGTAACGATGCACGAAAAAACAAACTACGCATGTAGAGGCTTATACATTGTAACCCAAGGACCCGGGTTCGATTCCCGGCACCTCCACCATTTGTTTTTTGTGTGTTGTAATAATATGTATTGACAACGGTTTACGTGAGTAGTAACATTTCCTCATAGTCGAGGTGCCCAAAAGGTGCCCATGAAAATGTGAGGAAATAGTGGCTACGTTACGTAAAAAAAGTGACGCTTATTTTATTGATTACCGAATCAACGGGCGGCGTGTTCGTAAAAGTGTCGGACGATCCAAGAAAATCGCTGAACTGGCTTTAAAAGATTTAGAAGTAAAACTCGCTCGAAAAGAACTGGGTTTTGAAAATAAAGATCACCCTTTCCGGCAGTTGTTGACCGAATATCATTCTTACTGCCAAACCAACCTCGCCCCTAACACTACTAAACGTTACAAATCTATCACAGATAATTTCGAACGATTCCTTTTAAAGGAATTTCCTTACTTGGAAAAGATTTCCCACTTCAAACCCAAAGTGTTTGAGGATTATAAAAAGTTTCGTAAAGACGAAGGCGCACAGAACCGCACCATTAATCACGAACTAATCGTTGTCAGAATGATGTTCCGTCTGGCTATTCAGTGGGGCCATGCGAAAGACAATCCTACCGACGGGGTCTCAAAGCTAAGAATTGTTAATAAAACCGCCCCTGCCTACTTGACCGAAGAACAATGCCGGACACTTTTAGAAAATGCGGATCAATGGTTTTATCCGATACTTTTTACTTTTTTAAATTCAGGTATGCGTAAGGGTGAATTGGAAAACTTGACTTGGGACGACGTGGATTTGGGACGCAAGAAATTAAGGATTGTGGCCAAAGAGGACTGGACGCCCAAGACCGATGAGCGGGAAATCCCCATCAACGAAGGACTTTACAAGGTGCTTTTGGAGCAGAAAAATAAAGCCAATGGGAACAGATACGTTTTTCCGGACAAGGATGGCGAGAAAGTCCATCCCAATAAACTTAGGAAAAAGTTCATTTCATTGACGAAGAAATGCGAATTTCCCGAATTAACACAGGTACACGCTTTAAGACATACCTTTGCTTCCCATTTGGTAATGAAAGGCGTTGATTTAGCCACGGTTAAAAGATTAATGGGGCATTCGGATATTGATACCACGATGATCTATAGCCACCTATCCGAAAAGCACGTTGATGAGGCGGTGGATAGGTTATCGTTTGGATCGGCGATTGTTTGATTTACAAAAAGATTTTTCGGTGGTAATGTGAAGCAAGTTAAAATCAAGGAGGAAATAGTAAGGCCATAAAAGGATCACATATATAGGAACACTGCTTTTCCTATTTTAAAACCAACTTGTGAGAGGAAAGGACTGTGCCCCGATGCGCTTCGGCGCTCGGGGCAGGCGGTCTTTCGCTTTTACTCACAAGTTGGGCGGGAGGCTTAAAAATGCTTGCCCCTTTTTTATTTTAGGAGTGACAATCTACAAAGTGGAGATAATAAAATGATTGAGTGGATATTTACAATTATGGGGTTAGTGCTGATATTTATTCTGCCATTAGCAGGTGCTCAATTTATGACAAGATTGCTTAAAGTTAAACAAAAAGTTCCTCCTAAGAAAATATGGGGATTCGTAATGCCAACAAAACAAGAAATGTTTTATGCTTTACTGGCAATAATTGGGCTTGGATTATTTATGTTCATGGGTGCATGGAAGACTTAAAAGTGCTTGCCCCTTCTTTGTTTTGGGGCCAGCCTAACCGAAGAGGTTCTAAATGAGTAGCCGATATCATTACAAAGGAGATTGAAGATGCTGGACGAGAAATCCCTTAATCCAGGGCAGAAGAATTATCTGCGATTGCTGAGAAAGAGGGAAAAACTACAGAGGATGCTTGTAGCAGTAGATTCGCTCACGGGGAAAATAGAATCTTTGGGTAAAGTTGAAAAGGTTACTTATACCCCGGAAGAATATGATGTTTTGTTTGATATGATTGCTTTCAAAAAGAAGTCTGAAGTATAATTGATTTAATAACTGGCTTATTGTTTTGCTTTTATTTTGTGATTCAAATTAAAAAGAGAAAAGCTAGTGTACTAGTTAAAGAAAGGAAAACATTATGAAAATTAAAATCTTGGGAATTGCTATCGCAGCACTAGCATTTTGCGTTTCAATATCAGAGGCAAAATCTACGAGAGTTAAGTCCAGCATTACCAAAACTGGTACGTATAAGTCAACCCATATGCGAACATCACCTAACAAAACTAAGATCGATAACTGGTCAACTAAAGGCAATGCGAATCCATATACAGGCAAACAGGGAACCAAAAAAGCGTATTAAGTCATCAGGGTAGATAATGAAAAAGATAATAATTGTTTTATTCTTTTTTGTTTTAGTTGTTTTAGGTGATTTTGCGTTCCGCACGCTAAATACTGATATTCATAGAAATTTGATCTTAATCCTAGATTATTCCTGTCTTATTTTTTTAATTATACTTGTCGTATTAATGTGGGAGATGAAAAGTAAGATAAATATTAAAAATCTGGTTGTTAATAAAATCAAAAATTTAATCTTTTTTTTCACAGCCGAAAGGTTGATTCGGATAGTCTTATTTCTTTTAATGCTTAATCTTATTGTTTGGTTGCTGAAACCTTTATTTAAAAGTTCTAGAATATATTCTGGCCCCTATTCCGATTCTAAATTTAAGTCTAAGTTTCATTCTAAATACTGAATAATTTAAACCCTAGGGGAGGAGCTAAATTGAAAATGACTAACATATTATTAGCGGGTCTCATAATTATGACATTGACGCTTATAATAAAATTTGATGGACGATCTAATACATATGCGGGAGATCCAAGCGGAAGATACCAAATATCAGCCGGTGAAAGCACAGCATTTGTTATAGATACCTACACTGGTGAAATATTTTATATTCGACCTATGGCAAAGTCACTTGGAAATGGGTCTGGTATTGAAAAAATTGGGACGGTTCAACAATGAAGATTAGATACCCTTGGATGAACCATTAAAAGTGGCAAGGTAAATATCGAAGATTAAAAAGCATTGATGGTTTCTTAAAAAGGTGAGAAAAAGTGGCGAAGAAAGAATCATTATTTACAACTGAGCTTAACATCGAGGCTTTCAAACGACTGAAACCTTCCGCGACCCAAGAGGAAATAAATCGTCTCCGAGAGGTATATAAAAATCCACTGCACGGGCATAGAAGTCGTGGCAACCCTTTCCTCCCCCAATTCATCAGATTGAAAGGCAATAATGGTGAGATCGCCTACATAAAAAATAAATCCTGTTACGGAAAACCAAATAACATAGAATTTATTTCCGGGTTTACTTCGCAGCTTACTAAAAAAGAACGAGAAGAATGGGAAAGAACGGCATTTAAATTTTTTAAAGCCCAATTTATTTCTGACTCCGAAACTGTCCTAAAAGGACAAACCCCTAAAAAGATTCTTAAAAGACCCTACCATGTTTTCTCTGCAACAGATGGTACCCTCGGCCCTGTAGAAATGTATTACAAGAAATATTCCGATAAGAATGCCTGGGGGACAGCAATAAAGAAAAATATCCCTGGGATGGATACAGTCCATTCAAGGGCCCCCTGGGGAACTGGTTTAAAAGCAACAAAGAAAAATGAGTATCGAAAAAAAAGATACGCCTGGATTAAAAACAAATATCGAAAACACATTAAAACGATCTCCCAAGATGATGCCTATAACCTTATTAAAGAAGAACTCAAAAAGCTTCCCCTTGAATACTTTGGTGAATGGCCAGATAAAGAAAGAAACACATTTGGACAGTGGAAAGCCATTGATCAAGACCCTCGTGATTTAACCATCAATACAATTAAACGGTTAGTACAGACAAAATCTTAATTTCCTCATATCTCATTGAAGTTCAATAAGATTTAAACTCTCCCCACAGTTTTTTCCTCATAAACAAATCTCATTTCCGCAGTCATACTATAATAAATTCAAAAATGGTTTTGATTGTATGGTCACCCTATTTCCAACGAGGAATATAAAGAAATTTGCCATAATCTCGACGGTTTCTTTATGACTCTTAAAACGTGGAATGACGAAGAAAGGATGTTGTGTAAAAATGAACAAACTGCAAATATCAGAAATTCAGATCATCCCCATTAAGCCACAGAATGGCCTTGTGGCATTTTGCTCAGTCGTAATCAATTTTCAATTCTACGTCGGAAATCTGGGTCTATACTCGTCCCCATCTTCCCCCAGCGGTTTTCGGGTAACTTTCCCAACCAAAAAGTTAGCTTCCGGCAAGGTAGTTGACTGCTTCCACCCCATTACCCAAGAGGCTGGCCGGATAGTCAGCGAAGCGATTATCAAAGAATACGTCAAATTGATGGACAATTTTCAGCATATTAGATGACCAATCGAAAGGATTATTTTATGAGTATGTGGTGCGACAAATGCAATGCATATCAAGCGACCATAGAAGCCTTGACCCAGCTTGAAGATTCATCCATCTTGCCATATGAAATTTGCTCTAAATGCGGAGCATTTCATAAGTGGGTTAAGAAAGAGCGTTCATCTTTGGTGCAGAAAATTCTAAGAGAGAATTTGGAAAAATATAGGCGCGAGAAAAACAAGATCAGTGAAATCTAAAATAATTAAAGAAAATGTGACTATGGCAGACAATGTTTTGATAGAAGAGGTTCAAAATTCAAAAGCTGACGATAATTTATCTTTCCCTTTATCGTTGCCAGAATTTTTGAAGCAAAATATCCCCCCATTAGAATTTTACGTCATGGATATTCTCCCGAAGAAGGGTAAGGGACTAATTTCCGCTCCGCCAAACTTGGGTAAAAGTTTATTAGTTCAGAATATGGCATTATACATGGCTTCGGGCAGTCAGAAATTCATGGGCAAATTTGATATCTTACCCGCCAGAGTGCTTTACCTCGATCTTGAAATGGGAGAATCTGCATTAAAGGAACGGTTTCAGAAGATGTGTAATGCCAGTTCTCTTGCTGGAGAGAACCTTTATTTGCACCACGAACCAGCCCTAAATCTCTTGGATGAAGGCACCAAGGCCAAAGTAGAAAACTGGATTATCCAATTAAAGATAGGGGTGATTATCTTCGACCCCATAGGCAATGCCTGGTTAGGAAATGAAAATGATTCTGAAAAAGTTAGGGCGTTGACAGGATATTTAAATACCCTGATAGACAAATACAGCGTTTCGGTTCTTTTGGTTCATCATTGGCGCAAAGCCACCAAAGATAACAGAACGGGCGGTCAAATGGCCGCTGGTTCCTATCGCTGGGAGGCTTGGGCTGACTGCCACGTTACGTTAGAGGGGCAGAACACATCCACGACTATTTCATGCCATAAAAATCGCAACAGACCAAAATTTAGCCCATTTCTAGTTAAGCTCAACGAAGACAGCCTTTGCTTTGAGTTTATAGGTGATTATCAAAAGCAGTATGATAAGAACACGCTGGAAGCCCTATTTGACAGCTTCAATACGCCGAGGGTGGCTATCACCAATTTAATTGAACGTGCAAAAGAGCAGAAGCAAGGCTCCGAAACCACTTTAAGAAAGCTCATAAAAGAAACGACAGTTTTTAGTACAGATAAGACCCAAAAGACGCATTATTTGATGCGCAAGTCCGATGAAAATATCCAGAACATTGACTGGAAGGAATGATTTTAATCTCGCAAATCGTATTAAAATGGAGAGAGTGAGATTCTTATATTCAAAAACGCCAATCGTATTAACGTAGTAAAAGGGCTGGTGCGCAATCCGTCCATAATTCTGTACGTGGTAGAAGTAGTTTCGTACTACTTCTACGGACAGAATGGATTAATCACGCTTTTTTTATAGTCTTTATAAGGAGTGTGCGATTTTTACTACGATAATGAAACTTTCCATCAAACACGAATTATTTGCTAGAAGCCTGATAGCGCATAAGGGGAATCAGGCAAGGGCCTATTTGGATGTGTATAAAAACTGTTCGACTAGGGCCGCACCATCTAAAGCCTCACGTCTGGTAAGAAATGGTAACATTTCGTGTTTGATATTTGAACTTTTAACGGGGGATCAGGCAATAAGGCACCTTGCCATGCGACAGATTGCCGAGGGCTTGAAGGCCGAAAAATGGATATCTCATAAAGGAACTTATGTGTCAGTGCCAGATTATAGAACAAGACTAGTCACAGCGAAACTTGCATTAAAATTATTGGGAGATTTGTAGATTTTTAGGCAATTTAGGGCAATATTTGGGCACTATTTTATAATCATTTCTTGTAACTATTGTATTCATTGCGTTTAAGAACAATTGGTTGAGATTAATCTAATCGAACCCATGGAAAAGTTGCTAAAAGTTGAAGAAGTGTGCGATCTGCTCCAAGTAAGCCGGAGCACGATTTATGAATGGACACATGTTCAATATATTCCCCATTACAAGTTTGCAAAAGTCGTACGTTTCAAGAAAGATGAAATTGAAAGGTGGCTGAAACGAAAAAAAAGAAAGGTTCATTTTAATATCATGATATAATAACTCCAATAATTATTAATCAAGATGAGGATAAAGAATGAATGAGGACAAAAAGGAAGTTAAGAAAGAAAAAGCGATTATTCTCATAGATGAAGCAAATTATTTTTATGGTTTTCGTAAGAAGAATTGGAAGATTGACTATAAGAAGTTCTTGGATTTTCTTAAGAATCAATACGAAATTCTGGAAGCATTTTACTTTACAGGAATAATTTCAAAGAAAGCTTATTTTGATTCACACTTGGAGTACGATCCTCATAAAGACTTACATAAGTTCTTAGAGACTAAGAATAAACAAAACAAACGAAATAAAGATCTAAAGGAATCGGGTTATAGAGTAATAGATAAGCCTGTGGCCAGCGTTTATGATTCGGTAAATGCCGACTATAAACGAAAATGTAATTTTGATGTCGAGATTACTTTAAAAGCAGTCGATTTAATTAATAATTACGATGTTTTAATTTTATGTTCTGGTGATGGGGATTTTGTAAAACTGATAAAATATGTTAAAGGAAAATATAAAAAAACATTGGTAATTGGACATAAAGATAGATTTAATTGGGAGTTAGAAAAGGCAGCTAATAGGACTATTTTTCTGGAGGATGTGCAGGATAAAATTGAATAATAGTTAAATAGTTAAGAAGAGGTAGAGTTATAAATAGGGAAGGGACTGCCGAAGCAGTCCCCATTCGTCATCCTAAGATGACTTTAGACATCTAGATACTAAACGTTCGTAGTAAAATAGTCAAGAGATAATTGATCAACCCTAATTGAAGTATATACCATAGCCTTTTGGATTGCAAAGTTAATAGAGTGTCCAAACGGTGCCAAGGCACAAAGTAAACTTATCGTATGAATGGAATCAATAAACTTATTCTACCGACTACAATTTTAATAGGGGTCTTTATTCTAGGATCTTTCTATTATGCCAGCGAAAGCAATAAACAGAAATCTATTGAGAGACAACTAGAAATGAAAATAGCTGAGGATAGGAGATTGGAAGAAAAAGTAGATAAACAAAAGTATGCTGAGTCACTGATAAGAAGTGACTGTGTAACTCAAGCAACAAAAGCTGCAGTAGAACTATACAAGGATTCATGTACCAGTGATTCTTATTGTAATTATAAAGAAGGGATGTATAACGTTAATCAATATAATACTGGTTATAATACCTGTCTTCAAAGTTATGGTTTAAAATAAATTAGTGCCCAAACAGTGCCCGTCTCTCACCAAAACAATACTAAATAAACCTAAACAAATCTAAACATCTGGACAACTAATTTTTCTTGATTCTCGTCGGCAATTAAGATATTCTGTTGACAATTAAGAGGTTATGAGAAAATTCTTAATTGATTCCCGGCACCTCCACCAAGATACGAGGGCGAGTCCGAAGGACGAGCCTTGGGCCCAAAGAAATTTTGAGGGGATTAACTACGCCTTCGGCGCAGAGTGCGTTTCATTTCGCGATCAATGTCACGCTTTTTGATATCTTCCCTTTTATCGTACAATTTTTTGCCTTTCCCAGCCGCCAATTCCACCTTCACCAGGCCACTCGTGTTGAAATAAATCTTCGTCGGGATAAGGGCCAAATGCTTCTGAGCGACTTGGGCATCAACCTTGGCGATTTCCTTTTTGTGTAAAAGAAGTTTCCGCGCGCGGTCAGGCTCGGCATTCATGTAGCTCGCCTGGGCATAAGGATTAATATGGAAGTTATAAAGAAAAATTTCGCCGCGCTCCACCCGCGCGAAGCTGTCGGTGAAACTGACATCTCCCTGGCGCAAAGACTTAACCTCTCCGCCGGTCAAGGCGATGCCGCACTCCCACTTGTCGGTGAGGAAATAATCCCGGAAGGCTTTTTTATTACTGGCAATGAGTTTGAATTCCATGATTAAGGCGATCGCAGATGAAAATACATGGACAAAAAGACCGGAATGGTCAAAAGACAAAACCCGTGGCTCAAAAACAATCCCTGGTTGATAAAATGCTCATCGATCCCTTCGGTGTGACGCGCGAGAATGGACAACGTGATGGCACTGGGAACCACCGCCTGCAGAACAATGAGAAAACCCACCCAGAACTCGGCATGAAAAAGCTGCACGAGCGCAATCGCCAAAAGTGGCATTAAAACAAGTTTCGAAAACACCGCCCCCCAGACCGCGCGACGGCTGACGTTCACGATCTTCAGGGCCGCGAGGTTCCCTCCTACAATCAGAAGAGCCGTAGGTAAGGCGCAATCGCTAAAGACCTTGACCGGCTTGATGACGACCGCCGGCAAAAAGCGCTCTAATCCTAAGGCCACAAGAATTAATGTGAGCCCGATCGCAAGAAGCGGCGGATTAAGAAGCGTTTTAAAATCGAATGCCCTCTTTTTGGGGCCGCGCAACAACCAAACCCCCAACGACCAAACCGTAAGATCGAACCCAACCAGAAAAATGAGGATATAAATCGTCACCCGCTGGGCCTCCACAGGGCCAAAAATCGTTGCCGCAAGCATTAAAGGAAGAAACCCCGAGTTCTGGAAAGTCACGAGCGTCGTGAATTCCTTGCGCTGTTTGATCCGCGCGAAGAATAATCTGAGCATCGCTTGCCCGATGATAAGTCCGAAGAATGTAATACCTAAACTTAAAAGCGGAAACATCCACCAACGCGGATAATCCGTAAAACGAAATTCTTGTGAAAGATGATAAAATACGTAGCACGGCCAGAAGAAAGAGATGAGGAGTTTGGCGAGCATCTTCAAGCCAGACTCGTCGATAAACCGCTTCTTGACAAGGATAAATCCGGCCAACGCCATCAAAAAAATCTGCAGGATGGCACCGGCGACATTGGGGAAGGTGACGGTGTACATTGAAATCAGGACAGCACAATTTTTTCCTGCATAAAGAACTCGTAGATTTAAAGGAAAATTGTGCCGAAGGAGGGACTCGAACCCTCACGGCTTTCACCATACGCTTCTGAGACGTACGCGTATACCAATTCCGCCACTTCGGCTCTACTACGTTCAAATGTTTCGTTTCACTTCACGTTTGAACT
>CAYJRN010000017.1:9992-26072 GCA_964372915.1 uncultured Planctomycetales bacterium
ATCAATTTTTCGAAAGTCTCTGCGTAGCCAAAGGCGAAAGCACTTTGGCGAAGCAGGACCGCCACTTCGGCTCTACTACGTTCAAATGTTTCGTTTCACTTCACGTTTGAACTTCGTAGGAGCTTACGCTCTACAAAGCTTAAAAAAAATCAATTTTTCGAAAGTCTCTGCGTAGCCAAAGGCGAAAGCACTTTGGCGAAGCAAGACCGCCACTTCGGCTCTACTACAATATTTATTTAGAAAAGAATCAAGCCGCGCCAATTTGGTGCGGCGATTTTCGTTTGTTCACAAGTATAACGACAAATATTTTGACTGTCAACACAGCAGGTTCGCTAAGGTTTTTGCTCGAAGCGCTCCATCATTAATCTTAAAATCGATTGACTCCCCGCTGAAGGGCTGACTTGATTGGCTTCAATCACTTTTGCAATTCCCGCCTCTTGAAATCCCAAATCATACAACGTCATCCCCTCCTGGAGCGCATTCACGAAATAAGGTTCAGGAAATAAAAACCTCCTAGCGGCCCCAGCCCATCCCTTCTCTTTCGGCCAAGACCTGGCTAATATCTTTTCAACCTTTTTCTCATCGAATGGCGCGGCCCGCAAGCTTTCGACATAATTCTTGAGGTGTTCCGGCAATACGCCGGCCGTTTTCTTCACAAACAATACAGCGTATCCATCGACAGCGGCTAACTGCCAGCCGGGCTGATTCGCCAAATAAGGCAATATTTTATTGTTAAAGGCATCCTTGGCATTGATCAAGGCCGCATCAAATCCAAATCTCTTCTCAAAAATCGGCCAATAGATTTCCGGATGCGAAACCACTCGTCGATAGGCGTCCCAACGGTCCTTATTTAATTGCCGGCCGTCGACAAAGGGCCGTAAACGCGGACAGCGAAGCAGTCCCCGAAGGGGATACCCATGCCAAATCAGATACCCGCCATATCGATCAGAATTAAAAACCTTGCCCTCAATATTATTTTCCAATAATAATCGAACCGCTGACTGCGGACTCAAGACATCTTCTTGCTGAAAGATTTTCCGCGCTCGCCGCCCATCCACATAACAGTGCTTATGAACCGCCCGGACGATATTAGCGACTAGCAACACAATCAATCCTGCGCGCAACAGCGCCTCCCGTCCCAAAAGGCGCTCATGGAATTTATCCTCATTCCAATTTTCCACGATGAGGTAACCGGCCACCAGAACAAAAAAAGCGCTGGCCCGCTGCGAAAACAAAAACATAAAAAGCGCGACCATAAAAAGCAAAAGATGAGACAACTTTTTCTGCAAACTTCGCTGCCAAACAAAAATGACCATCAAGACCAACACATAAAACCACGCCCCGGTCAACGTCAACACATAAGCCGGCGGCTGCTGTTCCGCAATAAAAGTATTGAATTGGTAATAGCCGATAAATCCCGGATCAAAGAAGACCCTGAAAGGATAAACAAAACCCCGCAGACCGTAGGGATTGAACAAAAAAGACGCGTAATATCCCACGACACATAAAGAGAGACCTTGAAACCCTCGCAGGGCTATTGTTCGCTCATCCGTCTTTGATAATTGATCGACTTTAAAACGGACGACTTCAATCAACTTTGCGAACCAGAAGGTCAAAAGGATGATGGAACCATAGACAAAACTGCCCAAATGAATGTTGAACCAGATAAAACCCAAGAGGGGAATCCAAAAAACGCACACTCTGTTGCCGTGTCGATCGTAATTGAGAAGGGCGATTAATAAAAATTGCAGAAATAGAAAATTAAAAAAATCCGGCCGTAAAAAGGCCCTTGAGCCAAGCCCAAAACTCATGATGAAAATAAGAAAACCTAAAAGCAGCTGAGGGATTTTCTTATGGGCATAACACAAGAAAATCATGAACACGCTTAAAAAGAGAAAAACGCGAAACCATCTTAAGCCTTCTTCACCCAAGAATCGGTAAACGCCGTAATACAGACAGCTCCCCAGCCATTGTGTGTGGGTCCAGGGCGTCTTCTCTGCGGCAAAAACAAAGGGGTCTTCTTGAGGAATATGGTGAGAAGTCACGATGAACCGGCCGGCACTCAACTGCCACCAGATGTCTTCGGTCTCAATCGGTCGCAGGGAAGCTACGATTAAATACAAAACCAATAAAGAAAAACCTAGCCCTTTCCCAAACTCCGCCTTCTTCATCGGCTCACTCCTCTCCTAGGCTTCCATTCTAGCGGGCGAATCCTCTGTTTTCAATGCTCAAATGACCGAATTTAGCCAGATAGAAAGGTCTAAAGCCCAAATTCCTCTTGCCTAACTTCTTTTTCCATACTACAATATGGCCTATTCTTGAACAAAAAACCGCGCACTCCATAAAACTTTCTTACTGGCTTTTTCTTTTCCAAATACAGCTGTGGTAGCCAGTATCTCGACGACTGTTCTCTTGGTAAAACCCTCTTTAGAGGAACAATCGTCAATAGCTTTCTCATCCAGCCCAAAAAAAGGACCAGAGCCGCATGAACAAAGAAAACAAAAATTCCAAAGAATTACAGGATATCGAAATTAAGGAGTGGCTGAGTTCCCTGGATTACGTTCTGGAAAACGACACCCCGGAGCATGCTAAGGAACTTCTGCAGCAACTCCAGGTCCGGGCCGAAATCGCCGGGGTTAAGCTCCCTTTTACCAGTAATACTCCTTACATTAATACGATCCCCCGGGACAAACAGCCGCGTTTCCCGGGCAACAGAGAGATCGAAAGAAGGATCAAAAGCATCATACGGTGGAATGCCATGGCCATGGTGGTCAGGGCCAATAAGGTTGAAAGTGGCATTGGCGGCCATATTTCCACGTACGCTTCGGCGGCTACTATTTTCGAAGTGGGGTTCAATCATTTCTTCCGCGGGTCCCAGCACCCTTGCGGCGGAGACCAGGTTTATTTTCAAGGCCATGCTTCACCGGGGGTGTACTCCCGCGCCTTTTTGGAGGGACGCCTCTCTATTGAGAAGCTGGAAAATTTCCGCCGGGAGCTAAAAAAAGGCGGCGGCCTCTCATCCTATCCCCATCCGTGGCTGATGCCGGATTTCTGGCAATTCCCCACGGTTTCCATGGGACTCGCCCCCATCATGGGAATTTATCAGGCCCGCTTTAACCGTTATCTGGAAGATCGCGGGCTTAAACCCAAGACCGATTCCAAGGTCGTTGTCTTATTCGGAGACGGCGAATGCGACGAGCCCGAATCGCTGGGCGCCATCAATCTCGCCTCCCGTGAAAAGCTCGACAACCTCATCTTCGTCGTCAATTGCAATCTGCAGAGGCTGGATGGACCCGTGCGCGGTAACGGTAAAATCATCCAGGAATTGGAAGCCGCGTTCCGCGGTTCGGGATGGAACGTCATTAAAGTCTTATGGGGCAACGGTTGGGATCCTCTTTTTGCCAAAGACACCGAAGGATTATTGGCCAAACGCATGGCCGAAGTCGTCGACGGCCAATATCAGAAATACACGGTCGAGAGCGGCAAATACATCCGCGAACATTTCTTCGGGGCCACTCCGGAACTTTTGGAGCTCGTTAAAAACTTGACCGACGAGCAAATCCGTAATCTGAATCGCGGTGGACACGATCCGGAAAAAATTTACGCGGCCTTTAAAGCGGCGTACGAAAATAAAGAAGCGCCCACGGTCATCCTCGCCCACACCATTAAGGGTTACGGCCTCGGAGAGGCCGGGGAAGGAAAAAACATCACGCACCAGCAGAAAAAACTCAATGAGGAGGAACTGCGTGAATTCCGTTCACGGTTCAGTATCCCGATTTCCGATGAAGAAGTTGTTAAAGCCCCATTTTACAAACCGCCCGAGGATTCGCCGGAGACAAAATATCTCCACGAATGCCGCGAGAAATTGGGGGGCTATCTTCCCTCCCGCCGGACAACGAGCTCCGTGCTTAAAACGCCTTCCGAAGAACTGTTTGACGAATTTTACAAAGGTACCGAAGGCCGCGAAGTCTCAACGACCATGGTTTATGTCCGGATTCTCAACAAGTTGTTGCGCGACTCGGAAGTCGGAAAATTCATTGTGCCGATTGTTCCCGATGAGGCGCGCACCTTTGGGATGGAGGCGCTATTCCGTCAATGCGGGATTTATTCCCACGTGGGACAACTCTACGAGCCGGTTGATTCCGACAGCCTGATCTATTATAAGGAAGCCAAAGACGGCCAGATCCTGGAAGAAGGCATCACCGAAGCGGGTTCGATGTCTTCCTTCATCGCCGCCGGCACGGCGTATTCGACGCACGGAATCAACACGATTCCGTTTTTTATTTATTACTCGATGTTCGGGTTGCAGAGGATCGGCGACCTCTTTTGGGCCGCCGCGGATTTACGCTCCCGCGGATTCTTGGTCGGGGCGACCGCCGGTCGTACCACTTTAGCCGGCGAAGGATTACAACATCAGGACGGACATAGTCATCTGTTTGCCTCCGCCATTCCGAATCTCATCAGTTACGATCCGGCCTTCGCTTATGAATTGGCGGTCATCATCCACGACGGTATCTACCGGATGTATGAAAAGCAGGAAAATATTTTCTATTATTTGACGGTTGGCAACGAGAACTACGCGCAGCCGCCGATGCCCGGTAATGTTAAGGAAGGAATCCTTAAAGGACTTTACCGTTACAAAAAATCCGACAAGAAAGACGGCAATCTTAAAGCGCATCTGTTCGGTAGCGGCGCGATCATGAATGAAGTCATCATGGCCCAGCCGGTTCTCGAGGAAAAATACGGCGTTTCCACCGACATTTGGAGCATCACGAGCTACAAAGGACTCCATCGCGATGGAATGGAGTCCGAGCGCTGGAACCTGTTGAATCCGCTGGAAAAACCCAAAGTCCCTTACGTAAAAAAGATGCTGGAAAACGAACAAGGGGTTTTCGTGGCAGCCTCCGATTATGTCAAAACCTTGCCGGATTCCATCAGCCGCTGGTTTCCCGGGCCCCTGGCTTCTCTGGGGACCGACGGGTTCGGACGCAGCGATGGCCGGAAATCTTTACGGGATTTCTTTGAAGTGGATAGCCGCCACATTGTGTTTGCCGCCCTCGTTCAACTCTTCAGACAAAACAAGATCAAGGCGGATGTGCTTCAAAAGGCGGCCAAAGAGTTGGAGATCAATCCCAAGAAGCTGAATCCGATGATCTCATGAAGCAGCGTATAGCGGACAGCGGTTAGTTATAAAAATTTTTTAAAAAACTTTTCTACTATCCGCTCATCGCTATGCGCTGAGATTTTCGAAAGGATCACGAACGTGCTTACCGAATTTAAACTTCCCGGATTAGGAGAAAACATCACCTCCGGTGTGGCCACGAAAATCATGGTCAAGCTCGGAGATTTCATCAAAAAAGACCAGATGGTACTGGAGCTTGAAACCGACAAGGCTGTTCTGGAAGTCCCCTGTCCGTTGAGCGGTATCGTCAAAGAAATTCTGGTTAAGACCGGCCAGGCCGTCAAGGTCGGAGAGCCGGTCATAAAAATCGATATCGCAGCCACGACAACCGAACCCACGCTCAGCACCCCTCTTGCTTTAACGCCAACCGCGCCTCCCCAAAATAAGAAGGCACCGCCGGTTTCAGTCCCAGCTAAAATAGAACCTGTGGCGGAACAACCTTCAATGGTCTCCAAAGATGTCCCCGCCGCCCCATCGGTGCGTCGTTTCGCGCGAGAGATCGGAGTGGACGTCGCTCAAGTTCCGGGAACCGGTTCGCGCGGACGAATTTCTATCGATGATGTCAAGGCCTACGCCAAACAGATTTTAAGCGACGGGGCCCGCGCCGCGGCCGGCGGTACAGCGGTCCCACAGCCTCTGCCCGATTTCAATAAATGGGGCGCCATCGAGAAGCAACCCCTGTCATCTTTGCGTAAAAAAACGGCCGGCCATTTAAGCTACGCTTGGGGTGCCATCCCTCACGTCACACAATTCGACAAGGCCGATATCACCGAACTTGAAAAATTGCGCAAAAAATTTTCCGCCAAGGCGGAGCAAAAAGGCGGACGCTTGACGGTCACGCCTTTTCTTTTGAAAGTCATTGCCTCCGCCCTTAAAGTCTTCCCTCAATTCAACGCCTCTATCGACCTAATCAGAAATGAAATCATTTATAAAAAATATTATCACATCGGAATCGCCGTGGACACCGATCGCGGCCTGATTGTTCCCGTCATCAAAGACGTGGATCAAAAAAACCTTTTTGACCTGACCCTGGAATTGAACCAGATCGCAGAAAAGGCCCGTAACAAAAAAACAACCATCGAAGAGATGCAAGGCAGCTCCTTTACCTTGACGAATTTAGGCGGCATCGGCGGAACGGCTTTTACCCCCATCATCAATTGGCCGGATGTGGCCATCCTGGGGGTTTCGCGCTCCAGCCTGGAACCGGGTTACGTCGATGGACAACTGGTTGGGCGGCTCATGCTCCCGCTGTCTTTATCCTACGACCATCGTCTCATCGATGGGGCCGATGGCGCGCGCTTCTTGCGCTGGGTCTGCGAGGCCATTCAACATCCTCTCTTGAAGGAATTGGAGGGTTAGCGATGACTCCCACACAGACTACAACTCGCTTGGTCGTCATCGGCGCTGGTCCGGGAGGTTACGCGGCCGCGTTTTTCGCCGCGGATTTGGGTCTTTCCGTCACTCTCATCGATGATGCCGTGAATCCGGGAGGCGTTTGCCTTTATCGCGGCTGTATCCCCTCCAAGGCCCTTCTGCACGTGGCTAAGGTTCTTTCCGAAACCAAAGAAGCCAAAAATTTCGGAGTGGAATTCGCCTCTCCTAAGATCGACATCGATAAATTACGAGGATGGAAAGATAATATCGTCAAAAAAATGACCGGAAATCTCGGACTCCTGGGAAAAAGCCGCAAGCTGACCTACATTCAGGGCCGCGCCAACTTCGCCAATTCTTCCACATTAAAAATCAAAAAAGCCGATGGCGCTGAGGAAACGTTGTCCTTCGAGGCCGCGATCCTCGCGACCGGCTCGCGGCCCATCACACTTGCCAATCTAACAGCTTCCAAAAATATTTTGGATTCCACCTCGGCTTTGGAATTAAAAGAGGTCCCGGAAAGTCTTCTGGTGGTCGGCGGCGGGTACATCGGACTCGAGTTGGGGACCGTTTACGCGGAATTAGGAAGCAAAGTTTCCGTGGTGGAAATGACCGACGGACTTCTTTCCGGCGTAGATCGGGACCTGGCCCAGGTCCTTTCCCGACGCATGGAAAAAATCTTCTCTGCCATTATGCTCGGCACTAAGGTCGTTTCCATAACCGAAACGGTTAAAGGCTTAAAAGTGACGTTTGAAAGCGCGGGGGGAAAAAAGTCGGAACAGGAATTCAGCAAGGTCTTGGTCGCTGTCGGCCGTAAACCGAATTCGAATGACCTGGGACTTGAACATACCAAGATCGCATTGGATCCGCGCGGATTCGTCAAAGTCAATGCCCAACGGCAAACGACGGACCCTCAAATCTACGCCATCGGGGACGTTGCCGGAGAACCCATGCTGGCACATAAAGCTTCCCATGAAGGGCGCGTGGCCGTGGAAGCGATTGCGGGACAAAAAGTCGCGTTTGAGCCCAAAGCGATTCCGGCGGTTGTTTTTACCGACCCTGAAATTGCCTGGTGTGGTTTGACGGAAACCCAAGCGGCCAAAGAAAACCGTACCATTAAGGTTGTAAAATTTCCCTGGGGCGCCTCAGGCCGGGCCATGACCCTGGAGCGTACCGACGGATTCACCAAACTCATCATCGATCCAACCAACGAACGGGTCCTGGGGGTGGCCATCGTTGGTGTCAACGCCGGGGAACTCATCGCGGAAGGGGTTTTGGCCGTTGAGATGGGAACGGTGGTAACCGACATCAAGATGAGCATCCATCCTCACCCTACTCTTTCCGAAACATTCATGGAAACCGCCGAGATGTATTTTGGACAAAGCACGCATGTGCATCGACCTAAAAGCAGCGGATAGCGATTAGCGGATAGTGGTATGGTTTTTTAAATCTCCTTGCCCGTTGCCGCTTTAATGGCCTTCTTCACGTCTTCCATCTCAAAGGGTTTTTTTAAACAGGTCACGACCCCCAACACCTCCGCCTGAGATCTTTTGTCTTGCACGGAATAACCGCTCATCATAATGATAGGCAGATGGGGTGATTGTTGTCGAATTTCCCTCAAGACCTCAACACCGTCTTTACCGGGCATCACGATGTCCAGGAATGCCACGTCGAAATTCTGTTTCTGGATGGCATCCATGGCATCCATGGCATTATCGACAACGGTGATGTCGTGCCCGCTGTAGCCTAACGTGAAATCAAAGAGATCCCCGATGATCTTCTTGTCATCCACAACCAAGACTTTGATTTTCTCCATACCGCCTACCCCCCCTAAATGACGGCGCCATTATACCCTAAAGTTATATTCTTTGCACTCCCAAATTTTTCGAAACTATGGAATCCGAGCACGGCAAACAAATGATGAAGTTGGCCCCCGCGCCGGGCTGACTGTCGACCTCGATCGTCCCTCCATGTTCGGCGATCAAATCCTTGCACAAGGCCAATCCAATTCCTGAGCCGGAGGTTTTGGTAGAAAAAAATGGCTCGAAGATCTGCTCCTTTGTCTCCTCCGACAACCCTGGGCCTGAGTCTTGGAATGAAACGACCACCTGATTTTTCTGCCGCGCAAATTCCGAGGTGATCTTGAGGGAACGATTCGAACCGCGCGGCAGATCACTCATCGCCTGAATACCGTTAATGATAATGTTCATGAAGACCTGTTGGAGATGAACGGCATCCGCGTGAACCAGCGGCAGGTCCTCGGTCAAGGCAAGGTCCCAAGCCACGCGTCTTATGCGCAACTCATCCGTCAAAAGATTAACGGCCCGCTGAATAGAGCTGTTGACATCGATGTTCTCTTTTTTGATGGACCGGTGACGGATGAGTTCCATCAAGTCCTCCAACATCTCTTTTAAGTATACCGACTGTTCCTCCATAAGACAAATCGGCTTGTAAAAAGGTTGATTGGGGGGCATCTCTTTTTTGATGAACTTGACAAAGCCGTGGATGGCCGTGATGGGTTGACTGATCTGATGCAAGATGCCGGCGCTTAAAGCGGCCAACGCCGAGACCTTGCCCGATTCGAGTAATTTCAATTGTGTCGTGCGAAGCTCTTCGACGATCTTGGTGATCTCATGAGTTTTGCTCGCGATTTCCTCTTCCATCTCCTGAGTCCGCCGTGTGGTCTGGGTGTAATAGGTTTTGATCTTATAACAGGTAATCCCCACGACAAAACCCAACACGGCCATATTCCCCAAAGGATAAACCACCATTCCGTAGCCGGAGAGGATATCCAGGAAACTGAATGAAATCACTAAAAACGCCACAATAAAAAAACCCATGTGGCGCTTCTCTGAAGGCTCGGTCACGCGCATATATTGTTTCAAGATGTTAAAAAGACTTAAAAGAAAACATGAGGCAATAAAGAACAAAAGCACCAACTGGCCGACTCCCGCCCGGGGATAATATCCGAAAAAGTATTCTCCCATCCCCTCAAAAAAATTAGGATGACGCGTGAAAGTCATCAAAAGAAAGGCCAACACATAAAATACATACACGGAGTGTTTCTGCCGTGGCCATTGATCGGTCATGGAAACCGAAAAGTGAAACAACGTGGCGCAAGAAAGAATAAGACCAATGAAAAGAACGTGCGCCCAAAAAAAAGCAATGCCGGCAGTCCGCGAATTGAGTAACATACAGCAGCCGAACAACCACAAGGCAGAACTTAGATAAATATAAAGAATCGTACGATTGAAACTGGAGGTTTTTTCAAGGTTTTGGATGAAAAATCCAAAAACCAGCGCCAGAATGGCGGTCAAAAACGACGGAAAGGAATACGGGTTTAAAAAGTAGCTGGATAAATGAAATATCGGGCTTGAATTCATAGATTTAGACCATGAGAGCTTGAGATCTTAAATTCTACCGCATCTTGCTTCCTTAAGCCCAACGCCTTCGAGCGATGGGCATTGATTTCCAAAACATAGAGGGCCTCGCGCGCCGGAACATAACTTGGACAGGGGTCTTGTTGACAGGGAGGGACTTGGGCCGCGATATCCGCGATCCTTCCCTCCTCATCCAGCCAAATAATATCCAGAGGAATCAATGTGTTTTTCATCCAAAAGGCATGCCTGCCCATTTTAGAAAAAACAAACAGCATGCCGCGATCCGCAGACAAATACGATCGGTCCATGAGCCCGCGCTCGATATCTTCTTGTTTCTGTACCACCTCTACCTTAAAACATTGACCCTTACAACAAACCTGATCTTCTTTGATAGAGCCGATCAGCGGTTGATATCCTATATACCAATAAATTCCGAAAAGTATTATACAAAATAAAATCGTTATCCCAAGAAACAATCGAAGAAACATTTATTTTTCACCGGTCAGATTCAAATAGTCCCGGAAGTTCATCTGCCCCGAGACCTCTTGATTGGCCTTGGAAATCCGCTGGCTGATAAAAGGGTGGGTCCGCCAGTACGTGAACTCCCGGGCCGGCCCTTTCTCTTCCTGGGCTTTCAAAACTTTCAGCATATCGATCATTCCCTTGGGATCATAGCCGGCTTCTTGAGCGTATTTGATCCCAAGCTTATCGGCAAGGAATTCGTCTTCCTGGGAATACTGCAAAAATGCCGCCGTAAAAGCGATGTCAAAACCCGGTGCCATTTGGCCATGGCCCGAGGAGACGGTGGCCAGTTGCAAGAGCGTGTAGCCGTACATCGCCTGCAATTTTTTGATGGCGTGCCTAGCGGTAATGTGGCCAACCTCGTGGCCGATAACGGCGGCGAGCTCATCATCGGTCTTGACTTTATCGATCAATCCTTTGTAAAGGTAAATATATCCGCCGGGAAGGCTGATGGCGTTGACCTTGTCCTCATCAATGACTTTGATGGAATACATCAGATCTTTGCGGTCACAAACCGCGGTGATATCTTTAAGGATCTTTTCGACCCGCTCGTTGACATCAACATCGGTCATGAACTTAAAATGCTTTTCGAACCGGCGCGACAGGGAATTGCCCAGCGAAATCTCTTTCTCGGTTCCATAGATCAAGGTCTCCTGCTGACCCGTGGCAAGATTATATTCGGTGGCGCAGCCTAAGAGCCAGACCATGAAGCAAAGCTGCAAGATAGTGACCCCGACCTTCTTAAACATCGAAAAAAGTTTAGCCATGGGCAAACCGATCACGTTAAAATAACAACCCTCGATCCTGCGGATAAAAAGTCCGCCCTTCCCCTCGATATCAAATCCGCCGGCCTTATCGAGGGGAGACGCATGGAGGTGGTAACGATCGATCTCCTCGCTGGAAAGGCGGCTCATAAAGATTCTGGTCTTCTCGTAGTCCACGACTTCTTTCCCGCTTTCCGTGTCGATGACGGCAACCCCCGTATAAACCCAATGCGGCCGCGCGAATAATAATTTCAAAATCCTTTTGGCGTCCTTAAGATCTTTAGGTTTGCCGATGATTTTTTTACCCCGCCCAAGGCGGGGCGGGCCATCCAGATAAACCAGCGTATCGGCGGCAACCACAACGCCGTCCCGTTGGCGTTTAGCCACATCCCTGGCCTTGAGAAGCGCGTTTTTCTTAACCAGACCCGCGCAGGAACCGGTGATTTTTTTGATTTCTCTCACCCGGCTGGGACACACCGTAAAACGGATTCCCAAACGCCGCAAGAGGCTCTGCCGCTGCCGGGATGCCGATGCCAAGATGATTTTTTTCATTGATGAATTTCAGAAATATTGAAGATGGAGAGAAGATCGCACTTTTCTTGAGCCAAGGCTTCCCGGGCGCCTTCGTTGCGATCGACGATGCAAATAGCCTTGGGGGCATTGATCCCCATTTTCCTCAAGACCTCTATCGAGTCCAAAAACGCTTTTCCGGTCGTTGCCACATCATCCAGAAGAACGATCTTCGATCGCGGACCGATGAGCGGCCCCTCAATCTGCTGCTGTTTGCCGTAAGGTTTGGGGGCCTTACGGATAATAAAGGTATTGAGGGGCTTGCCGATCTGAAGGCTCAAAACCCCGATCGCCCCCACTATCGGGTCAGCACCGAGCGTCGGTCCGCCAATCGCATCGACCGTTTCGTCTTTGAGCATTCCTAAAATGATTTTCGCGCAAAGATAGGCGCCTTCCGCGCTTAACGTTACCCGACGGGCATCGATATAATAATCACTCTCTTTCCCGGAAGAAAGAATGATTTTTTCTTTGAAATACGCGTCTTTCCTGATGATTTGTAAAAGCCTGGTTTTGTCGGTATCGAATGCCATTGTTTTCATAGTCTATGGGGGTTGAAACATGCCTATTATATGCCCCGCTCACAAAGATGACAAGGCCTAACTTCAGCGCATAGCGTATAGCGTATAGTGGTAGAGTTTTTATAAAAAACTTTACCACTGATCGCTAACCGCTATCCGCTGTACTCTAAAAGTTGACACCTCCACAACAGAATGTTACTATGCTTGCCGTGAATCCGATGAGAAATTTTTTCACGAGCCTTTGTGATCTCATCTACCCTCACAATTGCCTCTTATGCCATCAATATCTCCCCCCGCCCTGGGCGGGGCAGGCCTGCCTGTCCCCCGTCTTGGGCGCAGCGGACGGTAGACAGGCCGCCCCCGACGCTGCTGCGGAAATTCTGTGTTCCCGTTGCCGTTTGTCCATCGAGGAGAATCGTCCTCCTTTTTGCCCTCGCTGTTCACGGCATAGCAGGGAAGGCGCCTTGGGGCACGGGTGCGGCGAATGCGCCCGAAAAAAATTCCACTTTGACTGGGCCGCCAGCGTCACCTCTTACAACGGCACGATGAGACATCTCATTCACCTTTTTAAGTACGGCCAAAAAACATCCCTGAGGCATCTTTTCAACCCCGTCATTACGAACTTCATAGAACTTTACCTTCCGGATATTCGCCGGTTTGACACAATCGTTCCTATTCCTCTTCATCCCGCGCGCCTGCGCGAACGCGGATACAACCAGGCGGAACTCCTCGCCAGGCACATAGCCGCGCACCTGCACATCCCTCTGTCTCGCGGAAACCTCATGAGAGTCCGCAACACGCGTTTTCAGGCGGCCATTGACTCAAAAGAACGCTGGACAAACTTAAAAGGCGCCTTTAAAATAAACCAACCTTGTGAATTTTTGGGAAAATCGGTGCTTGTCGTCGATGATTTGTTGACCACGGGCGCCACGGCCTCGGAGGCGGCCCTCACGCTTAAAAGCGCCGGGGCCCGCCAAGCGGGGATTCTGACCCTTTGCATGGCCTAAGCTATTCTCTCATCTTATGAAAATCCTGAGAAGCTACATATTACGCGAATGCGTACTGCCCTTTTCTTTATCGCTGGGGGTCTTGACATGCGTATTTTTACTGGGAAACCTGATTCAGCTGGCCAATCTCGTCATCAATAAGGGCGTGAGTCTTACGCTGATAGGACAGGTCTTTACTCTCTACATCCCCTTACTGTTGGGATACACCCTGCCGATTGCGTGCTTGACGGCGATCATTCTTACCTTCAGCCGTTTTTCCGTGGATAATGAAATCCTGGCCATGCGCGCCAACGGCGTGCTTCTTAAACGGCTTTTAACGCCGCTCATTTTCTTAGGGATGATCATGAGCCTCTTCTCTGTCCTTCTTAATGAAAAAATCATCCCCTACGCCCATCACCAACAAAGAAGGCTCTTAAAAGACGTCGGCGCCAAGAATCCCACGGCGGCTTTGGAGGCCGGAACATTCGTCAACGCCTTCAAAGACCAGATTCTCTTTATTTATCACATCGACGGCAACAAACTTTATAACGTCCGTATTTACCAGCCGCAGCCGGACGGAAAACCCACCCGGACGATCATCGCCCGCGCAGGGGAATTCACTCCCGTCCCCGGGGAAGACCGGATCAAACTGAAATTGGTGGACGGCACCTCCGATGAGCCCAATCTCAAAAAACCCAGCAGCTTCTACAAACTCAATTTCCAGAATTATTTCATGACCCTTGATCTTTCAAAGTCCAATGAAGATATCGAAAAAAAACCCAAAAGCATGACCTTGAAGGAACTTTCGGGCAAGATCAAAGAGATGGAAGCGCTCCTCATCGATCCGGCGCCCTTGGTAACCGAATATCACCGCAAGATCAGCTGGTCATTCTCGGCTCTTGTCTTTATCCTTTTGGGATTTCCGGTCGCGGTTATCACCCATCGACGGGAAAGAACCGCCAATATTGTGCTGGCTGTCCTTTGCGCCGCGACGTATTACCTCATCTCGATCGGCTGCGAGGCCATCAGCATCCAGAGCCTTGCCCCTGCCGCCCTCACCATGTGGATACCAAATATTTTAGGCGGGTCGCTGGCCTTCATCCTTAATTACCGACTATGCGTATCATAGAACGACACATTTCAAAATCCGTTTTCAAGCTTTTCACGTCCACAATCCTGGTCTTTTGCTGTCTGTACATTTTGATCGACGTGGCCAGCAACCTCTCCGAGATCATCGAACGCAAGGTCCCCGCCGGTATCCTGCTAAAGTATTACTCCTCTTTTTTCCCGGTCATCCTCGTGCAGGCCTCGACGATCGCTTGTCTCATCGCGACGCTTTTTACCTTCAGTCATATGAACAACGGCAACGAGGTGATCGTTTTAAGAAGCGCGGGGCTTAACTTCTGGCAGATCACCAAGCCGGCTTTATTTTTCGCCCTCCTGGTTTCGGGGGTTGTCTTCTGGCTCAATGAACGTTACGTCCCGCAGGCCGCGGCTTCTTCGGAGCAGATCCGCGACGAAAACATCATTCTTAAAGTGGATTCGGATAAAAAGAAAAAAGACAAAATCAAGAACCTCACCTTCTACGGCCTTAAGAACCGGCTGTATTTTATCGACTCCTTCGATCCTAACACCTCTGAACTTGAGGGGATTACCATTATCGGACAGGATGATCATCAAAATATGTCGGAAAAGATTGTGGCCTTAAACGGCAGGTGGACGGGGATCGCTTGGAAATTCTTTCAATGCCAGATCACTTTTTTTAATCCGGAGAGCTTGAGCATACTCAAAGACATCAAATACTATCCCGAGAAACTGATGGACATCAAAGAGACACCGCAGGATTTTCTACATCAAAGACTCAATGTCACTTCCATGAATATCCGGCAGCTGAGTAATTACATCGAACGTTTCTCGGACAGCGGGGCCGCCAAGGCCCTCAATAATCTTCGGGTCGATCTGTATCAGAAGATCGCGTTTCCGTTGGGGACCATGGTGGTTGTTCTGGTGGGGTTGCCTTTAGCCATGACGACGGGCCGTCGCAAGGCGCTCACCTTTACCTCGCTGGGGATCGCCATTTTAATTGGATTTCTTTTTTATGTGGTGAATGCCGTGGGACTCGCGTTTGGGAAAGGCGGCCTCTTTCCCCCGCTGGTTGCCGCCTGGCTGGCGCCGGGTCTTTTTCTGATGCTGGCGTTGTATTTGATAAAAACGAAGTTTTAGCGGATAGCGATAACTAGCGGATAGCGTATAGCGGTTAGTGGTAAAAGTTTTTTTATAAAAACTCTACCACTATCCGCTAATCGCTATACGCTGTTTTTATAAATTCTCGGCAGGCGATTCCCCAAACTGCAGACGATTTCGTAGTTGATGGTCCCGGAGAAGTGAACCGCGCGCAGGGGAGGGCGACAGGAAAGTGACCCCACTTCCGCAAGTTCAATTCTTGTTTCAATCCACGCGGGGCACCAATTCCCCCAAAATCCCAATCTCTCCTCCGAAGAACAAGAAGCGCTTTTCATTACTTTTGCAAAGGAGAATAAACTCCGATAGGTTTTCCCGCTTTCTCTCGGAACATCGGTTCATCCCCACGTACGTGGGGAACATCGCCTTAACCAAGCGGGTTTTGCCATTGTACTCGGTTCATCCCCACGTACGTGGGGAACATCGGCCAATACGAAAATCAAATCGTGATGATGGCGGTTCATCCCCACGTACGTGGGGAACATTTTAAAATCCGTAGATTCCCAATGCGTCGAACCGGTTCATCCCCACGTACGTGGGGAACAT
>CAYJRN010000018.1:0-9445 GCA_964372915.1 uncultured Planctomycetales bacterium
AGTAGAAAGGGAGGTTGTGATGAAAGGTAGAAATAGTTTTGAGCTTGAACAAGAAGTTGTTGAACAAAGGATTTTTATCATTCGAGGACAGAGGGTCATGTTGAGTTCTCATTTGGCAGAGTTATATGGTGTGGAAGGTAGAATCTTAATTCAGGCTGTTAAACGAAATATCGAGCGGTTCCCCGAGGATTTTATGTTTCAATTAACGGCAGGGGAATACAACGCTTTGAGATCACAATTTGTGATCTCAAAGCGTGGAGGCATTCGCTATAAACCTTATGCTTTTACCGAACAGGGCATAGCCATGCTTTCCAGTGTTTTAAACAGCAAAAGAGCTATTCAGGTGAATATTGAAATTATACGTACCTTCACAAAGCTCAGAAGATTACTTTCATCCAACGAAGAATTAAAACGTAAAATTGAAGCGATGGAAAGAAAGTACGATTCACAATTTAAGATCATCTTCGAAGCGATCAAACAACTTCTGGAGCCGCTACCCGTAAAATCCAAAGGCCAGTTAGGGTTCAGGCCAAATTCGTGAGAATAGGAGCACATCCATGGCAACCGTTGTGATAGACATCGAAACCGTCGGACAGGATTTTGAAACCTTAGACGCCGCTTCGCAAGAATACTTTCTTAAGTTCGCCAAGACCGATGCCGAAAAAGAGGAGGCGCGCAATTCTCTAAGCTTTTTTCCCGTGACCGCCCAGGTGGTCGCCATCGGCATGTTGGAAGTAGAAACCGAAAATGGGTTTGTCTATTTTCAGAATGGCGGGGCAGCGCTCTTTGATGAATTTAAAGAAGGTAACGTCGCCTTTGTTTCAGGAAGTGAGAAGGAAATCCTCGCCAAATTCTGGGAGCAGATCAGGAAATATCAGCAATTCGTGACCTTCAACGGCCGCGTGTTTGATTGTCCGTTTTTGATGATCCGCTCCGCCATCAATCGTGTGAAGACAACCAAGAACCTCATGCCCAATCGCTACAGCGGCACAACGCACGTTGATCTGATGGATCAATTGACCTTTTATGATGCCGTGCGTCGTCGATTTAGTTTACACATGTGGTGCAAGGCTTTTGGGATTGAAAGTCCCAAAGAGGAAGGGATGACGGGCTTGCAGGTCAAAGAATATTATCAAAAAGGCCGCTACAAAGAGATCGCCAGATATTGTTTGGCAGACATTAAGGCGACCAAGAGACTTTATCTTTATTGGGATCAATATCTGAAAATTTAAATTTTAAAGCGGTCAGCCCTTGTCATTTGAAAAGGGGTATGTTATATTTTCGTTAGCCGATAAAGGTAAACCCGTCCGTGCTTCGCTCAATGGTTTTCGCGTTGAGCTACGCAGGACGCTTCGCCGAAACCCCCGCCATGGGCGGGGTGAGGAGAGCGGGGAAACCCGGGGACGCAAAGCCAACAGACCTACATTGTTAACACCGGGAAGGCCCGCTGGGTATGGGCACAAAGCCGCGTCAGGCACAGGTGAACGACAATACGGTGGCTGGGTTGCCGAAGAGAGGTGGCATCTCTTAAGAGGAGATGCTGGCCAAGTCCCCACTAGATCGTGGGGGCGCCTTGAGGAAGGAATCCCTCGCTTTATCGGCTTTTTTTATTTTTGCCATTTTTACCATCGGAAGATGGTTTTTATAAACCCTGATAAACATCAGGGATTTTTTTTGCTCAATAAATCCTGGCTCAGCTATGCTATAATACACCCTTATGAGCCACCGTCTGATCAGGGTTTATAAGAACCTCGATATCCATGAGATTAAAGAACATTTGCTTATCTGCGGGGACTTAAGCGGACAATGCGCGAAGTGCCAAGAGTTAGGGGTAAAATTTGATGTTCCCAAATGCCCGCAATGCGGGGCCGATTTTAAATTTTTGGCCTTCAAAAACATCAGGGATCATTATCCTAAAGTTCAAAAGCTATTAAGCGAGCGGCCGGATTTGGTTCTCGTTGATCACGACGATTTCAAAAGATTGAGCACCGCGATGAAAGCCGAGGAATTTTTAAGGTGATCAACAAAAAAAGGCTTATCACCCTGACCCAGAAAGTCATTCAGATCGATTCGCAAAATCCGCCGGGCAATGAAGTGAAGATCGCCGACTTTATTAAAAAAGATCTCAGTGGCTTCGCTTTGGAAATCAAGACCTACACATTCAAACCGAAGCGTCCCAACCTTATCATTACTTTGAGGGGAAATTTGCCCCGCTCGCAGGCAGCCAGAGAGGCGGTCCTGATTACGCCGCATTACGACACGGTCCCTATTGGGATGGGATGGAAATTTCCACCGCATGGCGGCAGAATCCACCGCGGGCGGATTTACGGCCGCGGCGCCAGCGACGACAAAGGCAACTTGGCCTGTTGTCTGGAGGTTATGAAGAGCCTCGCGGAAGATAAGCTCAAGCCCAAGCGAGATATTATCTGTGCCGCCACCGCTGATGAGGAAACCGGAAGCCATTGGGGGATGATTCCGCTTCTTGATAAGAAAATCCTCAAGCCTAAGATTGCGGTCATCCTTGATTCCGATGAGTTCGACACGATCGTGGCGCAAAAAGGGCTCATCCATTCGCGGATCACGATTTACGGCAAGAAAGCTCATGCGGCTTACAATTGGCGGGGAGTCAGCGCCATCGAAGCGGCCACGCGCGCCATCAACCGTATCAAGGCCGCCAAGATCAAGTACAAGCAGCACGCGTTTCTTTATCCTCCGACGACCAACATCGGCACCATCAAAGGCGGCGATAAAGTCAATATGGTGGCGGACGCCTGCGAGTTTACGCTCGATGTCCGTTATTTGCCCGGGACTAGCCCTCATCAGCTCTTTAAAGAAATCAAAGCCCTGATTAAGAAAGAAGCCAAGAAATTCAAATATGAAATCATGGATTTTCAGCTGCCTTATGAGATCGATAAGAACCATCCGGCGGTCAAGATGTACGTGAATGTTTCCCGGACAATGAAATGTCCGACGACCTTAAAAGGCAGCGAAGGCGCCACTGTCATCACGTTTTTTAAGAAGCACGGCATTCCGGCATTCGCGACGGGCTACGGCTCGAAGGGGACCGCGCACACGACCGATGAGTACGCGGAAGTGGAAAAACTTTATCGCGGCTCAAAAGTGCTGGAACAATTCCTTAAAGAATATTCAATCCAATGAGCCCGATCCATCATGCGATCGCTTCCGCCGCCACGAGCGCGGCGTTCTATAGAAGATTTTTGATGATGGGGTTTTTTATCGCGCTCGTCAATATCGTGTCCGCTGACGAGCGGGGGACACAGCCGCCTTTTAAACCGGGAGAAAAAATCACCTTCTCGATCAAAAAATTTAACGTGAAAAGCGGCGAGGCCACCCTCGAATTTAACGGCGCGGTGAAAATAGGCGGCAAGGACGCGGAGCTTATTACCTTCAGAGCCCAAGGTTTTAATTTTTACGACCAGGAAAAAATCTATATGGATCCCCGGACGTTTTTCCCCATTGTCGTTGAGCGCGATTTGGATATCTGGGGGAAAAAAGAAAAGATCACGGAGGAATATCAATCCCCAGAGGGCATGGTCACGATTAGAAAGCTGGCCGGTGGAAAGGCCTCCGAACAGGTCATCAAGAAGAAAGGGCAGCTCGACAACATTTATTGTTTCATCTACCGTTACCGTAAAGAAGGGGCTTTTAAGGTGGGAGATACCCTGTCTATTCATTTACCCACGCAGGATTTTAAGATGGCTTTGAAGACAGTCATGAGCCAGAGGATTGGGAAAAAGGATTATAAGGCGTTTTATTTAAAAAGCAAACCCTTAAGGTATGAAGTTTGGTTCGATGCCGGGGAGAAGAAAATTCCTTTGCGGATCAATGGCGCGATCGGTTTTGGAAACACATCCATGATCATGACGGAGTATAGGGAATAAGATGGCTCTTCCAGATAAACAAGGACATTTTGGCGAGTTCGGCGGAAAATTCGTGCCCGAAACTTTGATGGCGGTTTTGAGCGAATTGGAAAAGGTGTTCTATTCGCTTAAGTCCGACAAAAAATTTCAGAAAGAATTTCATTTTTACCTGCGGGAATATGCCGGCCGCCCTACCAGACTTTATTTTGCCAAGCGTTTGAGTCAGCATCTTAAAAAGCTCAAGGTCTACTTAAAAAGGGAAGACCTTCTGCACACCGGCGCGCACAAAATCAATAATACCTTGGGGCAGATCCTCTTGGCGCGCCGGATGGGGAAGACCCGGATTATCGCCGAGACCGGCGCCGGGCAGCACGGGGTGGCGACCGCCACGGCCGCCGCGCTTTTCGGAATGCCTTGTGAGGTTTATATGGGTTCCGAAGATATCGAGCGCCAGTCCTTGAATGTTTTCCGGATGAAGCTCTTAGGGGCCAAGGTGATTGCGGTCACCAGCGGTTCGAAAACCTTGAAAGACGCGATGAATGAGGCGATCCGCGATTGGGTCACCAACGTCGAGAATACTTTTTACATTATCGGCTCCGTGGCCGGGCCGCATCCGTATCCGCTCATGGTCCGCGAATTCCAGTCGGTCATCGGTCAGGAGGCGAGGAAAGAATTTTTGAAAAAAGAAAAACGCCTTCCCGATTATCTGCTGGCCTGCGTGGGGGGCGGCAGTAACGCCATGGGCCTGTTCCATCCCTTTTTCAACGATAAGAAGGTGAAAATGATCGGCGTGGAAGCGGCGGGGCACGGTCTTCATACAGGCAAACACTCCGCAGCTCTTGCTGCCGGCCAGCCCGGGGTTCTTCACGGCAGCAAAAGTCATCTTCTGCAAGATGGCGATGGACAGGTGAAGATCGCCCACTCCATCGCCGCCGGGTTGGATTATCCAGGAGTGGGGCCGGAACATTCGTATTACAAAAGAATCGGCCGCGCCCAATATGCGGCGGTCGATGATGAGCAGTCCATTCAAGGGTTGAAGTTGCTTTCACAACAGGAAGGGATTATTCCTGCCCTTGAAACCGCGCACGCGATTTTTTATTTGGAAACCCTGGCCCGTCGGGTCAAAAAGAATTCCACGGTCATTGTCTGTCTATCCGGGCGAGGAGATAAGGATGTGGCGTCAATTAAGAACCTGTTGTAGCGGATAGCGTAAAGCGTATAGCGGTGAGTAAGATTTTACTATCCGCTTGCCGCTGGACGCTGTACGCTAGGAAATAAAATGAAAAACAGAATAGATTGTAAATTTGAAGAATTAAGAAGAAAGAAAAAAAAAGCGTTTATCGCTTTTCTCACCGCCGGCGATCCCAACCTCGAAGCAACCGAAGAGCTCGTTCTGGCTTTTGAGCAGGCCGGTGTCGACATCATCGAATTGGGCGTTCCCTTTTCCGACCCGCTGGCCGATGGACCGACGATCCAGGCGGCTTCGCAGCGGGCGCTTGCGAACGGCGTGACGCTGGAAAAAATTTTTACGACCATCAGCCGCATCCGTAAGAAATCCAATATCCCCATCGTCTTGATGATGTATTACAATCTTGTGTTTCACTTTGGCGAAGATCTTTTTGTTTCGGCTGCCAAACGTATTGGCGTGGATGGTTTGATCATCCCGGACCTTCCATTTGAAGAAGCGAAGGGTTTGATCAAGGCCGCAAAAAAGAATGATCTCGCGACGGTTTTTTTCATCGCGCCGACGACGACTCGTCCAAGGATGAAAAAGATTGCCGAAGTCTCAACGGGGTTCATTTATTATGTTTCTTTAAGAGGAGTGACGGGCGCGCGCAGCCGATTGCCTGCCTCGGTCGTCAAAAACGTGAGGACTATCAAGGCGCTCACGAAAAAACCGGTGGTCGTCGGATTTGGCGTTTCGACACCGGAGCAGGTCAAGACCATCACCAAAACCGCGGACGGGGTTATTGTCGCGAGCGCCATCATTGATAAAATGACGGAGAACGAAGATAAAAGAAGCCTCGTCCATAACGTGACCAGTTTTGTGTCGCGCTTGGTCAACAGCCTTTCCTAAAAATTCATGGAAAGAACGGATCTGAATGTATCGAAAAACAGTTTTAAAGAATGATTTGAGGGTTGTTTCTCACCCGGTGAAGGACCGGGAAAGTGTCGCCATCGGCATTTGGGTAGGCTCCGGCGGACGGCACGAGAACGATCAGAATAAAGGCGCGGCCCATTTTTTGGAGCACATTCTTTTTAAGGGAAGCCAGCATTACAACTGTGAAGAAATCAAGAAAAAAATTGAAGGCGTCGGCGGGGCGCTCAATGCCTTTACCTCCGAAGAGCAGACCTGTTATTACGCGAAAGTTCCCGCCCGGCACGTCCCGCGCACGCTGGATATCCTCGCCGACATGGTGTTCTTGCCGCTCCTGGCCCAAAAGGATTTTGAGAGGGAAAAAGGCGTTATCCTGGAAGAAATCAAAATGTATCATGATCTTCCCCAGTCCTATGTCCTGGAGCTCTTGGATGAGCTGGTTTGGCCGAACCATCCGCTGGGAAAGAATTTGGCCGGGACTCTGGAAACGGTGGGAGGGATGAGGGTGGAGGATTTGCGGGAATTTCACCGCGGGAATTATTTTCCCGGCAACATCGTAGTTGCGGCGAGCGGTCGCTTGGATCACGAAGAGTTGGTAGAGCGGGTATTTCGTAAAAGTGCCCAGTTTGAAACGAGCGCGCCCATTGACTTTGTGGAGGCTCAAAACGAACAGAAAAATCCCCAAGGTAAATTTTATCGTAAAGAAACCGAGCAGATGCATTTGGCGCTGGGGATGCTGGGATTCGATTACGAGCATAAGGATAAATACGCTTTGGGGATTTTGAATATCATTTTAGGCGGCAACATGTCGAGCCGGCTGTTCGATGAAGTCAGGGAGAAAAGAGGTCTGGCCTACTCTATCGGAAGTTCCGCCAAATTCTTGAGAGACACAGGAATGTTTTTTGTCCGGGCCGGCGTGGATAATACCAAAATTGTGGAGGCGCTGGACGTGATCTTAAAAGAACTTAAGAAGATCAAGCGCGATGGTTTTTCCCGGGATGAATTCACGCGGGCTAAGGATTACATACTGGGCCAATTGGTTTTGGGACTCGAAGACACCCTCGATCATATGTTCTGGATCGGGGAATCCATGATCTGCCGCAACCAGGTTCGCACGGTCCAAAGCGTGGTGAAGAGCGTCGAGAAGGTAAAAATGGAAGATATCCTGCGCGTGGCACACGCTGTTCTCAAAGAGGAAAAGTTCAATCTTTCCCTGGTCGGGCCTCTGACCGAGTCCCAGGAGCGGCAATTGAGCGGCCTGGTGGGAGTCCGGGCCTCTTCCCAGGGCGCGTAAAACTTTTTTTGAATTGACAAAGGTATGAATATTCGTTAGACTTTAAATATTCTTGAAAAACCTCAAGCGTTTAACGCTTAACAAGGAGGTGGACAAAAAGAGAATCTTAAAAAACTAGATCAATCGTTTATAAGAATTTGCCGAGATTTACAAAAAACTCAAAGCGATTTAACCATTATAAGTCCTTAGGAGAAAAAAATGCCAGAGTTAGAATTCTATGATGTAAAGTCCAAATCCAAATTTAAAGCCACAGAGTTTTCCGTCAGAGAGAAGTCCGGGCGTTTTTTTGCCGTTGCCAAAGCCAAGTCCGGTCCCCACGAGTGCTGGAGAGTTTTGTCCAAGGATCAGGCAGCCCAATTTAAGAAATAACTTAAAAGCCGTTAGGACCACCCTGGTTACTCGTAAAGTCAGTCTAACCCCGAAGAATACCGCCAAGATAATCGCAAAATTGGCCTCAGATAAAAAAGCGCAAGAGATCGTTATTCTCGATATGCGCAAAGTGGTCAATTTCTGCGATTATTTTGTGATTTGTTCGGGCACCTCCAGCCGGCAAGTGGCAGCGATCGCCGATGGAATCGATGATGGTCTTCGCGGACTGGGGATGAAGGTCCGTCATAAGCAGGGTTTTAAGGATTCCACCTGGGGCCTCTTGGACTTGGGAGACGTCGTTGTTCACATTTTTGAGACCGATACCAGGGAATTTTACGGTCTTGAATATCTTTGGCAGGATGCTCCAAAAATCCAATGGGACGCATAAAGGTCTTTACCCGCGCCTCATTCTTCCTTTTTGATTACCCCCATCGTCAAACACGAACCTCAATGGAATATGCCACTTGAGCTCAAAAATCAAATCATTTCCGATATCGAAGAATCACTCAAGAGTATCGGCCTGGTCCCCGACCAAATTCCTGCCGTAACCCTTGAGGTTCCTCAAGACAAACAGCATGGAGAATTTGCCTGCAACATCGCCATGCGCCTAGCCGGAATTTTAAAGAAAAATCCTTTGGAAGTCGGGGAATCGATTTCTTCCCAACTGCGAAAGAGATTCGCCGCCGGTGTCCTTAAAGAGAAAATCAAGAAAGTCGAAGTCAAGAAGCCCGGCTTCATCAATTTCTTTTTAAGCGACGGCGCGCTGCAGGATGTGGTGCTCAAGGTTTTGGAGGAAACAGAGAACTTTGGACGCTCTGACTTTGGCGCGGGTAAAAAGATCCAGCTCGAATTCGTGAGCGCCAATCCCACGGGGCCTTTAAGTGTCGCGCATGCCCGTCAGGCCGCGGTGGGCGACGCCCTCGCCAATATCCTTAGCTTCATCGGCTATTCGGTGAAAAAAGAATTTTACGTCAATGACCAAGGCAATCAGATCAACATTCTGGGCCGTTCCCTTCGCGATCGCGCCCGCGAGATTCTGGGGGAAAGGTTTGAATTTCCCGAAGACAATTACCAAGGCGATTACATCAAAGACCTGGCCCAAGAATTCATGGCCAAGTACAACATCAAGACTACTGATCAAATTCAATCCCTAGATCCCAATATTCCGGCTCAGTACGCGGGCAACGGTCTTCTGGCTGTCATCAAAGAGGAGCTGAAGGATTTCGGCGTTTGTTTTGATACCTGGTCGCATCAGTCGAAGATCGCCACGCCTGAGCGGATTGAGGAAGTCATCAATGATTTGAGGAAACGAAATTTTATCTACGAGCGGGATGGCGCGGTCTGGTTTCGTTCAACTTCGCTGGGCGATGATAAAGACCGGGTCGTCAAAAAAAGCGATGGCAGCTACACTTATCTTGCGCCGGATATTGTTTATCATAAGGATAAATTCGAACGCGGGTTTGAGCGGGTCATTAACATCTGGGGGCCGGATCATCACGGTTACATTCCGCGTATTACGGCAGCGGTCGTGGCGCTGGGGCATAGTCCCAAGGCCTTGACGGTCTTAATCGTTCAACTCGCCACGATTTTTCGCGGCGGGCAGCCGCTTTCGATGTCCACGCGTCGCGGTCAATATATCAGTCTGCGCGAAGTCATAGACGAGGTGGGGGCGGACGCCGCGCGGTTTTTCTTTTTGATGCGTCATATCAACGCGCACTTGGAATTTGATCTGGAATTGGCCAAAAAGCAAACGCCGGAAAACCCCGTGTATTACGTTCAATACGCGCATGCGCGCATCAACAG
>CAYJRN010000018.1:9545-24333 GCA_964372915.1 uncultured Planctomycetales bacterium
GGAAGAGCTCGATTTGATGCGCGAGATCAGTTTCTTCCCGGACATTCTTTTGATCTGCGGGCATCAGCTCGATTGTTTCGCGCTGGTCGCCTATTTACAAAGTTTGGCCGCGAGCTTTCATCGATTTTACGACAAGCATCGCGTCCTGGGAGGCGATGCCGCGTTCGCCGGGCAGCGGCTCGCGCTTATCGACGCGGCCAAAGTCGTTTTGGCCAGCGGTTTAAAACTTTTGGGCGTGAGCGCCCCGGTTAAAATGTAAATGACGACATAACTTATGGAGCGATAGCGACGTAAGTTATTGTCGGAATTTATCCCGAGCATCGAAGATGCGAGGGATTACCAAAAATAATTCATGCAAAAACGCTGGAACATTTCCCATCCCGATCCGCAACAACAAGTATTCTTAAGCAACGGCTTAAGCGTCCATCCCATGATTGCTCAGCTTTTGATCAACCGTCAAATCGATTCTTTGAACGACGCTCGCGTGTTTTTATCGGGAGGGCTCAACTCTTTGCATGATCCTTTTCTTTTTAAAGATATGGACCGG
Organism: uncultured Planctomycetales bacterium; assembly: GCA_964372915.1. Lineage (GTDB taxonomy): Bacteria > Omnitrophota > Gorgyraeia > Zapsychrales > JAHFFX01 > CAYJRN01. The sequence continues at coordinate 10,093 of CAYJRN010000018.1, forward strand.
GCCGTGGAAAGAATCAAGCGCGCCAAAGAGAAAAATGAGACCGTTCTTATTTTTGGCGATTACGACGTGGATGGAGTGACCTCTTCGGCGCTTCTTAAAAATCTTTTGAAGAGATTAGGAATTAAAGCCATTAATTACATCCCGCACCGGATGACGGAAGGTTACGGGCTTAATCACAACGGCGTTCAAATCGCCCAAGCGGCCGGCGTTTCGCTTCTTATCGCCGTGGATTGCGGCATTAACGCCTTTAGCGTTGTGGAGGCGTTCAATAAACAAGGGATTGACGTTATCATTCTGGACCATCACGAGCCCACTTTGGGTCGGCTCCCCGCGGCCTATGCCATCATCAATCCCAAACGAGAAGATTGTTCGTATCCCTTCAAGAGTCTGGCCTCGGTGGGATTGGTGTTCAAATTGTCACAGGCCCTCTTGGGTGAACCGGATGAAGAAATGCTGGATCTTGTTTCCATCGGCACGATCGCGGACGTCGCGGAACTGCGAGGAGAAAATCGCATTTTTGTCAAAGAAGGACTGCCCCGGATCACGCGGACCAAGAACTTCGGTCTGCAGGCGCTTTTGGATATAGCGAAACTTAAAGACAAGAAATTCCGTCCGTATTATGTGGGATTTATTTTGGGGCCGCGCTTGAACGCGACGGGGCGTATGGGTTCAGCCACCGAGTCGCTGCGACTCTTGTTAAGCGAAGACAAGGACGAGGCTTACTCCTTGGCAAAGAGCCTGGAAGAGCATAATCATGTCCGTCAAAAAACTCAAAACGACATTGTCCAGGAAGCCATGAGCATCGTGGAAAGAGAAGTGAATTTCAAGGATCACAAGGTGATTGTCCTCTCCAAGCCAGGGTGGCATCGCGGGGTATTGGGGATTGTGGCGTCAAGGATTGTGGAAAAATATTACCGTCCGGCGATCGTCATTTCCACCGATAATGGAGTCGGAACCGGTTCGGCGCGTTCCATTGACGGGTTTCATCTTTTTGAAGCGCTGCAGGCGTGTTCGACCACACTTGAAAATTTTGGCGGGCATAAGCGGGCGGCCGGGCTTACGCTGCGCACCGAGAGAATAGAGGAATTTAAAACAATCATCAACGAGTTCGCCAAAACCGCTTTGAGCGCCCAGCAACTCATCCCGACGCTTGAGATCGATGCGGAAATTCCTGTGTCTTTGTTGGATGCCGATCTTGTCGAGGCGATGGAGTCCCTGGAGCCTTACGGGGAAGGCAATCCTTCGCCGGTTTTTTGTTCTCGCCGATTGAAAGTCAAAGGCCCGCCGGCAGTGATGGGAAAAGATACTCTCAAATTTTTGGTGACCGATGGGAAGGCGACGCTTTCGGCTGTGGGTTTTGGAATGAGCAAGTACCGCGAGGGGGTTGAATTTAACCAATCCGTTGATCTGGTTTATTCTGTGTCGATCGATGAGTGGAACAATCAGTCTTCGGTCGTCCTTAAGCTTAAAGACATAAAAAATTCCGCTTAAAATCTCAAGCGGAATTTTTTATGTCTCCGTGCATATGGGTCCGCGGAGATTCAAGCCTTGGCGATCTTGCCGGCTTGAATACAACTGGTGCACACCAAGGCCCTCTGGGGGACGCCCTCAAGATTGATCTTGACCTTCTGCAGGTTGGGGAAGAATCGTCGCAAGGTTTTACCGGTGATCTTGGAACCCGCGCCACCGTGGAGTTTACGCGCGCCCCGCCGTTTATATTTGTTGCCGGGAATGGCGCCCTTCCCGCAGATCACACAGATTCTCATTTCATATTCCTTTCGTGAAGATTGCCCCAGTATACTTCAAATCCCTGGGTTGTCAAGGGAGAATTCTATGCTGAATTTGATATTAACCCCCTCTCGGGGGTTAATTCGGTTTCTAACCCCGCCAGCGGCGGGGTTAAGCCTCATTAAAAATAATTTGACAAAAAGTCGACCGTGGGTTTACAATGCGCTTAGATTTTAAAAGGAGGGCCGAATTATGAGCGGAGCGCATGAAAATGGGGATTTGAGAAAGTTGTTGGAAATCAAAGAGGTTGTGGACGAAATCAATCGGCACCTGTGGATTGAGAGTGAAAAGGCCGGGTATGACATCGGCTTTGAAAAGGCCTCCGATGATTGGCTCCACAAATACGCGAAAGCCTGGATGCAATATCATCGGCCGGAATTGTTAAAGAAAGGTCGCGCCAAGAAGACCACCGCCTCTAAGACCCGCCGGGCCGGTTCCTATGAGAAGCGAGCGTAATAAGTTATAGAGAATAGAAAAGTCAGCAGAGAGCCTCTGAATACAATATTTTAAAGGATACGCTAGATTCAGCGTATCCTTTTATTGTTTATAAATACGGATTGATCGTGTAAAGGCTGTAATTTTTGTTTAACATTCCACCATTTTTGTGTACAATGATTCAACTCTTTTTAATTGTGCCGTCATTTAAGGAGTTTTAAAATGAGCAATATCCAATTGGTACTTTTAAGACATGGGGAAAGTGTTTGGAACAAAGAGAACCGGTTTACGGGATGGACCGACGTCGATTTATCGCCTAAGGGGATAGAGGAAGCGAAATCCGCCGGTAAGCTTCTCAGGCAAGAGGGGTTCGCGTTTGATGTCGCTTTTACCTCCGTCTTAAAAAGGGCGATCCGGACGTTGTGGCTCGTCTTAGATGAAATGGACTTGATGTGGATTCCGGTCCATTGTTCCTGGCGGTTGAACGAACGTCATTACGGCGCGTTGCAAGGCCTCAATAAATCCGAAACGGCTGCCAAGTATGGGGAGCAACAGGTCAAAATTTGGCGCCGCAGTTACGCCATTGCCCCTCACCCTTTAACTAAAGACGATGAGCGTACCCCGGGGCGCGACCCCAAATACAAATCCCTTCCCGAAAAAGATATCCCTTTGACCGAAAGCCTTGACTCGACGGTTAAAAGATTTATCCCCTATTGGATTGAATCGATTATTCCCCAGATCAAATCCGGCCGAAAGGTTTTGATCGCGGCCCATGGCAATAGCCTGCGCGCGCTCGTTAAGCACTTGGACAATATGTCGGAAGACGAAATCGTCGAATACAACATTCCCACCGGAATTCCGCTTGTTTACGAACTCGACAAAAATCTTAAAACCGTGAAGCATTATTACCTCGGCGATCAAGAAGCCATCAAAGCCGCCATGGCGGCGGTGGCGAATCAGGGGAAGAAATGATCGCGCAGATTTGGAACGTTATCTTTGTCCTGCTCCTCATCACCTTCGGCGTTATTTATTTCTGCGTATTTTTTGATCAAGCGATTCTGACCCGCCGGGGAACCATTTATCGGGCCAAGACCAGAAACAAAAAGATTGTCCTCACCTTTGACGACGGACCTTCCCCGACCTGGACGCCGCTTATTTTGGATGAGCTTAAAAAGGCCGGCATCCAGGCGACGTTTTTTATGATTGGCCATCACGTTCAAAAATACCCCGAAGTCGCCAAACGCGTGGCGCGTGAAGGTCATACCATCGGCAACCACGGTTACGCGCACAGCGTGCTTCTATACTATACGTTGGAAGAGTTGGAAGAAGAGGTCAAATACACCGAACACGTTATTCGCGAGGTGACCGGTGTCACGACGAAATATTTCCGTCCCCCAAAATCATGGTTGCGCCCGGGCGAAAAAGCCAAGATCAAGTCGATGGGCTACAAAATCATCTTGTGGTCTTTGAATTCCAAGGATTGGGTGGCATTTGGTCATAAATATATGGTGAAATACATCGCTCATAATATCAAAAACGGAGACATCCTCCTTTTCCACGACAGCGGCGGAGTTTTCAAGGCTGAAGGGGGAGACCGTAAAGAGACGGTCGCGGTCATCTCGCCGTTGGTTAAGCGCCTGCAAAAAAAAGGATTTGAATTTGTTTCTATCGAGGAGCTTTTGGATGAGTAATTCCCGCCGCCATGAGTTAAGCCACGGGCGGTTGATCGCCGCCTTACTTGTGATCTCATTTTTTTTGCTGATGTTCGGTAATGGAGCCGTCAGCCTCACGCACCCGGATGAGGTTTTTTATGTGCAGACAGTCAAAGAAATGCTCCAGCATCATACTTGGATGACGCCGTATCTGTTTGATGCCCCGCAGTTTGAAAAGCCGATTCTTTTCTTCTGGCTCCTGGCGGCGGCGATCCAGTGGATGGGCTTAAATTCTTTTGCCGCCCGTTTCTGGCCGGCCGCTTTTGGCATGATCGGCATCATCGTGACTTATTGGATGGCCTTCATGCTGTTTAACAATAAAAGGGCGGCTTTTCTCTCCGGGGTCATTCTGGCCACGAGCTTCATCTACCTGACCCTCGCCCGCGCGGTGTTAACCGACATGGTGTTCTCCATTTGGGTAGTGATGACAATTGCTCTATTCTACTGGGCATTGAGTGAACCGCGCTTTAGAAACGTTGGAATTTTCTTGGGATTTATTGCCATGGCCGCCGCCGTTCTGACCAAAGGACTTTTGGGGATTATTTTCCCGGTGGGTGTGATTGGCGGATATATGATTTACAAAAGGGATTTTAGTCTTATGAGGCTTGCGTCCTTCTGGGTCGGTGTGATCATTTTTTTAACGCTGGCCGCTCCCTGGCATCTTTTGATGGTTAAGCTCTATGGCCATGAATTCGTCAAAGAATATTGGTGGAACGTGCATGTGCGCCGGATCATTGAGGCCGAACACTCCAAGAGCAACACCTGGTATTTTTATCTGGGCACGATTTTTGCCGGTATTTTTCCCTGGAGTTTTTTTCTTTTTCCGACTATGGGATTTATCAATAAAACTTTCAAGGAAAATTCTTTTTTGCGCGATCAGCTTGTTTTTCTTTTTTTGTGGATGGTCGTTGTTTTGATAGTGGTGCAATCGGCCCAATCTAAGCTCGCCAGCTACATCTTCCCAATCTTTCCCGCCATGGCCATCATTTTGGGTTATTACTGGACGATGGTTTTGGAGGGGTCTGAGATAAAAGCCGGGAGGATGACCGCGAGGATCGCTTATGGCCTAGGCGTGGTCCTTGGGCTGGCGGCTATCGTAGGCCCAATGATAGCTAGAAAGTATCCGGATCTGGTGATAAGCCAAGAGCCCATTTATGTTTTTTCTTCTTTGTCTTTTTTATGCGCGTGCGCCATTTGGTTTTTCACTCGACGGCAGGAATACCACAAAACCTTCGCGGCCATTGCCAGCATAACGGCGGTCATCTTGGTTTTTCTACTCTTGGGACGAACGAATGCCGAGCCTTGGATTTCCTGCCAGCCGATCGCCGATGCCTTTAAAAGAATCGATCATTCGGATTCAACGGTTCTGTGCAGCAAATTCTACGCGCGCGGCGTAAAGTTTTATACCGACCGTCGAGTCGCGGTCATTGATATTAACGGCAAAGGGTTTTTTAGTCCTCACCCTATCCCATTTCTTAACACCCCCACAAAGGTTCAGGATTTTTTGAATACGCAGGATAGGACGTATGCGATCGTGAAAATGTCGGCTTATAAGGATTTGAAGAAAATCACAGCCGGGCACTTTATCTTGGAAGAACTCGCAAAGATCGGCGATATCTATCTGTTGAGCATCAAGAAGATTAAGTCTTGACAAAGTTCGATGTTCCGTTAGAATGCTGCTTGTGTTTCCTGATGAAAAGTATTTTTTCAACTTAGAATTGACTAAAAGATATGGATTTTAAAATTCCCGATACCCCCGAAGAACTTTTCCGCCAAGGAAAAAAAGGGATTTATCACATCAACCGCTGGGCGCCAACGCTGCTTGTGCTCGCCGCATTTTTGGGACTTTTTCTCTCGAGTTTCTATCAAGTCGAAACCGACGAGGCCGGCGTTATTCGCCGCTTTGGGAAATACCAGCATACAACCGAGCCGGGCCTGCATCTTAAGTGGCCGTTTAGTATCGACAAGCTTGATTTGATCAAGGTCCGAAGAGTCTTTAAAGAGGAATTTGGGTTTAGAACCATCAAGGCCGGGATCAAGACGGAATATTCCACCAAATCTTATCTTGACGAATCGCTGATGCTTACCGGGGACCTCAACGTTTTGGAGGTCCAATGGATCATTCAGTTCAAAGTCAAAGATCCCTTAAAGCTTCTTTTTAATCTCGCTGATCCCCGGAAAGTCGTACGGGATGCTGCCGAAGTCGTGATGCGGCAGGTGATCGGCGACTGTTCCGTGACCGAGGCCCTCATTACCCGGCGTCTCGACATCAATCAAGAGGCCCAGCAAAGATTACAAGAGATCCTCGACAGCTATGAGTCAGGGATTCAGATCGAAACGGTCAAACTCCAAGACGTCAATCCCCCTGATGAAGTAAAACCTTCCTTCAACGAAGTCAACGAAGCCAAGCAGGAAAAAGAAAAAGTCATCAACCAGTCTTGGGAGGCTTATAACAAGGCAGTCCCCAGAACTCGCGGCGAGGCTGAGAAGACGATCCGCGAAGCCGAAGGTTATATGATGCAAAGAGTCAATGAGGCTCAAGGCGACGCGGCAAAATTTCTGGCTACTTGGGAAGCTTATCAGGCGGCCAAGGATGTGACGCGTCAGCGCCTGTACCTGGAGGCCATGCAAGACGTTATCCCCAGGGCGGGAAAGGTGTATGTCATGGATCCTAAAGGCAATAATATGATTCCGCTTCTCAATTTACGCGAAGGGCAATAAAAGATGCGTAGGATCGTTAATATCATTTTAGGAATCATCGTGAGCGTGCTTGTGCTCGTTGGCAGCGGCTTTTTCTTTGTGGTCGATGAAACCCAGCAAGTCGTCATCACGCAATTCGGTGAACCTATGGGAGCGCCGATTAGCAAGGCCGGTCTTTATTTCAAAATGCCGTTTATTCAAACGGCGAATTATTTTGAAAAAAGAGTTTTGCAGTGGGATGGCGACCAAAACCAGATCACGACCCGTGAGAAGCGTTACATCTGGGTGGATGCCATGGCCCGCTGGAAGATCAAAGACGCCCTTAAATTCATGCAGTCGGTGGGCACTATGGAAAATGCTTATGCGCGTCTTGATGATATCGTTGACGCCATTGTCCGGGACGAGGTGACTAATCAGAACCTGATTGAAACTGTGCGTGACACTAATAATCTATTGGCCCGAGTGAAGGACAGCAAAAACCAAGAAGAATATGTGGAGCTTGACCCGGAGAGTCTGGAGCAAATCAAGGTCGGCCGAGAGTCTTTGACGCGCCATATCTTGAAAAGAGGCGCCAAGGACTTGGAAAAATTCGGGATTGAATTGCTCGACGTGCGTTTAAAAAGGATCAATTATATTCCGGAAGTCCGCAAGAAGGTTTTTGATCGGATGATTTCCGAACGTAAGCGCGCCGCCGAACAATACCGCTCCGAAGGACAGGGAAGGAAGGCGGAGATCGAAGGACAAACGGCCAAGGAGATCCAGCAGATCCGCTCGGAAGCTTACAAGAAGGCTCAGGAGATCAAAGGCGATGCCGATGCCAAGGCCATCACCATTTACGCTGATGCTTATAATAAGGATCCTGAATTTTATTCCTTCCTTAAGACATTGGATACTTACCGTAACACGGTGAGCCCAACCACCACCATCATTCTTTCGACCGACAGCGATTATTACCGGTATCTTAAAGATATCGGTAAAAATTCCTCGCCCTAATCTTTCCCTTGAATGATTTTTTTGTCGCCACCTCGAAGTCAATCCGTTCTATTCTCCTACGCAAAAGTAATAGAACTGGTTCTTTTGCTTCGGAGCAATCATTCTGCTCGAGAATATTGCTGCGAAGCAACACTGGCAATGCTATTAGTCTTGCGTAGCAGAATATTTTGAAAAAGAATTAAAATTATTTGACAGGAAAAATCTCCAATTATATACTTAAACCAGAATGGAGAAGTTAGTCAGTGAGGCAAGAAAGTATTTGTAAACCGTTGGGATTGGAAGATATCCTCCAGCGGTTTTTTTATTGTTCGCGTGATCTGACTAAGGAGATTGAGGATCGCGCCCCTTGGAAAGAAAAAGAAAAGGGGCCCAAAGGAGGGTTGAGGTAATGGTGAGAGGGAAAGTGAAATGGTTCAATAATCAAAAAGGCTATGGGTTCATCACTCCGGAAAATGGCAACGATGTGTTTGTTCATTATTCCGTCGTCCAAGGCGAGGGATACAAGACTCTGGACGAAGGCCAGGAGGTGGAATTCGAAATCGTCAAAGGAGAAAAAGGCGAACAAGCGACCAACGTTCATAAAGTGAATAAATAACGCTCGAAAACGCTCTCGCTTTGCATCATTATGGCGCGGGGCGTTTGCCGCTATTGTTTCACACCCTCACGACCTGTCTTTCTATTATAGAGGAGGCAGGTTTTTTATTGCAATCGATTGACTTCCAGTACCTTTAGCGATAATCTATAATCATTATGCTATGAATATCTACAACGTCACGCCTCAAAAACAAAATGAGTTATTGCAAAGGATGCGGCATTTAGGAGTGAAGGAAGAGGAGATGGAAGAAACATTTATCCGCTCTTCCGGCCCCGGTGGGCAGAATGTCAACAAAGTGGCAACCTGCGTCTGGCTTTATCATCGACCAACGGGCTTAAGCGTTAAATGTCAGCAGGGACGCTCTCAGGCGCAGAATCGTTTTTTTGCCCGGCGCCTGCTTCTCAATAAAATTGAAGAGCGCCAGAAAGGCTTTATCGCCGCCGAGCGGACCCGGATTGAGAAAATCCGTCGGCAAAAGCGCAAACGCTCAAAACGCGCCAAGGAAAAAATGCTCGAGGTCAAACGCCAACATTCAGAAAAAAAGACAAACCGCCACAAAATAAATTCCGCGCACGGAGGAGATCTCTAAATGCGTTTGATTATCAATGCCGATGATGCGGGGATTGATGCCGCGAGGAATCGGGGTATCATGCTGTGCGTCCGAAATAGCGCGCTCAAGAGTACTTCCGTGATCGTTGAGCAAGGCGGGTGGAAAGATTTTTTAGAAAGGAAACGGCCGCTTAAGAGTTTGGATACGGGTTTGCATTTCAATTTAACGGCTGGACGACCGTTGACCAGCGGCCTCAAAACGCTCGTTGATCAAGAAGGAAATTTTTTCAATAAGTTTCAATTTCTGGATAAGGCCGTGGCTGGCGAGATTGATCCGCAAGAAGTCGCCCGTGAGCTTTTTACTCAGCTTCAAATTTTTAAAGAAAGCGGGTTGACGTTATCCCATGTGGACGGTCATCATCATGTGCACATCCTGCCCGGGGTGAGGGAAGGTTTTTTAAAAGTGGTTCCGGCTGGAACCTGGGTGAGGCTGCCTTTTAAAAAGGGTGTGGAATCCTTGGGGCCGCAAAGGCAAGAAACGGCGGACGATCTCTACAACAATCTTTCACGGTTTTTAAAACTCATCAATTTTTGGTCGCTTAAGGCCAAAGACATTTGGAAAGACCATTATCGCAGCATCGATGATTTTGGCGGGACGACACTGACCGATGCCCCGACGTTTAAAGGGCTCAAAAAAGAGATTTCAGCGCTCACCGGGGATATTTGTGAGTTGATGGTTCACCCCGGGGGTGATTGGGACGGGACTTCCGTGCGCTTTTCGCGCTTTAAGGCCCGTCAGATTGAACGAGATCTCTTGCTCTCAGAAGAGCTCAAAGAGTTTTTAAGTGATTCTAAAATAGAAGTCATTTCTTACTTGGATGTCCTTTGAATGTTAGGAAGGAAGATAAAATGAAAAATAAAAAAAATAGTGGGATGGTGGACATTAGCGCCAAAGATGTCACCCGGCGCGTGGCTGTGGCGCAAGGGTATGTCAGAATGAATCCAGAAACCTTAAAGGTTCTTCTTAAAAAAGGATCTCCCAAAGGCGATGTGTTTGAAACCGCCCGTGTCGCCGGCATCATGGCGGCCAAGTCAACGCCCAAAATCATTCCAATGTGTCATCCTTTGGAGCTTAAAAAAGTGAGCGTCAGCTTCAAGGTCGACAAAAAAAAGAATTCTATTGTTGTGACTTCTGAAGTGGCGTGTCTGGGCCAGACCGGTGTTGAGATGGAAGCCTTGACATCCGTGTCTGTGGCCGCCCTGACTATCTATGACATGATGAAATGGGCGCAAAAATCCATGGTGATTTCCGACATAAAACTTCTTTATAAAAGCGGCGGCAAAAGCGGGGATACGGTACTGGCCTCCGCTTGTCGAGAATAATCAAGAAATATTACAATATCTTATGCGGAGGCCAGTAAAAAAGCCCTGATGTTGAGAGTATTGATACTTTTGTTTCTGTGCTTGGGACCGGCGGGCTGCGCGCATCACGAACCCAAGTTAGTTTTAGAGAAGTACAGCGAGTCGCGGTTTCTCATGTGGACGACCGTCAAGCTCGATGTTTGTTACGATCAGTCGCAAGAGCTACAGCTTAAAAAGGCCTTAGGAGAAGTCTGGAAAAGGATTGAGGATATTTCCTGGCGCATCAATGTTTACGACCAGCGAAGCGATGTCAGACGGATTAACACCGCCTATCCCAACCCCGCGACCGTGGGCTCCGATACCTACCAGTTGATCAAGGACTCTCTGGAATATAACCGTCTTACTTTTGGAGTTTTTGATATCACCGTTTGGCCGCTGATCAAGCTTTGGAAAGACAGCGAGCAAAGAAACGAGCTGCCAACGGCGGCTCAGCTGCAGGACGTTAAAAAAATCATGGGGGCCGACAAGATCGAATTGCCGGCGCGAAACCAGGTGCGTCTTTTAAACGCCCAGACCGAAATCGATTTAAGCAGTGTCACCGATGGATACGCCGGCGATGAGACGGTGCGTATTATGAGGGCTCATGGATTCCAGAATTTTCTTATTGACACGAGCGGCGAGCTGTATGCCGCCGGGATGAATTGCGAGGGGAAAAAATGGCGTATCGGTATCCGCGACCCTCGTGACGGCGCTCAGATCATTGATGTGGTTGAGTTAAGCAATACCTCAGTGACCACCTCCGGCAATTATGAAAAGTCCTATGAGATCAAAGGAGAGCGGTGGTCGCACATTATCAATCCCATCACCGGTTATCCGCAGAAAGAGGTGAATAGCGCCACAGTGATTGGGCCCGATACAGAAAAATCCGACGCCCTTTCTACCGCTTTGTGCGTCTTGGATCCCAAGCGAGGGACCGCCCTGATTGATTCTCTGGGGGAAGGGTGGGCGAGTGTTGTCTATTACAGCGACGGTCAAGGACGATTACAAAAAAAGAAGAGCCATCGTTACCGACGATTCCAGTCCCGGGAAAAGCACTGAAGATTGGAGGTTTTATTATTAACCTTTTCTTCCTTAAAACCGTAAGCTTTTTTCCGGCTTAGAGGAAAGAAAAGGTAATATTGACTTCCACATACGGCGTTAATAGTAGAAAAGTCAATAACGGAACTTTTTGTTATAATACAGACCTCAGGTTTCCAAGTGAGGAGAAGTTATTCCATGATTGTCCGATGGCGGCGATAGGAGAAATATAAATATGAAACAATATCTCGATCTCGTTAAATACATTCTTGAAAACGGTGAAAAGAAAGAAGACCGTACCGGCACCGGCACTCTTTCGGTGTTCGGTTATCAGTCAAAATACGATTTGCGCGACGGCTTTCCGATCCTCACGACCAAAAAGGTTTTATTTTCCGCGGTCGCGCGCGAACTGCTGTGGTTCTTAAGAGGCAGCACCAACGTCAACGACGATCTCAAAGCCCACACTCCTATTTGGAACGCCTGGGCGGATGACAAAGGCGAGCTGGGACCCGTCTACGGCTATCAATGGCGCAAATGGGAGCAGTTTGTTTTTGATGCCAGGACCGGCTCCTATCAAAAGCGTCCTATCGATCAGATTTCGCGAGCCATTGAAATGATTCAGAAGCGTCCCGACTCTCGTCGGATTATTGTCAGCGCCTGGAACGTGTCGGATATTGATCGGATGGCCTTGCCCCCGTGTCACGCCTTTTTTCAATTTTATGTTGCGCATGGGCGCCTCGATTGCCAACTGTACCAGCGTTCCGCGGACGTCGCCTTAGGCGTGCCGTTCAATATCGCGAGTTATGCGCTACTTTTGAGCATGGTTGCGCAGGAGTGTAAGCTCACTCCCGGGATTTTTGTGCATACCTTAGGAGATGCCCATATCTATCTTAATCACGTGGACGGCTTGAACCTACAACTGCAAAGGACTCCCAAACCTCTGCCACGTTTGAAGCTTGCCTCCAAACGGGTTCTGGATATGACCTTTGAAGATATTGAGCTGATGAACTATCGGCATGATGATTTTATCAAATTTCCCATTGCGGTTTAAATCATGAGAACATTCGATATCGTGGCGGCGGCGGACGACGCCGGGGGGATTGGCGTCGGCGGAAAGTTGCCGTGGAATTTACCCGGCGATTTCAAACATTTTAAGGACACAACCTGTCGGCTTGAGGATCCCTCAAAGCAGAATGCCGTCATTATGGGCCGTAAGACTTGGGAGTCTTTACCCGAAAAATTCCGGCCGCTTCCCAAAAGAATCAATATCGTCTTGACCCATCAGAAAAATTATGTCCTTCCTTCTGGCGTGATAAAATTTGAAAACTTGACGCAGTCCATGGAAGATTTGGAAAAGACCCCTTGGGCCAACACCATCGAGAATATTTTTGTGATCGGCGGGGGAGAGGTCTTTAAAGAGGCCATTTCCCATCCGGCCTGCCGTAAAATCTACTTGACGAAAATCCATGGGGTTTTTGACTGCGACGTTTTTTTGCCGCCTTTTTTTGAGCAGTTCAAAGAAACTTTTCGCTCTGGGCCCTTCAAAGAACATTCAACGGAATACTTTTTCGTTGAATATACCCGCCAACAGATTTAAATCTAGCCATTTTTAAACGCACTTTGGATATTACTTTGTGAGGAATTGTTGCTTAAAAATAAAAGCGCTTTCTCGAAATTTGCTGAATTTCTTGTATCCATCTGAAGTTCATGAGGTTATAGTGAATATCCCATTTACTCCTATCATAAATTAGCCGATTTATGTGTAGAAATCGAACGGTCGTTTCCTTATACTTAAATCAGCTTTTTTATATCTTTTTTAGAGGTGCATCTGGTATTTGATGCAAAGTGGAGGGCTTTTTTGCTGAATCCCCAGTTATGATCATGCCCAACAACACAATCAGCAGGAAGCAGATTTTGGTCGTTGATGACGAAAAGAGCATAACGCAGATGTTGGCCATGCTGCTGGAAACAAAAGGCTATGGCGTTTATGTGGCCTCCTCCGGCAAGGAAGCCATTGAAAAGGCCAACTGCAATAATCTTGATCTTATTCTCCTCGATTTAATTCTCCCTGACCTTGAAGGATTCGAAGTCTGCCGTCGTTTAAAAGAAGGAAAAACCACCCATCAGATCCCCATCATTATCGTGAGCAGCCGGTACCTTTCTGAAGATAAGGTGGAAGGGCTGTACTTGGGCGCCGATGATTATTTGGCCAAGCCCTTCGACCATGAGGAACTTTTCGCCCGCATGGAGGCGGTGATGCGTCGGGGCACCTTGGGCGGGTTTGATGATTCCGGCCATGGGACCGAAAAGATAGTCCTGGAATTAAGAAAGATCATCGATGAAGAATTGATTATGTCGTTTTATCAGCCGGTTTATCTCTTGAAGCCGATGAAACTTTACGGGTTCGAGGTGTTGAGCCGCCCTCGGACGCAAAGCATATTATCGAATCCCGAGTTACTTTTTAAAGCGGCCCTGCAGTTCGGTCTTTATCCTGACCTTGAAATTCTCTCCTGGAGAAAGGCCGTCAATAAGATTGCCCCCCAGCTGAAGCTGAGTGATCACAAATTATTCTTAAATTGTAATCCTTATTTGGTGGAAGGACCAAAATTTTTGACCGTCAAATCCATTTTTGATGAATCTCAGATCTTGCCGGAAAACGTGATTTTTGAAATTACTGAGCGTTCCGCGATTGTTGATTTCAAGGCGTTTTACGAATGCCTCAAACATTACCGCGAATGCAATTTTAAGATTGCTGTCGATGACGTGGGCGGCGGTTATGCCAGCCTCGAAGCGATCGTGGAGACACGGCCCGAAGTTGTCAAGATCGATCGGCACATCGTGAGCGACCTTAAGTCCGATGACTTCAAAAAGAGCATCATCAAATTTATCGTGGCCTTCTGCAAAGAAAACCATATCATGTCCATTGCCGAAGGCATTGAAACTAAAGAGGACCTTCGTGCGGTGATGGATCTAGGCGTCGATGCCGGCCAAGGATACTTCCTGTGCCGGCCGACACCAGAGGTCGACATC
>CAYJRN010000019.1:0-23772 GCA_964372915.1 uncultured Planctomycetales bacterium
AAATGTTTCATCGTTCAAATTTGACCAGGCTCTGCCACCAGGATGCGCTGTCCCAACCTTTAAGTGCATTCCACATTCCCTGAGCGCTTTTGGATTTTAAATGCGCTGGGGCGCGATTAAGAAACTCCCGGGCTTTAGAGTGACCGTTCTGCAGGTATTCCTTGGCCTGAATAAGGCACTCGAGGATATCGGCATCCCGCGCGAGGCGAGATTCTCTGGAGGTTTGTTGGTCATATTCTCGGCGGAAAGCGCTGAGTTCGGATTGGACGGCAACGTTCAAGCGCTTGATCTGATCTTTAAAGACTTTTTTTTCCGCAACCTTGAAATCAATGTAATAATGTCCCATCTTATGCAGGTCATTGATCCGGGATTCGTGGATGTCGTTAAAAAGCGCCATCGTCAAGGTCTTATACGGGTCGACCTTTTCTAAATGCGCCAAGTAGTAAGCGATCACCGCGCAACGGAAACAGTGATCCGCCACACTCTCCGGGTCCTTAATGCCCGCCACCCACCAGCCGCTGCGTTTGACTTTCTTGAGCAGTCCGGCCTCGGCGAAAAAATCGAGCGCGGCACCCAATTGGTGCCGCGCGGCCGTTCGCGGCTTACTTCTTTTTATTTTTTTGTCTGGTGATTTCATAACACAACGCCGTGACGGCATGGGCCACGTTCATCGACATCCGCGGCCGGGCCATCGGAATAGTTAATTCCATATCCAAATGCTTTCGGATGATGTCACGAATTCCCTTTTGCTCGGAGCCGACGACCAGCCCTAAAGGAAAAACTAATTCCGTCTCAAAAATATCCTGACCGTCTTTAACGACAGTCCCGGCGATCCAATAACCGGCCTTTTTGGCGTCGCTAATCGCGTTATTCAAATTAGCAACACGTGCCACCGCAACATGATTGTCACCGCCCGAGGCCACGCGCAAAACCGCTTCAGTGACCCCAACGGATTCATGGGTAGGAAGCACGACCGAGAAGCTCCCTAAGCAGGCCAGCGAACGAAGGATGCCCCCTAAATTCTGCGGATCGGTAAGACTGTCCAAAAAAAGCATGGACGTTCCCTTTCTTCGCGCCTCCTCCAGAAGATCGGGGAAAGAAACGTAGGAAAAATCTTCGACGTCGATCATGATCCCTTGGGTATTCAAATCGCGCCCCATCTTGATCATTTGGGAACGAGGCACAACCGAAAAAGGAATTCCCCATTTCCGAGATTTACTGCGGATGTAAAAACTTTCCGCATGCCCCTCTTCGATAAAAATCTTCTTAATGCTTTTGGGATTGGATTTTAAACGCTCCAGGACCGGATTCTTGCCGTAGATTCTCATAGAGCCATAGGATTATCGTGAATGACGGGATTCTCATGATGAAGAATCTCATCACGGTGCTGCATCTGTTTGGAGTAAGATTCTTCTTCCTGCTTTTTTTTGTCTTGATACTCGGCGTACGTGATCTCGCTTTTAAGATAAGACCTTTCCAGCGCCTCCAGCGTCTTCTGATGTTCGTCGGACTTAGGATCCGTCATCATCGTCTTAAAATCTTCTTTCAAATTCTCCGATGAGACACACCCCGCAAGCAGTACCCCCGCTAAAACAATTCCTAGTCTTTTCATCGATAACCTTCCTTTTTAACTATTTTTATTTTCTAATTCCTAACTTTAAGTAAATCAAAGGCCTTAAAATGCTCCACCAACCAATGAAAGGCCGCATTTTCGTATAACCCAATTTTTTGGACGGATAGATTTTTGTGACCGACACTTCTTTCACTTTGTATCCAAGAGTCAAAGCTTTAAAAAGGATGTAGGGCTCAAGTTCGTAAGTATCCAGCCACTCTTGATTCAGTTGAATCCGGCCGTCTTTAAAGAGCGAGAGTCTGATCGCCCGAAAGCCGTTGGTCGTGTCGGTCATTCTTTGATGTGTCAAGACTGACATCAACCACGGATGGAATTTTGTGGCCAATTTTCGGTAAAAGGGCATGTCGCCGCCGGTACCGTCGGGCCCCAGCCAACGCGACCCCTGGACAAGATCATAACCCTCCTTCAAGATTGGGTCAAGAAGCCGCGGGATCTCCTCGGGATTGTCTTTATCGTTGCCGGCCATGAGGACGATAATCTCGCAGCCGTTTTTGTCGGCTTCCTCAATGGCTGTGCGGATCGCCGCTCCCACCCCCAGCCGTTCAGGGTGTCTGAGTGTTTTGACACTGAAATTCTTGTAACCCTCAATCACCTCCGTCGTCCCATCCCTCGAGCCGTCATCCACAATCACATAATCCGCTTTTCCATAGAGAGGGCTCTTTAAAAAACGTTCGATGACGCTCTTGAGTTTCACATTCTCGTTAAAAGCAACCGGTGAGACTTGGATCCGGGTCATTTCAGCTTCAATCCTTTAGAGCTTAAAGAATACTTCAAGCCGCACGAACATCTCAAAGAACGCTTACTGGCTTTTTCTTTTCCAAGTACAATAAGCTTTAGCCCGCACCGGCAGGCGTAACCCTTGGGTTTTGCCGGATTGCCGACCACAATCGTATAGGCCGGGACGTTTTTGGTCACGACACTCCCCGCCCCCACCACCGCGTATTCACCAACGATGATTCCGCACATCAAGGTCGCGTTGGCGCCGAGGGTGGCGCCCTTTTTGACCAGAGTCCTTTCCATGACCCACGGATCGCCGCGGTGGCTTCTGGGGTAACGGTCATTGATGAAGGCCACGTGGGCCCCCACAAAGACATCGTCTTCCAAACTGACGCCTTCAAAAACACACACGCCGTTTTTAAGGGTCACAAAATCTCCCACCACGGCCCCCCGCTCAACAAAACACCCGTCGCAAATCTTGCAATTTTTGCCGATCAGGACGCCATCCTGAATATTCACAAAAGCCCAAATACGGGTGTTCTCTCCGATTTGGGCCTTAGGGTTCACCAGCGCTTTTTCGTGTTGAAAATATTTCATTTTCTCATTTAAGAAACGGAAACCGGCACGCCGCGCTGATCCATGGATTTCTGGATAGCGCACAGAGTTTTCACCACATCATAGCCTTTGGAGGCATCCGCTAAACTGGGATGTTGATTCCCCTCAAGGCAATCAATGAAATACTGATCCTGCAATTTTAAAGGCTCGCTGAAACCAATATTGGGAATTGTGATGCTCCCTTCCTGGCTCAACAATTGAAATTCCCCGTACGTTTCATAATAGACAGAGGTTTTTTCCACATGTTTGTCATACACACGGACCGGTCCTAAATGATCCAAATCGTCCCAGGAGATCATCTTCTTATCTCCGACAATCGTGATTTGACGGATTTTCTTAGGATCCAGCCAACTGACGTGAACATTGACGAGAATGTCGTTGGGATATTCGAGTGTCGCGAAAGCCAAGTCTTCCAAATGTGTGCCCAGACACCTCTGCCCGCGAGCCGAAACGCTCAAAGGAACGCCATTAAAAAGATAATTGAAGATGGAAATGTCGTGCGGCGCCAAATCCCACAAAGCATTGACATCATAACGAAAAGGGCCTAGATTGGTCCTTTCCGAGTGGGCATAATGGACTCGACCGATTTCGCCGCTTTGCAATATTTTTTTCAAATGGACAATGCCATTATTGAACACAAAGACATGTCCGACCATAAGAATCTTTTTTTTGCGCCCTGACAGCTCTTGCAAAGACTCACATTCCCGGGGAGTGAGAGCCAAGGGCTTCTCGCACAAAACATGCTTACCGCTCTCCAGGGCTTCTTTGGTAACCGCGAAATGGGCGTTGGTAGGGACCGCAATACAAACGGCATCAACCTCGGGGTTCTTTAAGATATCTTTGTAATCCTTGGTCGTGCGAATGTCCGGATAGAGGTTTTTGACGGCATTCAGGCGATCCTCGCTCACATCCGCGCACATGACGACGCGCGAATGAAGGAAAGATGAAAAGATACGGATGTGGTTCGGGCCCCACTGGCCACAACCGATAACGCCGACTTTAATCAACGTCGCCTCTTTCTTTAATTCTTAAGGTCTTTCAATCTTGAGGATTTTGTATTTAAGAATTCCGACAGGAACTTTGATCTCAACCGTTTTACCCGCCTCGTGACCCATCAACCCCTTGCCGATGGGAGAAAAGATTGAAATCTTGTTCTCTTCATAGTTGGATTCTTCCGGAGAAACCAGCATATATTTGATCTCTTCCTTCGTGTCCAGATCCTTCAGAGTGACGATGGCGCCGATAAAAACCTTATCTCCCGCAATCTTTTCGTTTTCAATAATGCGCACGTTGGCAAGCTTGGCCTCCAAATCCGCAACGCGGGCTTCGTTATGGGCCTGCGCATCTTTGGCGGCGTCGTATTCGGCATTTTCCGAGATGTCCCCTTGTTGACGGGCCTCTTCAATGGCCTTGGCAATCCGGCGGCGTTCCGTGGTTTTTAAACGCTCAAGATCGCTTCTGAGTTTTTCAAATCCTTGACGGGTCAAATAGACTTCTGCCATACAATAACTCTCTTCACAGGATCTCGAGGGCTTTCATCAAAACAGGAACGACCTCTTTGGCTTCCTGTTTGGTCATGCGTCCCAACTTCGCAAAACGCCATTCCTCACTCGGGTCTTTATTCTCGCGGGAAATCTGTAATTTCTTTTCCCCTCCGTTATAAGAGAAGACACCCACCGTGATGCGGGTATCTTCGAATTCTCTCGCCTCTTTGAATGATTCCTTGTCCAGCGACTTGTCGTACGGCATGTGTTTTCCTCCTTGAATGGCTAACGGATTATATCGTGCGAATGCTATATCCCAATTCCAAAAGCGTACTGACCAAGAATTCCTTCAAGAACATGACCGCCAGAAACGCGATGATGGGCGAAATGTCAATGGCCATGACCGGCAGTAAACGCCGGATGGGCTGCAAGATCGGCTCGGTCGTCCGCTGAAGAAACTGGACAATTGGGTTGAACGGATCCGGGTTGACCCAACTGATGAGGGCCCGGATGAGAATAAGCCAGTAGAATATCATTAAAATGATATCTACGACTTTTGCTAACGCAACAATGAAATTGCTCAGGATAAACATAACAATTATGTTCCCTTACCCCCTTCGTACTTGTTTTCCTTAATAATTTTTAGATGAAACAAATACGTACTATCTTCCTCTAAATATTTATTGTGGAAAGATAGTGCGGGGGTAATTCCGTACGCCCTTTTACCTCACATATATTTCAGATGTAAAGGGCTACGTCATTAAAAAACTTTAAACAAATTCCCGTCAATGATCCTTTGTTCGATGCGGTTGAGCATCCTTTTCGAGGTTTCCGAAATCCGTTGAACCTCGACAATGATGGAATGCATCTCATCAGAAGTTTTTTCTAAAGCGATCGCCGCGTCTCCAAAAATATTGGCCAGGTCTTGAACGTCCAGAGGATCCTCGCCAATCACGGGCTCCGAGAAATCCATAACCTCTTTGCTTTGAATATCTCGGCTGATCTCAAGCGATTTTTCGCCCAAAACACCGGCAGTTTTAATCGCAAAGCGAGAGGCCTTAGCCACTTGCGGCTCAAATCTTTTATAAACACTCAAAGTGACAACGACCCCCCGGCCTTCCATATCTTTCTCCAAGAAGCTGATATCCGCGATGGTCCCCACATTCACCCCCGAAAGGTTGACCGGAGCTCCAATCGTAAGCCCCCCCACTTCATGAAAAAGGACCTTAACGGGGAACTTCGCTTCATTAAACCCACGCTGAATTCCCAGAACCAGAACCACCAAAAGGATCATGAAAATTCCGGTCAAAAAAAACGTCCCCGCGAGCACTTTACGGATAAAATCTTTTCGCTCCGTCATGGTCTTTTTCCTTTCACTGGGTCAAAAAATCTTTAACAAGCGCGTTATCCGAATTACGCATCTCTTGCGGAGTCCCCACGGCCACGAATCTCCCTTGATCAATAAGGGCCAGGCGATCGGCGATGCGCAGAGAATTGCGCAAATCATGCGAGGTGATGACCGTCGTGCACTTAAACTGCTTGGAAATATCTCGAATCAGATCCCAGATATCACGGCTGCGCAAAGGATCAAGCCCTGAAGTCGGCTCATCACAAAAAAGAATTTCAGAATTAAGCACGATGGCCCTGGCCAGGGCCGTCCGTTTTTTCATGCCACCGCTTAACTCGTTGGGCATTTTGGCCTGGGCCCCTTTGAGTCCCACAAGGTCCAGAATTTCTTCAACCTTACGTCCTACGGCGGAAGAGCTAAGATTCGTGTGCTCCATCAAAGGAAAAGCCACATTCCCGAAAACATTCATAAAATCGTAGAGGGCCCCTTCCTGAAAGAGATAACCCATGTCTTTTCGCAGCTTTAAAAGTTCTTTCTCCGAAAGCTTCGTGATATCCCTCTCTTTAATTTGGACAGACCCCTGGTCGGGTTTCATGAGGCCAATCAAATGCTGTAGAAAGACGGTTTTCCCGGAACCGCTGGCGCCAAACACCACAAGGATTTCATTCGCTTGGATCTCGAGGTTAATGTCGCTTAAGACCGGCTGACCGTTCAATTTTTTATAAAGCCCGGAAATCTTAATCATAATTTTTTTCTCTCAAACTCTCCGAATCTGCTGAAGGTTTATCTTTATCGAACATCCGGTATTTGTTCCGGCCAAATTTCGTGTATAAATGTTTGTAGGGTTTGATGTCAACGCGATCGACGAAGAAATCGGTCTTCTCAAAACGTCCCACCAGATACATCTCCGAATCCAGAAAACTTTCGACATCATCCACCGGATACCAGAATTCCCCTTCAAATTCTATCGGATGGCCTTCTCTGATCCACCCCGGTTCCAAACCGAGAGTGACCGCCGGATCACCCTTGACCGGTGGACCCAAACATCCCGCTAAGACCCATACGGCCCCCAAAAAAAATATTCCCTGTATTCTTTTCAATTGAACCAGCCCCCTTCTTTATTATCAATAGTGTTTCACTGCCAGAACGCCAAAATGATTTTGGTCAAAACCGTATTGGAAACAACGACGAGGATATACGAAAGCGCAACCGCCTTGGTGGTGTATTGACCCACGCCCAATGATCCGCCGCGCGTAAAGAATCCCTGATAACAGCAAATCCAGCCGATGAGAAGACCAAAGAACACGGTCTTCACAAAACCGCTGAAGAAATCCACATACTGAATGCTGTCCATGGTCTGGTTGATGTAATACGCGCTCGGGACGCCTCCCTGATAAACACCGACCATATAACCACCTAAGATTCCCACCAGTTCAGAAAAAACGATCAAAATAGGCAATACCAGAAAACATGCCAGCATCCTGGGGACAACCAGAAACTGGATGGGGTCGACCCCCAGGGTGCGCGTGGCCACGATCTGGTCGTTGACCGCCATCGTGCCCAATTCGGCGGTGATCCGCGCTCCCGCTTTGCCGGAAAAAATAAAAGAGCTGAAGACCGGACTCAGTTCCCGCACCAAAGACAGCGCCACAAGCTGTGCCACATATTCCTTGGCGCCAAAACGGCTGAGCATCACAAACCCTTGCAAGGCCAAAACCGCTCCCGAAGAAAACGACGTGAGCGCAATGATCATAATCGACTGGACGCCCTGCTCGTACATCTGCTTGAAGACCTCGCCCCAGCGGATTTGGCCGGTGACAATGAACTTCAAACAATCGCCCAAAAAAAATAAGGCGTTTCCTGTTTCTACAACAAAGCCTGAAACATAAGTGACCAAATATCGTAAAGGATTCATAGAATCTTGATTGTATTTTAACGAAAGCTGTCGATTTTACCAGTTTTATTGTCCCCATTTCCTCTCAATCATTTTTTGAGGAAAATGGGGGCGAGATACTGACCTTCCTTAATGTTATTGGAAAGAAAAAGGTCAGTATTCAATGACCTATCCTGGGTCGGTCGTCGTCTTTTTTGTCCCCTTTAAGCCAAATCTTTTCGAATTCTGTCGTAATTTCGTATTCCAGCGTTTTGGAAATGACCTTGGCGTCCTCCCGGGAACTTTTCTTCGATTTCCCCGGAGCCGTTCCTTGAGGCCGGGAACTCATCCTAGCGAAGAATTCCTCCACGCCTAAAACCTGCGCGCCCAAGGAACGCACGCGAAATTTGATTTCCTTGTCATTGGTCACAACCACGGTGCTCTTTGGGGCCGGAGAGCGTTCCACCATAGCTTTGATCCTGTCATCGGCCGATTCATTCTCTGAAAAGACTACCCGCACGGACGACGCCCGCGCCCTCCCGACAATCCCGGGTTGTCCGTCGAACACAATCGTGACGCTGTTTTTGATGCTCCCCTGCGGACGATGCAGCTCGATCATCGAAATCAAGGTCTCGCGCCCATCTTCAAGTTGTCTTTGGGCGAGGGCCGGGATTCCTTTGATGATGTTGTATCCGTCCAGGAGATAATTGAGCGACATAAAGGACTCCGCCGAATAAACCGATCGCCACCATAAAGATGAAACTGGTGAGACTCATGCTGACCGCGATGTCTGGAGAAACTCCCGCCTTGGAAAGTAAATACACCCAGCTGACCTCGCGCACGCCTAAGCCGCCGATAGAGGGAATGGAACTCATCAGGCACACCAGGGGCGAAAAAATAAGCAGATAGACAAAATTGATTTCCGTATGCAAAGCGCGCGCCACCCAATAAAACATAACCGCCAGGATCAGCTGGTTCAGACTTGAAATCCCAATAGCCAGAAAGCCCTGTCCCTTTTTATTTTTAAGAAGCGAGATATCTTTCTGGATGGTAAGAAGTCCTTCCTTCAATGTGGGCCACCCATTGAAGATGCGGCAGATGAATTCAAAAAGCGCGTGGTTAAAGAGCACCGCGGCAATCGACAGAGAAAGGGCCGTCAATGCCGCAATAGAAATCAGGATGGAAGGATCTTGAATCAAATGATATCCGAACAAGAAAACAACCGAAGCGACAAGGACGATGCTGGCAAAACCGCTCAAGCGGTCCAAGACGACCGAGGCCAGGACTTTTGCCTTTTGACCCGTTTCGCGGCACAGACCAATCGCCTTGATAATGTCTCCGCCGATGGCCGTGGGCAAAAACAAATTACAAAAAAGTCCGATAAAGAACCAACGCGTCACGCTGTCGGTACGAACATTAAGCCCCATAGCCTTGATGAAGATGTTCCAACGCCAGAGCAGCATAAAATTGATGGCAATGAAGATGACCGCGGCGGCCATCATGTAACCGGCGTCCGCCCCTCTTAAGGTCTCCCACATTTTTTTAAGATCCATCCGGCTAAAAAGCCAGGCTAAAAGGCCCACGGAAACGCCCAGGCGCAGAAGAAAAGACAAAAGGTTTTTGAGGTTATCGTTGGATTTCATCCCAGCGCCGCCTTGTAACCCTCCTCGGCGATATAAGAACTTCTCACCAAGGGGCCGCTCATCACGTGCTTAAATCCCAGCTCAAGCCCAAGGCGTTGATAAGATTCGAATTCTTCCGGGGTGACAAACCGTTCGACGCGCACGTGGCGTTTCATCTGAGTGGGCGCCAGATATTGACCGATGGTAAGGATTTGACAAAAGGAGCGGCGCAAATCTTGCATCAATTCGACAATTTCCTCTTTGGTTTCCCCCAGCCCCACCATAAAACTGGATTTGACAAAGATGGAAGAATCAAGATTCTTAATGAGTTTGAGAACGGATAAGGACCGTTCATAATCCGCCTGAGGCCTCACGGCGGGGGAAAGTCGACGGACCGTCTCGAGGTTATGACTGATGACCTCCGGCGCGGCGTCGGTCACCAATTTCAAATGCTCAAGCTTCGCGGAAAAATCAGGGATGAGAACTTCCACTTTCACGTCCGGCGTGAGGGCGCGAATGGCTTCGATCGTGCGCTGAAAATGTCCTGCCCCTTCATCCTGCAAATCATCGCGGGCGACCGAGGTCACGACCACGTAACGCAAACCCAATTTCCGCACGGCCCGCGCGACTTGACACGGTTCGTTCACGTCGACCTCGAGCGGCCGTCCGGCGGCGACAGCGCAAAAACGGCAGGCGCGCGTGCACACATTCCCCAAAATCATGAACGTCGCAACGCCCTGTCCCCAGCATTTCCCCAGGTTCGGACACAGAGCGCTTTCACACACCGTATGCAATCCGCTGCCTCTAAACAGTTCCTGCATCCCGCGGATCTTCTGGATATCCGGCAAGCTCTGCTTGAACCAGGAAGGCAGCGCGGAAATATTCCCCGCGTCAACTTTTTGCGTCATTTGAATCATCGGAGGATGATTCCTTTCGTTCAACAACGGCGGGTTGAGTCATGACCTTTCCATATTTCAGGAGCTCCCGAAGTTGTTTCTTGATGAGCCTTTTTTCTTGCCAGCCGGCATAATCGACGATCAATTTGCCGTTTAAGTGATCAGTCTCGTGCTGAATAACCCGCGCCAGCAATTCTAAAAAATGTTTCAACCGAGGCTGATTGTCCTCGTCAAGATACTCAACCCAAACCTCTGCGGCCCTTTTGACATCGACAATAATTCCGGGAAGGCTTAAACAGCCCTCTTCCATCATTGATGAGCCGCGTCGCTTTTTAATCTTCGGATTGACGAGGACAAAAGGCCCTTCCCCAACATTGACCACAATGATCTGTTGGCTCACCCCCACCTGGGGAGCGGCCAGGCCGATGCCTTTACTCTCCTGCATCGTCTTGATCATCGCGGCAATGAGCATGCGTTCGCTCGCGCCCACGTCCTTGACAACCAATGCTTTTTTTCTTAATACGGGATCCCCGTAAATCCTGATCTTCATTTTCCATCAATACCGTCATGAGGGGATAAGGCGGGATTTTTACTTCTTCTTACTGACCTTTTCTTTACCAATAGCATTTGTGGTAGTCAGTATCTCGACGTTTGTTTCCTTGAATTTCTTGCTATTGGTTGTACAAACGTCAATAATGCGATTTTTATCGTCCAGATACACAACTTTGGTCTTGAGCTTTTTGGCTTCCTGGGCATCCACCAAAGCGTAACTTAAGATGATCAGTTGATCGCCCGCGAAGCCTAAGCGCGCCGCCGGGCCGTTCAAGCATAACTGCCCGGAACCGGCCTTGCCGGCCATGGCGTAGGTCTCAAGGCGGGAACCATTGTTGACGTTCAAGACCTCCACTCGCTCGCCCGGAATGATGTTGCCGGCTTTCAGGATGTCTTCGTCAACGGTGATGCTGCCCTCGTAGTATAATTGGGCTTCGGTGATACGGCCGCGCGCGATTTTGGATTTGCAAAAATGGATCAGCATAATTATTGAACCAGGCTTTGTAGGATTCTTTCGGCGAATTCTTGGGCGGCATTAGGACCATTGGCGGTGATGATCTTACCGTCCTGAACGACCTGGCCCTTGACAACGGTGGCCCCTTTCTGTTTGATTTTGGCGACCTCAGAAGCCCAAACGGTCGCCTTTTTCCCGTTGAGAAGTCCGGCGTTCGCCAAGGTCACCGGCGCGACACAAATAGCCGACACGATTCTTTGCGCCGCGACGGCTTTTTGGGCCACCTCGTGGGCCGTCAAATCCTCCCAATACTCACTGGCCCCATAACCCCCGATGTAAACGACCGCATCGAAATCCTCGGCGCGAACATCCTTCAAAAGACAGTCGGGTTTGACCACTACACCCAGCATCCCCGTAGAAGAATTTAAAGAAGAACTCGCGACCGTCACCTTAAACCCTTGCGCCTCAAATTTGGACTTGGGGACAAGGAATTCTTCATCCCTAAAACCTTGACTCGCAATGATCATCAGAATGTTCTTACTCATCGTTCTTTTTTTTAAAAAACTTTTAAAGAGCGGGGTTGATTTTCGAAAGGAGCTGTTCCTTCGGCATCGCGCCGACGATTTGGCTCACGACCTTTCCCTTCTTAAAAACCAGCAATGTCGGAATCGACATGACGCCAAACTTGGCGGCCAGATCCTGCTCTTCATCCACGTTCACCTTGGCCACTTTCAGTTTTCCCGAAAGTTCACTGGCGATTTCATCGATGATGGGGGCGACCATCCGGCAGGGGCCGCACCATTCGGCCCAAAAGTCGACCAAGACGGGAACCGGCGAATTCATCACTTCATCATCAAAATTTTTTCCTGTCAAATGCGTTGAACTCATCCCAGCTCCCTTCTTGAGTGCCCTTTTTCTCAATAAAAAAATCATCGCAAAGGCACTGAAAAAATATAAATGCTTGTTATGGAGGGTATTATATACAGTCTATTTTTCTATGGCAAGCAGATTTTCTGCAGAGGATCTGCAAAAAAGGCGGAATGGAGCTAAACACTAAACCTGAAATAGGCGACATCCCCATCTTTCATCTCATAATCCTTCCCTTCAAGACTTACGAGATTTTTCTCCTGCAAGGCTTTGGTATTTCCCAAACGATTCAGGTCGTCAAACTTGTAGATTTCCGCGCGGATAAAACCCCGTTCGATATCCGAATGGATTTTCCCGGCGGCCTTCAGAGCTTTTGTTCCCTGGGGGATAAGCCAGGCGCGCGTTTCCTGGGGACCGGCGGTAAAAAAACAAATCAATTTGAGAAGCTCCTGGCCCGCCTTCGCCAGCGTCGCAAGGCCGGGTGTCGTGATCCCCGCGGATTCGTAGTACGCCGAGCGCTCCTCGTCGGGAAGCTGCACGATCTCGGCCTCGAGTTTGGCGCACAGCGCAATAAGACTCGCGTTCTGTGTCTTCGCGCGCGCTCTTAAAGGGGCGATCAGCCTTTCGTCCACCGCTCCCTCGTCGATATTGGCGACGTACAACAGCGGTTTGGCGGTAAGGAATTGATATTCTTCGACGATCTCCGGCGAAATTTTCTGCAACCGCGCCGACTGACCTTCGTTAAAAGCCTTCGTGACGCTTTCCAGAATGGCTTTCTTCTCCCGCGCCTTCATATCGCCGGAATTGGACGGCCCCGTCAAGCGCTCCAAGGCCTTTTGACATTGTTGCAGATCCGCCAAAAGAAGTTCCGTCTCGATGGTTTCCACCGCGCTTAACGGATCGAGTTTTTCCATGACACTCACCACGTCCTCATCTTTGAAGCAGCGCACCACGTGCGCGATGGCATCGACCGCCCGGATGTTAGAAAGAAATTTATTTCCCAGCCCCTCGCCTTTTGAAGCGCCTTTCACCAGCCCCGCGATATCGACAAAGCGAATGCCCGATGGTGTCGTCTTCTGACTGTTCCACTCTTGCGCCAGGCGCGGTAGACGCGCATCGGGCAAGGGAACCACCCCCACATTGGGTTCAATCGTGGTAAAAGGAAAATTCGACGCCGCGACCCCCGCGCCGGTCAAGGCGTTAAAAAGTGTGGACTTGCCGACGTTGGGCAGCCCCACAATGCCTATTTCCATATGATCCTTTCCAAAGTCAACCCTTCGACTCTCGTCGTAAACACTTGTACCGCTCAGGGTTGTTTACCACTTCCTGATCTTGATCGTTGCCTTGGTGTCCTCAAAGTCCTTGCGGTATACGCCGAATTTATCCTGGGCCGCCGAATATTGCAAACGAAAGACCATCCCCGAACCATTGACCGTAAAGAATTCCAGACGGACGCGCTCTTGGTAATCATCGCGGTAGACCACCCAATCGGCAATTTCCTCATCAAGTTTGATTTGCCCTTGATCGAGAATAGCATAACCGCTGCGACCCAGGACATCCACTAATATGGGAAAATCGTCCTCAAGCCAGAAGGGTTTATTGGGACGAACGACATGCATCGCGATCATCGCCTCGGGGACATTCGTAACGGGATTGACCTGTGGACTGACAAAGATCACCGTTTGCGGAGAGAATTTGGATTCCATTTGGAATGCCGGCTCAATATCTCTCTTAACTTTGGTCCACCCATCCGGGAAGCGAATGGAAAACCCTTCTCCTCGAACAAGGGTAAGCTCGTGATGACAACCTGCCGATAAAAACAAAAAAATAAGGCTTAAAAAAATGGAATAACGTTTGAGATATCTCATCATCATCCCCCTCATTTCTTAAAAATGGAATTGAGGATCCCTTTGATCAACTGTTGCTCCGGCTTTTCTTGGGATTGTCCTTGATCGGAGGGAGCTTGCCCATCGCCGGAGGGCGCCGCCGGCCCGCTCTCCTCGGGCAAACCGATGGCTTGTTTTAAAAGCTTTTGCAATTCCTGCTTGCCTCTATTCTTGATGACCATCTGGGTGATGTATGAAAGATCCGGCATCACCTTCGGCGCGGAAATTGTTCCGGTGACTTTCAAAGGAAACTGGATTTGCGAATAATCGTTTTGCAAAAGCCCAAGCTCCTTAACCGCCCCCACCATCACGGCGGACAAATCATCAACGATCAAAAACGACGTGTCAAAGCTAAGCGTTTGATCAAAACCGACCCGCCCCTGGCCTTTTAACCAGAAACCATCCGCTTCTACCCCCGCCTGGTTGACGACGCAAGCGCCGTTTTCAATCACAGAATCCAAATGAGCTTTTTTCAAAATGGTATCTTTCTGTTGAAGAGTCGCTTGATACTTTTGGGGTAACGTCGCTTGAATTTTTTCTTCGAGGTTCGGGAACATGGAAAGTTTGTTTAAGACTTCTTTCAAAAGGTTGATGTCTTTAAGTTTGCCGTTCTCGACATGGAGGCTTCCGGACCCGCTTAAATTGGCGATGAGCTTCTGCGGATCAAATCCCTGTCCTTTCAGCTGATACCGGGCGCTTAAAATCCCCTCTATCTTGACCGGCTGCTTGGTTTGATCGATAACCTTGGAAAGATCAACGCCCTGCGCCTTAAGGTCGGCATTAAAGAGCTGAGCCCCCAGATAATCGTCGACGGTTCCCGTGACTTTAAGGGAGCCTTCACCCAATTTCATAGAAATGTCTTCCACCATCGCCTGCGGGCCCGCGACTTTAAAGGCCGCGTGGATAGATTCCAACGGTAAGGCCAATTGTTCGAGTTTTACAGAACCGTCGATGAATTCGCCGTTCATGGTCAAAGACGTCAGACCATTGGCAGAAGCTTTAAGATCATCAATCGTAGCGCTCAATTGCCCGCGGATCTCTTGGGGAAGAGGAACGTCTTTAAGAGCCGCTATGGAAGCTTGTAATCGGGGAAGGGAAATCTTGGAGAGATTCGCCGTCAATTTGGCATTGCTCATTTCCATATCTTGCGAATTCAAATCCCATTGACCTTGACCCGTTAAGACCACGTTGGGAACCTCGCCGTAAAGAGCGGCCCGCACACTGAACTGAAACGGCCCGCCGCTAAAGGGGGCGGACGACGTGCCTCCCAAAGAAAAATCCTGCACTTTAAAATCAATCTGCGAGGCATCGACCGAAACACCGGGTGGTACATTGTTCAAACGCAGCGTCCCTCCGGTCAACTGGGCATTGAGCAAAAGTCCGGCGAGACCCTGCGGGCCGGCCGACAACTCTTTGATGGTCACGTGCAGTTTTCCGGCCAAGTTTTCCGGCAGCGGCAGTTGTCGAAGCGCGTTCACCGAGGACTTAAGTTGAGATAAAGAAATTTGAGAAAGCTCAGAAAAAATTCCCGTATTCTTGAGAACCATCATTTGGCTGACAGGATCATAACGGGCCGCTCCTTCCAGAGAGATGTTCTTGTCCGGACCAAAGACCGCGGCGGTGAGGACAAAATTGAAAGGATTTCCTAAGGAAAAATCATTCACTCTTAGATCAACTTTGTCCATATCAATGGAAACGCCGGGAACCGCGTCTTTCATGCGGATCGTCCCGTCGGCCAGCCGCGCGTCAAAAGTGAGCGCATCCAATCCGCGGGGACCAGCGGAAAGTTTGTTCAAATCCACGCTGAGCGTGCCTTTCAAAATTTCCGGCAAAATAACGGCATTCAAGGCCGTGAGCGATTCCTTAAGCGCCGGCAATGGCAACCGGCTTAAGTCCGAAGAGATCTGCGCGTCCTCCACAAGGACCGATTGTGTTTTTAAATCCACCTGGACCGTGCCGTTGAAAGAGACGTTGGGCTTATCGCCATAAACCGCCCCTTCAAAAGACGCCTTAAAAGGATCTCCCACGAAGTTAAAATCCGTCAATTTCAAAACCACCTGGGAGGCGCTCAAAGAAACGCCGGGGGTCACGTCTTTCATCTGAATCGCGCCATTAGTCCAATCCGCGTCGACACTCAGCTCGCCTAAACCCTGCGGCCCGACGGAAATTTTCTTCAAGCTCACGAGCAGTTTGCCCTTTAAAGTTTGGAGAAATGGTCCGCCGGAAAACGCCGCCACAGAACTTCTCACCTTCTCCAAAGGAAGAAGCGCCAAGTCCGAGGAAATCGTCGTGTCCATCAAACTGATTCCTCGGTTCACAAAACTCAACGCGCCGGTGCCGTTGACACTCACATTCGGTTGGGGGTTAAAAAGCCCCGCGGAAGCAGTGAAGGCAAAAGGCGCCTCGTTGAAAGAAAAATCCGTGACCTTAACCGCCATTTGATAAGCTTCGAGCGCCAGGCCCACCGACGCATCTTTGAATGTGAGATTACCGTTACTTAGTTCGGCGTCAATTTTACAATCCTTCAGACCTTGCGAACCGGCGGTCAAATTTTTGACGTTCAAAACGACGTTGCCGTTCAAGGTGCCGGGCAAGGGGGCATTGATGAAAACATTAGAAGCGTAGCGGATTTTTTCCCATGAATCTTGGGCGAGGTCGAAAGAGATTTTGGTGTTCTTTAAGGAAACTTCCTGATTCTTAATGTTCAATTTCATCGTTCCCGCAACCAGAAGATTTTTCGTATTTGAAAGCACGGCCGCCTGAATAGCAAAAGGAAAATCGTTGTACAAAGAAATATGCTGGGCCTTGAATCCCAGTTGAGTGATGTTAGTGCCAACCTCCGTTGATTGAGAACGGTCCACATAGCTGAGAGTACCGTTTTCGATGATAACACCGTTGATAAAGATCAAAGGCAAGGCCGCTAGGGGAGATAATGAATCATTTTTGGCCCCAGGAGCAGACTTCCCAATGGAGGAGACATTCAGCTCTCCGCTTGAGGCACGGATGATTTTTATCTGAGGGTTCACGATTCTGATGGTGGAAAGCGACACTTGACGCTGCGTGAGGTAGGACCAAAGATCAGCCCCGAGAGAAACTTCTTCAATACGCAGAAAGTTTCCTTCTTGAAAAGCCGGATCATCGCTCATCGTGACATCGTTCAATTTAAGCCGCGCGCCTTCATTCCAAGAAACTTGCAAATCCAAATCCTTGAAATTGACCTTACGCCCCAAGGCAGAAGTGGCCGCCGCGATGATCTGCGGTTTGTAGCGTTTGATGTCGAAGGTCTTAAGGAACAGGTAACCGGCGGCAACGGCGAGGATCGTCAGGCACAAAACCACGAGGAGGACGACCTTAAAGAATTTTCCAACGGTTTTCAGTTTCATCATTCAAGAACCCAAAATTTCCTCATTGCAAAGACCCATGAAGAACAATTCCCACCGGACAATGGTCGGAGCCCATGACCTCCGGCAAAATGAAGGCCTCTTGAAGCCGCGGACGAAGCCGGGGCGAAATGCAAAAATAATCGATGCGCCAGCCGATATTCTTCTTGCGGCAATGGCCCATTTGGCTCCACCACGTGTAATGGCCGCCCTCTTTGTTGAACTCCCGGAACGTATCGATAAATCCGGCCTTGACGACGTTGTCGAACCCGGCGCGCTCCTGGGGTGTGAACCCATGATTTTTCACGTTGGCTTTAGGGTACGTCAAATCGATTTCCTTGTGCGCCACGTTTAAATCTCCGCAGAACACAACCGGTTTTTTCTTCTCCAATTTTTTACAATACTTAAGAAAATCCACATCCCATTCCCGGGCGCGGTAAGGAAGTCGCGCCAAATCGCGCTTGGAATTGGGAACGTAGACGTTGACGAGAAAGAAATCATGGAATTCGAGCGTGAGCACGCGGCCTTCCCCGTCGTGTTTCTCGCTGCCGATCCCTTCGGTCACCTTGAGGGGCTTGACCTTCGAAAAAACGGATGTCCCGGAATAACCGGCCTTTTTCGCGTGGTTCCAGAAGTGATGATACTGGGGAAGGTTGATCCCGATGGGCGCGCACGGAGTCCTGGTTTCCTGAAGACACAGCGCGTCGGGCGAATATTTCTTCACGAAATCCTCAAAGCCTTTGTTCAAGACCGAGCGCAGACCGTTGACGTTCCAGGAAATCAGTTTCATGATATGTTATTCCGACAATCGGACAATAATTCCCTTTTTACGCGCCGCGTAAAATGCGAATTTCATCATGATCAGCCCCGCGACCAAGTATAAGAAGAAAAGACCGAATCCTTTCAACAACAAATGTTCGAAGTCGGGTTGAAATCCGAAACTCATCCGAAAATATTCTAGAAAATAGGTCATGGGAATAAGCTTCGCTAGATTATAGAAGAATCGGGGCAAGGTATCAATGGGATAATAGATGCCGCACAAAAGCATGAAGACGTAGGCGAACATCCAGGCCGTGATTTCGGCTTTCTGGCCGTAAATAAGGATGAGGATGCTCACCAAAAGCCCTAAAAGAAGCGCGAAAGAAAAAATCCCGAAGAGAAAAACGATCGTAACGCCGATGGGAGGAAAATGAAATCCAAAAAGCGACATCGCCGAGAGTCCCAGGACAAGAAAGATAATGCAGCCGCGGACAATGCCGACCATCCACGAACCGAAGAGCTGTTCGCTTATCCCCACCGGCGCCAGCAGCGTGTGCTTCATGCTCTTGGACCACACCTCATATAAAAGACTATAGGCAACATCAAGCTGAGTGACTTGTAAAATGCCGCCGGCCAACGCCCCGGTCAAGACGAAACCCAAGGCTTTCTCTTCAAGCTCTAAAAAATCTCCCATTAAACCGATGGAAAGTAAGCTCACAATGGGCCAGAACACGAGCTCCACGAAGGCAAAGACGTTACGCACGGCAAAAAGAAAATTCCGGCAGGCAAACGCGAGGGAACGGTTGAGCCAAGCCGCGACCAATTCGAGCAGGGGAATTCTTCTCTGCGCCTCAGACGGAACGCTCATCACCGAATGATCGCTTAAAGGATCTTTTGTATTATATTGTCCGTCGGGCTTCCCTTGCGCCAAATCAATAAAGACTTCCTCCAAATCTTTGCGTCCTCGCACCTTTTTAAGTTCCTGGGGTGAGGCCAGCGCCAAAATTCTTCCCTGTTTGATGAAAGCGATCCTGCGGCAGACGTGTTCCGCTTCTTGCATGTTATGAGTGGTAAAAATGACCGTGATCTTGGAGCGCTTGAGAATGTTGAGGATGATCTCGCGCGTTTTTAAGGCGGCGTCCGGGTCAAGGCCGACGGTGGGTTCATCCAAAAAAAGGATTTTAGGACAATTGATGAGGGATTTGGCGAGCGACAATCTTTGTTTGATGCCGCTTGAGACTTCATCGAAACGGCGCTTGGCGAATTCTTGAAGGCCGAACATCTCGATGAGTTCCGCCGTCCGCTCGCTCAAGGGCTTGGCCGCAAGACCGTAGAGCCGGCCGTAAAACCTTAAATTTTCCTCGATGGTCAAGCTCCAGGGATAATTCGGATACCCCGAGGACATGTTAAGAAGTTTTCTTAAACGGTAATAATTTTTGGGGGTGGATTGAATGCCTAAGATTGTGACCGTGCCGGAATCCGGCAGCAGCAGCGTGGAAAGGATATTAAGGAAGGTGGTCTTGCCGGCCCCGTTGGGCCCCAAGATCCCCAGGATCTCGCCTTCGTAAATATCAAGAGTAACTCCATCGAGGGCTTGAACTTTGCCAAGGCCGCGGGTCTGAGAAACAAAACTTTTCTTAAGATTCTCGACTCTGATGGCTAACGGCATGCCCCCATAATAACATAAGGGACATAAGTTGCAACTATCAAAACGGGGAAAACTCCACACAGGAAACAGTTTCCATCTTTAAGGGGAAACTGTTTCCAACTCTAGGAGGAAAGTGGGTTATGAAAAGAGTTCCTCCTCGCCCAAAAGCCACTGGGTGGGGATGGGCCGCCGGCCCGCAAAGCCGTCCTCGAGGCCGTGATACCAAAGGATCTCCGGTTCATCGCTTCTGACACAGAGCAGAACCTCCTGCCCATCGATGAGGGCGGGAAAATCCACCAGACCAATTTCAAAATTCCAGTCCTTATAAAAACATCCCAGGTCTTCCAGCTCGCGCATCAAGAATTCCATCTCATCCTGTAAAGTATCGGCCTGGGCGGAAACATCGGACGAGGGATTTTCTTGCAACAAGCGGCGCAGCGCTTTTCCTTTTTCAAGGATCTCACCGACGATCTTCTTAACGTACGGCAGGCGCTTGTTGGCCTCTTTGGGCGTGAAATATTTTTTAAAAGACGGCATGGATGTAAGCCTCAAATTTCCTTATACCGAAAACAATTGATCACATGATCATTCACCATACCCGTGGCCTGCATATGGGCGTACATGACCGTCGGGCCTAAAAATTTAAAACCTCTTTTTTTCAAATCCTTGGCCAGGGTTTCGGCCTCAGGCGTTATGGCTGGAAGTTCTTTTATGGTACGCCGGCGGTTGCAAATCGGCTTGCCACCCACAAATCCCCAAATGTATTTGGCGAACGAACCGAATTCTTTTTGGACTTCCAAAAACCGTTGGGCGTTATTAACGGCCGATTCGATCTTAGCGCGGTTGCGGATGATACCGGCGTTTTGCAAAAGCTTCTGTACGTCGCGGCGGGTAAAGCGCGCGATTCTTTTAGGATTGAATCCCGCGAACGCCCGGCGGTAATTCTCGCGTTTTTTTAAAACCGTGAGCCAGCTTAAACCCGCCTGCGCGGACTCAAGGACCAAGAATTCGAAGATCTTTTGGTCGTCATAAACCGGCACGCCCCACTCCGTGTCGTGGTACACTTGATAAAGCTCACCGCCCTTGGCGCCCCACTCGCAGCGGCCAACCGCGTTTGTTCTAGGCATTGAAGTTTCCTTCATTTCCTTTGATGAGTCCTGTTTTTTAAAAAGACTTCCTCTTTAAATTTAAAACTTCAGCGTGACTTAATCTGCTCTCTTGGTGATCTCGAGCAAATGGTATCCAAATTGAGTTTTAACCGGCCCGTGGACCTTATTCAACTCTGCGGTAAATACTACCTTATCGAATTCGGGAACCATTTGCCCGCGTGAGAATTCACCTAAGTCCCCGCCTTTTTTCCCCGATGGGCATTTGGAATGCTGTTTGGCAACCTCGTCAAAAGCCTTGCCGGCCTCGATCTCGCCTTTTAATCGTAAACATTCGGTTTCGGTGTTGACCAAAATGTGACGCGCGCTGGCTTTGCTCATGTTGTTCTACCCTTTTCCTTTCTAACGCCGGGGCGACCCGAAGGGTCGCCCCTCGTTTTGATGAGCCCCACCGTCCCCCAAGCCGTTTTTCAGGCGCAAGGGGGATTACCACAAGTTCAAATTTCACCAATCGACCGGATAATAATCTTTCAAAAACTTTCCACACCAGTGTTTGCCGGTCAGAATCCCATGAAAAAACGGATCACAAACCCTAGCGGCTCCATCCACGATATCCAAGGGCGGCTGAAAATCATGCATATCTTGTTTACGCGCGGCCAAAGCAATTGGGTCTTCGTCGGTCACCCAGCCGGTATCGACGGCATTCATAAAAATCCCGTATTTCACCAGGTCGCTCGCTGAGGTATGGGTCAACATGTTAAGCGCCGCTTTCGCCATATTGGTATGCGGATGCCGATCCGTTTTTGTGTAACGATGGAATTTGCCTTCCATGGCGGAGACATTCACAATATGTTTTTGACCCGTGTTATCGCGCTTCATCATCGTGGATAATTTATTGCATAATACAAAAGGGGCGATGGAATTGACCAGCTGCAGCTCGATCATCTCCGCGGTGGGGATTTCTCCCAGGCGCAGCCGCCAGCTGTTGGTTTCGCGCAAATCCACCTGCTGCAGATCCGCGTCTAACTTCCCCCGAGGGAAAACTTTCTCCGCCGGTAACGTATAATCGTACGCGTACGGGACTTGCGAAAGCTGCGCCGAGGCCCGCAGGCCGAGGCCCGGCGCCTTCCCGTTCCAGATGAGTTCCATGGGCGCCCCGCCAGGGCGGGGCGCCCCTAGCCTGCGTTTACATTCCTCGAATGGCCGCAAAAGCCGCTGGATCTCCTCGGGCAAATCTTCGAATGTTTTGGTTTCATTCGCCATCAAATGCGCGTAAAATCCCGGCGGGCGGCGCACCGTTTGCGCCGCGTTATTGATCAAAAGATCCAAGCGGTCGTAGGTTTGTTCGATATACGCGCAAAAGAGTTCCACGCTCGGCGTATGCCGAAGATCAAGACCATAAATATGCAGTCGATCGTTCCATTGAGAAAAATCTTCTTCACGGGAATAGCGTAACGCGGAATCGACGGGAAACCGTGTGGTCGCGATCACCATGGCCCCGGCGCGCAGCATCATGAGAGTCGATTGGTAGCCGATCTTCAAGCGCGA
This sequence comes from uncultured Planctomycetales bacterium, assembly GCA_964372915.1. GTDB lineage: Bacteria > Omnitrophota > Gorgyraeia > Zapsychrales > JAHFFX01 > CAYJRN01. The sequence continues at coordinate 22,389 of CAYJRN010000019.1, forward strand.
GCCGGTAATTAAAACGATCTGGTCTTTAAGGGAAGCCGTCTGAAAACGTTTGGCATAGTTAAGTTCCGCGCAACTCGGACAGAGCGCGTCGTAAAAGAAATGTAACCGTGTGAATTCAGCTTTGCAGATATAACAATAGCGCGAAGAAATTAATTCTTTGACTTTCGTGGTCGCGTCGGTGATTTGCTTGGGCGCAAGGAAAACGGCCTTTTCACGGGCGCTACGGATGCCGGTCGCGGCCCGCACGCGCCGCTCGTAATTGACAACTCTTTGCCGTTCGACGTACCTACTGTCTCTTTTTCGTTTTCTGATCTCATCCCGTTGTGGGCGAGAGAGTTGTCCGGCGGCGGTGATCAAGGCAATTCTTGTTTCCCGGGAGAGATGGGCAAGCTGGACACTGTTCTTGATGAGGTCTTCGAGCAAAGCAATGCACGTCTGTATTTCTTCTTCGGAATATTTCAATTCGACGATGTTTTCTCTCATCTTTAAACCGGTTCCGGAAATTTTCGATGGCTCCATTGGATGCCCCACTCCAGCATTTTGCCGGCCTGAGGATCATCGACGGTGCCCTCGTTGACAAATCCCAGTCTTTTAAGAAGAGAACTGGATGCCTTTTCTTCAAGGGGCGTTCGAACCGTTACGGTGAGATTTTTATCATGAAAATTCGTGATCTCGTGGAGCTTGCGCACCATGTCCGCCGCGACCTCCTGGCTTTGTCCGGGAAACGGAACATAGGCGATCTGTACTTTTCCGTCCTTAGGCGGGGATTTAAATCCGCAGGAACCAACACACTCGCCTTTTTCAAAAGCCAGGAAGCAAACCCAAGGGCGTTTAAAACCCACGCGCCCATAATGTTCCTGGGCGGCTTTCAGGGCTTCCTGAATCTTGGGGTTTTGAGAATCGACCGGCACATTCACTTTCCCGTCCTGCGAAATTTCATAGATCATCAGCATAAGATTACCTTTCTTGATTGGCCTTTTCCCATTTATTTAATAGCTACCTTATCACAGCCCGTTCTGTTGGGCAATAAAATATACCGCCTTTTACAGACGCTGAGGGGACACGTACCACAAAATGTGGTAGGTTCAGGACTGCTTATCTGGATAAAACATTTGTTTCATGCGCTAGAACGTGCGGGAAATAATTTTCTTGCGGAGGATTTGGGGGAATTAAATTATGTCGTGGGTCGGCGGAATTTCATCCTTTTCCATTTTTAGGTTGTAAACTATCCTTGTACACACCAATATCCTCTTCACTGGTTGGTTTTCTAAACACAAATAAATGTTCATGCATAATCAAAAGAAAATCTCTTTCCTGCGCGCCCCAGTAGCGAGTGGCCCAAATGCGGAACTGCGTAGCGCGATGGGAATTGACTCGATAACCA
>CAYJRN010000020.1:0-22873 GCA_964372915.1 uncultured Planctomycetales bacterium
ACTCGTACTGAATATCATCAAAATAAAAGGTGCAGTCTTGCGGGTTCACATCCACATTAGTCGCCCAGGCAAACCCGCCGGCGATTAAGGAAAGGTCTTTGCCGCGCAGGTCAATGGTATATTGTTTCCATTCATTGGCCAGAAGAACGGGGCCGATGACCGCGGTGTCACTGTCGGGATAATCACCCGTCAAACCTCCCATTTTGACTTCCTCGAGCCGCTCATGACCTTTTTCTCCTTTGGCCCAGAAGGTAAGTTTTGCGGCACCGGTAAGATTAAAACCGCCTTTGGTCTTTCCCCAGTTGTTGGGGGGATTAAGCCAGTAAATCCCGGCCCATTTCTGGTTTCCCTTGGAACAGACGACATCGTATTCAACCTTGATGCAGCTACGGCCGCTGTGACAATCTTTGGCCCAGGCATCATCGAACCTGATACATTTTCCATCCGGCATAAAACCCGACGGCGCATAGTGATTGAGATTCGAAGCCTTATCGGAATAGATCACAAAGGGCTTAAAGGAACCCGCCCCTGCCCCGCCTTTGGCGGGGCCTTGAGATTTTTCTGGTAACAGCGTTTTTTGAGCGGATTCCGGCGGCGGATTGTCCGAAGCGTTCTTAAAGCATCCCGTTAACAAACAAAATACCATAAATCCTGCAGACATCAAAACCAACCTCTTCATTGTGTCATCCTCCACATCTTCTTATATCTTTCATAGCTTGTTCTTAGTTGACGCATAAAAGGACTGTGCTTGCCGTTTCCCTGCGCGGTCAAGCCAAACCATTCTTCATAATAATATCCGCCGGGAAAAGGTCCCACGGCATCGGATTTTTTGTCGTGAAAAAACGGCTCGTAATTTTTCCACCATTCATCGGTCCATTCAAAGATGATACCGCCTAAGGCGTTACCGGCCCCTTGAGGATTTCCGGCCAGGTTATTCTCGATATCGTCCCAGTTTCCCTCGTCATAGTCGGCCTGGGCCTCTTCGCCTTCTTTAAGACTCAAATGTTTTACATACGCCGGCGCGCCGTATTCCGAGATAAACGCCGGCTTTCCCGTCGCATCCTTGACCTGCTCCCAGAAAGATCCGAACCCATCCCCTCCGCGATAGACATTCGCCGAAAAAATATCAACATCCGGCGCGTTCTTGGCAAAGATATCCAGAAACAGCGTGTCTCCATTACAGACCGCGACGGGATGATTTTTGTCAATCGATTTTATCATCAACGCCACTGCATTGACGAATTGATAATACGCCGCGGGTTTTTGGTCGGCATTGGAAGCGACCCCGTAATTATTTTCGTTCCCCAAAATCCACATAAGGATGTAGGGTTCGTCTTTGTACTCCATCACCATTTTCCGCACGGCCTCCATCATATTTTTGCGATGCTCGGGATTTTCGTAGTCCGTCCCCTGATACCAGGAAGCCCCCGAACCGAACGTGTATTTCCCCAGGAAATCTCCCATCAAGACACGGAAACCGAACTTCTTAAACATCTCGCGCAGGACTTCCTTTTTGGGTTCAAAGGGCTGGTGATAAATTCTTAAGGTGTTAACGCCCATTTCCTTCATCAATGGAAAATCTCCGACAACAGGCTCGTCCGGGTCTTGTTGGTTATTCCGATTTTTATCGACCCACGACTCGTACGGCCCGTCGAGAATTCCGTTTTTATTCGTATCCATTTCCATCCAGCTCACCAGCGTCCCTTTATCGGGGCTTTGCCCGACTTTCGTGGGCGCATACGTGAGACCTTTAATCAAGTAGGGCTGACCTTTCACCAAAAGCTGCCAGTGTTGATTGTCGTACTGCACAAGGCGCACCTCGCCTTCCCCTAATTGCCTTGTCATCTTGGTGAGGCGCAATGGGGCCGTGTCCATCTTGAATTTTTTCCGCAGCCAGTCGATAAAATTCTTCTTCTCGATGACGCCGGGATAAGTGATGACAACGTCATTGTTGATATCGTTGTCGAAACCATTAATGACTCGGATCTTGGCATAATCATATTTGAGATTGAGCTCCGGATGCTGACGGATAAGATATTTGATCCTGGCAATCGCCGCCTGGGCAGGATACCACGGCGTGTGCCAGTACGTCCAGCCCACGGTCCGGGGAAAATGCACGACGAGCGCGTGATAGGCCTTGATGGCCTCGTAGGTCATCTTCGCTTTTTCAAGGATCGAAGCCGTGTAGTAAAGTTTAACCCCTTGCGGTTCCGGGGCGGTGGCCCATTTGTAAAAAGCGGCTTCCCTATCTTCGCTATTGACAAAATCCCAGTGACTCCCCTCCAGGCGTCCTTGGTCTTTTACTTTTTTGTAGTTCGGGTCATTGGTCACGCCGCTGGTGTTGGGATAAATCCCTTCTCCCAGCGCTTGCGAAAGCCCCTGGGGATCATGGATCCGGTAGGCATAATCTTTAGTCCCGACGGCAGCAAACTGACCGTATCGCCTATAATCAATGACGTCCTTTTTTCCTTTGGAATGTAAATGCACAACGGTCTTAAGAAGCTTGGGGTTTTCAACTTCAATCTCTTCGCTGCGCGCGCCGGTTAAAACATCAATACTATCTTTGGATTTTTCGGCGACCGACCAGAAGGTACCACGGCTGGGATCCCAGGCCTGCGCCCACCGATAGTTGTCGATGACTTTTTGAAAAACCGCCTGGGCCTCCTCGCCTTGACCATTGCTCATGAGCGCCTCGGCCTGAATAAACAAACAGGTGGCCACGTCATTAAGCGATTGATAACCCTTTTCCTGTCCGCGGATGGGAAAGCCGTTCAACTGCGACTCAAGTTTTTGGGCCTCTTCCCCAAATTCCTGAACGCATTCATTGGTAAGCTTGATGACTTTGTCCAACTCATTTTTGCCGGAAGCTTCCCAGCCCTGACGGACAAATTCATCCGAAAGTGGCTTCTGAGACTCGAGGGGCAAAGCTGGAGGTTCTGGGGCGGTTTGAGCGGCGCTCGCGGGGGCGGGAGATTCCACAACCGCATTCGTCACAACTTCCGTATTACTTTGCGCGAGAAGAATAGCCGGGAACAGAAAAATCAGTATCGCCCAAAAAAATATTTCAGTGGAATTTCTCATCCGACAATCGCCCCCGAGGACAAACCTTTAATAATGTGCTTCTGCATGAAAAGATAGACGAGGATAATGGGGGCCGCGGCAATCGTCAAGCCCGCCATCAACAACGGATAATCGACACTGTGCGATCCCTGAAAAACCATCAAGCCCCGTTGCAAAGGCATGAGCGATTTATCGTTAAGCAAAAGGGTCGCGAGAATGTATTCATTCCAAACGTTCAAAGAATTGAAGATAACAATGACCGCGATGGCGGGGCTGGCCAGAGGCAGCGCGACATGGCGCCAGATCCCGAGCTTACTGCATCCGTCAATGCGGGCCGCGTCCTCGAGGTCCGAGGGCATTTTGTCAAAAAACGTCTTCAACAAAAAGATGCTTAAAGAAAGCCCGACATTGATCATACAAAGGATATATCCGATTCTCGTATTCACCAAGCCCAGTTTATTCATCAAAACGTACAAAGGAACAAAGCTCCCCGGCAAGGGGATCATCATGGCCGCCAAGAACATGTTGAAGAAAAAATTCTTCCCCGGAAACTGCAAACGCGAAAAAGCATACGCCGCCAAGGAAGAGACAAGAATGATGCCAAAGACGACCGCAGCCGTATACAGAAGACTGTTCAAGCAATAAATCCCGAAGTTCCCCTGCGTCCAGGCCAGATAATAATTTTGAACGTTGAATTCGGCAGGAAAAAACGATTTGTTGACAAAGATCGTCTGGTTGCTCATTAAAGACGAGCGGATCATCCAAAACAAAGGGAACAAGCAGGTGAGGGCGACCAGAATCAAAAATGTGTGAGTCAAAACCGACTTGATCATTTGGCGAAGGGTGTATTGGTCAAAAACTTTTTTTATTTTTTTCACAAGAAATCCCTTAAGCTTGTTTCAGCTTATTCGAGACCTTCTTTAAGCTGAAAGAAACCATGACCAGAATGAGACCAAACACGACCCCCTGGGCACAGGCATAACCGAACTGATTGGTTCCGGTCATTGACGCCAAGATCCTGGTCACCGGGACCTCGGTATGATACACCAGGCCCTGCCCGACCATGGAAAGAATAAGAACAAACACCTGCATCGAACCTAAGATCGTCAGGATCACCACGACAAAAATCACCGGGACCATCATGGGAAGCGTCACGTTCTTAAAAATGTTGAAAGAGCCCGCCCCGTCGACTTTGGCGGCCTCATACAGCTGCCGGTCGATCGTCTGTAAGCCGGCAAGCAATATAATGAAACCCCAGCCAAAACCTTTCCAGCTGTGCACAACGGCAATGCAAGTCAGAGCGGTCTTGGGATCCGAAAGCCAGTTATGCGCGAGATTCGGAAAACCGATCTGCGTCAAGAAATGGTTAAGAAGTCCGATATGCGCTCCGTTCTGCATTCCCGAATACAGAATCCATTGCCAGATGAGCCCGACGACGACTTCCGAAAGGACCGGCGGCAGGTAAAAAACCACGCGGTAAAATTTCCGCGCGCGGATATCCTGATCGCAGGCCAAGGCCAAGGCAAAAGCCAAGGCGTTCTGAAACGTAAGGGCAATGAACGTGATATACGCGGCATGCCCCATCGCCGACCACCAAACTTTATCCTGTAGGAGTTGCAGGAAATTGGCCAGCCCAACGAATTCACGATGCAGGCTGATTCCGTTCCATTCATGCAAAGACAAAACGAAGATATCATAAAAGGGATAAATGTAGAAGACGGAAAAAATAGCGACGGCAGGAATAATAAAGAGGTAGTTCTCGAAATAATCCTTGAAACGCGTAAAGCGGTTGGCGGGCTTTTCGCCGTCGCCGGAGGCGGCGGGCCTCATGGCTTTACTCGTCTCGCTTCTGATGACCGGGGTTGACAAACGCACCTCTTAATAGTTCAATGCTTCTTTCGATTCTTATCTTTCTGTAGTTCTCTTTGCTTAACAATCTGCACTTCTTGAGCCACCTCTTGTGGCGTCTTCTCGCCGATTGTGATCGATTGAAGGCCTTTATCGAACGCTTCGACGACGAGCGCGTCCTCATTGTACTTCCAGACCGTGGGGTGCGTGGTATTGTCCATAGCGCTGGCGAATTCGGAGAGGACCGACGGAATGTCGCTCAAGGCCTCGCGGTTGGAAGGCAAATTCCGCGTTTCCCCAGAAAGAAATACCTGTTGTTCTTGAGCGGTGAGCCACTTGAGAAAATCGACGGCCAAAGATTTATGTTTGGAAGCATTGTTCACAACAAAGGAGGAACCCGCTCCTCCCCAAATCCGCATCGGCAGCTTGTCGTTAACCGCCGGCGGCATCATGGCCCCATACTCCAATTTGGGATTCATATCATGATAAACATTCACGCACCACGAGCCGTTGAAGGCGAACGCCGCGCGCTCAAGCGCAAAATCCTGCTCGGCAAATTTGTTGGGTTTGGTCACAATGCCATCGACCAGCGCGCCCTTGTCCTTCATATCCTTGAACACCTCAAAGACCTTGATCCAATCGGGATCCGTGTAGGGAACCTCTCCGCGGAAGGTTGCCATCACCTTGTCCTCCCCCATAATATTAAACGCGTAGTTGGAGGCAAAGGCATCGGCCATCCATAATTCTCCCCAGCCGGAGACCATCCCTGAAACCCCGACGCGCCGAAGAGCCTCGATAGCGCTCAAAAATTCCGCAAAAGTCTTGGGAGGCTCTTTAATCCCGGCCTTTTTCAAAAGATTCTTATTGTACAACATCTGAATGTTGGTGACATCGATGGGGACCCCATAAATGCCGGGCTTGATTTTGTAAATATTGTCCGCTTCGAATTGATTGACGGCCAGCGCCTTGGAAAAAATACTTTTTTCCCAGGCATTGTCGTTGGCCTTAAAATCTTCGGTCAAGTCGGCGACAAAACCACTCTCGATAAAAGAGGCGACGATTTTTTTCTTATCGAGGATCCCGAAGATGTCCGGAAGAACACGGGCCTGGGCAGCCGCGACGATCTTTTGGGAATAGGCGTCCGATGGGGCGTAGAGTTCGAAATTGACTTTGATGCCGGTTCGTTCTTCGTATTTCTTAGCGAGCTTGAGGAAAGTTTCATGGCGGTCGGTCATCCAGTGCCAGACGGTAACGGTATTCGTGGTGCTGTTGGCCTTGGCACAACCCGCGACGAGAGCCAAGACACAACACAAAACTAAGGCCGCGACTTTTTTCATAACAACTCCCCAATGGAAAGAACGTATTCTAACACGCTTACTAGCCTTTTCCTTAAATAATGTTATCAGAGGAAGGCAGTACTACTTTTTCCTTTCCTCAAAAAGAATCTACTAAAGAATTTCCCAATCCGTTATTGGAAAGGAAAAAGTCAGTAAAAAGGATTGTCAAAACGCCTCGGGGGCCAATTCTCGCGGAACCGCGAGAATTGGCCCTTAAGGACTATCCCATTAAAACCTTGACCTTGTGGACCTTGCCGTCGGCAAAAGGCTTAATGAGATTATCGCTTAATTCCTGACCATCCACCCAGACTTGCTTAACGCCATGCTCAACACCCTGTGGATTCTGGACCTCGATCTCATAAACATCGCCGCGAAAAGGCCGGCGAACAGAAAACTTCTTCCACTTCTTTGGGATGCAGGGATCCACGCGCAATCCGTCCAAATCCCGACGGGCGCCCACAATCCATTCGGTCGCGCACATAAAGTTCCACCCCGCGGAACCGGTGATCCAGGTAAAAGCCCCTTCGCCGTAGCGGTAAGGATTCTCCGGCCCTACCAAATATTCCGCAAATACGTAAGGTTCGGTCTTGTATAGCTCCATGTCTTTTTGGGCATTCGGGGAAATCTTTTTGATGGCTTCATAGGCCTTGTCGCCGTAACCGGCCATGGCGAGGCCGACCGCCATGAAGGTCGCGGCATGACAAAACACGGCGGCGTTTTCTTTGGTGCCTTCGGAAAACATGCTGATGCGGCCCAAGCGCTTGACCCATGAGGAATATGCCGGATAAAAAAGCGCTAGCCCATACCTGCCGTTCAAATATTTGTCGACGGAATCAACGACCTGCTTTAAACGCTCATCCCGGGCCACCCCCGAGAGCAGCGCCCACGCCTGGGTATTGATGTAGATGTGTTTGCCTTCTTGATCATCCTTGCTTCCGTAGACAGCACCATCATCGTCAAATCCGCGCACGTACCAGGCTCCATCCCAGGCCAAATTATTGACGCGTTCCTCCATCACCCTGGCCATGTCGAGATACTGCGCTTTCTTCTTTTCATCCCCAAGAAAAACAAAAATGTCGGCAAGGATTTTCAAAGACCGTACCAAGGCCTGGGCGAGCCAGACGCTTTCTCCTTTATGGCGAATTCCGGCGGCATCGATGGCATCGTTCCAATCGGCATGGCCAATTTTGGGAAAACCCTTTTCCCCAACGTCACTGAAGCAAAAGGTAAGATTCTTTCCCAGATGTTCAAGAAGCGTGCCCGCCCCGTCGATCTTGGTTTCGCCTTTCCAATCAGGGTCCGTATCCCAGCCGTTCAACCACTGATCTTTCAGATAGGAAACTTGTTCAAATAAAATATCCTTGTTGCCGGTCTCCTTGAGGTAAGCGCTCACGGTCGCCGTGAGCCAAATCTGATGATCCTTGTTGGGGCGAAATTTAGAAGGGCCCGTGGTGTCGGACCATCCGGGGGCGGAAGTCCCGTCGCGGCGGATGAGAGATGCGATTTTTAAAATCTTTTTACGGGTCAACTCGTGATTGATGGAAACAACCGCTTCGGAGTCCTGGCAGGAATCGCGGTAACCGCGCCCGCCCGCACCCTCATGATAATAACTGGGAGACCTCGACCAGAAATTACAGATATAGACCTGGTATTTCAGCCAGACATTGACCAGGTTATTGAAATCCTTATCGGGCGTTTCGACGACGAGGTTGCCGATGATACGGTTTTTCCAAATCTCCTGGGTCACGGCCAATTCCTTCTGGGCGGTTTTGACGTCACGGTATTGGGCGATGAGTTTCTTAACGGCATCCTCTCTTTGGGTCTGTCCTAAAACTACCGTAAATTCCTTCACCTGGCCAGGCTTTAGAGTCAGTTTGTGTTTAAAAGAGCCGATGCCGTCCTCGCCGGAACACAACGGAAAATTTTTGTAAGCCCCCGCGAGGATCGCCTGAGGATTTTCTTCCGTGTTATAACGCCCCAAGAAGACATCTTTACTGGTGCAACACGCGCTCACCGGCAAAGACGACGCGAAGAACAGCTGCGTGTCAAAGGGCTGGATGTTCATCCCCGCCCACATCGCGGTTTTCTTAGCGAACACCGCTTGATAGTCCTCATCAAACCAGATACGGCTGTAGAGATTCATGATGTTGCGGTAACGGAGTTCTTCATGATAATCGCCGATCAAAAATTCGACGTAAGGAAAAACTTCGAGCTTCTTTTCTTTTTTGGTTTTGTTTTCCAGTCGAACGATCCAGACTTCGCAATCGTCGTATTCGGGAACGAAATAGGTAACGCTCGAATGTAGTCCCTGATTGGCCGCCTCGATCGTGGTATAGCCCAACCCATGACGGCACTGATAAAATTGGGGTTTACCGCGCAGCGGTTGATAGGTCAGAGAATACGCTTTGGCCCCGTCGCGCACGTAAATGTATTTCCCGGGGCGGTCGAAATGCCAATTTTCCGGCGCCCAGCGCGTGAGGCGGTTGGTGCGGCAGTCCTTGTAAAAACTGTAGCCGCCGCCGCACTGGGAAATGACGGAACAATAATTTTCGTTGGTTAGATAATTGATCCACGGGCGCGGGGTGTTGGGGGTGGTGACGACATACTCGGTGCCGTCGGAGGAGAAATGACCGTATTCCATAAATCTTGAACCCTAAATGACGTCCTGATTTGAGGATAAAAATTTTAATAAAATATCAGGAAGTTTAACATAGATAAACTCGAGGGTCAATATTTTTTCCGACTGGATCTACTGACCTTCGCATGAACAATGGAATGGTCTTTATCTTCAAAAATCGTCGGACAAAGGCAGGACTGACTACCACAATGACTTTTACGGAAGTCAGTTAAGGAGAAGAAACTAATCGAGGAGGCAAAATTTGAAGATTCGATGCAGCGACATCAGATCGACCTTATGAAACCTGATACCGATATCCCAGACGCGAGGGTTTTCCTCCTCATTTCTGGACCAGATCACCTCTCCGTTTAAGGGGAACGGATCACGATCATCGGGGAGTTTCACCAGCAAGGCAATGCTGTCGTTCAAATACAATCGTTCACGGCTGACGACCTTGGCACCGCCGGCGGAAATATCCCTTAAGAAGACCTCTGAACCGAAATCATGGCGGGAATCCTTGAACTTGACGGGAAACCGCGCCATGAACCGGTCAAAGGTGCGACGATTTTCTACGGCCTCAGGTAAAATATTTTTTCTCCTTTAAAAAATTATGTACGGAAATAGCTGGCCATGCGATTACGAGAGCCGTCTAGGACATCCTCAAACCGCAAGCCAAAGCGGTAATGACTTGATCCTTCAATCTGGCGCACCCATCGGACTTGAGCAATAACCAGGACCGAAGGACCTTGGGACTCTAACTCGATCTCAATGGCTATTTTTTCGTTCAAAGGAATGGCAGAACTGGAGATAAAACCCATGCCGTTTTTACTGAAGTCTACTGTTTGACTGCCGCTAAAAACCGTCCCATTTTTTCCATCCACGGGAACTAAGCATTGGTGCCGTACGTATTTTCTTTTGTTGGATGAGGTTTTTATAGAGGGAGGGTTCATAGATGAAAAGTTTGTAGCTTATTGGCTATCAAAAGGTTAGGTTTGATTTCTTAAACATTTGGAACCGTTTTCAATTTAAGTTTATACCCAATATGCTAAAAGGCAACATAAATTTTTAATTTTTTTTCAAAAAACAGGAACAAAATTTTTTCCGTCAAAAAATTGATTTATTTTTTCTGGAGTGTTATACTAAAAAACTTCAAAGAAAGGAATTACTCTCTTTATTAACCTTTTCTTCCTTAAAACCGTGAGCTTTTTTTCGGCTTTGAGGAGAGAAAAGGTAATATTGACTTCCATATACGGCGTTAATAGTAGAAAGGTCAATATGACCATCACGGACGTGATATTTGCCTTTTCCTGCCTGATATTTTTATGCACCGGCTGGCAGAAAGGATTCCTGCGAACGATCTTAGGGCCGGTGAGCCTCATCCTAGGCGCCATCATAAGCTACATCTATTATCTCTACACCAAAAACCTGATCGTGAGTCTTGTGATTGGTATCCTTGGACCTTTCTTTTTGAAGATGGCTCTCTCCTTAGGGCTTAACGTTTGGAATAAAACTGTTTCCAACCGAATGCCAGCCCCTCTTTTAAGCCGCCTGTCCGGCAGTCTCTTTAATCTGCTGTGGTCCGGAGGTCTTCTTCTGTTGTGCCTGCTTCTTGTGGTCATGATTCCGGCTAATCTTTTTAATTTTAATATTGAAAAGATTCAATCGGATATCCGCAAGTCCCTCTCTTTTTCTTTCATCGGTAAAGGTGTCTTAAATAAAGTCCTGGGGATCGAGGATGTACACGAAACCCTCACGATCTTCAATAATGAAGGACAGATGGAAAAACTAAAAAACTCGAAAGAGTTTCATGCCCTGGCGGAGGATCAACGCGTCCAAGACGTTCTTCACGATGAGACAACGCTTAAACAGATCCAAGACAAAGATTTCGTGCATCTAGTGACCAATCCCAAAATGCTTTCGCTTCTGAATGACCCATCTTTAATGAAGAAACTGATGGCGGTGCACGCCCAGATGATGAAGGAAGGATATGTGGTGGATTCAAAATCCGAAGCCGCAAACGAAAGATGAACAGAAATAACATCATTTCCCGATACAAAACTCCGAAAAAATTTTCTCGAGAAGATCTTGGTCAATATTGCGACCTGTGATTTGATCCAAGCCATTGATGGCTGTTTTCAAGCCTTCCGAAGAAAATTCCAAAGATAGCCCATTGTGGATGGCTTCTTGGGCTTGGCCCAGACTCACGGCACATTCTTTAAGAGATTGGATGTGCCGCACATTACTCACCAATATCCCGGCGGGATCAACGACGCTGCCGTTCAAAACATTTTCCACAATAGCATTTTCTAATTCACCTATTCCCGATTTCTTAAGAGCTGAAACTTCCATGATTCTTTTCTCTTGCAGAATTTTTCCCAAAGAGCTCGTCTCATTACTTGGAATCAAATCACATTTGTTTAAAACAATAAGAAAATTTTTGTCGTTTACGCTATGGAGTAAATTTTTATCTTCGTCGGAGAACGGTGACGTAGCATCGAAAACAAGTAAAACCAAATCCGCGGCATTCATCGATAGACGGCTGCGTTTGACGGCCTCTTCTTCGATTGTGTCGCGCGGCTCAAGAATGCCGGCCGTATCCACCAGCTGAAACGGAATCCCTTTGATCTGGGCGGTTTCTTCTATCGTATCGCGGGTCGTTCCGGCAATGGGACTGACGATGGCGCGCGGCTCTTTTAACAAAACATTTAAGAGAGACGATTTCCCGACGTTGGGTTTACCGCAGATAACAATTTTGATTCCTTCCTTTAAGAGACGTCCCTGTTCGCTCGATTTTAATAGCCATTCCACTTTTGCCTTGGCCGCCCCAATTTTTTCTTGCAGTTTCTTTCGGCCGGGAGCGTCAATATCATCCTCGGGAAAATTAACAATCGCCTCGATTTCCGTATAAATACCCATCAGCATCTCGCGAATCGTTTCCAATTCCGCGGACAATTCCCCTTTGAGCTGGTTGGTGCTGACCCTTAAGAACGCATCCGTTTTTGCCTGAATGATATCGAGTACGGCTTCGGCTTGGGGAAGATCGATCCGTCCGTTTAAGAATGCCCGCTTGGTAAATTCTCCGGGTTCTGCCAAGCGCGCGCCAAGATCCAAGGCCAGAGAAAGAATGGCGCGCAGCGAAACCATGCCACCATGGCAGCTCATTTCCACGACATCTTCTTTGGTATAACTCTTCGGTGCGCGCATCACCGTCAGGAGCGCCTCGTCGATCACCTCACCACCGTCTTTTGTCACCCACCCATAATGCAGGGTATAATTCTTAAAACTCGAAGGTTTCTGTTTATTTTTTGCCATGAACATTTGATCGGCGATTGATACGGCGTTGGGGCCGCTTAAACGCACGATCCCGATGCCTCCCGCGCCTAAGGCCGTTGAGATCGCCGCAATCGTATCTTCTAAACCTTTGAATTGATACATAAATAAGCACACAACTTACAGAGCGCGAAGCGCGATGTGAGTTGTGTGTGCGAATTTACCCAGCACTAATTTTATTGAAAGAATACTTGGGTAAAATTAGTGCTGGGTTGATTTAACGTGCCAACCTATGCCCTCAAGCATAACTCTCTGGCTTCCCCTACCACAAATAGTGAACCGGTTACAACAATCGCCTCATCGGCAGATGATTTTTGTTGGGCCAATTGTAAAGCCGAGCAGACATTCTTTGACAGAATGATTTCTTTACCCGGAAAAAAATTCTCCAATTCCGCAGCTTTAAATTCATAGGCTCTGGGATGATTCGCCTTGGTTGCGATAACACACCGCGCCATCTTCGCCAGCTCCTGGGCCATTCCCTTAATATCCTTGTCCGAAGAAACCCCAAAAATAAGAACCATTTTCTTATTCGGCAAAACTTTTCTTAATGTATCCGTCAAAACGCGGCAGGATGCCGCATTATGCGCGCCGTCGAGGATCGTGAGCGGTCTGTGACGAATCACCTCGAATCTTCCGGGCCAAACAGCGTTTTTGATTCCTTGAACAATGGCCCTTCTGTTAATCCAGAATCCCCGTTGCTTTAAAGATTCTACCATACCAATGGCCACCGCCGCATTAACGACTTGATGGGGACCGATGAGCCGGCTTTTCAAATTCCGATAATTCCCCAGACATCCTCTGACGGAGAATGTTTCTCCTTGAAGTGTGGTCTTCCCGTTTTGAACCATGATATCCTTGCCGACGACGCGAAACGAAGCGCCCATTTTCCGGCATTGGGCTTTGATCACTTTTAAAGCTTTTTGGTCTTGGGGAGCGATGACAACCGCTTGAGAGCGGCTCTTGATAATCCCCGCCTTCTCTGCCGCTATTTTCTGAATCGTTTTGCCCAGGAATTCCGTGTGTTCCAAACTAATCGGCGTAATGGCGCTGACCAAAGAATCGACGACATTGGTGGCATCCAGCCTTCCGCCCAAACCGGTTTCAAGAACAGCAACATCCGCTTTTCTTTTATAAAAATAATACAACGCCAGAACCGTCAACACCTCAAAATAGGTTAGCTGGCCTAACGATCGGCGGGCTTGGATTCTTTCGATGGAGGGTTTGATTTCTTGAAGAGAGCGCCTGAGCGCTTGGGCACTCACCTTCCCCGCGAACGCTTGCGTTTGCCCCCGGCAATCCCAAGGAGATAAAATACGAATCCGTTCCTTGAAATCGGAAAGATGCGGCGAGGTGTAAAGCCCGACGGTATAACCGGCGGTTTGCAAAATGGAAGCCACAAAAGCGCAGGTTGACCCCTTACCCTTGGTGCCGGCCACATGCAGACACTTAAAGTTTAAATGCGGATCGCCGATAAGGGTAAGAAGTTTTTGAACACGCTTAAGTTTAAAAAAACGGCGGGGGGGTTTGCGGTGAATTTCGTAATTGATGAAACTGTCCAAATATTCTCGCGCGCTAGAATAGGACATAAAATTTTAGTATTTTAGTGTTTGAAATGCCGAATGCCGGTGGTAACCATGGTTATCTTGGCCTTATTGGCTTCTTTGATGACCTCGGCATCGGCCATGGAACCGCCCGTCTGGATAATCGCCTTGATGCCGGCCTTGGCGGCGATTTTAATGGTATCGGGTTTAGGGATGAAGGCTTCCGAGGCAAGGGAGGCGCCTTGCGCATTTTTCCCAGCTCGACGGATAGCGGTAATGGCGCTATCGACACGGCTGGTTTCCCCGCAACCGATTCCGACGGTCCTGGTGCCCTTGGCAAGGACAATGGCGTTTGATTTGACGTGTTTGATCACTTCCCAAGCAAACAGCATCGACTCCATCTGCGCCTTGGTGGGTTTGAGCTTGGTCACAACCTTGATTTGAGAAGGCTCAAGTTTTTTTGTATCGACATCCTGCAAAAGCAGTCCTCCGGAAACTTTTTTGAAATCATACTTTTCTCTTTGCAGTTCTTGAAAATTTAATTCCAGGAGCCGGAGATTTTTCTTGGGGCCAAAGATCTTCATTGCCCCCGCCTCAAAGCCGGGGGCAATGACACATTCCATAAAACCGCTTTTAACAATTGCCTGGGCGGTTTTGGCATCGACGGTGCGATTCAAGCCGATGATGCCGCCAAACGCTGAAAGCAAATCCCCCTTGTGCGCCTGGGTGTAGGCCTTCTCTAATATTTTATCCTGGGCAACGCCGGTGGGATTATTGTGCTTGATGATAACCGCCGCCGGCGCCTCAAAATCACGAACGACCGCCACGGCTGCGTGCACATCAAGAATATTGTTAAAAGATAACTCCTTGCCGTGAAGCTGTTTTATCGTTGACAGCCCCGTTGAATCGTTCCCGTCGCGATAGAAAGCGCCGGCCTGATGCGGATTTTCGCCGTAACGCAAATCCTGTACTTTCAAAAAATGCAAACTCAATTCCTTGGGAAAATTGGAAAAATCTCCCGGGGCGCGCCACTGACTCAAAAAATTATAAATGATGCTGTCATAACGGGACGTGTGATGAAACGCCTCGATGGCAAATTTCATGAGCACCGTATCGGAAAGGATGGCGCTGTTAACTTCCAATTCTTTCAAAATGTCCTTGTATTTCGACGGATTAGAGACAACGGCGACACTTGTGTAATTCTTGGCGGCGGATCTCAACATCGCCGGGCCGCCGACGTCAATGTTCTCAATTACCTCTTCGAGAGATACATTTTTCTTCTGGATCACGCGTTCGAAAGGGTAAAGATTGATGACCACCATATCGATGAGCCCGATGTTATGGCTTTTGAGCTGTTCCATATGCTCGGGTTTATCGCGCAAAGCCAAAAGCCCGCCATGGATGGCTGGATGAAGGGTCTTGACGCGTCCGTCGAGCATCTCGGGAAATCCCGTGGTGTCGGAAACTTCTTTGACAGAAAGACCGGCACCTTTTAAAAGCTTGGCGGTTCCGCCGGTTGAAATGATTTCAATTCCCAAGGCCTGCAGCCCTCTGGCAAAATCGAGAAGGCCGGCTTTATCGGAAACACTGAGGAGCGCGCGTTTGACTTTAATCATGAGGGGCTTCTCTATTGACCTTTCTACTATTAACGCCGTATATGGAAGTCAATATTACCTTTTCTCTCCTCAAAGCCGAAAAAAGCTCACGGTTTTAAGGAAGAAAAGGTTAATAGTGCAGTTTTTTAATGATTTCTTCGACGAATCGCGGCAAGTCTTCGGGTTTGCGGGAAGTGATGAGGTTTTTATCGACAACGACCTCTTCATCCGAATATTGGGCACCAGCGGCGATCACATCATCTTTTATGGCGAAAAAACAGGTGGCCTTGACGTTTTTTAAAATGCCGGCAGAGACCAGAACCCAACCGCCGTGACAAATAGCCGCCACGACCTTGCCTTGTCTGTAAAGATTTTTTACGAAATTATTGACCTTATCGAATCGGCGCAAAATATCAGGAGCATAACCCCCGGGAATAATCACCCCGTCGAAGTCGCTCTCCTTGACCTTGTCAATCGAGGTATCAACCTTACAGGGATAACCTTCTTTGCTGCCGTAGGTTTCTTTGGTCCCGGTTCCCACGGTCACGGCCTTCACTCCCGCTTCTTTCAAACGTAAAATCGGATACCATACTTCCAACACCTGGTACAGATCTTCCACCAAAACGGCAATTTTTTGGGGATTATTATTCACGGTCTGCCGCCCTTGCGGCGTTTTTTCTCCGAAGGTTTCGTGTAGTATCTTCGTTCCTTGGCCTCGATGAGAAAACCTTCCTTCTGGCACTGCTTCTTAAAAATGCGCATGGCCTTCTCAAAATTATTCTTATCGCTGATCTTAACTTCGACCATTATCGATCACTTCCTTCCTTGACCAGTTGGACAATTTTAGACTACCTCACCCGACTGGTCATTATATTATAATTTTTTTGATTGTACATCGATTTCTTAATGACCCCGCCTCTTGCCCCACAGAATGCGGGGCGGGCGCGGGGAATGACACCCGAGAGGATGCTTAGATGGCCTTAGCCCCATCTTCTCCGGTACGGATACGGTAGATGTTGTGCAAGGGCAAGATCGCGATCTTGCCGTCACCCGTGACACCGGTCTTCGCCGCCCGGCGGATCATATCCACGATTTTATCCACCTGGAACTCATCGGCATAAATCTCAAGTTTGATTTTTTCTTTAAGGCCGTTGCGGTGATGGCCAAAGCCCTGAGTCGGGGTGACGGTCATCCCGCCGATTCCCGAATTCACCAAAGCATCATAAACGTCCTGAAATTTTTCTTTTCTTACGATAGCTTCAATTTTTTTCATAACTTGATCCCCCTATCCCACCCAATGGGGCGCTATCATAACATAAAAGAATCGAATTCGTCAACCCTTCGACTTGGCGCTTAAGTAAGAAAAAACAAGGGCGGCCCCCCGCCAAAGGCGGAGGGCCGCCCTCAAAACAATTGCACACACAATCAAACGCTTTTACACCGGATCCACGTACGTGTACTCCTGGCCGGCGTAATTGCGCAGCTTAGCGACGCCATTTTCGTAAGAGATCATATAGGCCGGGGTAATCGGAATCTTCCCCCCGCCGCCCGGGCCATCGATGACGTAGGCAGGCACCGCGTAACCACTCGTATGCCCGCGCATCTTCTCTATAATATTAATGCCGGTGGCGACCGTCGTGCGAAAATGCTTGGACCCTAAAATAGGATCGCACTGATAAATATAGTAAGGCCGCACGCGAATCTTCAAGAGTTCATGCATCAATTTTTTCATCACGGCCGGTTTGTCGTTGACCCCTTTTAAAAGAACGGTCTGGCTTCCCATCACAATCCCGCTGTCGGCCAAAAGATCGCAGGCGAACTTGACCCGCTTGGTGACTTCTTTCGGGTGATTGAAATGAATGCTCATAAAAATCGGGCTGTGTCTTTTAAGCATATTCACCAAATCCGTCGTGATGCGCTGCGGCAGCGTGACCGGCATGCGGCTGCCGATGCGCACAAATTCCACGTGCGGAATCGCCTTGATGTTCTTAATAATGCTCTCCAGCATATTATCTCCCAGCGTCAGAGGATCGCCGCCGGAGATAAGAACGTCACGAATCTTCTTGTTGGAACGGATGTACTCATACGCCGCTTCGTAGGTCGAGGGTCGCAATGTCCGGTTCCCGTCTCCCACCAGGCGCGAACGAGTGCAGTAACGGCAGTACATCGCGCACATTTCATTGACCAGGAACAGAACCCTGTCCGGATAACGATGGACAAGCCCATGCACCGGAGAATTCTTATCTTCGCCACAAGGATCGGCCATTTCTTCAGGAGACGTTTCAAGCTCATAGCCTTGCGGAACCGTCTGTAAACGGATGGGGCAGGCTGGGTCTTCCGGGTCCATCAAGCTCGCCCAATAGGGTGGAATAGACATCGTCAATTTATCTTTGCAGCCATCCACGCCCCTTTCTTCCTGCGGCGTCATATTGATAATTTTAGAGAGAACGTCTTTAGTGCGGATGCGATTGCGCATCTGCCAACGCCAGTCTTCCCAATCCAAAGGAGTCGCGTCTTTGAAAAAACTGATGACACGATTTTCTTTCGGAGTCAGTTTGACGCTGGAGTGCACTGTTGTCGTGACAGCCGTCTCCGTGTCGCGTATTTCTTTGACTGCGGTTTCAGCCTGGTTCATTTTTTTATCTCCTTAAATGACGTAGCACTTTTCATCTAAAAACTTATTAAGGAAAAAGTGCGTACGGAATTTACCCCAAAGCCGCGACGAGTAGAAGCGGCGTGGGGTTATTATTTACCCACTAACGAACCGATGCCGCTTCCCCGCGTGCTGCAGGGCTTCTTTTTTTGTTAACACTTCGACGGCCCGCCTGGCGGGGGCCGCTCAGTGTAACAACCCTGAGCAAGCCCCGGACTTCAGTCCGGGGTGCGTCGAAGGGTTGACAGGTTCATCCAACCCGTAACGTTTCAAGCCCTCATTGAGGATACGGTTGATGATCTCGTTGTACGGGATCCCCATGGCTTGGGCCATGAAATAAAATGTGTCTTCTTCGGACAGACAGGGCAGCGGATTGATTTCTAAAACAAAAGGATTGCCTCTTTCATCAACGCGAAAATCCACGCGGCTAAAATCAAGGCACCCCACGCTCTTGGCGGCCCGCACGGCGTATTCTTGCAATTTCTTGGATAAGGCCTTAGGGATTTTCGCCGGGCAAAGATATTGAATTTGGTCAGCCTGCTCCGAGAGACGCGTAAAGGTGTAGAAATCATCGCCTAACTTGGTCTTGCCTTCAATGGCGATTTGCACGACCGGCAAAGCCTGAGCGTTGCGGTTACCGATCACCCCGACGGTAAATTCGCTTCCTTTAATGAATTCCTCAATCAACGCCGTCTGCTTGTAGGTGTCATTGATAAGGCTGACTTGTCTTTTAAGGCCGGCAAAATCTTCGACCCTGGAATTACGGCTTAACCCTTTCGAAGAGCCTTCATGGCAAGGCTTCACAATCAGGGGAAATTTGAGGGTGTTGAGCTTCTTTAAATTTTCTGACCCGGAAGCGACGAAATAACGAGGGGTTGGAATGCCATCGGCAATAAAACATTTCTTGGCAACGATCTTGTCGAGCGTAACGCCAAGGGTCAAGGCATCGGACCCAACGTACGGAATCCCCTTGAGCTCTAAAAGCATGGGCACCTGCGACTCGCGGTTACGCCCCGCATGGCCTTCGCAAATGTTAAAGACAATATCCACGTCAAGATCGTCCCAAGCTCTCAAGAGATTCCAGACATGGCCGATTCTTCGGACTTTATGCCCCGCGCTTTCCAAAGCCCCGGCGATAGAGTCAATCGTTTGCGGTTTATCCAATTCGGCGTTTAAATCCGACGGATCACCGCTCTTAAGATCGACGTCGCTCTTTAAATCGTATGTCAGTCCTATAATTTTGCCCATTTTTTCAAAAAAAATAGGAACCCTGACGCTCTGCATGGGTTCCTTCCATTCTTCCTCCCGATTATTGCAATTTCTTAAATCTCCTTATTGTTTTTCGGTCCATTGACCTGTTATCAATCTTCAAAAAATTTCTATCAACTCATCTTACTGGCATTTTCTTTTCCAAATACACATTGTGGTAGCCAGTACTTGACGATTGCTCTCTGGCATTTTCTGTATTTTGAGGAACAATCGTCAGTAATTGAATTTTTATCACACACCGTATCCTGTGTCAAGTCATTTATTGACTTTCCCAAAAATAATGAGGCGGTCGGGCAATAATTTTTCGCGGGATTCAATGATTCAACGACTGATCCCGACCCCGATCCTACGGCACATCCGCTTCAAATTTAACGGACACCGCGAACACAAAGGCGAAATGGGTTTGCAGACATTCTGTCCCCAGGTCACCAAAAGCGGATTGTATTCCATCCATAGTTCTTTCGGTAATTTTTTTCTTAAGGCCCACTCGGTCTTTTCGGGAGTCTTGGTCTTGACGTAGCCCAAACGGTTCGAAATCCGGTGCACGTGCGTATCGACGCAGACGCCGAGTTTGCCGAAGCCTTCGGTCACTACCAAATTCGCCGTCTTTCTTCCGACGCCTTTTAAAGTCAGCAGTGTATCGATCTCCTCCGGGACTTTCCCGTCGAACTTCTCAATAATGTCCCGGCAGATGCCGAGAATGTTCCGGGCCTTGGTTTTATAAAATCCAACGGGATAAATGGCCTTTTCAATCTCGGGAACAGAAAGTTTCAACATCGCCTGCGGATTGTTGGCAAGCCGGAATAATCGTTCGCAGGCCGGTAACGTCGTCTGATCTTTGGTGCGCAAACTTAAAACACAGGAAATCAAGACCAGGAATGGGTTCCTCCAGCGTTTTCCCACGAGCGTGACCGACGGGTCCGGCAGGTCCTTCGCCGCTGCTTTTAAAATCCCAACGACCTT
This sequence comes from uncultured Planctomycetales bacterium, assembly GCA_964372915.1. GTDB lineage: Bacteria > Omnitrophota > Gorgyraeia > Zapsychrales > JAHFFX01 > CAYJRN01. The sequence goes on from CAYJRN010000020.1 coordinate 20,214, forward strand.
TTCAATGTCAACCGCCTTCATCCCTCATACCCCAAATCGTGCAGGACTTGGACGTCATCGCGCCAATTCTTCCGCAGCTTCACGCGCAGCTCAAGAAAAACTTTTTTTTCGAGAAGTTCTTCCAGTTCCCGACGGGCCATTGTCCCGATCTCTTTAAGGATCTGTCCGCCTTTGCCAATCACAATTTCTTTTTGAGATTCCCTTTCCACTAAAATGAGGGCGCCAAGATAGGTCAGGTTATTGCGCCGGTGTTCCATTCTTTCGATGACAACCGCGATGGAGTGCGGCAACTCATCGCGCAAGACCCCTAACAATTTCTCGCGGATTATGTCCGCAATGGCCATCTTCTGCGGAACATCCGTAATGATATCTTCGGGATAAAGGGCGGGTCCTTCGGGAAGAAATTTAAAAACTTCTTCCAGCAATTGATCGACATTCTTACCTGTCTTGCCGGATAACGGCAACAAAACAAGTGACGGCAATTCCTGAACGGGTTTATTCTTGGCTTTTTCCCAAAGGGCAATGTATTGCGGCAGGAATTTTCCTTTAAGGTCGATTTTGTTAAGCCCCAAGATCACCGGGGCCTTCACGTCTTTCAGGCGTCGAACGACCTCGTCTTCTTCGCGGCCCGTCGGCTCGCTGGCGTCGACCAAATGGATGATGCAATCGGCTTGCGGCAAAGTATCTTCCCGGGCCCTGGCCATCAGCTTGTCCAGGCGATCCCGGCCCGGCAAAAGGCCGGGTGTATCAATAAAAATGATCTGTCCGCGCTCGTCGGTATAAATGCCCCTTACCTGGTTGCGGGTCGTTTGCGGGACCTTCGAAACGATTGCGATCTTTTCACCGATGATCTTATTTAAAAGGGTGGATTTGCCCACGTTGGGGCGCCCGACAATCGAAACCATCCCGCAGCAAAAACTCTTTTTTCTTTGTTCGTTCATCCTTCTAACCATTTCGGTATTTCAACGTAGTGACCACCACCGCGGAAAACAAAATAAAATTAATAATATTGAAGGTCTTCCAGATCAGATCTTGCGAAGTGAAACTCGCCGGCGCCATGAGGACGATGCACACCCACACGCCGATGGCCCACCCAAGACTAATATCACGCGAAGACCGGCGCTTGATGATTTTAAAAATGAGCGGAATGTTCCACAAAGGCAAAACGACCGCGGCCACAAAGCCGACAGTATCGACAATCTCTTTAAGGGTCATTTCAAATACCGTTTATAGACAAGCTGGGTGACTTGGTTTACAAACCGTCTTTTTATGAATGCGAGATGAATTCTTTAAGCTCGCTCATCCTTTTGCGCACCTGAGAGAATCTTAAATGAACCGTCTTTTCCATCCCAAAGCCCTCGACCTGAAAAGAGGCGATCGCGATGGCATAAATGACCGCCTGCTTTAAATTCTTTTCATTGATTTTACCCGCCTGGCTTAAATATCCCATGAGCCCGCCGGCAAATGAATCCCCGGCCCCGGTGGGGTCGACCACGTGTTCCACCGGATACGCCGGGAAAGAAAATTTGACGCGCTCGCTCATGAAAAGCACACCGTGCTCGCCTTTTTTGACGACGATAAAACGCGGCCCCATCCTGCACAAGGCCTTGGCGGCCTTGATGAGATTGTCCTCGCCGGTCAAGAGGCGCGCCTCGCCGTCATTGGCCACAAAGAGATCAACCTTTCTTATAAGATTCACCAGCGATTTGCGCTTGTGAATGATCCAAAGGTTCATGCTGTCCAGCCCCAGGAGCCTGGGCCGGCGTATTTTTTCAAGAAGCCCCAACTGGATGTCGGGATCAATGTTCGCAAGGAAAACGTTCGGGATCGCCTTCTGACTATCGGCAATGTGCGGGACAAAACCGACGAGGACTCCCAATTCCGTCGCCAGCGTCAGCGCCGAGTTCATGTCTTCCTTTTTGTATTCGCCTTCCCAGTGAAACGTCTTGCCCTTCCCTTCTTTGAGGGAAGTGAGATCGATTCCTCTTAATTTCAACAGCCGGAGATGTTTCTCGGGGAAATCTTTTCCAACGATGGCCACCAGATGGACGTCCGTGAAAAAACGCGCGCTCATCGCAAAATGCGCGGCCGACCCGCCCAAAATATCACGACGCTCACCGCTGGGGGTTTTGAGATTATCCAGCGCTACGGTTCCAAGAACGAGTAAACTCATATTATTATCTGTATAACATGGGATACGGGACGTCCGCTTCGCTGGGACGTAGGACGTCCTACGTAACCTATTCCCCAATAATTTTGACTAACACGCGTTTCCGCCGACGGCCATCAAACTCTCCGTAAAAAATTTGTTCCCATGGCCCAAAGTCGAGCCTACCTTTGGTGATGGCCACAACCACTTCCCGCCCCATGACCTGCCGTTTCATATGCGCGTCGGCATTGTCTTCGCCGGTGTCGTTATGGCGATATTGTCCGACGGGTTCGTGCGGGGCAAGTTTTTCCAGCCATTTGTCATAATCGTGATGCAACCCCGGCTCATCATCGTTAATAAAAACGCTTGCCGTGATATGCATGGCATTGACCAATACCAAGCCTTCCTTGACACCGCTTTTATCAACAAGCGACTGCACTTTTTCAGTAATGTTGAGGTAGTCCCGTCGGTGCGGGGTGTTGAACCAAAGTTCTTCGCGGTAGGTTTTCAT
>CAYJRN010000021.1:0-21879 GCA_964372915.1 uncultured Planctomycetales bacterium
CCAAGCTCGGCGCGAACCCGCCCTCATCTCCGACGGAGGTGGAAAGACCTTTGGATTTCAAAATGGATTTTAAATTGTGGAAAACCTCCGTCGCCATCCTTAATGCTTCTTTAAACGTCTTGGCGCCCAAAGGCAGAATCATGAACTCCTGGATGTCGAGATTATTGTCCGCGTGCACGCCGCCGTTAAGAATATTCATCAAAGGAACGGGTAAAATCTTGGCGTCTTCTCCTCCTAGAAATTTATAGAGCGGAACCTTTTTCTCAGCGGCCGCGGCCTTGGCGACCGCCAGCGAAACGCCCAAAATCGCGTTGGCGCCGAGTTTGCCCTTGTTGTCGGTGCCGTCCAAATCCAAAAGGATTTTATCGATCGCCTGAAAATCCGACTTGTGTCCGAGGATGGCGTCTTTGATGGCGCCGTTGACATTGGCCACGGCCTTCATGACACCCTTGCCCATATAACGGCCCTTGTCACCGTCGCGCAACTCGAGCGCTTCATGTTCGCCGGTGGAGGCCCCCGAAGGCACCGCGGCGCGGCCCATCACACCCGAATCCAGAATCACATCCACCTCGACCGTCGGGTTCCCGCGCGAATCGAGGATTTCGCGAGCTTTCACTTGAGCGATCTTGGTCATGGTTTCCGTCCTTCTTTGTTTTTTTGAATCTTTTCAAATGCCGTCGGAGGTCTTGGCGCCTCCAAAACAATGACTGGCAAATTATCACAGTTTAATTTTAAAGTCAAGGGTTCGTTGGAAAGGCCGTTGGGGAACCCTTCGTCGCTCGAACAGTCCTCGCACGTCCCGCTTTTCTTAAGTAAGGACTTCGCGGTCGCTTGTTAAGCGAACTTCGAACCTAGCTCCGCCTTCCTTGAATATAGAAAAGGCGGAACAGGTTCGGTGAGCAGACAAGCGCCGCGAATGTCCTAAAAAATGTAGCGGGACGGCTGCGGAACTCGCTTTGGAAGGATTCCCCAACGGCCTTAGAATTTCAGCACGAACAGTCAATTTCAAATTTTTAGTGTTTACTTCTCTTCTTTCCTATGTTAGCCTTTATCATATGAGAAAATTTTTAATTTTCCTGCAGCTCAATTGGCTTAAAATCCTCGTCATCACCCTTGCCTTAGCCATTTTTGGCGTCATTTACTATTTCCTACACACGGGCCTGCAAACCATCTTTTCCTTGGAAGGTTTCTACCGCAAACAGCTTTCCGCCCAAATGACGTATTTTTTGGTTATCAGCATCTTCTCGATCTTCATTCAGCTTCCTCTTTTTTTCGGGATGCATTACTACTTTATGCAGGGCGGCGGGCTGGGAAAAATGGGGGTCGAGGAAATGAGCCGGGCGCGGGTCAACGTCAAATGGAATCAGGTGATCGGGATGGAGGCCGCCAAAAGAGAAGCCTGGGAACTCATCAAACTCCTCAAAGACCGTAAACTGGTCAAGGCCATCGGTGGAAAAATTATCAAAGGGACGATTATGATCGGCCCACCGGGCTGCGGAAAAACGTACTTGGCCAAAGCCATCGCGACCGAATGCGGACTCCCCATGCTTTCCGCCGTGGGCAGTGAATTCGTCGGAATTTTTATCGGCCTGGGGGCCGCCCGGATGAAATCACTCTTTAAACAGGCCCGCGCTGCGGCGCGGATGGAAGGCGGATGTCTCATCTTCATCGATGAGATCGATGCCTTCGCGCGGCCGCGTCAGGCCGACCGCGGCTTCGGAGGCGGAATGGATCACAACGCGACCGTCAACCAATTCTTGGCCGAGCTCGACGGACTAAGGCAGGCGGAAAATAATATTGTTGTCATCGCCGCGACCAACGTCCCGGAAGATGAATTGGACCCGGCCATCATGCGCGCCGGACGATTCGACCGCAAGATCCATATCACGCTTCCCAACCTTGAGGAGCGCATTGAACTTTTTAAATTCTATCTGGGCCGCGTGAAGACCGATGGCTCGGCCAATCCACAACTCCTGGCGCGCAAGGCTTTGTGGTTTTCGCCTTCGGACATCGACAGCATGGTGCGCGAGGCGGGGTTGATCGCACTGCGCGATCATCGAGAAACCATTAACGGCAAAGATCTTTCCGAGGCCTACGACCGTGTCACCTTCGGGCTTAAGGCCAACATCACGCTCTCTGAAAAAGAAAAACTCTGGACCGCCTATCACGAGGCGGGCCACGCCGTCATCGCCTATCTTTTGCATCCCACCAATGACGTCATCAAGGCCACCATCATTCCCCATAAAGGCGCTTTGGGCTTTGTTTACCAGCGCCCGAGCGAAGAATCGCATTCTTCCAACCGTGAACATCTTCTGGCCAACATCAAGGTAAGCCTCGCAAGTTACGTCGCCGAGAAAATGAAATTCGGTTCCACCTCAAGCGGTGTGGCCGGCGGACACGGGAGCGATTTTCATAACGCCATGCGCATCGCCCACGCGATGGTCTGGCAATACGGGATGGGAAAATCCGGACTCGTCGGAGATTTCACGGCCATTTCCTTCAACGGTCAACTCTTGGTTTCGGAAAAGACCCGCGAAATTCTTGACGCGGACGTGCAGGAAATTCTGCAGAGCAGCCTCAAAGAAGTCGAACAAACTTTGAATAAACACCGGGAACTTTTTGAAACTTTCGCCCAGGAACTTCATAAACGGCAAGAATTGGAATACGACGACATTGAAAACATTTTCAGCAAGTTTGGCGTCCAATCCGCCGTCAAGATGGCCTTAAAAGAAGATCATGCGGCTTAAAGACTTCGTCAAAGCCCTTCCCTTCCTTTTCTTGGCGGCATGGATCGGTTGCACCAAAACACCTCCCCCCTTAAACACCGCTTCCCAGGCCCAGGTCAAGTTCACCAAGATCTGCCAAGACGAGTTCCAACTCACTGTCCTCACGAATCTTATCGGCAATACCCTCTGGATCTATGTCCCTTTTGAAAAGCCCATCTATGACATCGCCCGCGATGAAACAAACGAAAAACAAAAAGAAAAAATTTCCCAGGCGCCTCCCAAGCGTTCTTCACTGTTGTACATCGACGGAAAAACTGAAGACAAGTCTTTTCATTTCGAATACGATATCACGCCGGCCACGAAAGCCGCCAAGCCCCCCGGGTATAGCGTCGTCTACACGGAAGATTTTGCCAAAACCCAAAACAATATCTTAACCGCGCTCACCCGATCATTTTTCGAACTCAAGGAAGACGTCAAGCCTCCCGACTTTATCGTCCTGGTCATTTGCGACATCAAAAAGGGATTAGAGGTCAAGAATACGTTCAACATGGAAGACCTGCGCCAATATACGCTGGGATTCTTGCCGCAGGAAGAATACCTCCAGAGATATCTTCAGGACGCCTCTGGCAACAAATCGTTTATTGGGGATACGGACGGCGGGTATTTGGATTTTAAAGCTGTTGAGTGGCCGGATTTTCTTTTAAAGCAGATCGTCAACCGCGTGCAATTCAAGTATCAATCGAGTGATTTCCCGCCGGGAGAGGACGCTGAAAGCGAAATTTTAAGAATTGTTCAACAGGTGTTTAAAATCTACAAATTCACAGACTACCGGTCGGTCAAACTATCGGATCTTTTGAATAAGAAAGAATACAGTTTCGATCCCGCGCAACTTAAAACATTTGGACAGTAATCGCTCCAGGGTCTAGGGTGAAGGGCAAAAATCATAGACCCTCGACCCTACACCCTAGAGCCAATGATCACTTTCCTTCCGACGACACTCACCTTCCCCCGCGCGAATAAATCGATCGCCTTCGGATAAAGGCGATGCTCAAGGGCATGGATTTTCTTCTTCAGTTTCGCCAGCGTGTCTTTCTGTTCAATCACAACCGTTTCCTGCAGGATGATGGGGCCGTGGTCCACTTTCTCGTCCACCAAATGGATCGTAACGCCGGTGACTTTAACGCCGTAATGAAAGGCGTCTTCAATGGCGCGCGAACCCTTGAAGGCGGGAAGAAGCGCCGGATGGACGTTGAGGATTTTATTTTTGAAATTCTGAATAAATTGGGGACTTAAGATCCGCATAAATCCGGCGAGTACGACAAAATCGATTCCAGCCGTCTTCAAATGTTTAATGATCTCGCAGTCATAACTTTCACGGTCAGCAAAATGCGCTGGATCCACAAACAGCAACGGGATTTTGGCTTTTTTAGCCCGTTGTAAGACAAAGGCGTCTTTACGATCGGAAATAACCAGCGTCAAGCGCGCTCTGATCTTGCCTTTTTTCTCTGCCTCAATGATGGCCTGCAGATTGGACCCGTAGCCGGAGGCTAAAACAGCAAAATTTTTCATGGCAGCGCTCACTCCAAAGACTCCGATGATTTGTTCAAAGTCAACCCTTCGACTCTCGTCGTAAACACTTGCACCGCTCAGGGTTGTTACTCTGAGCGATCCCGTCGAAGAGTTAAAAATCCCACCAATCCGATGAGAGAAAAAATCAATCCTATGGAAACAAGAATCCAATATTTTTGAACGTGTTCGGCAAGCACGGAGCTTATAAACATCGCCATAAGAAACGCGGAATGACTGACGATCTCAAGGGCGCTAAAGACCTTTCCTCTCATTTCATGATTACTCACTTGATGCACGAGCGTGTTGGCGGCAATAACGATAGGGCCAACCACCAAACCCAATCCCACGGCGAGCGAGGTCGCGACCCAAATATTGCGCGTGGAGTAAACCACGCTCGCGAAGGCAATGAGTATCACCCCGCCGCTCAACAAGCAAAAGAAAATCGCCTTAAAAGGAGAATGTTTCCCCCCCCACTTGCCGTAAGAGACGGCGCCCAGGAATAATCCTAGCCCCAAACAAACGGCCAGAACCCCCAAATGCCGGGTGACACTGTGGAAGGCCTCCTGCACAAACAGAATAATCACGACATAAATCGCCCCGGCGGCGGCAAAAAGAATAAAAAGCATATTCATGATAAAACGGATTTCTTTGTGATTCAACAGATACTTTATTCCTTCTTTCATCTCTGTCAAAACCGATGCGCGGATGGCGACCAGGACCTCTTTCCCGGCGGCAAAAAACCTTTCTTTAGCGACCCGGATCTCCAGGCGCGGCTTCATCAGAAAAACAAGAAGGCCGGAGATAAAAAATGTGGCGGCGTCCCACACAAAACCTCCCGCAGGCCCCACTTTCTCGACGATGAACCCGCCCAGCGCACAGCCCAGGACGAAGGCAATCATTCCCGTCATCGATACCAGTGAGTTGGCAATCAAAATATCCCTTTCCCCAACCAAATCCGGAATGATCGACATCTTCGCCGGCACGTAAAAACGGCTCAAACAAAACGCTAAAAAAACAACCGCATAAATCGGGATCATCGAGTGCCTGGCGATAAAAACAAGGGGGATGGTCAAAACGAGCAGTCCTCTTAAAAGATCACAGACAAAAAGGGTGGTGCGCCGGTCCCAGCGGTCCACCCAGACCCCCGCAATCGGTCCGACGATAAAAACCGGAATAATCGTAAATGACAGGAGCTTGGCGAGTTCGATGGCCGAACCCGGCGTGCGGCCGGCCGTCAGACCAATCAAGGCCATCTGATTGATCCGGTCCCCGAATTGAGAAATGATCTGGGCCCACCACAGAAGAAGAAAATCCCTATTTTTAATGTCGGCTATAAATTTTCGCATAATAATTTACCAAACTGCCTTCTCTCTATCCTTTTTCTCTTGATACAGACATCCTTAAAAGTCATAGCACCGGGCACTGGCCTCCACTCGTCGAGAATAATCAAAGAATATTACAGTTACTTATGCGGAGGCCCGTAGATGTGCCCCAAATACTGATACGCCCTCTGATCCAATTCGTCTTTAGGTCCTTCTAAAGACAGCAATCGCTCATAATAGAAAGCCGCTTCATCCAACTCACCCTGGCCGGCCAGGGCCGAACCCAAGTTAAAAAGCGCCGGCTTGAAATTGGGGTCTACTTTCAAGGCTTTTCGATAAGCCTCGATCGCCTCCGGGATTTGATGATTCTTGTGAAAGACAATTCCCTCACTGTAATAAAGCCTGGCGTTCTGGGGATCTTTCTCAATCCTCTTCTCATATTTCTCAATAAGGATCTTGGAGGCCAAACGCATGTTGTTTTTAAGCAGTTCCCGCAATGCCCCCGGAGGAACGATGACTTTCTCGTATTCCATGAGCCCGTCGTAATATCGTTCCTGGTCGCAAAGAGATTTGCCCAAAGCAATGCGGGCCGTCGCGTTGGCGGGTTCCAGTTCGATGACTTTCCGGAAATATTTTTCCGCTTCTTCGAACCGACGGTGGTCCGCACAGAGGAAGCCGACGGCATAAAGGATCCGCGTGTTGCGGGGATTGAAATGCAAAGACCTCTGCAGCATCGCCAACTCGCTGGCGGCGTAGATGTTGTTCTGGATGGTGGTCAGAAAAAATATCGCCATAATCCCAAAGATGAGAAATGAAACGCTCAGCGAGGTGAAAATTCTTTTTTGAATAAGGATTGCGGTGGTCTGCTCGGCCGCCAACACCATAATAATAAAAATCCCGACGGAGGCGCTGTAGAGAAAATGCTCGGCCAGCGAAATGGATCCGGGCTGGGTCCCGATCACAGAAATGATCTGGGAAACCGGAAAGAGCTCGATCGAAAACCATCCCGCGCAAAAAAGGATAAGACGCCCCAGGTGTTTTTGATATTTCAACACCAGCGCGATCAGGACCCAATAGAACAAAACGGTGCCTAAAAGCTCGGGATCAAAAAAACTCGTAAAGACCGGACGCGAACGGTCAAAATGCAGATCCATGGGAAACACAAATAACCGCACATACGTGAGGACCCCTCTTAAGAAGGTCAAAAATCCCAAGAGAGAATCTTGCGCGGAAGGCCAGGGAAACAATTCTGTGATCTCCAAACTTCTGCGTAAATAAGCATAAGAAAAAATGAGGGCAAAAAATGGCAGGACGACTTTGAGGTGTCCCAACTTTTTGCGAGGCGATTGAGCTTCGCTCATCCACACATACCAGATCATCACAACCGGCAGCATCACCGCCGATTCTTTAGAAAGAAGCGCCAAGAAAAAACTGAAGATACTTAAGTAAAAATATCTCCTTCCCTTTCCTTCTTCAAAAAAAAGAAAGCCAAGAAACGCGCTTAAATAAAAAAATCCGCACAAAAGATTGGACCGTCCCGGGATATTGGCGACCGCTTCCCAATGGATGGGATGAATAGCGAATAAAAGCGCCGCGCCGGCGGCGAGCCCTGAACCACTCGCTCGCCCCGCATCGCAGGAGAAACGACCGGTGTAGGGCTTGCTCGGGTTCAGGGCGGGGGTCTTATTTTGAAACAAAATCCCGGCGATCAAAAACACAACGGCTGAGGTTAGAATATGTAAAACGATATTGTCGAGATAATAATACCAGGCGTTCTGTCCAAAGAAATGATATTCCAGCATGAAACTCAAAGACACCAGCGGCCGGTAGTAGGAGTGGTCATTAAAAAATCCCCCCTGGAAAATCTTTCCGACATTGGAGGTGTCTTTGATGGTGGGGCTGTCCGCGATGGAAAAACGGTCGTCGATGTTTCTAAAAGAGCCGTTTAAGCCGAAGCTATAGGCGGTGAGCGTCAAAACGGCAATGAGCGCCAAAACCCAAATCGTTTTTACGTTTCGCGCGGCTGAAACGTTCATGAGGACGGCTCCAAAATCTTTTTAAGGGACAGCAGATTCGAATCCCCCGGCGCTAGGTCCAAAGCCTTGCGCAAAAGCTCGCGCGCCTTGGAATCATTTTTAAGTTCATGATAACAATGAATGGCAAAGACGTAGGCGGGAATGAGGCGCTCATCAAGCTCTATGGCCCTCAGGGCGGCCCGAAGGGCCGCCCGAGAATCGTTTTTTAACAGATACGCATGCGCCAGATCGGCGTAAACAGCCGCATAATCGGGCCGCAAGCGCGCGCTTTCTTTAAATTCCGCGATCGCCGCGTCGGGATTCTTGATGTACGTTCTTCCCAGCTGATGATGCGCGTAATAATCCTGCGCCATCGCGTCCACGAACGAATTACGAGAGTCGGCAGCAAGATATTTTTTGAGATGTTCCCGGGCCTCCTCGTGATACCCCAGAGAAAGGTACATGAGTCCCAGATTAAGATAAGGTTTTTTAGCGTCCGGATAATTTCTAATCATTTCCCGGCAGGAAATGAAAGAATCTTTGTATAACATGTTAAGCGGAAAAGTTAGACTCATCAAAAAAATAACGGTTCCGGTTTTGAAGATGAGACCAAGATTTTTCCAAGAGCCCGAGCGGCTCAAAGAAGACAAACCTCTTTCAAAAAGGACGGCCAAAAAAACAAAAAATCCGACGGAAGGCAGGTAAAGAAACCGGAAGGCCATTGGATTGGGTAAAAGGATAATGTTGGACGTGGGTAAATACGTGAGGATAAACCAGGCTATGAAAAAAGTCACCGCTCGATCTTTATTCACAAAAGAGCGGATGGCAATAAATAAAAGAATGAGCAGAAATAAAATAACGGCTGTCCCTTCCGCCCCGCTCAACGAATTGACCGATGGAGCGTACAAAGGCGGAATCAATTTAACGGACATGGGGTTCAAAAGCCCCGTCAGATAATGTGAGAAGACTTGAATTATCAGTTTTGCGTGAGTGAGGATGTCAAAATGATGGCTGTAAAGAACAGAGCTGTTAGCGTTGGGGAATACCCGACCGTAGGCCCAGAGATAGAACGCGAGGATCATCAAAAATACCGAATATCGAGGAATGCTTTTTAAAAAATCCTTGTCCTTGGAGGCAAAGCACAGCCCATACACGATGGCCATCACGGGCAAGGTCACGGCGGACTCTTTCGAGAAAAGCGTCAGGAAAAAAAAGAGATACGCTAAACAAAGCAGTCCTCCCTTCTTCGGGGACGCTTCTGTATATTGAATGTAGGCGAGAAGAGACAGCAGGTAGAAGATTGTAACCAAAAGGTCCGAGCGGTAGCCGATCGAGTTGACGACCTCGGCTTGGACAGGATGCACGGCGAAAAAAAACGCGGCCCACAAGGCAACTGTGCCGCTGGGAAAAAGCCGTTGGACAAAATAAAACATGAGGCAACTCACCAGCGCGTGCAAAAGGATGTTGGTGAGGTGATGCCCGAAGGGGTTATCGTGCCAAAGGTAGTAATCAAAGAAAAAGGTAAGTGCCACGACCGGACGGAAGGAAACAAACCCGGAAAAAGAATTTTTTTGAGCGCCTTGACTAAAATCCACGTCCTCGTACCGGAGGATGAATTCCTTACTCAATATTTTAGGAATATTCTTGAGGTCATGATAAAAATTGTTGTCGATAAAAATCGGGACGTCATCGCCGATGAATTTGTTGGATAAAGAATTGGAATAAGTGAGAATAACGACCAGAACAAGGAGGAGAATGGATTTGCGGTTATCCATAAAAGATAAAAGCTGCCCCGACGTTTTCTAAAAATCTTAAGGAAGTCGGGGCTGCTCCATTTTCCTTCCAATAAAAAATTGTGGAAAAATGGAGCTGGCGACAGGGATTGAACCTGCGACCTACGATTTACGAAACCGTTGCTCTACCAACTGAGCTACGCCAGCATAATAACATTCCGATGAACTGAAATTTGCTGCTCTACCAATCCCGACGCTCGCTTTCGCTCGGTCGGGACTCCGACTTCCGCCGTAGGCGGAACGTCGGAGCTGAGCTACGCCAGCAAATGTTTACAACAAAAAATCCCAGCTCCCGCTTCCCTACCCGGCGCACCTGGGAACTGGGATTTAGGGAAACTGGGGAGAACATTAAAGAAAGCAAGTACCGAAACCCAGACTTGTTCGGCTTCGCTCCCGAACTTTCGGTCTTCTTCGCTAAAGCTTCGAAGAACCGTCCCTCCGAAGCTGAATGTGAAAACGATTCAGCGAAGGAGGACGTTTGGGAGCTTCGCAGAAACTCCAAGGCATTCCTACAAAGCCCCCGCATAAAAATGCGGGGGCGAAGTAGAATGCCGAGACCCAGACTTGCACTGGGGACGCCAGGCTTTTCAGGCCTGCGCTCTACTACCTGAGCTATCTCGGCAAAGCCCTACCACAATATTTTTATTCAGAAACGGGCTTTGCCGTCCCAAGATTGGGACGGCAGTTGTCGTCTTTGATCCCTCATTCAAAGAGCTCATTCTATCTAAAGCTTATCGAGAAAGCAAACACTTCTCACAGGCATCCTTAAAAATAATAGCAAATAGTACTGGCCTCCGCTAAGATCCATGACTCACCAGCCGGTTCAAAATTTTAATATACACATCCTGAGCGATCAAGATCTTTGGAAAAAACGACTTTCGGGCCTTGACGCTAACCTTGAGGCGCCGATTCGGATACTGAGCAAGATTCACGTTCACCCGGGCCCCGTGCACGATCGCCTCGATCTTGCCTTCTTTCTCATGTTGATTCACGATCCTTCCCATAATGTTGAGAACATCCATGGAGGTATCCCACACTTCTTCATAATCTTTCTCCACCGTTCCCTCCACCGTGTCGGGACTGACCACGTAGCCGCCCACCGCGCCGATAGAGCCCACCGCCAAATAGACGCAACCCGACGAAGATAAAAGCGCGCTGTTTAAAAAAATGGTTAGAAAAATATTTTTGATGGCCGAAGATCTTTTCATAAAGCCCTCCTTAAAATGAGCGCACAATTTATTCTCCTTCTTTGATCCGGATCTCATAAAATGAGCGGTGCACGAAAAAGACGGCAATCGCGAAGAAAATCGCCGCCAGGGTCAAATTCATCATGCGGCTCAGTTCAATGGCGATTTCAATCGCCAGCAGCCCAAAAAGGGTGGTAAATTTAATGATGGGATTGATCGCGACCGAAGACGTGTCCTTGAAAGGATCGCCCACGGTGTCCCCAACGACCATAGCGGCGTGCAAAGGCGTTCCTTTCTCTTGATAAACGACTTCCACCAACTTTTTGGCGTTGTCCCACGCGCCGCCGGCATTGGCCATGAAGATCGCCTGGAACAAACCGAATATGGCGATGGAAATCAAATACCCGATAAAAAAATAGGAATCAAGACAGGCAAAAGCCAAGGTGCTGAAGAAGACCGTCAAAAAAATATTGATCATCCCTTTTTGAGCGAACCTGGTGCAAATCTCGACGACCTTTTTACTGTCGGCGATGGAGGCCTTTTGGATTCCGTCGAGTTTGATATGATCCTGGATAAAGGCAGTCGCGTGGTACGCCCCGGCCGTCACCGCGTGAATCGAAGCCCCCGTGAACCAATAAATCATGGCGCCCCCCATCACCAGCCCCAAAAGAAACGGTGGATAAAGGATGGAAAGCTTGTCGATATGCGCGGTTAAACCCTGAGTGAGGATCATGATAATGGAGAAGATCATCGTGGTCGCCCCCACCACGGCCGTGCCAATCAAGACCGGCTTGGCCGTCGCCTTGAAGGTGTTGCCGGCGCCGTCGTTGGCCTCAAGATTATGTTTGGCCCGGGTAAAGTCAGGCGTGAATCCGTGGGTATTCTTGATTTCTTCCCCGATCCGAGGAAAAGTTTCAATGAGAGACAGTTCATAAATGGATTGAGCGTTGTCAGCCACGGGGCCATAAGAATCGACGGCGATCGTGACCGGGCCCATCCCCAGAAAGCCGAACGCCACCAGGCCAAAGGCAAAAATCGAAGGGGCGATCATGAGCGCATCCAACCCGAGGGTGCCGAGCCCAAAGGCCAGGCCCATGAGAATCAAAATCGCGATCCCCATCCAATACGCGCTGTAGTTGCCGGAGGTTAACCCCGCGAGGATTGTTAAAGACGACCCGCCTTTACGGGCCGACAAAGTAATGTTCTGAACAAACGCCGATTCCATGGAAGTAAAAATTTTGACCATCTCCGGAATGACCGCGCCGGCGATGGTCCCGCAGGTAATGATGGAGGCGAGCTTCCACCACAACGAACCATCGCCCAGGCCCGCGATTAGAACATAGGAAGAAATGTACGTGAAAGCAACAGAAACAATTGAGGTAATCCACACCAGCGAAGTCAAAGGAGCTTCAAAATTCATTTCGCTGGCGTTGGAATACTTGGCTTTAGCGATTCCCTCATTGATCCAATAGGACAAAGCGCTGGCAATGATCATGACCAGGCGCATGACAAAGATCCACACGAGCAGCTGGACTTGGAATACGGGTTCGCGCACGGCTAAAAGAATGAATGAGATGAGCGCCACGCCCGTCACGCCATAGGTCTCAAATCCATCCGCGGTGGGTCCCACCGAATCGCCCGCGTTGTCGCCGGTGCAATCGGCAATGACCCCGGGATTACGCGCGTCGTCTTCCTTGATGTTCAAGGTGATCTTCATCAAATCCGAACCGATGTCGGCGATCTTGGTGAAAATCCCGCCGGCGATCCTCAAGACGGAAGCGCCCAGCGATTCGCCGATCGCAAAACCGATAAAACACGGCCCCGCATACGAAGGATGGATAAAAAGCAGGATGCACAACATGACAAAAAGTTCAATGCTGATTAAAAGCATCCCGATACTCATGCCGGCCTGCAAGGGAATCGAATAAACGGGATAAGGCTTGCCCCGCAGGCTGGCAAACGCGCAGCGCGAATTCGCGAAAGTATTGATCCGCATCCCGAACCAGGCGACAGAATAACTTCCGGCAATCCCGATCAAACTGCAGATAAGAATAATCGCGACCTTACCCGCCTCAAAGTGACGCAACCATCCGAAATAAGCCGCCATGATAATCCCAACCAGCAATTCAAGAATCAAAATAAATTTTCCCTGCGTAATAAGATACGTCTTGCAGGTTTCGTAAATGAGTTCGGAGATTTCACGCATGGCGGCGTGGACGGGAAGATTTTTGATCTTGATGAACTGCAAAAAGCCAAAAACAAGTCCGAAGATACAGACGCTTAATCCGCCCGTCAACAGCGAGCGGCCGTTGATATTAAGGAAGGTGACCGAGTCCAAAGGCGGGATCACAAGATTAGCTTCCATTGTTAACCTCTCGTCGGCTTTTTTCCATGATTGGCCCTCTTAGAACGCCAGTTCAATTTGCCTCTTCTTTTTCTCTTACTCATCTCATCTCCTATTTTAGACCGTTGTCCAAATCCGTGTCATTGCATGACACTAGGTTTGATGTTTTTACTAAAATTGTTTTCAGATCTTTAAGCGAATGAATCATTTTAAAGGGTTTGTGCGCCTTGATTTCACGCCTGCGGCTCGTGCCGGTCATGACCGCCACCGTTTTGATTCCTGCCCGATGCCCCGACATCACGTCGATGGTCATATCACCGACGTACATCGCCTCTTGGGCTTTAAGTCTTAATTTCTTCAAAATCTTAAAGAACATACCGGGATGGGGCTTGCCTCTCTTGACTTGATCCGCGCACACGACGCAATCGAAGTACCTGTCGATTCTTAGCGTTTTGAGGGCGATCTTCGAAAAACGGCTCGGCCGGTTGCTCGCCACGGCCAGCTTCAGGCCCTTGCCTTTAAAAAACTTGAGGGTCGCAAGCGCTCCTGGCAAAAGCTTTGTTCCTCTGGCGAGCGCCCTGGCATGATGCTCGCGATAAACTTTAAGGACCTTCGCTAAATTCCTCTCACCGACAAAAGTCTTCAAAAGCTGTTTGTCGCCCCAGCCCACGGTCCGCTTAATCGTCTCGTGGTCACGGGGCGGAAAACCCGCCTTTTCAAGCGAATAGTTGACGCTTTCTAAGACGGCGCGATACGCGTTCATCAAGGTGCCGTCCAAGTCAAAAATGATTAGTTTGATCGATAGCGACATTCAACGAGCGTTTACGAACTCCTGGTTACGACCCCGCCCGAAACAACGATCCTGATGGCATCCTCGACGCTGATATCCGGAAAAATGATGTCCTTGCGGGGAACGAAGACCACCCAGCCGGTCAAGGGAGAAGGGGTCGTAGGAAGAAAAAGACAACACATATCCTGGGACAATTTTTCATTGACGCTTTTGGGGGCGTTGTTGGTGAGAAACGCGATCTGGTACATCCCCGCTCTGGGATATTCCACGAGCGCCACCCGCTCGAAGTTGATTTTTTTTCCCCCGCTGAACAAAAACAGGGACATCTCTTTGAAAGCCGGATAGACCTGTTTGAAAAACGGCAACCGCAGAAGCAGTCCTTCGAAAAAAGGGTAGATCCTGCGGCCCAGGAAGTTGCTGGCCAGAAAACCGATGATGAAAATGAGCAAGAGGGAAATAAGGATGCTCAAACCTCGAAAATAGAACCCGAATTCTTTGGAGAAATAAGACTTGAAGTAGCTTCCCAGAATCCCATCGGCAAAATTGATGGTCAGAATAAACAAATTGACCGTAAGCGCCAAGGGAAGAAAAATGACGATTCCGGATATAAAATAACGTCGCGCGCGGCTGCTGAGCGCCTCTTCTATTTTTTTCTCTTTTTTCATGGGATTACTCCTTGATGAGCGCCAGGACGACCAGCCCGCCGACGGCCAAAGCCATGCCCGCGACGCCTTGAAAAAGACGGACCACCTCCGGCCACCAGGCCAGGACCAAGGTGATTCCGACAATCAAACACGCGATTCCCACAACGGAAAGCCCCAGCTTCTTCATTGCTTCCTTAATCGTCTAAACCGTATTTTTTGTATCCAGGGTCTCGGGAACTTCTTTTTCAGATCTCGGCTGGCTTTTCCAGCGCCGGTGCATCCAACCCCACTCCTGCGGATACCGGCGGACATAACGTTCGATCACCTGGGTAATCTTGGTGGTGTTGACCAGGATCGTCTCTTCATCGTCCGCGCTTTGTTCAAGTTCGAACGCGGGCTCAACAATGATTTTATGGGAATCATCGTTCTGTCGAACGATGAACATCGGCAAAATCGGTGCCCCTGTGCGCAGCGCGAAAACCACGGGCCCCGTTGCTGTCGCGGCCTTTTGTCCGAAAAAATCCACGAACACTCCCTTGCCGCTGCCAAAATTCTGATCCAGAGGAATAAAAAGCAATTCGTTATTGCGCAAAACCCTAAGCGATGTGTCCACGCAGGTTTTGCGGGGAACGCTATAAACGGTATTCAGGCCGGCCTTGGTGCGCTGTTCAAAAAAATATTTTTCCACCTCCGTATCGCGCGTGGGACGAATAATGGCATTGGTTTTATAGCCTTCCTGCACGAGAGCCAACAGCATCAAAGGAAAATTCCCAAAGTGCGCGCTCACGGCAATGACACCCTTACCTTTTTTCAGTGCCTCATCCAGATGTTCCTTGCCGCTAAAAGAAACCTGTTCTTTAATGAGGGTGGGATGAGCCATGTAATAAATGAGCTCGATCATGCCCTTGCCTAAATTCTCAAAGCATTGCCGGATGATCTGTTTTCGCTCTGCCTCCTCCTTTTCTTGGCCGAAGGCGATCATCAGACTTTCATGGGCGATACGCCGCTGTCCCCGCGTGAACACGTAGCCGACAGCGATAAAAAAATGAGTGACCCAACGCATGGCCGCGAACGAGAGCCGGTGGATGATCCACGAGGAGGCGTAAAGACCGTTGCGCGCCAGAAATCTCTTGATGGATTTAACTCTATCTTGAAAGTTCACGGATCTCTATATTATTGGCTTTAACGTTTGTAACCTATTGTTCTCAATAAATCCTTTCGCCAACGAACGTCTTCCTCGGTCTCAATACCTTGGGGCTTAAGACCATCGATCACTCCCAAAATCCCGCGGTTTCCCTCCTCTTGCGCGACAATGACGGTCAAAGGATTGGCGGTCGCCGCGAAGACCGAGCACACCTCGGCCACATTCTTGATTTGATTAAGGACGTTGATGGGAAATCCTTTGCGGATCATGATGACAAAGGCATGTCCGGCACAAAGGGCCAAGGCCGCTTGGGCCGAAAGCTTTTTGAGCTCTTCATCGTTACCCTCGAGGCGAATCTTGCAGGCGCCCGAGGCCTCGCAAAAAGCTATCCCAAATTGCATCTGCGGGGCCGCCGTCACGATTGTTTCGTAAAGATCCTCCACCGTCTTGATGAAGTGGGACTGCCCCAGAATCACGTTGACATCCTCGGGCTTTTCAATTTTGACGCTTTTGATGTCCATCGCTCACCATCTTTTACTGACTTTTTCTTTTTCAAATACACTTGTGGTAGCCAGTATCTCGACGGTTGTTTCCTTGTATCTTCTATCTTTTGAGGAACAACCGTCAATAACCCAATATTCTTTTAATTTCAGACAAGAGCTTCTGGGGATTCACGGGCTTGGTCAAGTGCGAAATCCCGCCGGCAGAGAGTTCCGCGCGGACATCATCGGGCGAATCCTTGGAGGTTAAGAATACGATTGGAATTCGACGGGTCGCTTCGCTTTGTTTCATCTGTAGACAAACCTCCCGTCCCTTCATCCTCGGTAAAATAACGTCCAAAAAAATCAAGGCTGGTTTTTTGGTCCTGGCGAGCTCAAGGCCGCGCTCGCCGCTGGCCGCTGTCATCACCCGGTAACCGTTATTCGTTAAAGTCGTCTTGACCATCTTCAGCAATATTCTGTCGTCATCAATAACCAAAATTCTTTTACCGGTAAACCCATCGAAAGGATCTTCAAAGGCCTCTTTGACCCGCGGCTGGATAAAGAAAAGAATGGTCATCAAACTGATCATGGCATAGGTGTTGGCAATAAAATTGCCATAACCTTTAAGAACGATATCATAATAAAGGATATAAAGGCAGGTGACGAGATTCATTCCAATGAAGAGTTGACGGCCCCAGTCCTTGGATCGGGTCATCGCGACCGCCGCCACCCACTGCGGAAAAAAGAGCGTTCCCGCGAAGATGGCCTCACGGCGGAATTGACCGATACCGCTGAATGTGCCGGCAAACAAGGAAGAGTCGAGGATATAGCGCGGATCGAACAAGGAAATCACAAAAGCCAAAAGATATACGCATAAACCGGTGCCATAAATAAAAACCAGGCCGTAACTTAGAACACGAATGTCATTGACCCGCTTTTCCATTGAAAAGATTTTCCTCGTTCCTCTTTCAAAATTTTTTCAAGTGAAAATTTTACATTTTATCGCCACTAGTATACATCCAAAACATAAATATGTAAAAACATCTCCCAGTTTTGTGTAAGGGGTTGTCTCATCGGAGATTGCAACGTTAGCGCTCGCGTGACCGGCAAGGGTGGTTTTCCTGCCTTCGGAGTTTTCCAAATAACGGATGACCCGCCCCTGGGGGTCGATAAAACCACTGACCCCCGTATTGGCACAACGGATAAGGCTTCTTCTATTTTCAATCGTGCGAAAAACGGACGCCTGCAGGTGAAAAAAAGGCGCGGCGGTATCTTGAAACCAGGCGTCATTGGTCATATTGACCAAGAGGCTGGCCCCTCTTTGCGTAAAGCCGCGGGAAAGGCCGGGAATCGTGTCTTCAAAGCAGATGAGGACAGCCAAGCGGGGATTGGGAATTTTTACTTGAGAAGAAAGAGCGATGGGGAAAAGCGTGTACTCTGTTCCGGCGGTGAAATCGTCGATGGGAACGATGTTTTCCAAAAACGGCAAGACCGATCTTAAAGGGATGTATTCTCCAAAAGGCACCAGATGCAATTTATTGTATTGTTTGACCACCCCTGCCTGTCCGGTAGGCAGGCCTGCCCCGCCATGGCGGGGCGTCGGAGAAATCAGCAAGGCCGAGTTGTAATAATGGCCGTTCTCTTGCGTCGCCGCTCCCAAAAGAAGCGGAACGCGCTCTTGGGCGACAAATCTTTTTAAATCTTCAAAAAGGGACGGCGCCTCCCACAAAAATCCCGGGAACGCGGTCTCGGGCCAGATGATGAGATCCGGCTTTACTGCCAGGGCCGTCGTCGTCTGTTGAAGGTATTGTTCCAGGATGGACGGCCACAGAGATTTTGTCCCTCGAACCTCCAAAGGAATGTTGCCTTGGACTACCGCCACTTTGAGGGTGGGCAAGATCGGACGTCTCTTCAAGTGATAAACGCCGTATCCGCCGATAATAAAAAGCAGCGCCATCACGAATACCGTCGGGAGAATGATTTTTTTCTTCAATTCTGGATGGTTGTGCCTGAGGACGTCGACCCATTCCTTGAGGAGCACGTTGACCATCATCACCATAAAAGAGACGCCCGCCACGCCGGTCAAGTCCGCGATTTGGATCATCATCAGATTTTTATATTGGGAATGGCCCAGCAAAACCCAGCCGAAGCCGCTCAAGAAGTGAGCTCGAATAAATTCCAACGCCACCCAAAGACTGGGGATGAACAATAATTTTTCGGCCAACGGTCTGGCGGAAAAAAAACGATAACCCAAAGCGAAGAAACCAAAATACAAGGCGAGGTAAAGAATAACGAGGATCATCCCGACGAAAGTCACGTGGATGAGCCAATAGAGAGTGGCGGTAAAAAACAAAAGTCCCAGCCCATAACCGAAAGCGAAAGCGGCTATCCTTTTTTTGCCGTCGAGAACACAAAGGAATGGAACCAAAGAAAACCACGCGAAGATCCACAGATCAACCAATGGAAACGACAGCCATAACAAAAAAAAGGAACAAATAAGCGCCGTCATTTTCCGTGACATTTTTTGTATTTTTTTCCGCTGCCGCAAGGACACGGGTCGTTGCGGCCGACCTTGGGACCTTCTTTGTGATACGGCTGGACGGAGACCGCTTGTTCTTGCGCGGGGGCTGGACCAGCAGGGCTCGAGGGAGGAACAGCGCCCGCACCCAAACTCTTGAATTCATTATGAACTAACTTTTGCGGCAGGGAACTAAAAACGCTTTTGGGCTTTTGGGGATCTTTGAGGGGTTGAATCTTAAAGATGGTCTCGGCCACGTCCTGGTTAATCGATTCATACATCATCTGGAACATCAGGAAGCCTTCGCGCTTGTACTCGATCAGCGGATCGCGCTGTCCCAAGGCCCTTAAGCCCACGCCCTCTTTCAAATGATCCATGGCGTAAAGATGATCTTTCCACTTGGCATCGATCGTGTGCAGCAAGAAAATCCTTTCCAGATGCCGCAGATGTTCCGCGCCTATTTCTTTTTCTTTTTGTTCGTAGGTCTCAAGCAATTTCGCCAAAATTTTCTCCTCAATCTCATTTTGTGCCATCGCCTGGAATTCTTCCTTACTCGGACTTAAGTCAAAGCCAAATTGGGATTGAAGATAAAGCGCCAGTCCATCGAAGTCGGGACCGGATTCCTCTGACTCCTTTTGGAAAAGGTATTGCTGGACCTTAATCCTCACCGTTTCCTCAATAGCGTCGAGGATGCGGTCCTTGATGTTTTCTCCCCCCAGGATATTCCGGCGCAGGCCGTAGACCGCCTCGCGCTGTTTGTTCATGACATCGTCGTATTCCAAAAGCTGTTTGCGGATCTCAAAGTTGTGATTCTCAACGCGTTTTTGCGCGACTTCAATAGCGCCGCTCACCCACGGGTGTTCGATGACCTCACCCTCTTCCATCCCTAAACGATCCATGATATTCACGATGCGATCGGAGGCAAACAGCCGCATCAAATCATCTTCCAGTGAAACATAAAATCTCGACGAGCCGGGATCGCCCTGGCGGCCGGATCGTCCGCGCAGTTGGTTGTCGATGCGCCGCGATTCGTGGCGCTCCGTGCCCAAAACATGCAAGCCCCCCACGCTGACAACCTTCTCGTGTTCTTCTTTAACTTGCGCGCGAAATTGCTGGAGGAATTTACCGAGCATTTCTTCTTTGGATTGGGCGTCTTGTGTCTCTTGAGTCTTTTGCTCGAGCAGGGTCTTGGCCAAAAATTCGGCGTTGCCGCCGAGCATGATGTCGGTCCCGCGGCCGGCCATGTTGGTGGCGATCGTCACCGCCTGGTAACGCCCGGCCTGGGCGATGATCTGGGCTTCCAGGTCATGGTATTTGGCATTCAAAACTTGGTGGGGAACGCCTTTGGTCCTAAGCAGGCTGGAAAGGAGTTCGGACTTCTCGATGGAAATGGTGCCGACGAGGATCGGCTGACCTTGTTTATGCAAATCTTCGATTTCGTTCACGACCGCCTTAAATTTTTCTTTCGCCGTCTTGTAAATGCAATCCGCGTGGTTGGTGCGGCTCAAGGGACGATTCGTGGGCACGACCACGCAATCGAGATTATAAATCTGTTTGAACTCTCCGGCCTCGGTGTGGGCCGTACCGGTCATGCCGGAGAGCTTTCCGTACATGCGAAAATAATTTTGGAAGGTGATGGTCGCCAGCGTCTGATTCTCGCGCTCTATTTTGATGCCTTCTTTGGCCTCGACCGCCTGGTGCAGACCGTCGGACCAGCGGCGCCCCGGCATCATACGACCCGTGAATTCATCGACGATAATGACTTCACCGTCACGAACAACGTATTCCACGTCCCGATGGAAAAATTCTTTGGCCTTGAGGGCCTGCAGGATGTGATGGCGATATTCGATGTTTTCCATATCATGGAGATTCTCGATGCCGAACATCCGGGCCGCCTTGTCCTCGCCTGCCTGGGACATGGAGACGGTCCGGGTCTTTTCATTGGCGACGTAATCAAACCCTTTGTAAAGTTCTTCGATATCGTTCTTGTTCTCCTGCTCCTCTTTGTCGGTGATTCTCCGCCCTTTGAGATTACCGACAATGATATTGGCGCGGGAATACTTGTCCGTTGATTCTTCCGCCGGTCCGGAAATAATCAGCGGGGTTCTGGCCTCGTCGATAAGAATACTATCGACCTCATCGACAATGGCGAAGAAAGACCCGCGCTGAACCATTTCTTCCTTAAAATTGACCATATTGTCGCGCAGGTAATCGAATCCGAATTCATTGTTGGTGCCATAGGTGATATCACGGGAGTACGCGTGCTGACGTTCTTGATGACTCATATCATGCTGAATAACACCGACGGTGAGCCCCAGGAATTCATAAATAGGCCCCATCCATTCGCGGTCGCGGCGAGCCAGATAATCATTGACCGTGACCACATGAACGCCCAAACCCGCCAAGGCGTTCAGATACGCGGGCAAAGTCGCCACCAGCGTTTTCCCTTCACCGGTGGTCATCTCCGCGATCTTGCCCTGATGCAGCACCATGCCGCCGACGAGCTGAATGTCAAAATGGCGCATGTTCAAAAGTCTTTTGCCCACCTCGCGCACGATCGCGAAGGCTTCCGGTAATAGAGATTCGAGCGCGGCCTCGCGGGCTTTTTTCAATTCTTCTTTGGCTTTGGTGATTTCGGTCAACAGATCGTCGCGTTCTTCTTGGGCCGCGGCTTTATGGTATTGTTCTTCCAGCCGCGCAAGGTCTTCTTCCTCGGTTTTGATCATTTCCTTAATCTTGGATTTATAGGCGGGGGTTTTTGCCTGCAAATCTTGGTCGGACATCTGACTGATGATGGGCTCCCAGGCATTGATCTTGGACGCGGCGGCGGCCATTTTCTTCACAATGCCGATGGAAGGAATCGGAAGGTCGCGAGGGATATGGATATTAACCTTGGGGTTTAATTTTTCGATAGCTCGCTGCGCCTGACCGACAATCACCCCGCGCAATATAAAATCCAGCATATGCTCCTCTTGATTACTCCCTCTTCATCTTCAAGTACGCGTCAATAAACATGTCGATGTCACCGTCCATCACTTTCTGCGCTTGGGGCGTCTGGGCCTCGGAACGATGGTCTTTGACCATAGAATACGGATGCATCACATACGAACGGATCTGACTGCCCCATTCGATTTTCTGCTTTTCGCCGTATTCGCCTTTCATCCGCTCTTGTTGCTCCTTAGCTTTACGCTCGTAAAGTTTGGCGCGCAAGACTTTCATCGCCGTCTGACGGTTCTGCAGTTGCGAGCGCTCATTCTGGCACTGCACGACAATCCCCGATGGAATATGCGTGATTCGAACCGCCGAATCGGTCGTGTTGACACTCTGGCCGCCTGGCCCTGAAGA
>CAYJRN010000022.1:0-19680 GCA_964372915.1 uncultured Planctomycetales bacterium
GGGATCGTCAATAGGGTGAGCGATATCCAATCGCACCAGAGCCTTCTCCAGGAAAGACCCGATGTTCACGCTCAAACGCAATCCCACCCCGACATCGCGGCTAAATTTCCCGTCGTCAAAATTATCGTACCAGTTCTTGCCGGCGTCAAAAAAGACGACGCCCCCGATGGATTCAAATCCTAACAGGTTATCCGCCAAACGCCAATCCATTTTTTCAATCAGAGGAAAACGGTATTCGAGAGCTCCCAAAACAATGTTGGCGCCGCGCAGCGTCTTTCTGTCAAACCCGCGCAAACCCTCCATCCCGCCCAGCTCATAAAGATTTTTGTCATCTGGAAAACCCCAACCGTACTTAAGACGCGTCGCCAGCCGGGTTTTTAGGCTGACCGGCCAATAATAGCTCCCATCGAACGATGAACGGTAAAAATATTGGGTGGCCCCCAGGAAATGACCGGAACTCTCAAGGGTTGAATCCAAACGATACCCTTGGACCGGATCCGGATAAGGACCGCTGCGGCCAAAATGTAAGCTGGCCCCCACAATCGCTTCATCCTTCTTAAGGTAGGAAAGATTACGGGAATCCTCCCGGCCCGTCGTCGTTAAATCACCGGAGAGCGACCGGTCGCGCAATAAATACAGCGTCACATGATCGTTGATATCCCCAAAACCATAAGCGGCGGGCCAGAGCTCACGGCGCAGATAAACCTTCCCGCCGGCCAAGTCTTCTTCTCCCCCATCGGCATCGGTGTCATTGAACATCTCCACGCCCGCGGTCGTTTGGGAATGAAACACGTTTTTAAGCTGGTAGCCTAGGCGCGAATGCAAAATGCTTTCTGAAAATTCATAGTCGGAAGCGGCGTAAAAAATCCAGTCATAGGGTTTTTGCAAAGAGGTCTTCATCCCTAAACCATTATTGGCGATCTCCGGCCCCGTCACCCAATTGTACGAATCATCGGGCAAAAAAACCGGAATCTCATAAACCCCAAAATACAAAGGAACCCATTTAGGACGAATGCGCCGCGGCCAGATGTTGTTGGTTCGATCGATGTCCAAAAGCTTATGGTTCGGATCAAGGATAACCTGTTTAACGATAAAGCGCTCGTCCATCGCAAGCTCTTCAAGTTTTTCATTCCAGCGCTCCACCGTCATGGTTTTTTCTTGACCATTCTTGAATTTCACTTTGATCTCACGAGGCATGTCGATCCCGCCTCGGTTCTCGATAAAAATCTTTTTGCCCGCGACAGCCTTCACGGAATAATCGCACACCTCCGCAGTATTCAGCCACTCGTCAAAGAACCAGGAATAATCTTGGCGCGTTTCTTCTTTGAGGAGCCGCGCAAAATCATTGAGTCTCAAATTTTTAAAGCGGTAGTCTTCGAAAATTTTTGTAAAAATATTGAAGAAATGCTCATCCCCCACAAGGCCGCGCAACATCGACACGATCGCCGCTCCTTTTCCATAGTTGAGCGGAAAGATGCTGCTGGGCTCCTGAAAGCTGGAGAGCGTTCCCGCGATCGGGCGATTGAAGTTCGTACGGGCGATCATCGTGTAACGCATATCGCGCGCGTCACGAAAAGAAAAGTTTGGCAATAGCCACTTGAGCTCTTTGGGCCAATCCACGACACCCGCCCTTTGCCCATACTTGTCTTCCAAATACTCCTGGTTAAAATAAGAATTGACACCCTCCTCGAGCCACATCTCGGTGAACTCGTCACTCCCCACAAGATTGTAAAACCATTGATGGCCGGTCTCGTGAGTCACCAAAAAATCGAAATAACGATTGAGCATCCGCGGCAAACGGTAAACGCGCGTATCAATGAATACCATATTCGACATCTGTTCCCCGCCATAACCCAAATGCACCGGCGCGAGACTGAATTCCTTATAGGGATAGGCTCCAAACAGTTTGGTGTAATATTTCATGACGTCCTTGACGTTTTGAATGGCAAGCTCGGCGTGGGTTTCATCGTGAGGCAGATAGAACGATTTGATTTTGATCCCTTCGAACTCGCCTTCCTTGAGTTTATAGTCCGGGCTCATCGCGATAGTAAATTCCCTCACCGGCAATGGAGTTTCCATCGAGAGCACTTTGGTGCTACCTTGCCCCGGCTCTTCTTTTTGCATCTGACCGGTATGAATGACGACCTCGCTGGCGGGGACCGTAAGATCCACGGAATAATACGCGGCGGCGGAAAAAAACGGCCGATGAAAAGGATAAAACGGGTGTTTGTTCCAGCCATTGTCATCGAGAACGGAAAGGATCGGATACCAGCGCGAGAGGGCAAAAATATTCCCATGCCAGCCGAACCGACCGTACGCGTGCGGAATTCCGACGGTAAAATCGATTGTCACCTGCACGCTTTGGCCCGCGGCTAGCGGCTCTTTCAGTAAAACCTTAAGCAGCGTCCGATCCTCCCCTTCAATAAGAAAACCAAGCGCCGAACCATTCTGCGTGACCGAGGATATTTCCATGGCGTTATCTTTGAACCCATCGGGATAAGGGTTCACCTTGAAATAGCCGCCGTAACGGAACATGAATTCTTTCTCTTCCAAGCTGTACTTACGATTGGGGTAAATGTGGAAATAGAGTTCGCTCACCGGTTGGGAAAAAGTATTGGTCCAATAGACTGTTTGGCGAGCGGAAATCTTTTTGGCCTGCGTATCAACTTGGGCGCTGATACGGTAACGGGGGGTATCGTCCGCAAAAACTTGAGAAACGATAAGAATCGAGGGGAATACCAACAACGCGAGCCGACGCAGGTTGATTGCTTTGCTAAACATCATAACCACATTACTTATACTGCTCGATTCTTTTCTTTCTCAAACTATTCAAAAATTGTTTGAAGCGGGCGTCCGCGCGCAAGTTGGTCAAATCCGGATCATGCTCCAAATGCTCAAGGTGATCATAGCCTAAACGGATCGCCGATTTGATCGTCGAGAGGGACTTTGCGATGTTGTTGGTGAGAGAATAGCTGCAGGCCAAGTTGTAAAGGATACACGGATCTTCGGGCCTTAAGGCGAAAAGTTTTCGATCGGCTTCCAGGCCCTTTTCATACCAGCCCTTTTGCGTATACAAATCTCCGAGGACAATTAACGCCTCGATGAAATCCGGGGCTCGGTTCAAGATCTTCTCGTAAAACGAAATCTCGAAATCCATTTCCTCTTGCAATCTTTTTTGCCGATTCATATACTGGGCTCTCCTTCGTTGGTTCTCCCGACCATAAGACTGAAAAAAAATTGACCAGTCGAGTAAGGTAGTCTAAAAAACCTCCCAACACCTCAATTATTTTATCTCAAGAAAAACTTTATGTCTTCAAGATTTGTGTAAATGATGGGTTGGGGTACTTCCGACCCATCATCCTTCGCTTCGCTCCTCAGAATGAGCCTCTCTCAGAAAAAGCTCTCCGATGGCTCAAATATTGCGAAATGCGGTTGATGGCTTCTTTGAGGTTTTCGTGACTGGAGGCATAGGAGATGCGCACGAAGCCCTCCGCGCAAGGGCCAAAGGCCACGCCGGGGACAACGGCCACGCGTTTTTTCTTCAACAGATCCCCAGCGAAGTCCAGAGACGTTTGATTCGTGGATTCGATCGATGGAAAAACATAAAAAGACCCTTCGGGATTGTGACAGGTCAACCCAAGTCCGTTTAAAGCCTCCACCATATAACGGCGTCGGCGCAGGTATTCGCGCTTCATCTCAACGACATCCTTAGAGCCGCCACGCAAAGCTTCCATCGCGGCTATCTGCCCCATCATCGGGGCGCAAAGCATCGTGTATTGATGGATCTTTGTCATCGCGGCGATGACCGAGGCCGGCCCGCAGGCATAACCGATGCGAAAACCCGTCATCGCGTAAGATTTCGAAACACCGTTTAAATAAATCACATTCTTTTTCATTCCCGGCAAACTGGGAAAAGGCGTGTGTTCAAAATCATACGTCAACTCATCGTAAATCTCGTCGCTGATAACGATCAGCCGATGTTTGCGGGCAACCTTCGCAAGTTCCCGCAGCTCTGGTTTGGTGTACGACGCGCCCGTCGGGTTGCAAGGATAATTGAGGAGCATCGCCTTGGCACCTTTTTTCGCGGCCGCATCGAGCTCTCCGGGCGTCACTTTAAATCCATTCTCAATAGAGGTTTTAAGAAAAACAGCCTTGCCTCCGGCCAAATCAACCACCGGTCCGTAGGAAACATACGACGGTTGAGGAATAAGGACCTTATCCCCGGCATCAAGGATCGAGCGGGCCACCAGATCCAAGGCCTCCGAGACCCCGACCGTGACGAGAATTTCTTCCTCCGGGTCATAAACAAGACCGAAACGTCTTTTCAAAAAATGAGCAATCTCTTTGCGCAGCTCCGGCATCCCTTTATTAGAGGTATAGGATGTGTGGCCTTTCTCAAGAGAATAAATGGCCGCCTCGCGGATATGCCAGGGGGTGACAAAATCCGGCTCTCCCACGCCCAAAGAAATTACGTCCTGCATACCCAAAACGAGATCAAAAAAGGCGCGGATACCTGAAGACGTTAATTGTTCAACTTTTTGGGCGATTTTCATTTTAAGATTCCTATAAAACTTAGCGGATAGCGCATAGCGGTTAGCGGATAGTAGAAATCAGCAAAAAGTAGCCGGTCTTTTGACAACCGGCAAACTGAAAACCACTAACCGCTATTCGCTTTACGCTATCCGCTTAATAAGAGATGTTCAAGCGCTTGCGCTGATTCGCCTTCTTTAAAATCTGTCCGTCTTCCTTGTATTTCTTAAGCAAAAAATGGGTCGTGGTCGCCCGGACGTTTTCCATGGAAGAGAGCTTGGAGGCGACAAAATTGGAAACCGTCTGGATATTCTCGCCTTCGACGACCAAAAGAAGATCATAGGTGCCTGAAACCAGATAACAACTCGTCACTTCCGGAAAACTATAAATCCTCTCCGCCACATAATCAAATCCCACGTCCTTTTGCGGAGTGACACTCACCTCAATAAGAGCGCGCACAAACGATCCGGAATCCTTATCCTTAGCCAAGTCATGATTGATGACCGTCTTATACTGAATGATGGTCCCGTCTTTTTCATATTGTTTGATGGTTTTTTTGACAAGGACGACCTGTTGACCGGTCAGCTTCGCAATCTCTTCAGGCGTCGCGCGCGCGTCCTTGGTCAATATCTCCAAAATTTCATTCATAGAAAATCTTGCTCAATAAAAAATTAGCGGGGCCTGACACGGCGGGCCTTGATTTTTTTCTCTCGTTTTTCCAAAGTGGCCGCATTCGATTCGACAGCCTCAATTTCCTTCTCCATACTCATGACTTGTTTCTTTAGCTGATTATTCTGTGAGTCGAGCGAAATAATTTCATTCAACAAAACCCGCTTTCGGGACGGCAGCGTCTCATACCAGTCCAAGGCCATCTTATGTTCCTGCCGATGGGATTCCAATTGCTCGATGTCCTTGCGCGTTTGTTCCTTCTCTTTTAATTTCTGGTCGTAATCACTGAGGATTTTCTTTTCTGCCTCGGGCAATTCCTGACGCGCCTTCTCATTGGCGGCCGCTTTAAGTTCCGATTCCTTTTTCATCTTCTCGATTTGCGCCCCGGCGCTTATGTTCTGCGTATGGATTCTCTCGAGCTCCTGCCTGAGAGCCGTGTCATCGGATTGAGCCTGCGTGATGAGCTCGTTAAGTTTCGTTTCCTTCTGTTGATGACTTTTAAGTTCGCGGTTAAGCATAATCAGTTCCCCGGCCAATACCTCTTTTTCGGCGAACAAAGCCTCCCCTTGTTTGGCATCAGCCTGCAGCATGTTTCCCTGGACTTCCAAATCTTTCACCTTAAGCTGCCAAAGCCGAATAATATCCTCCTGGGCAGCGCTCTGCTTCTTTAAGTTCTCGCCTTTAGTATCCAGCTCCTTAATCTCATTCTCAACGGACAAAACTTGGGCCTTAAGCTTGACCTGCTTGTCTTTATGCTCGCCAATCATTTTTTTAAGATCCGCCGCCTCAGCTTCTTTCGATTTATTTTCTTTCTCGCTGCGGGCAAGGTTAGATTTTATGCCCTCAAGTTGTTGCTGTAATGCCTCGTACTCTTGACTCAAGTTTTTATTCTCCGAAGATATCTTGGCGGTACTTTCCTCAATGTCCTGAACAGCTTTTTGGAGGGATGACAAATCCGCGAGAGAAGGCGCAGAAGAAACCGCAGGAACAGCGATGGCAGAAGGTTGATCTGCAAAAACAGCGCTGTCTCTACAAGCAAAAAGGAATATAATCCCGATGAGAAAAAATTTTTTCATATGGTGTTTATTATAACGGTATTCCAATTAAAGAGCAAATGGAAATCTAAGAAATTTAAGAATCAACGTTGTAGGATTTTTACACTCTATCAATGACCAATCCCCAAGAAGTCATAACCAAATAATAACTAAATTCCAATAATCCAATGAAAGAAAGTCTCATTGGGTGATTGAAATTTCCTGCGAACTCATTTTTTGATAACACTTAAGAATCCTAAGGGTCGTGGCGCCGGCTTTTCCTGTTCCGATCGCACGGCTATTGACCCGGCTGACCGGCATCACGCCCATAAGAGAATTTGTCAGAAAGGCCTCCTCGGCCTTGAGCAATTCCTGGACCCTCCCTGGAACTTCTTTCACTCGCAGTCCTAAGCGGCGCGCGATCTTGATGACCGCCCAACGGGTGATGCCCGAAAGACAGCCGCAGCTTAAAGGGGGGGTGAAAAGAATTCGGCCTTTCACAAAAAAAAGATTGCCGCGGCTGCCTTCCACAAGAAAACCATGGCGGTCTAAAAAAATCGCCTCATCAAACCCTCGCTCGCGCGCCGATTGATAGCCTTTGAGGAAAACGCCGTATTGGATAGATTTGACAAAGGCTAACCGAGGAGAACGATTTAAACGCCGGGGCGCAACCAACACCTTGAACCCTTTTCGATATTTCTTTAGAGAGAACGGGCGGTAAGGAACCGCAACGATAGCCGTATGGACAACCCCGCGAAAAAGCCAAACCAGGAGTCGGATGCGGGCCATGCACCGTGATGGTGCATGGCGGGCCTCAAAAAGCGGATTCAAACACAACAGCGAGGAAAGATTCTTTCGGATTTCCTGTTTTGTAAAGGCAGGTTGGATTTTTAGAATCCTCAAGCCTTTGAACAATCTTGCCAAATGTTCCTCGCGTTGAACAATTTTCCCCTGATGAGCGCGCATCGTCTCGAAAACACCCTGACCCGCCAGTCGGCCCGGGCTTAAAAGTTCCAGTTTCCGTCGGCCGGCGGAAACAAATACTCCATCCAAGAATATTTTTGAGGCCATAACTGTTAGATTTGAAGGGCAGCGCGTAGCGCCTGCGCCTTAACGAGCGTCTCCTCGTACTCGGCAGGGGGCGTTGAATCGGAAACGATGCCGCTGCCGACATGAAAATAAACTTTTTTCTCCTTTAAAAGAAAGGTCCTGATTAAAACATTGAAATCCATGTCTCCGGCAAAATTGATGTAACCCAAAGCCCCCGTGTAAATATTGCGGCGGACAGACTCAACCTCTTCGATGATTTCCATGGCCCGGATTTTGGGACAGCCGGTCACGGACCCGCCGGGAAAACTCGCGGCCAAAAGATCGAAGGCATCCTTACCCTTAGCCAGTTTCCCTTCAACGGTTGCGATCGTTTGAAAAACCGTCTTGTACGCCTCCAGTCTGCGCTTGTCTTTCACTTGAATCGAGCCATATTCGCAGACCCTGCCCAGATCATTACGCTCAAGATCCGTGATCATAAGCAGTTCCGCTTGTTCTTTCTCGCTTTTTAATAATTCTTGTCGGAGTTTTTGATCCTGCGCGGGATTTTTCCCGCGGGGGCGGGTGCCCTTCATGGGTTGCGTCTGGACTTGTCTTTTCTTTAACGACAAAAACCGCTCCGGAGAACTGCTCACGATCTGAAAATCCCCCGCATCAAAATAAGCCCCAAAACACGACGGAGACAACACCTTTAAACGACGCAGCAAATCCACGGGGTTCAAAGGCTCGGGACTTTGGGAAAGGTCCAGCAAAAAACGCTGCGAAAGATTCACCTGGTAGATATCGCCGCGCCGGATATGTTCGAGCGCTTTCTTCACGGCCTGTTCAAAGGAACGAGGGGCAAAATTGCGCAGCAATTTTGCCCCTGGCATTTTTTCAAAACCCATGAACCCCAAAGCGCCTCTGCCATCGCGGCAACCAGAGGAAAAAAAATGCTCCAAACGCCTGGAAACTCCTTCGAGACGAGCCGCGGCCCGTTTCTTTCTTAAAAAAGTGTTTTGTTCCGGCAAACCGCTCGCAGAGACATAAACTTTTTTCAAAAAATGATCCACCGTGATCATAAAGTCATAAAATCCGAAAAAACAATCAGGGATCTTCACATCATCCAGCGAGCGGAGCTTAATCTTCTCCAAATACAATCCCGCGTCATAGCCAATAAACCCGACGATCCCGGAGGGTAAAGGCAACAGCCCCTTGGACCAAGGTTGTTGAAACTTGGAGTACAGGGATCGAAGCTGGGGAAAAGGATTTTTACCTTTTGTTTGATAAATCGTGAACGGATCAAAGCCAAGAAATGAATAACGTCCGCGCCTGGGATGGAACTTGCTGCTATCCAAAAGAAACACACAAGGCTCTTCTTTAAAATACTCGAGAAGTTCGATTGTACTGCCTTTCCAATCAAAACTCTTGACCAAACAATTTTTCATCTTTGTTTCAACTAAGCATCTGCGACAGAAACTCAATCTCATTCAAATCCCGGGCGAAAACGACCTCAAGCAATTTCTTAAAGACATCCCAGGTTAAGTACACATCCGCCATGGCCCGGTGTTCTTGCCGGGTGTCAATCCCCAGCGACTGCGCCACCCACCACAAAGGGTATCGTCCCAGGCCGGGAAGAAGTTTACGCGCCATTCTCATCGTATCAATCGTCCATAACTCTTTTTCCAATCGCAGGCCCGCCAAAGACACTTCCTGGTACAGAAACCCCAAATCAAACTTGATGTTGTGCCCAATCAGATAACTTTCCCGAAAAAAATTCAGAAGCCGCGGAATCACTTCCTTCGCCGGAGGCGCCCCCTCAAGCATTTGGGAACTAATCCCGTTGACCAGGGCGGCGCCGAAAGATATTTCTCGCTGCGGATCGACAAAAGAATGGAATTCCTCGACAGGTTTAAGTCCTCGGACTTTCAAAGCCGCCACTTCCACCATCCGGTCGCCCGCGGCCGGATAAAGCCCTGTGGTCTCGACGTCAAAAATGACGAATTCGGTCTCTTTAAGAGCGGTAAGTTTTTTATAATTATTTTTTGCTGACAACATAAGAACCCCAGAGAACGCTGGGATGAAACGAACGCTTGGTGAGGGCGATATTGTCCATCCCAAAATCATCCATCGCGTTGATATATCGATAACTTTTAAGCTGCGGGTCGCGGCAGAATTCGCTGAAGATAAAACTCGATAATCCTTTAAAAGAAAGATTCGTCACTTCATATAAAATACAAAAAACATCGGGGTTCATCGGATAACCAAAAGTAAAACCCTCAAGTTTATTATCGATCCGCACGATACGGCCGACCAGCGCCAACTCTTCATAAAATTCGAGCGTTCGCCGCAAGACCGGCTCATTGTCATCAATCATCTGTCGAAAGACCGGATCGCTGTAAGACTCCTTGCGATTTTTGGCCCACTCATTGTAAAGCCCCAAACATTCCGCAGCCATCTCTTTTTTGTAAGAGAGATACCGGTATTGATAATTTTTGATGAAATGATTACGGGCATTGCGCTTGGATTTGTAAGGCCGGCCTTTGAGACGCGCGAGGTCTTCTTTTGTATAACCGTACTCAGCGTTTTTTTTGAAGAGGGAGAACTTTTCCGGCGGAAAAAACTTGAGGTCTTCCTCAAGAACGTTCTCAATGCGGGTTACGGCGCGGGCGCCGTTTTCTTTTTCCATCCGGCGAAAAACCTCATCGATCACGCTAGGTCTCATCGGCGCTCCCAAGGGCGGCAGGTAAAGAAAACACACCTGATCGGCGCGGGCGAAAACACAAAAATTATCCTCAATAACCTCCATCTCAAACTTAAAAAAATCCTGCCAGATACAAAGATTCACAAACGAAAACGGCGAAAGATTGTAATTCCCGCGGCTCAAATACTCTTCAAAGATTTCTTTATGGACTAAGACATCCGTTGGCATGAGTTATAGGTCAATTGAGGGGAATTGAAAAC
Source organism: uncultured Planctomycetales bacterium (assembly GCA_964372915.1). Lineage (GTDB taxonomy): Bacteria > Omnitrophota > Gorgyraeia > Zapsychrales > JAHFFX01 > CAYJRN01. Next base: position 10,224 of record CAYJRN010000022.1, read on the forward strand.
ATCACTTCCAGTTCACTCCGGTAAAGAGCGTAATCGCCTATCAGCGTTGGATTTTCTTTTAAGAAATCCCGAACCTCCCGGCGCCTAAAAAAATCTTTGAGATACTCCGCGTAGCGTTCAAATACCGGGCTGAAGCGAGTTTGCTGCACATGCGGACAATGGAGATGTACGCAAAGAACGGGTTGACCGCCCTCCCGGGTCAGGACAAACGGATAAAGCTGACAATCAAAAGGACGCTTTGTGAAGATTCGGCACGTATGGTCGTCGGCTTTAAAAAAAGAACATTGAAAGCCTTCGGTCCCATGACAGGCGTTTGCTTGGATGTGCCCGCCCTGTACCGTGCCGGTACGGGGCCCGTCGGGTAAAAAAGGATTGCGGGCGAAAATCTCGGCGGCAAGCCCGGAAATTTGGATTTGAACGACTTCTTCTGGGACGACCTTAGGCCGCCAGGAACTGTTTTCTTCCTTGAATCGGCAACAGCCGTCGCATTTAAGGCAGACGCTCGAGGGGACGAATTGTTTGAGAGCAGGAAACATGGGACGCTATTTAACGACACTTCCCAAAGCAATATCCTTATCCAGCCCTAAGATCGACAGGGCGTTTTCATCCGAAGCTGCCAAGATCATGCCTTGCGATTCCTCCCCGCGAATGACGGCGGGCTGCAGATTATTAACGACAATGACCTTGCGCCCCAAGAGTTCTTCCATGGTATAGGCCTTACGGATGCCGGCGATGAGCTGCTTGACTTCCTTGCCCGTGTCGATTTTTAAAACATACAAACGATCGGCGTTGGGATGTTCGTTCACTTCTTTGATCTGGGCCACGATCAACTCCAGCTTCTTGAATTCTTCGATAGTAATCATCGTTCCTCTTTCGTTTAGAAAAATGGTTTTGAAAAACATTCTAATTTTAACATCGGGCTCTCTGAAAGGCCAATGTATTTTAGGACGTTAGTTGTTGACGCTTTGGTCTAACTCTCCTAAACTTGTATGCATGAACGAGTCTCAGTTCTCCCGACGGCCCGCCTTCATTCCCAAGGCCTCTTTAAAAATGCCGTTATTCTTTTTGGTGCTTTTAAGCGGCATCTTCCTTCTTTATCCTTTTCTTGATTACCAAGCCATGCTTTCGCAGGGCGATCATGGCCGGGACCTCTACGCCTTTGAGCAAACCATGAACGGGGCCAAGGCCTACACGGATTATTGGTGGGTGTACGGCCCTTTGATGCCTTACTATTACGCGTTTTTCATAAAATTCTTAGGTATAAACGTTGTGAGTATCTTGTTTGGAAAAATGATCCTCAATCTTCTTTCTGGAGTGTTTCTCTATCTTGCCTTGGGCGCCATTTTCGGCCGCGCCGTCGGATTTTTTACCAGCCTCTGGTTCTGGTCTTTCAGCTCAGATTTCTTTTTTACCTACAATCATGCCGGCGGGATCACGTTCATGACACTCTCCTTGGCCGTCCTTTTCCATTACTTGAATCACGGCCGGGTGCGCCGGCTTTGGATGGGACTTACCGCCGTTTTCCTATTATCCTTCGTTAAGGTGAATGTCGGATTGGCCTGTCTTGTGGCCTATCTTTTCAGCATTTTCTTAATCGATGTGGTTCATAAAAATTCTCTCTCAAGAGAAAAAAAGATTCTTTACTTAATCGGAGTTCTCGTCATTCCCATTATCATCCTTCTTATCTATACCCTCTTATTAAGAGGTCTGACGATCGATGAAATCCGGCAGTGCCTTCCCTATATCAAGGGCGATCAGCCCTACAGCACAGATCCTCTCACCCCGGTTAAAATCCTTTGGGAGACGACCATTCAGAATATCCGCATGGGCTGGATCAACACAGCGTTGGCAGGGCTTCTGATTTGTTCCATTGTCCACTGTCTATGGCTTTTGTGTTCCCCCCATACTTATGAAGACGTGAAGAAAAAAATATTCCTCACGCTCGCCATTCTCGCCATTTTCTTTCTTGTGAATGTCCATGAATTTATCATGAGCGGGGTTTACTACCGATACTTCTGGGCAAAACCTTTTCAAATTTCTTTGATCTTTGCCTGTGTCGGCTTTGGGATACAGAACATCCCTAAATCTTTACGTATTCTTTTAAGCCTTTTAATTCTATTTATTATCGGCCAAGAAGCCGTATACAAAAATGCCTATCTCAAAGACCTTAAAACCGCCCAACATTATCTGGACCTGCCGCGCCTTAAGATCTTCACCGAAAACATGCCCGACTGGGACAAAACGGTTAAAGACACAACACTTTTCTTGCAACGTACCTTAAAAGAGAACGATCTCTTTTTTGCTCTTCCTTATGATCCTCTGTACTATTACACGACGGGTAGGAGGAGTCCCACGCGGCAGCTGATCTTTTTCGATCATATCCATATCCCGATGGAACAAGAATACAACATCATTGGGGAATTGGAAAAGAATAAAACGAATTATGTCCTGCTTTCAAGCCGTATGTCTGCCTCTGAGCATGGGCTCGGGACTTTAGGGATAAACTACTGTCCGGTCATCGCACGATACTTAAACGAATATTTTGAACTCATCGCCAAATTCGGAGACTGGCAGCATAATCCGGGGTGGGCCTGGCACCACGGGACGATGATCCTGCGCAGAAAAAATCCTGAGGTTTTCAAATTTCTATTCCGATAATTCGATGCTCCGCCAAGACACCCAATCTAAGGGAACATTCCCAAGGTAGGTCCTGGCGCTGGAGAAAATCTTCTGTGGGTCTCCCAAAAGCTGCAGAGAATTATCGCTAGAGGATGAGGGAGCAGGATTCTTAATCGCGGAAAATGTAAAATAGCCCCAACAAACCAATTCCAATGAAAACCAAAGCATAGGTATTGTAGACAAAATACGGATAAGCCATAAGGGCAATACCGATGGCCATGGGTTTGAATTTCGCATTACTCTTGCCGTAAGAAAAAGCGATAAACCCGATAGCCCCGAACACAAGGCCGAAAATAACATTGATTGTTGAGAAACCTGAGGCCGCGCCGGAAGGCAGCATCTCCCGCAGGGAATTGGTGAGGGAGTTGACTGAAAGAGGGTCTAAGTCTGGATTAACGGAGGGCTCCTTTGTTTGTTATTGACGATTGTTCCTCTAAAGAATGTCTTCCTAAGAGAACAATCGTCGAGATACTGACTACCACAAGTGTATTTGGAAGGGAAAAAGTCAGTAAAAACATTATAGCAAAAGAAATAAACCCTAAAAAATAAAAATTATCTGTTCGCTAAGAAGGGCGGGACGACGAGCTCATGATTTAAGTAAGGATGTGCTTGGCGGCGTACATGCGACGAAATTAGAAATTATTTCTCTAAAAGTTTTTAACGAATTGGCTCGGCATATCCCGGCTCGGCCTTGCCAATGCCGTGGACGATGGTGGCGTAGAGTTTGGGCATGTCAATTAAACATAAATATTGACTAACGCACCTTAATTAATTTCCAATAATTCGTTTAGGATTGGATCCAAATAATTTTTTAACTTACTAACTTCTTCTTTCTTAGTTTTAAGGTGAGTTGAAACACTGGCCCTATCATAGAAAGCTCTTGTGATATCACCAAATAAGCCCTCTGAATACTCCACGGATTTTTCTGTGATGGTACGTTGAGTCTTTGACATTCCGCGTGAGCGTAAAATAAATCTAACTTTTTGTTTCATGGATGGCCTTGTCTTATCTTTCTCTAACTTAAAATCTGAGTTCTTTATAATTTCTTCATCTGGGGCTAATTTATTTAACGTTTCTCTTAGGGCTTCACGGAGCTCAACCGCTGTCCCTCGATACGAAAACCTCATATCTTTACATCTTAAATCCAGTATTCCCTGTTTATATGAATCGGCGGCTGAAACAAGGAAGCTATTCAAAGTCTTAATTATTTTTAATTCGCTTTCAGAGAGATTATAAGTGTTGGCTCCAGTTTTTTGTATAAATTTTCCAGACAACACTGATATATTTAATTCAGTGGTAATATTCCTTAACTCACGCATAATTTTAAGATAGGTACTTTTTGCACCATTGGCATGAGCAAGCCTGATCAAGTTTTGCCATTTCGAGTCTATTTCTAATAGATCAGCTTCATCAATATCATAATTCTGCAGCGTTGGTCTCCACTGTTGAAAATAGTATTTCCCAAGTTCGATTACAGAATCTTTCAATGCTCTTGAATTTATATTAATCGATTGAGTATTTTTAATTCTTCGTTCTAAATCTGTAAATTTATTTAGAAAGACATCTGACATTATTTTTTCTTTCGCTTTTGATTTGATTTTGCCTGCCTTCGCAACTTTTTTGTATTATACTTCCTTTTCTCTCCACTTGGCATATTGTGAGCAACCAGATTGTGTCCAACCGCGTTTAACTGATATTCACCTCTCGAAGCAATTTCTAAATAACCTGCATTTTTTGTGTTTGCCAATGTCATATCGGCATGTTTGGGTAAAGGAAAATCAGCCATTACAAAATATTTTTTGATATCCTGAGCCCCTATCGTATTTTTCCTCTCGTTTAAATGAGTTATCTGTGAAAGATAAAAAGCTAACAATACAGTCATTTCAATGGCTGATTTAGGATTCTTTTCTTCTTTAAATTGTCTTATATCAATTTGTGCTGTAGATTGATTCTGTGTTTGTGGAGATGGTTCAACTGCAGTTCCCATTACAGGAGTTACTTGCAGAGATTCCTCCGAAGTTGCTTGATGTAATCCTAATCGCCTTGAAACATATTCTATAACTGATTTCTGAATTTTTTCGTCTAATACCGATAAAGTTGTCATAATCACTTTGATCGCTTCAGATTCCTTCGAATAATCATCTTTCATTTTGTCCTCCTATTTTTAATTTTTAAAGAATTCCCCGTCTTTCGAAACGTAATAATTCACCATGATTTATACCTCCGAAGGTTTCTGGCACTTTCTATGATAGATTGCTAATCTATAGGCAAAAAAATTTATTTCAATTCATCTCCTCAAAAATTTTATCAGCCAATTTCTTGTCGGATAATTTAAAACTCGAGGGGTTTATAAAATAACAAATCTGGTCGTCAATATATTTAGCCTCATCGGAAACATGGCTGCCTTCTTTAGAAATAAGCAATCTATTCAACATGGTAGAGCAAACGTTCACGAACCCCAGATCTCCAATATTTAAACCCGGGCTTTATAGTTTCGGTTGCTAAATTTTATGCTTGTTTCGGTTTTAGTTTTCATGAAGAATTGGATTTTAGATCTCTTTTAATTCGTTTAAAACAAGCATCTAAATTTTTGTTAAGACCATGCTCCCAAAATCTCATTACCTTCCAACCTTTCCTTCTCAAGTAACGCGTGGTTTTCTTGTCTCTTGAGCGATTCTTTTCTATTTTGCTTCGCCAGAAATCATTCTTAAGCAAATGCTTCCATCTCGGAAATTGCCAGCCATGCCAAAAATTACTATCTAAGAACACGCAAATCTTCTGCTTCCGAAACACGACATCAGGCGTACCTTTAATATCCACGCAATAAGTATCAAATTCATACGAAAACGTCTTTTTCAAATTTTTGATAAACACGTTTTCAAAATCTGTTCGCTTTGAACGGATTTTTGACATTACAGCTGAACGTTTTTTTACCGAGATTTTATCTGGTCGCCTTCGTCTCTTAAAATTCCTTCCTAAATAATTTTTTATCTTGGTTCTTCGCGTCATTCGTTAAAATTTGAGCCCATAGCTTCTCATGGCTTCTTTTAACCCTCGTGGGGATTGACCTTCCCCAAATGCGTCGCCCAACAAATGAATAATGAATTTTTTAGAACTCGGGAGGACATGGATCGAATATTGAATAACTAACTCCACCCATTTCTCGACAATATCTTCTTTACGAAGATATTGATCCAGGCCCCAATAATACTTTACATCCTCAACCGATAGTCCATTAACGATTTCAATCACTTCTTTCGCGTTATCTTTCAGGTATCCAAATATTCTTGGTATTTTTTTGTATTTTACCCCATTGACTTCTATGGTTTTCTGACCTCCGGCCGTGAACCTGTCCCTCAGAGAAGAATCGACAACCCCATGATGAGCGGCCAACCAAGCCGCTAAATTCTGATATTTAGTTTGCGTTCGTCCGAAAATCTCAGGGAATCTCGCCATGGCCTCATTTCTGTATTGATTTTGTTCACCTTCCGGTAAATTGCTCCAAGTCTTTACGGTTGGACTGAAAACCGTCTCGGCGTCCTCTCCGCCATCCATCCACCAGGTTTCTTCGCCTTTTTTGGCGATTTTACGATAATAACGGACGACTTCTCTTATAGGATTACCGGACTTGCGTAAATCGTCGTATTTAGTTCGCATTTTGTCGAAAATCGTTTTACCGCCTGCCAAATCCATATCAATTAAATATCTCGGTGAATGGGTGACCGCTATGTCATAAAGACATTCTTCGTATCGTCTGATTTTAAATTCTGGAGACGTCGTGAGCTTTCCGAAAAATAAATAAATTCTTTCAACGCCTTCAACGCGAGTCGATTCGAGAACGCTATTTCCGGTGCTACGCCAATGATCTTGTTTCGTGACTTTAACTTCAACACCGTAATATTTTCTGGCGACGATATCCGGAAAACGATGACCTATAACCAATTGAATTGTTCCCTCGAACGGCGTACCCGCTGACGCCTTCAAAAAAGAATGATAAACGTCTTTCTCGAAATCAGATGACGCCTTATTAACAAAATCTTTAGGTGATTTTTTAACTTCCATTTCGAGGTCGCTTTTAGCGTCTTTTAATAGCGCTTCAAACGAAGGGTGATCAGCCTCAGTGTTTTTAGAGATGATCATCCTTTATCCTTTTTAAAAAGCTTCGGCCATAATTCTTTCAGTCTCCATGCGACGTGAAAAGCCATTAACGGAGGCACGGCATTTCCAATAACCCGGTAACCATCCGAAGCGCTCAAAGCGAACTCTTCTCCCAAGACAGATCTCGCTCTAACAAATTCGAAATCATCGGGAAACGTTTGTATTCTCGCGCATTCCCTTACAGTTAACCTTCTTTCTTTTAATCCCAAGGTAAGCTCTCGTTCGTTTCTTCCGCCATGTTCCTTCGACAAACGACGAAATTCGATATTACCATGGTGCTCTGATCGAATCGTTGGTCCCAATCCAGCGATATTTATTTCACTTTGCCCCTGACAATGCTTTCCGTACCATTTTGCTTTCGAATACACTTTTTGAGCTTGGTCCGAAGCGACCTCTGGTTCTTTTAATCCAATAAAAGCGTCTTTAATTTTTACGTATGGAACAAGCTTGGTATTTTCTTTAGAATCGCCGTGGGTTGGTCTTGGATATGGATTGAACATCGAATCATCAGTTAGATCACTTAATTTTTTAAGCGCTTCTTTCGTCAGAGCGTCTTTTCTAAATCCAACAAAAAGTATTCGCTCCCGAGTTTGGGGAACGCCATAATCTTGAGCTCGCAACACTTTGGCGTCCACCACAAGATAACCCGTTCTGCCAGTAGAAGCGAAATCTTGCTCAATAATTTTTTTAGCGTCAGCCAATGATACCAAACCTTTAACATTCTCAGCTATAAATACCTCAGGCTTAACGATGTCAATCACGTCTCGCATCCACATGTAAAGCTTGCCGCGGTTTTCTTCGCCTGGTTCATCGCTATCATTTAAAACTCCTCCGTGATGAGCTCGGTGAGAATTAAATCCATTTCGTTTACCAGCGACGCTAAAGTCTTGACAAGGAAAGCCTCCCGTAACGATATCGGCCGATGGAAATACATTTCTCTTTTCGCCTAAACAATTTTTCACCAGATCAACGATACTTTCAGTCTTGAAAACAACGCCATTTCTGCCGCCTCGAGTAAAATAAGGCAGCCAGCTCGCTTTTGCCGCCGAAGAAATATCATTGGCAAACACCGTCTTAAATCCCGTTTTGGGAAGTTTGACCCACGCATCACCGTTAAGATTAACCAACCAATCAGGATGAATCTTTTCGTTAATTGATCTCCTTAATACATGAAAATCGCCTTCAAAGCCTAAATCCATGCCTCCACAGCCGGAAAAGAGTGATAGAACTTTTAATTTCGAATCTTTGTTTTCTCGCATAGTCAGCATTCTAATCGTTAATCAAACCCTCATCCGCGAAGCTAAAATATTGTTCACCAGCTATAATAACATGGTCTCTCAGAACAATATTCATGACTTTTCCAGCGTTTTGGATTTCTCTGGTTAAGTTTATGTCCTCAACGCTCGGTTTAATATCCTCCGAAGGATGATTATGGACGCATATTAGTCCACTAGCGGACTTTTTCAAGGCCTCGTGAAATATTTCCCTAATAATGGGACGCACTTCATTGACTGTTCCCGTGGATAACTCAGATGATTCAATCAGACGATTTTGACTGTCTAAAAATAAGACGGTGAATATCTCTTTTTTGGCGTCTCTCATACGCGGCATCAACATACCGGCGACCGTTTTGGCATTGTTCAATTGAATTTTGGGACTCGTCAAGCTGTTTTCCCACAAACGCCTACCGATTTCCATAGAGGCCTTAATTTGGGCGATTTTCGCCCTTCCAACGCCTCTGAAATCGTTCCAGTCATTTTCCTGCGCATTGCTAAGATTTCTGAAAGAACCGAATTTAAGCATGATGTTTCTCGCTAAATCAGTGGCGCTCACGCCTCGAGTGCCATTTCTTAATACTATCGCTAGCAATTCACTATCGCTAAGGGCCTTTTCGCCTTTAGTTAAAAGCTTTTCTCGAGGACGGTCGTGAATAGGCCAATTTTTTATCGAATCCACGGCCGGAATGCTTTCAGTTACCAGTTTCATATTTTCCCCAGAGTAGTCAATACGACTCCCTGCACCTGAAAATCTTTAGTAAGCACGATCGGTTTATGTTCTTTATTCTTCGACTTGGGTTTCAACAGAACTGTTTCGCCGGCGGCGTGATATTCTTTGACCGTCGCCTCCTCATCAATAAGCGCCACCACGGTATCGCCATTTTGGGCGGTTGGCTGTTGGCGGACTAAAACCATATCACCGTCATTGATTCCTTTCTGGTCCATGGAATCGCCTTTGGCTTTGAGCAGGAAATATTTGTGCGGTGGGCGGGCTAATTTTGTACTGACGGGAAATTTGGCCTGAACATTTTCTTCGGCAAGAATGGGAGCACCGCAGGAAATTATTCCCACTAAAGGAACGTCGACGGTTTGGGCCCGAACGTTGTTGTTATCAGCGACATCTTTAACAAATTGGAAGTTTCCATCCCGCTTGCGGCGTAAAATGCCTTTCGCGGTTAAATTTTCATAAAGAACGGCGGCGGAACGGGGAGAGCGGTATCCTAAGGAATTCATCAGCTCTCGAACGGAAGGAATCCTGCCTCTGTGCATGAGGGAGTTGCGAATTTCACGGATGGCTTCAACTTCTCTATTGGAAATGGCTGTCTCTTTCATACATACACTAA
>CAYJRN010000023.1:0-5330 GCA_964372915.1 uncultured Planctomycetales bacterium
GTGCTTCTTCTTGTCATCGAGAAATATCTGCGGCAAAGATTTTGGATTGAAATCGTGAGAATCGAGGAGAGCTGGATCATCCGCCCGTCGGAAGGAAATGCCGTCCTGCCAACGCCGGCGCTTGCCTTGGCGCTGGAGCTTGTCCGCGCCGCCTGCGAGGGATCAAGCCCCGCCAAAGGCGGGGCAGGCCTGCCATGAGCACAGAATTTCGTTTGGTCCGGGTTTTGGTGCTTTTTTTCTTGCTGACCTCTCTGGGGGCCCCGAGGATTTACGCGGCGCAAAAAAAGAAGAGCGTCTCCGGAGTTTCTGCCAGGGCCGCGATTCTTATGGATGTGACCAAGCAAAAACGGCTCTACGGTAAGGACGTTGATAGGAAGGTAAAACCCGCCAGCACCGCTAAAGTGATGACGGCGTTGCTGGTCATGGAAAATCTTTCTTTAGATCGCATTGTAACGGTCAGCAGCAGGGCGGTGAACGTACAGCCTTCCCAAATCAATCTTAAAAGCGGCGAACAGTATCGGGTGGCGGAATTATTGTTCGCGCTTTTACTCAATTCGGCCAACGACGCCAGCATTGTGCTCGCCGAGGCTGTGGCCGGGTCGGAGGCTCAATTCGTGCGGATGATGAATCAAAGGGCCCAAGGTTTGGGCGCGCGCCGCACACACTTTGCTAATTCCAATGGTCTGCCCACGTCCAGAGTTTCGCAATACACGAGTGCTTACGATATGTCTCTGATTTTTCGCGAGGCCCTCAAGCATACGTTTTTTAAAAAAGTGATCGCTCATACCCATAAAACCATTCAAAGTCAAACCGGACGAGTCATTGCCCTCAAAAATCACAACAAACTTCTTTTTACTTCTTGGGGACACGGCATCCACGGTAAAACCGGTTATACCAGAAGCGCCCAAGCGTGTTTTGTCGGCTACACCAGAAAAGGGAATAACACGTTGATCGTTGCCGTTTTTGGCTGCCGTAACCGTTGGGATGATATCAGATACATTTTGAGAACATACGGGAGAATGTCTCTGTGAATTTTCTCTTTGAAAAGATGGGTTATTTAAAGTAAACTGGTAAAAGTTAGAAACTATACGGAGGCAGTCCGTGAAGATTCCAAAGAAAGGATAAAAAAGCTATGAAAGATGCGATTACGTTAATCGTTGTCGTCGCCGTTGGAATCGCCGTTGGGGTGGCGGTCACCGTGCAAATGGCCAGCGCCCCTATGATTGGGCAGCAGTTGGCGCAGGTATTGATGGCTCAGCAGAGAATTGATAGTCGACTAACGACCCTTGAGGATCAGCAGACAAAGATGTTGGAAATTTTTGAGTCGGCCAGGAAGGCGGCGGAACGCGTGGGACAACAGGCCCAGCGCCCGCCTCAACCACCAGCGCGTCAGGATTTGAATCAAGTGTATGATATTCCGATTGGAACTTCGCACGTGAGAGGCCCTAAGGACGCGTCGGTCACGATCGTCAAGTTTTCCGATTTTCAGTGCCCATTTTGTCAGAGGTTTTATTCTCCGGTTCTTGAGGCCTTGAAAGCCTATCCCAAGGATGTTAAATTCGTTATGAAGAATTTTCCTTTGAGTTTTCATCCGAAAGCGAAACCCGCGGCCAAAGCGGCCCTGGCCGCCGGGGAGCAGGGAAGATATTGGGAAATGGTGGATTTGATGATGGCGGATCCCGCGAATTTGGAAGAAACGAAATTTTTTGAGCTCGCCAAGAAAATAGGAATTGACCCGAAGAAATTTGAGAAAGATCTTAAACAGAATGATGGCAAGTATGAAGAGATTTTAAATAAAGATACCGCCCTCGGGAATCAAGTGGGTGTTCAAGGGACTCCGACGTTTTTTATTAACGGTCAACAGACCCCGGCCCGGGACTTCAACGGGTTTAAGACGGAGATTGATAAGATTCTTAAAGAGAAGAAATAAGGTAGCCCAGCACTAATTTTTTATTGTTATTGTGTAAAAAATTAGTGCTGGGTAAATTCCGTACGCACTTTTTCCTAAAATATGTTTTAGATGAAAAGTGCTACGTCATTTAGGAGATTATTCATGACCAAAGTTGGCGGTACGACAAAAAAATTCTACAAGGAAACGCGCGGCATGAAGGTGAGCGGCGGTCAGAGGGTAAATTCTGGGACTGTTCTCACCCGTGAAGGTCACCGTTGGAAATCCGGTTTAAACGTTATCGGCCGGACTCACCTGACCGCTGCCTGCGCTGGAGAAGTGTATTTCACCCGCAAGATGGGAAATTACCGCCGGGCGGTGACGTATATCCATATTCGCCCCGAAGCCAAGACGAGCTCTTTAAAAAGGATAAAAAAAGCAAAATAGGTTCCCAGCATATGTGCGGTATTATCGGTTATGTAGGCCGTAAAGAAGCCGTTCCGATTCTCATAGATAGTCTTAAAAGGTTAGAATATCGAGGATATGACTCCAGCGGCGTGGGAGTCATATCCTTAAAAGACCAGACGATCGAGGTGAGGAAAACGGAAGGCAAGATCCATAACCTCGAGGGGCTGATGAAATTCCATCCGCTCCCTTCTGCGAACGTCGGCATTTCTCACACCCGCTGGGCCACCCACGGGATTCCCAACAAAATCAATTCCCATCCGCATTCGGACCATTCCGGGAAAATTCTCGTCGTGCATAATGGCATCATCGAGAATTATCAGGAACTTAAAAAATATCTTACTCAAAAAGGACACCGGTTCCTTTCTCAAACCGACACTGAAGTCATTCCGCATTTGATTGCCGAATATGACCAGGGCGATTTTCTGTCGGCGGTCGCCCGAGCGGTCAACCGGCTTAAGGGGGCTTTTGCCGTCGGGATAATCCACAGCGACTATCCGGATACTTTGATGGCCGCGCGCGTAGGCTCGCCGCTCATCATCGGCATCGGGAAAGACGAGAATTTTATCGCCTCCGATGTCCCGGCCATTCTCGATAAAACCAAACGGGTGATTTATCTTAAAGACGGCCAGATTGCGCTCATCAAAAAAGAAGGCGTGCGGCTTTTTAATTTTTTCAAGCAAGAAGTCAAGGCCAAAATCGACACGGTGTCTTTTAAGGTCGGCTCGGCGCGCAAGGAGGGTTATCCGCACTTCATGCTAAAGGAAATTTACGAACAGCCCAAGGTCTTAACGCGGATGCTCACCGAGCGGATCAAAGGAGTGAACATTCACTTGGAGGGGCTGAACTTTAAAGAAAATGAATTACGAAAGCTTCAATCTATTGTCATCGTTGCCTGCGGCACGGCGTATCATGCCGGAATGATAGGCAAGTATGTCATCGAGAAATTCAGCCGTTTACCCGTTACCGTCGATGTTTCGAGTGAATTCCGTTACCGGGACCTGATCGTCACCAAGAAGACCCTGGTGATCGCCATCAGCCAAAGCGGAGAAACGGCCGATACGCTCGCGGCGGTCCGCGAGGCCAAGACCAGGGGCGCGACCGTCATTTCCATCTGTAATGTTTTGGGTTCGTCGCTTTCGCGCGAATCGCGTGGGGTTCTGTATACGCACGCGGGGCCTGAAATTGGAGTGGCTTCCACCAAGGCTTACACGGCGCAACTGTGCATGCTGTATCTTTTTGCTTTGAAGCTGGGGACCATCCGCAAGGCGATAGAATCCAACGAGGCTAAAAAAATCATCAAAGATTTAAAACGCATTCCTTTTCTTTATACGAAGATTTTGAACCATCCGCGGCCGATCGCTCGGATTGGCCGTGAGAACGCGCATTTCGGTTGTTTTCTTTTTTTGGGAAGAAATATCAATTTCCCTTCCGCGCTGGAGGGGGCGCTCAAACTCAAAGAGATTTCCTATATCCCGGCGGAAGGTTACGCGGCCGGCGAGATGAAACACGGGCCCATTGCTTTGATCGACGAATACCGGGCGGTTGTCTGCATCGCCCCGCAGTCGGACACCTATGAAAAAATGGTTTCCAATATGGAAGAGATCAAGTCCAGAAAAGGAAAGATCATCGCGATCGCCACTCAAGGCGATAAGACCATTGCCCAGCACTGCCATCACGCCATTTTTATCCCATCCACCCATCCGGTGCTCACTCCCTTTTTAGTGGCGCTGCCTCTGCAGCTTTTGGCCTACTACATTTCCACCAAACGCGGATGTGATGTCGATCAGCCGAGAAACTTGGCGAAGTCGGTGACGGTGGAGTGATGCTCTACATCGTCTCCACCCCTATTGGAAATCTTAAAGATATTACACTCCGGGCTCTTGAGGTCTTGAAGAAAGTCGATCTCATTGCGGCCGAAGATACTCGTCACACCAAAATCCTCCTTGATACCTACGGCATCGATAAACCTCTTACGAGTTTCTTTGAGCATAATGAAGACCGCAAGACGAATGAGCTTATGAAATTTTTAAAAGAAGGAAAAAATATCGCGCTCGTGAGCGACGCGGGCACGCCGGGGATTAGCGACCCGGGTTATCCTTTGATCCGTCGCGCGCAAGAGGAAGGGATCAAGGTCGAGGTGATCCCCGGGGTCACGGCTTTGATTACAGCCTTGACCGCCTCAGGGCTTTCCGCGCACAGTTTTATTTTTGAAGGTTTTTTACCCGTGAAATCGGCCGTTCGTCGGAAAAAATTAGAGAGTTTGAAAAAGGAAGGAAGAACCGTTATTTTTTATGAGTCGCCGCACCGAATTGTGAAGACCCTCAAAGATATTCAGGAAGTCCTCAATAATCCTGTCATTGTCTGTGTACGGGAACTCACCAAGAAATTCGAAGAGATCAGAAAAGCCCCGGTCAGCGAATTGATTCATCATTTCTCAAAGAATGCCCCTAAGGGCGAGTTCGTTCTGCTCTTTAACTTGTCTCAAGCACACGAATCTATTTCTTTTCATCTTTAAATGGCAAAGCGAAGGTGAGTTTTTTGGACACTCCGAACGCCTATTTGCAGCATACGCGGTAATACACCGTGGTACCCGACGAGGGGCCAAAACAGCCGCCAACGGGCATTGCCGCTGCAATCATATAGGCTTCGACAAATCCCTGATCCGTTGTTCCAACGGGGCATGCAGGCGGAACCTGTGATCCGATCGCGGTGAGATTACAAAACCCGTCATACGAAACAGTTTCACTTGTGGTCCTGGGGTAGCACCCCCCGCCCGCTGCCGCGTCGACGTAGTCCTTGCTCGTGGCCATGGTCGGGTCATTGATCGCGGTCGTGGCCGCGGCATTCGGCAGGCCGCGGACATACCCGCCGCCGCTCATCAGCAGATGGCCCCCGGCGACCTCGAGCTTCGCGTTCGGCGCCGTCGTCCCGATGCCGACGTTGCCGCCGGTATTGATCACCATCTGATCCGCGT
>CAYJRN010000023.1:5430-9456 GCA_964372915.1 uncultured Planctomycetales bacterium
GGCGCGCTCGTCCCGATGCCGACGTTCCAGGTTAGAGTGGAGGGAGAAATGCTTGAGCCGCTCAGGGTCCAGAATCCCGGCGCGTTTCCCGCCACCCAGGTCCCGGTCTTACAAACATTGAGGTCTCCGCTGGTGGTATCGAAATAAACGGTCCCCGTGGTGCAGGCGCCGGATTGGGTGGCCTTGGGAACAAATAAAATTTGATCATAAGCTCCCAGCGGAGAAGGATAATAGGTGGTGAGGGTCAAGGTCTCGGAAAAACAAGGGAGGACGGTCAGGACCATCAAAAAAAACAAAAAGAGAACTTTTCTTTTCATGGCATTGATCTTTCTTGTTAGCTTACTTCAAGTATAACTGAACAGAAGAAAAAAACAATTGGAAAAGGTTTTTCTTCAGTAAGGAATAATCATAGTGCTTGACATTTTAAAAGAGGGGTGATATATTTTTTCTAACTTTAAATCCGGTTCCGTGAAGCCGGAAAGGATAAAAATGAACATCTTAATTTTAAGACAAGTTCGAGGCTCAATTCTCTCGCGAGGATTGGGCCATTTTTTTGTGACGAGCCACGATTATGAGCCAGCACTCTAAAATTATGGACCAGGAAGCGATCCGGCGGGCGCTGATGCGCGTGGCGCACGAGATCGTGGAAAAAAACAAAGGCGTTGAAAGCCTGTGTTTCATCGGGATCCGCACCCGGGGCGTCATCCTCGCGCAGCGGCTCAACGACTGCGTCAAGCAGATTGAGGGGGATGGCGTTCCCGTCGGAATTCTGGACATTACTCTCTATCGCGATGACTTGACCTTGATCGACAGCCAGCCGGTTGTCCATGAAACCAACATTGATTTTGACATTTCCCAGAAAAAAATCGTCCTTGTGGATGACGTGCTTTTTACCGGGCGAACGATTCGGGCGGCCCTCGATGCCCTTATAGATTTCGGCCGCCCATCGAGCATTCAGCTGGCGGTATTGATTGACCGCGGGCACCGGGAGCTTCCCATCCGCGCGGATTACGTTGGCAAAAATATTCCGACAGCGCTTACGCAAAACATACAGGTCATTCTTTCCGAGACGGATGGGAAGGAAGATCAAGTGATCATGGAAAAGAAAGAAAACTCATGAGCGAATGGACCAGACATGATCTTTTGGACTTGGATGACGTAAGCAAGGAAGAAATCGAACTGGTCTTGGAAACAGCCAAGTCTTTTAAACAGGTGTCCGAGCGTGACGTCAAGAAAGTTCCGGCCTTGCGCGGGAAAACCGTGGCGATGCTTTTTTTTGAGCCATCCACCAGAACCCGCGTTTCATTTGAACTCGCCGCCAAACGCTTGTCGGCGGATACGATCAGTGTCGCCTCCGGCTCCAGTTCGATGACCAAAGGCGAATCCCTGTTGGATACGGCTAAAAATATTGAAGCCATGAATGTCGATTTGATCGTGGTGCGTCATTCCAGCAGCGGCGCCCCCAAAATCATCGCCGATGCCTTGGGACCCTCGGTCATTAACGCCGGCGACGGTTGCCGCGCGCATCCGACCCAGGCCCTCTTGGATCTTTTCACGGTCAAGGAACGATTGGGAACAATCGCCGGTCTTAAGATCGGCATCATCGGGGATATCTTACACTCGCGTGTCGCCCGTTCGAATGTCTGGGGATTTACCAAGCTTGGGGCTCAGGTCACGCTCTGCGGCCCGTCGACGCTCATGCCGATGGCCATTGAGAAGACAGGGGTCAGGGTTACGTATGATTTGGATGACGTGCTTCAAGATTCCGACGTGTTGATGGTTTTGAGATTGCAAAAAGAGCGCCAGCAGGATAAGTTTTTACCGTCGATCAAAGAATACGCCCGGATGTTCGGGTTGACCAAGGAAAAATTGCAGAAGGCGAAGAAAGATGTGCTCATCATGCATCCCGGCCCCACGAACCGCGGGGTGGAGCTTTCCGCGGAGGTCGCCGACGGCGAGCATTCGGTGATTTTGGAGCAGGTCACCAACGGCATCGCGGTGCGTATGGCCGTTCTCTACCTTTTGCTTGGGACAAAGAAGGAAAAGGAATTGAAAACAGTTTCCTTTTAAGAATAGAAGGGCTTTATGCTTATCAAGAACGCCACAATCGTAAATACCGACAGGATGTCCAAAGAGGCTAAGGATATTTTGATTGAAGGCAATCAAATCAAAAAGATTGCTTCCTCAATTCCCGCCAATGGTCACTCCGTTATTGACGCCAAAGGAAAACTGGTGATGCCGGGATTGATTGATCTGCACGTGCATCTGCGCGAACCCGGGCGTGAGGACAAGGAAACGGTCGAGACCGGTTCCCGGTCGGCAGCCAAGGGCGGATTCACGTCGATTTTTTGCATGCCCAATACCAATCCGGTTATTGATAACGCATCAATTGTTGAGGCCATCATCAAGGAAGCCGAGCGAGTGGGCCTGGTCAATGTCTATCCCATTGGCGCCATCACCAAGGGTCAGAAGAACGAAGAGTTGACCGATATTTTTGAGCTCAAAGAGGCGGGGTGCCTGGCGCTTTCCGACGACGGACGCGCGGTCAATAACAGCCAATTGATGCGCTTGGCGATGGAATATTCTAAAATGGTCGGCATTCTGCTTATTCAACATTGTGAGGATCCTTGTTTAAGTAATCACGGAGTGATGAATGAGGGGTTGACCTCAACGCTTTTGGGCCTCAAGGGTTGGCCGGCCGTCGCGGAAACGATCATCGTTGCCCGCGACATTGAGCTCGCCCGCTATTTAAACGGAAGGGTCCATTTCGCCCATATGAGCTGCCGTCGATCCGTGGAGCTCATTCGTTTTGCCAAATCTCAAGGGATTGCGGTGAGCGCCGAGGCCTGTCCGCATCACTTCACGTTGACCGACGATATGGTCAAATCCTATGACACGAATTTTAAAGTGAGTCCTCCTTTGCGCGCCGGCGATGATGTCGCCGCGATCAAAGAAGGTTTGAAAGACGGAACCATTGATTGCATCACGACTGACCATGCTCCGCACACGCCCGAAGAAAAAGAATTGGAGTTCGACCACGCGCCTTTCGGGATGATTGGTCTTGAGACCGCCGTGGGGCTTACCGTTAGCGAGCTCGTCGACAAAAAGGTTCTTAGCTTCCCGCAAATGGTCGAAAAGATGTCGGCCGCCCCGGCCAGAATCACCGGGCTGAACAACAAAGGCGAGATCAAGGAAGGCAAGGACGCCGATATCACGATCATTGATCCCAAAAAGGAATGGGTCTTTAAAAAAGAGGGAATTGTTTCCAAATCTAAGAACTCTCCCTTTATCGGACGGACGCTTAAAGGTTGTGTTGAAACCACCATCTGCGGTGGTAGAATAACGTATTCATTAAAAGGAACCCAGTGACCCAGAGGTTTTTATGAAGTTCGCTGCCGACTTTCATCTGCATTCCAAATATTCCCGCGCCACGAGTAAAGACGCCGATGTCGAGCACAATGCTTTATGGGCTAAGAAAAAAGGCGTCGGCCTTTTAGGGACAGGGGATTTTACCCATCCGTTATGGCTCAAGGAGCTCAAGGCCAAACTGGAACCGGCCGACGGGAATCTCTTCGTTCACAAGGGCACGCATTTTATTCTTACCAGCGAAATCAGCAATATCTATTCCAAGAACGGCAGGACGTACCGGATCCATACGGTTTATTTAGCGCCGAGCTTTAAGACGGTTGAAAAAATTATTGAAGCGCTTCAAAAGCGCGGCGCTAACCTCAATTCCGACGGACGGCCGATCATCGGCATGGATGTCAAGGACACCGCGAAGATCATGCTCGACATTGACCCACAAGTGTTCATCATCCCGGCGCATATCTGGACGCCGTGGTTCAGCATGTTCGGTTCAAAATCCGGGTTTAATACGGTTGAAGAATGCTGGGAGGAATTGTCGGAAAAGATTACCTGCGTGGAAACGGGTTTGTCGTCGGATCCGGCGATGAATTGGCGCTTGAGTTGTCTGGATCGGATGACGCTGGTCAGCAATTCCGACGCCCATTCCCCCTCGAAAATCGG
>CAYJRN010000023.1:9556-11552 GCA_964372915.1 uncultured Planctomycetales bacterium
CTGATTCCTTTAGGAGAAATTATTGCGGATGTGCGGGGAGTGGGCGTAGCATCGAAGCTCGTGCAAAAAGAGTATGAGGCGATACTCAGCGCCTTCGGCAACGAGCTGGATGTTCTTTCCAATGTTCCTCAACAAGATTTACTCAAAGTGATTTCTGCGGCCACGGCAAAAGGTATTATGGCTGCCCGCGAAGGCCGCGTGTCTATTGCTCCCGGCTATGATGGGGAATATGGTAAAATCAAAGTCTCCGGCGCAAAAGAAAAATTTTCTTTAAATTCGGAACAGCAGTTAAGTCTTTTTTTTTAAAAGAATGATTGTCCCCGAAGTAAAACGTACTAATTTTCCTTAATTTCTAAAAGAGGAAATTAGTACGTACTTGTTTCCTTCAAGAAACATTTTAGAGGAAAAACAAGTACGCAGGGGGTAGAGTACGGAAACTTTACTCTTGAATGGCGTTCTTAGAGGCTTATTTTGAGAATTAAATCTCGCCCCCGTAGCTCAACGGATAGAGTACAAGCCTCCGGAGCTTGGGGTACAGGTTCGATTCCTGTCGGGGGCGTAAAATTTACCAACACAAGCCCTAGTACTTATTCACATTCTGTCCACAATATGTGGATAACTAAAAATAGGAATTCAATGTCCCAGAAAATTACAATATCGGTGATCGGTGGGCATGATATAAATAGAAAAGTGGAGAAAATAGCCCATAATATTGGTAAAATAATCGCTAAAGTGGGGGCTATATTGGTTTGTGGCGGCCTAGATGGAACAATGAAGGCGGCATCTCGCGGTTGTAAAGCTGCTGGCGGAATAACCATTGGTCTGCTTCCAGGAAAGGATAAAAAAGAAGCTAACCCATTCATAGACATAGCTTTGCCAACATCTATCGGTTACGCCCGCAACGCCATTGTGGCTTGTTCGGCCGACATTATCATTGCCTTGCCGGGAAGTCATGGAACGCGTTCCGAAATTTGTTACGGGTGTGTCTATGGCCGTCCGATTATTGATTTAGGCAATTGGAACATGGAGGGAATGATTAAGGTAAAGAATTTGAAAGAAGCCGAGCAAAAAATAAAGCGGCTGGTCAGAGCCATTAAGAATAATAGAAAACTTAAAAGGCGTCCAGTGACCCAGTAAAAAGCTTTTTGTTTTCTGGGGCCCCTGGGTTGCTGGGAAGCCGGGTGTCTGAAAAAATCATGCCAGAACTGCCGGAAGTCGAAACCATTAAAAGGGATTTAGAGCGGATTGCCCTCGGGAAAAAGATTGTCGATCTAAAGATTTATGATGGGCGCGTGATCCGGGATCGCTCTTTAGATCGTTTTAAAGCCCGTCTCCTCGGGAAAACAATCGTCGGTATTTCCCGCCGCGGCAAGGCCATCATCATCCGGTTTCAAGAAGAAGGCTATCTCATTGTTCAGTTGATGATGACCGGGCAGCTGATCTATGGAGAAAATTTTATGAAAAGGCCGTCGGACGGATCGACCCTTCGACCCGCTACTTTCAAAGGCCGCCGTAGCTCAGGGTCGACAAAATTGACCTTTCTTTTCTGTGATGGAAGCTTTTTGAATTATAATGACCATAGGTTGTTTGGCCGGTTGACACGGGTGGATGAGCTTTCCCAGGTGAAGTTTCTCAACACCCTCGGCCCGGAACCTTGGGACGCCGTGTTTAATTTCGAATGGCTTCAAACGAAATTTAAAAAACATACAATGCCCATCAAGTCGCTCTTGATGAACCAGAGCTTTGTCGCCGGGATCGGTAATATTTACGCCTCCGAGATTTTGTTTCGCGCGAGGATCAATCCGCGGCGCCCGGCCCGTTCTTTAACAAAGGGAGAGATTCGGGTACTGCATCGCATGACCACCAGGGTTCTTGAAGAAGCCATCCAAGGACGCGGGACATCCATGAACACCTATCGCGATACCAACGGTGAGAAGGGAATCTATAGCAATAGGATTAAGGTTTATGGACGGGAAAATGAACGCTGTTTCCGCTG
>CAYJRN010000023.1:11652-17751 GCA_964372915.1 uncultured Planctomycetales bacterium
CATCCATGAAACCCCGCGTCCAAATCGACAGCCTGATTCTCTCATTCATTATAATTTTAACCGGACTATGGGTTGTGTTCCCGTTTTTTTACTTCTCAAATCCATTGGCCGACGATATTTTCGATTCCTTAGGCCTCTTGTTGGTGTTGGTCGGGATATATTTTCGGATGGCCGGCCGCGGCCATAAGAAATTTCATTCTCAAGAAGGGCATGCGCTGGTCATGAGCGGCCCCTATCTCTTGGTGAGAAACCCCATGTATTTGGGAAGTTTCTTGATGGGCGCGGGGTTTCTTCTCATGGTCTGGCCCTGGTGGATGCTGCCGATTTTTACAGCCGTTTTTTATATGCGTTTTTTTAAACAGATCGTTCGCGAAGAAGAGCTCTTGCTTAAAAATTTTGGACAGCCTTACGCGGATTACCGCGCGAACGTGCCGCGGCTTTTTCCGATGGGCAAAGGGTTACAGGAGGTTGATTTCAAGAAGGCGTTTCCTCTTAAAGAGGCCTTTAGCACCGCGGAAAAGCGCGGCCTCCTGGGTTGGCCGATCCTGGCCTTTGGCTTAGAAACTTTTCAGGAGAAGTTCGTTTTTGGGTTCACGAATCCCGCGGCGACGATTTTGAAATTTTTATTTGTGATGTTTGTTTTTACCGTCGGCCTGTTGGTTCTTTACAACACGTCGAATTCCATTCATGTCCAAAATTCAAAATAAATTTAAGGTTGTCTCTAATAAAGAATTATGTCCGCGTTTTTATTGCCTTTCCCTCGATGCCAAAGTCCTCGTCAATAAGATACAGCCCGGGCAATTCATCCATATCAAGGTTTCCGACGGGTTTGAGCCGTTTTTCCGTCGGCCCTTTAGCGTTTACCGGGCCCAAAAAACAGTGGACATTCTTTATGAGCCTATCGGACTCGGCACAAAATTACTTTTGCAAAAAAAAGTCGGCGAGGAACTGGATGTCTTGGGCCCTTTAGGAAATTGTTTTAGCGAACCGCCTGCAGGGACTCAACAGGTCGTCATGATCGCCGGCGGCATCGGGGTGGCGCCGTTTCTTCTTCTCACGGACAAGCTCAAAAAGGAAAAGTATGAATTGATTCTTCTTTACGGCGGGCGCACGAAGAACCACGTGTATCCGATGAAGGAATTTAAAGCCAACGGCGTGAAGGTCTATGTTTCCACCGATGACGGCAGCGTGGGACGGAAGGGGCGCGTTTCGGAGCTTTATTCCAAGATCAATCCTGATGCCAAGACGACGTTTGTTTACACCTGCGGGCCGCAGGCGATGATGAAATCGGTCCAGGCATTCGCGCGTCAACAGCATTTACGAGCAGAAGCTTCCTGCGAAGAAGTGATGGCCTGCGCCTTGGGGGCATGCCTGGGCTGTTCCATTCCGACGACCAAAGGCTACAAGACGACCTGTTACGATGGGCCGGTGTTTGATTTGCAGGAAGTGATTTTTTAAATGAATATCTCTGTCAACATAGGAAACCTTAAACTCAAAAATCCCGTTACCGTGGCTTCGGGGACATTTGGCCACGCGGAGAAGTATTATGATTTGGAAGAGGTCAAAAAGTTGGGGGCGCTGGTTCCTAAAACCGTAACGCTCCATAAGCGTGAAGGCAATCCTCCGCCGCGGATCATTGAAACCCCGGCCGGAATGCTCAACGCCATTGGAATTGAGAATCCGGGCGCCGACGGATTCATCGCAAAAAAATTGCCGGCTTTAAAGAAGATCGGCATTCCGCTCATCATCAGCATTTTGGGACACACCGATGAGGAATTTGTGGCGATCGCGGAGAAATTTAACGCGGCGGGCGGGGTTGACGCGTTTGAACTCAATCTTTCCTGTCCTAACCTTAAACACAAGACGCTTGTGGCGCAGGACCATGAAGCAACTCATCGGGTGGTGAGAAAAATTAAAAGCATCGCCAAGGTTCCCGTCATCGCGAAATTATCGCCCAATGTGACCAACATTGCTCAAATCGCCTTGGCCGCCGAAGACGCCGGCGCGGACGCCGTGAGTCTCATCAATACCTTCACGGCCATGGCGATCGACGTGAAAACCCGCATTTCTGTTTTAGGGAATTTTACCGGCGGGTTAAGCGGTCCGGCGATTCGGCCGATCGCCGTTCGTATGGTTTGGGAAGTTGCGCAAACAGTGAAGATTCCCATAATCGCGATGGGGGGAATCGCTAACGCCCATGACGCGCTGGAATTCTTGATCGCTGGGGCATCGGCTGTTGCCGTCGGGACCATGAATTTCATCAATCCGCGGGCGCCGCTCGAGGTTTTGCGCGGCATCGAAGAGTACATGAGAGAAAATAAAATAGAAGACATCAGAGAACTTATCGGAAGTATAAAAATCTAATTGGTGTAGGCTGAAGGGTCTAGGGGAAAGTAGCCCTACACCCTTGATCCTAGAGCAAAGATTGCTATGAATAGAAAACCCCAACTCATCGTCGCGCTTGATGTTGATACGGCTGAAAAAGCCAAGAAACTCATTGATGATCTCGCGCCCAGCGTAGACATTTTTAAAGTTGGCAGTCAACTTTTTACCGCGACGGGGCCGGTGACGATTCGGTACTTGCAGGATCTTGGAAAAAAGGTTTTCTTGGATCTTAAATTCCATGATATTCTCAACACCGTCGCCAACGCCGTGAGCGCCGCCGTGGGTTTAAGCTCGGCATGGCATGAATCCCTCAAGCGACATAACAATGATCCCAAAAGCGAGCAAGGGCTTTTCATGTACACGGTGCATACCGTTGGCGGCAAGGAAATGCTGAAGGCTGCCACAAAAGCCGGAATCAAAAAAGCCAAAGAACTTGGAATGAGAAAGCCTTTGGCCGTCGGAGTGACGGTTTTGACGAGTACCGCCCGGGATGCTAATATGGAAACTCTGGTTTTGGAACGCGCTAAGCTCGCGAAGGAATCGGGCTTGGACGGTGTCGTTGCTTCTGTGGAAGAAGCCGGACTCATCCGACGGCATTTCGGTAGAGATTTCATCATTGTGACGCCCGGCATTCGTCCCGCGGGCGCTCAAAAAGGCGATCAGCAACGAGTGGCGACTCCAAAAGAAGCTGTCAGCCAAGGAAGCGATTATCTCGTGGTGGGCCGTCCCATCGTGGAAGCCCCATCCCCTTATGAGGCGGCGCAAAAAATTCTAAAGGAAATTCAAGACACGCGGAGGTGAGCATGAATCTTTTTGTCAAAAAGCCAATCCATCAAATTATCGCGACTTCCGAAGAAGGAGAACATAAGCTTCAGCGAACCCTGGGTCCGGTAAGTTTGATTTCTTTGGGGATTGGCGCCATCATCGGCGCCGGATTGTTTTCGCTGACGGGGATTGCCGCCGCCGAAAATGCCGGGCCCGCGGTGGTTCTCTCATTTGTGGTCGCGGCGGTGGGCTGTGCCTTTGCCGGAATGTGTTACAGCGAGCTGGCCTCGATGATCCCCGTCGCTGGAAGTGCCTATACTTATACGTATGCCACGATGGGGGAGCTCGTTGCCTGGATTATCGGATGGGATTTGGTTTTGGAATATGCGGTGGCGGCCTCGGTGGTCGCGGTCAGCTGGTCGAGATACGTGGGATCATTGTTACATGATTTCGGCCTTGCGATTCCCGCCCGCCTGGCGGCGTGTCCTTTTGATACCATTACCTTGTCCGATGGGAGCGTTGCTCACGGTCTCATCAATATTCCCGCCATGTTTATCATCGTCATGGTTTCCATTCTCTTGATGTTGGGGATTAAAGGGTCGGCGCGGGTGAATTCCATCATTGTGGTGGTCAAGTTAGTGGTTGTTTTCATTTTCATCGCGGTGGGGGCGCAGTATATAAAGGCGGAAAATTATGTGCCGTTTATTCCACCCAACACCGGCAAGTTCGGGGAATTCGGCATAAGCGGCATCATGCGGGCTGCCGGTGTCATTTTCTTCGCCTATATCGGTTTTGATACTGTCTCGACGGCCGCGCAGGAATCTAAAAATCCCAAAAGGGATGTCCCCATTGGGATTATAGGATCGCTTTTGATTTGCACGGTTTTATATCTGGCATTTTCCTTTGTTCTCACCGGGATGGTCAATTATAAGGTGATGAGAGGCGACGCGGCTCCGGTGGCCACGGCCATCAACATGACGCCGTTTCCCTGGCTGCAGATGCTGGTGAAACTGGGAATCATTAGCGGTTTTACATCAGTGATTTTAGTTTTGCTCTTGGGTCAGTCGCGGGTTTTTTATTCAATGTCTAGAGACGGCCTTTTGCCTCAATTGTTTTCGGATATTCACCCCGCCTGGAGAACTCCCTGGCGTTCCAATTTGCTTTTTATGGTTTTCATCAGTTTCTTCGCGGGATTCTTCCCCATTTCGAAGTTAGGGCATATGACGAGCATCGGCACGCTTTTGGCGTTTATCATCGTGTGCGCGGGCGTCATGGTATTGCGTTACACGCAGCCTGATATGCCCAGACCTTATAAAGTGCCCTGTTTTCCTTTGTTTCCGCTCCTGGGGATTTTGGTGTGTTTGTCCATGATGTCGTCGCTCGATTCAGACACGTGGTTCCGTCTGGTGATTTGGCTCGTGATAGGTTTGATGATCTATTTTACGTATAGCCGATTCAACAGCAGGCTAAACAAACAGAAAATCGGGACGAATAGCTCAGTTGGTTAGAGCAGTTGACTTACATTCAACAGGTCGAAGGTTCGAGTCCTTCTTCGTCCATTGATAATTTAAAGAAAACAAGGTTAGAGCATCTGCCCTGACTTCTCTAAAAATATTTGAGGTAGTCAGGACTGCACCAACTTTTTTTAAAGAAAAGTCAGGGCGGTACCAACAACCACAATATTTTTTAAAGGAAAGTTGGTGCTGACTTACATTCAGAAGGCCATTGGTTCAAATCCAGTACCGCCCACCCAATATACAGATCTTAGAGCTAAGAACTCAGAGCTAAGAATATGGAGTGTTATGGATGAACCGAATTATAGAAGATTGATTGTATGGCAAAAAGCTCATCAAAATGCACTTCTCGTTATTGAATTGTTGGATGAAGTCCATCTCAAGCATTCAAAGATTATTGGTCAATGTATTGGCTCTGCAACTTCCATCGGTGCTAATATCGCTGAAGGCAACTCTTCCTCAACGGATAAAGGGAAGAAGCGGTATTTTGAGATTGCCCTTAATTCTAGTTATGAGTTTGATAATTGGTTGCAAATTTTGAAAGATTCTGATAATATTTGTCCCAACAAAGTCAAGCTTGTGGAGATTGAAAAGCAAAATATTGAGGTTATCAAGATTTTGAGCAAACTGATAACTGGTCTTAAATCTTAGCTCTTTTTTCTTAGTTCTATTTTTTGGGGACGTGGTGTAGCCAAACTTGGGCTAGCCCAAGTTTGATCCTGAGCGAAGCGAAGGACCTGATTTTCAATATCTATAATGCGCGACACAAGAAATTGGTTTGTTTATATTATAGAATGCAAGGATAAGAAATTATATACCGGTATCACGCTCAATATCGAGAAACGTCTCGCAGAACACAATAAAGGAGTGGGTTGCCGATTTACAAAATACCGGCGGCCGGTTAAGTTATTGTTTAAGGAATTTTGTTTAGATAAGTCTTTGGCGAGAAAAAGAGAGATTGAAATAAAAGAGCTTAGGCGAGCCGAGAAAATTGCGCTCGTTGCAGGTTCTTCATTCAGATCTTGATATTTTTAGAAGGTACTTCGGCCGCCGTATAACGGCGGCCGAAGTATCCAATTTTTCTTCGAAAAATTGGGGACGTGGTGTAGCCTGGTTAACATGTCAGATTGTCGATCTGAAGATCGCGAGTTCAAATCTCGTCGTCCCCGCCAAATAAAAAAGGCCTGTCCCAAGAGAAATTAGCCCGCCTGGCCGGCGTTTCCTACAATACTATCGTCAAAATCGAATCCGGAGAATCCAAGAATCCCACCATTCAGACTATGGCTGGGATTGCGAAGGCGTTGGAAGTGTCTCTGGATAGTTTAATGAAAGAGTAAGTAAAATAAAAAATTATTGACATGGTGTATGGCTTACTGTATGTTAGTGTATGTATGAAAGAGACAGCCATTTCCAATAGAGAAGTTGAAGCCATCCG
>CAYJRN010000024.1:0-6013 GCA_964372915.1 uncultured Planctomycetales bacterium
TTCTCGTCGGCAAGAATGCCTTGTAATTGTTCAAGCGTAATCATTCAAGATTTTTATTATTTAAACAGGAACCCTGTTAAGGGAGATGAGGCGTTGGCCCCGCCGTTGGCGGGGCTGGCAGAAGTCTGCGGGCCGGCCATTTTACTCAAATAGGCGAGCCGGCCCGCTTTGATGCTTAAGGCAAAGGCCTCGGCCAAAACGGCTGGATGTTGGGCGGTCGCGATGGCGGTATTGGCCAAGACTGCCGCGGCGCCCATTTCCATCGCCTCAGCGGCCTGCGAAGGAGTTCCTATCCCAGCATCGACAATAATGGGGAGATCTATTTCGTTGATGAGGATTGCGATGAATTCGCGCGTCTTTAATCCTTGATTGCTGCCGATCAAAGAGCCCAAGGGCATAACGGTCGCCGCACCGGCTTTGACCAGGGCTCGAGCGGTATAAAGATCGGGAGACATATAGGGAAGGACGACAAATCCTTCGCGAGCCAAGATCTCGGTGGCCTTGATTGTTTCGGCATTGTCGGGCAAAAGATATTTGCTGTCGTTGATCACTTCGATTTTTATCCAGTTGCCGCAGCCGGAGTCGCGCGCCAGACGCGCGATACGCACGGCTTCTTGGGCATTACGCGCGCCGGAGGTGTTGGTCAAAAGCGTAACGTTCTTAGGAATGTATTCAAGGATGTTCTCTTCATGACGCTCAAGATCGATCCGGCGCAGTGCCACCGTCACGATCTCGGTCCCCGATAGTGCGATCGCTTCCGAGACATCCTGCTTGTTTTTGAACTTTCCTGTCCCCAGAAGAAAGCGGCTGGAGAATGATTTGCCGGCAATCATCAAAGGAGAATCGGTTATAGAGCTTGTTTGCACGTTCATTTACCCACCGCCCACGAAATTGATGAGTTCCACCGTGTCGCCAGACTCGATGGTCCGTTGGGTCCATTCGTGGTTTTTGACGATTTGGCCGTTGACTTGGGCGATCACATGCCGGCTGTCCCGGCAGAATTGTTCAATGATGTTTTGCAAATTGCTTTTATCTAAAATTTTTTTTTGATGACCGTTCACGGTAATTCGCATCAATCATCCCTCGGCAGATGTTCATTTTTATCTTACTGGCCTTTTCTTTTCCAAATACATAAAGGAAGCCAGTATAACGACCTTTCTTCTTTTGAAGAAAAGGCGGTATTGACTTCCACTCTATTATTAGTGGCAGAAAGATCAATATCCTGTGACATATTAGGATAAATCGGATGATTTTGCAAGTGTCGCGAAAAAGGCCGAAGAATTCTTGAACGGAACAAATTGAAAAAACAGTAGATTTTCTCGTAAGTTTATAGTATAAAATTATCAATTGTTGATTAAGTTTGAAAAATAAAAAAGCAAGGAGGGCGACGATTAAAGCCACTGCAGAGAAGGATCAAGCGTTTGGTTATCAATTACTTTTGGATTTGTACGGATGCAAAGAAGGAGTGTGCGAGGATTTAAACCTGTGTTATCAATTCCTCGACGATATTGTGACGGATTTAGGGATGGAGAAACAATCGCCCCCCAGCATTTTCAGATCCGATGCCACGCGTTTTCCTGATAAAGCGGGCCTCTCCGGATGGGCGCCTTTGATCGAAAGTTCGATCGTTATCCATACGCTCACGCCCAAGAATTATATTTCCATCGATGTCTACTGCTGTAAAGAGTTTTCGATTGAGAAGGCCAAAGAGCTGTGCCATAAGTTTTTTGCGCCCAAGAGAATCGATGAGCAATACATCGAACGCGGCGTTGATTATTACAAGTCTGACACCAATTACCAAACGGTGACCGTCAAGAAAGGTCAGGTTCACGTGAATGCCAAGGAGCTGTCGCTCGCTCACAAATAAAAATCCAGGCATTTTAAAAAAGTTTCAGGTAAAATGGGGGATTATATGATGCATGTAATCCCCTTCTTTATTGAAAACGATAAGTCACAAAGTTACGCGTCACAAGTAAAAGCATGCCCTACACCATTAACGAAATAAAACGCCTTGAGTCCAAATGGCAATCGATTTGGGCACAAAAAAAAACCTTCAAGGCGACCGTTGCTTCGGGGAAGCCGAAATATTATGTCCTGGAGATGTTTCCCTATCCTTCCGGAAAAATCCACATGGGCCACGTGCGTAACTACACGATTGCGGACGTGATTGCCCGTCTTAAAATGATGCAAGGGTTTAATGTCCTGCATCCTATTGGTTACGACGCCTTTGGCCAGCCCGCCGAGAACGCCGCCATCAAAAACAAAATCGATCCGGGAAAGTGGACGCACACCTGCATCGACCAAATGCGCAGCGGCCTTAAAAAAATGGGATTTTCCTACGATTGGGACCGCGAACTTTCCACCTGTGACAAGGAATACTACCGCTGGAACCAATGGATTTTCCTCAAGATGTTTGAAAAGGGCCTGGCCACCCGCAAGGCCTCATCGGTCAACTGGTGCCCGGACTGCGAGACCACGCTTGCCAATGAAGAGGTCGTGGACGCCGCGTGCTGGCGATGCCAGACGCCGGTGGTACAAAAAGACCTCGAGCAATGGTATCTCAAGATCACCCATTACAGTGAAGAACTTCTTGAGGATTTAAAAAAATTACGGCACTGGCCTTCGCGGGTGGTTAGCATGCAGGAAAATTGGATCGGCAAAAGTTTGGGCGTGGAAATCCGTTTTAAGGTCAAGAAGACTGGAGAAACGCTGCCGGTTTTCACCACCCGGCCCGATACGATTTTTGGCGCGACGTACGTGGTCTTGGCCCCCGAACATCCTTTGGTCAAGAAGATCATCATCGGCACATTGAAAGAAAAAGAAGTTGCGGCGCTTGTCGAAAGAATCGCCAACCGCAGTCAGAGCGTTCGGCTTTCCGGTGAACTGAAGAAAGAAGGGATGTTCACCG
The DNA here is from genome assembly GCA_964372915.1 of uncultured Planctomycetales bacterium. GTDB lineage: Bacteria > Omnitrophota > Gorgyraeia > Zapsychrales > JAHFFX01 > CAYJRN01. The sequence goes on from CAYJRN010000024.1 coordinate 2,909, forward strand.
GCCAGTACGTCATCAATCCCGTTAATAACGAAGAAATTCCCATCTGGATTGCCGATTACGTTCTCATGGAGTATGGAACCGGCGCCATTATGGCAGTTCCTACACATGACCAGCGTGACTTTTTGTTCGCGAAAGAACATCACCTGCCGATGCGTATTGTTATTCAAGATCCCCAAAGGCCGAATCTGCGCGTCGAGGATATGAAGGAGGCCTTTGAAGGCGAAGGCGCGCAAGTCCATTCCGGCGCGTTTAATGGATTATCTAATAACGAAGGCTTGGTAAAAATCGCCGAATGGATGTCGAAAGAGAACATGGGCAAGACGACTGTCCATTGGCGTCTGCGCGATTGGCTTATTTCGCGTCAACGGTATTGGGGGACACCCATTCCGATGATTTATTGCGACAAGTGCGGCATTGTTCCTGTACCAGAAAAAGATCTTCCCGTCGAGTTACCTCAAAAGATCGCGATCACTGGTGAAGGAGGGAGTCCGTTATTAAAAGTTAAAAAATTTGTGGGTGTGAAGTGTCCTAAGTGTCAGGCACCGGCTCGGCGCGAGACCGACACCATGGCGACATTCTTTGATTCGTCGTGGTATTTCTTAAGATTTTGTTCGGCGCATGACGCCACGCAGGTTTTTGACAAAAAGGAAGCGGCGTATTGGATGCCGGTCGATCAATACATCGGTGGGATCGAGCACGCGATTTTACATTTGCTGTATTCGCGATTTTTTACGAAATTCTTTAAGGATTTGGGATTGATTGATTTTGACGAACCTTTTTACCGGCTTTTGACGCAAGGGATGGTCTTGAAGGGCGGTGAGGTGATGTCCAAATCCAGAGGCAACACCGTTGATCCGGATTCCGTCATTGAGAAATACGGCGCGGATGTCTTGAGGCTTTTTATTTTGTTCGCCGCGCCGCCTGAAGATCCATTGGAGTGGAACGATTCGGCGATCGAAGGGTCGTGGAAGTTTTTGAGCCGGGTCTGGGATTTAGTTGAAAAAAGATATTCTATTACAAAGAATAAAGAGTTATTAATACTGGATGTAGAAGATAAAGAATTAGAACGGCAAAGAAATATAGCTATTAAAGAAATGACTGAAGATATTGAGTACGATTGGCATTTTAAGTTTAATGCTGCTATCAGCCGTATTATGATTTTAGCAAATAAAATTGAGAAGTATTGTGTCTCCCATGAGGGGAAAATAAATCAGCCGCTCGTTAATCAAGCAATTCAATCTTTAGTTCTTTTGCTCGCTCCTTTTGCACCCCATATCTGCGAAGAACTGTGGCAAAAAATGGGCGGCAAAGAAGAAAGCATTGTTAAAGTCGACTGGCCCAGGTATGATGAGAAGGCTTTAAAATCGGATGTGGTTTCTATCGTCGTGCAAGTCAACGGAAAATTGCGGGGCAAGTTTGATGTGGCGCCGGATCTTAAAGAAGAATCCCTCAAGAAGATCATCTTTATGGATGAGAAGATGAAAAGTTATCTTGCCGGCAAGTCGGTTCAAAAGTTCATTGTCGTTCCCAACAAGCTCGTCAATATTGTCGTAAGCTGAAGTTTTGGGGGCGGCACCATATGGTGCCGCCCCCAAAAGATCTACCCACCTAAAAATATCCACGCGCCACGCGGGTCCCCATTCCTCCCGAGGTGTTATCCTTAGAAATAAACAATGTCGTTTCTTACTCGGCAAGAACGCTTGGTGTTGACGATCGTTTTTTGCGTCGTCCTTATAGGCAGCATCCTGCATTATGTTTTTAAGCTCAATCCCCGGTGGTATGAGAAGCTCAACATCTTGAACCACTATGAGGGTTTGAATCTGCCTAAGAGGAAGACGCGATGAAAACGCACCGTCCCTTATTGGGAATTTTTCTTGGCTTTGCCTTAGGCATTGTGCTCAATGAATATTTCCATCCGCCGTTTATTTTGGCTGCGGTGAGCGCAGTTGGCGTACTTTTTCTGAGTGTTATTTTAAAGAATGACAAAATTTGGCCTGCCATGAACCGTCATGGTGCATGGCCTGAAATTTTTTTCTGGTCCATCATTATCCTCGCGGGATTATTATACGCGCGTCAATGTTCAACGCTTCCCTGGAACCATATTGTGCGCGTCATGCCTTCAGGTTCTAAGACGCTCGCGGTGGAAGGGGTGGTCACCTCCGACGTGCAGAAGCGCACCAAGGGCGGCCGCGTCAAGACGGTTTTTGCCCTGCAAGTGAAACGCTGGCAAAGGGGCCCCTGCGTCTTGCTGTCGCAAGACAGCTGCGGGGGCCCCTCGTCTAATTGGCAGCCGGCCTGCGGCAAGGTCCTGGTCAACGTTTTTCGGGATCTGACGGATGAAAAAGAGAATAAAGGAGCGATTCATTACGGGGATGAGGTGATTTTAGAAGGAAAACTCCACCAGCCTTTTGATTTTTCCCCGGGGGATCGCTTCTCTTATAAAGAATATCTCCGGCGGCAAGGCATCAGGCTTATTTTAAGCGTCAAGAAAAAAGCAGTGGTGCGGGTTATCGGCTCACAGAAAGGATTTTTCTTGTTAAGCGCGGCGCTTAAAACGAGAAAACACTTGAAAGGGATTCTCACCGCACAGCTTACTGCCGTTGAGGCCGGCATTATGAATGCCTTGATTTTGGGAGAACGCTATGACATTCCCGAAGACATCAAAAATCTTTTTGTCTTCACGGGAACGGCGCATATCCTGGCGGTCAGCGGTTTCAATGTCGGCATAGTAGCGTCGCTATTGTTTCTATTCCTGAAGATTTTACGCTTCCCCCGACGATGGCAATATATTCTTACAATCCTTTTATTGGTGTTTTATGCTTTTATGACCGGCGCTCAGCCGCCGGTGGTGAGGGCCACGATCATGGCCATCGTATTCTTGATGAGTTTTCTTCTGGAACGAGAAATAGATTCCATCAATACGCTTTCTCTGGCGGCACTTCTCATTCTATTCCTTAACCCTTTGAGCCTTTTTGAGGTTGGATTCCAATTGTCCTTTGTGAGTGTTTTATTTATCATTTTATTTTACACAAGATTTTTACAATGTATGGAGGGCTGGCCCTGCACCAGCCCGCCTCGGGCGGGATCGGTACAGGGCTGGAGCGC
>CAYJRN010000024.1:6113-14203 GCA_964372915.1 uncultured Planctomycetales bacterium
AGGGCTGGCCCTGCACCAGCCCGCCTCGGGCGGGATCGGTACAGGGCTGGAGCGCAAAAATCCCGTTGTTTTTACTGCAGTCTTTGGTTCTTTCTGTGGTCGCGTGGTTAGGGGTTTTGGGACTCGTGGCTTATTATTTTGAGATCATAACACCCGTAACGATTTTGGCGAATCTCGTAATCGTTCCCGTGGTTTCTTTTTTGACGGCCCTGGGGCTGGGTCTTATGTTGGTAGGACTGTTGTGTCCGACTGTACTTTTCTGTTTTGTTCCCCTCATTAAAGTATTTCTCAATGTCCTCATCGCCTCGGCCTATTTTTTTAGCCTTGTTCCGGGAGCGTTCTTTTTTATCAAAAATGTATCTCTTTGGCAGGTGGGGGCTTATTATTTATTGATCGTCCTTTTATTACAAATGATCAGAACTAAAGCCGTATTTCCGTCAAGCGAGAATTGACCCATTCGACGTTGCTTCCCGGCCCGCCGGGGTGGGCAGGGTCAATCCTGAGCATTTCTGCTTAAGCTGGCCTGTCGAAGGATTGACAAAGCAAATGAGGTATGCTAAAGTTAACTCCATGTTTAAAAAGATCATCTTTCTGGCGATGTTCATCCTGATTTTTGCCCCTCAAAGCTTTGCTTTTTGGATGTGGACCCCCGAGACCAATGAGTGGGTTAACCCAAAGTCTGCGGTCAAGGACTCGCCTCCCAAGCAGCTGACTTATGCCAAGGAATTCTTCGACGCAAAAGAATATAAGAAGGCCAGGGATGAATTCAACAAACTGATCAGATATTACCCGAAATCCAAAGAAGCCCCGGAAGCGGAATTTTACATTGGCCTTTCCTGGGAAGCCGAAGACAGGCTTTACGATGCCTTCAAGGCCTATCAACAAATCATCGAACGCTATCCTTTTAGTGAGCGCTCCCCGGAAGTTGTTAAGAAAGAATACGATTTAGGTAATAGAATGCTCGAGGGCAGCGGCAAGAAAGGCTTGGTCGGCGGGATCTTTGGCAGCGCCGTTTATGACGTGATGGAGGTTTTTAGAACGGTCATCAAAAACGCTCCTTACGGCGAGTACGCGGCCCCGGCTCAGTACAAAATGGGTCTTTTCCTTAAGGAAAGGCAGTTGTACCAGGAGGCCCGCGATGAATTTGAAAAAGTCATCAGCGATTATCCCAACAGTGAGTGGGCCAAAGCCGCCAAGTATCAGATTGCCCTTTCGGACGCGAAGCGTTCGACGGACGCCCAGTATGATCAAAAGGTCACCAAGGCGGCCGTGGATGAATTCAAGGAGTTCGTCAAGCAGTACCCGGATGCCCAACTCTCTCAAGAAGCCCAGGATCAAATCCACGCTCTTCGGGAAAAAGAAGCGCAGAATAATTTTGTGATCGCCCAGTTCTATGAAAAACAGAAGAATTATAAGGCCGCCAAGGTCTATTACGCGACGGTGATGGAAGACTACCATGCAAGTCCTTGGGCCCCTCGGGCCGCCCAAAAATTACAAGAATTAAACGACAAACTCTAATGAACAAAACGCTGATTTGCCTTCTGTTGTGTTGTGCCGTTTTTTTTGCCGGCTGCGGTTATTCCACCAGGTCGGTCCTGCCGAGTCAATACAGGAAAATTTACGTCGCTCCTTTCAAAAACAAAATCGATTACTCCACCGATCGGGCCTACAACACGTATTTTCCGCTCCTTGAGGTCAATGTCCGCAACGCGATCGTGGACCGGTTCCTTTTCGACGGGCACCTCAAAATCATTCAGGAAGACAAAGCCAATCTCATCCTGTCCGGTGAGTTGCTGGGCTACGAGCGCAACGTTCTCAGATACAACGACAACAACAACCCCCTGGAATACCGTATCCACATCGTGATCGGAATGTCGCTTTTTGATCCGGCGACCCAAGAAATTGTTTGGACGGAACCCAGCTTTGTGGGGGAAACAACGTATTTTGTCAGCGGTGCCGAGGTTAAGTCCGAAGCCGATGCGATTCAGGATGCCGTTACGGACCTCGCCCGTCGCGTGGTGGAACGGACGATCGAAGATTGGTGATTTCAACGGTCACACGTCACACGTCGCAGGTCACAAGTAAGAATTTTTTGTGACCTTGTGACCTTGTGGCCTGTGACCTTAATTTTTGGAATAAACCCATGATTTATCTTTTTTTCGGCGAAGACAGCGAAACGAAAAACCGGCATTTGGTTGAGCTTAAACAAAAATTTTTCCCCCAAAAAGAAGCCTTGGAATTCGACTATGAAATTCTGTATGCCTTTAAACTTGATTCGGAAACTTTAAAGAAAGCCCTGCTCGCGCTTCCGGTCTTGGCCCCAGAACGCCTTATGGTGATCCGCGAGATCCATCGCTTGAGTCCGCATAACAAAGAATTGATCGTCGAATTCCTCAAAGAATCTTCCCAACATGCTTCTATCGTTCTTGATTCGGATGAGACCCAGATCGATGAGGATTTTATAAGAAAGTTAAAGCCGTCCTTGAAGGTCGTGGATTGTTCGAAAGGCGAAAAAACCGATGTTTTTGATCTCACCCGGGCTATTTCGTTTGGAAAGTCCGTTGAGGCGCTTAAAATCCTTGACGGCATTTTGAGCGAAGGCGTGCAGCCTCTGCAGATTATGGGAGGGTTGGTGTGGTTCTGGGGGAAGTCGCGCGCGAGGATGCAATCCGCGGAATATCAAAAAGGCCTCCGAGCGCTTAAGGAGGCCGATGTGAATATCAAACGCAGCCGTTTGGAACCGGGTCAGGCGCTTGAGGTGTTGGTGGTTAAGCTAAGCTTAAAAGAAGCCGGCTGAAGCGTGATTTGCGACGGGCCGCTGTGTTCTTGCTAAAAATGTTTCGCTTGGCGGCTTTGTCGATTTTTTTGTAGACAGCGCTCAAAGCGGCTTTGGCCTCTTCCTTGCTTTTCTTGTTGACCAGCGAGAGAAAATTTTTAACGGTCTTTTTAAGATCCGTCTTGATATCGAGGTTGGCCATGTGCTTCTTGTGATTGACGCGCAAGGCCTTGATGGCGTTTCTGCGTTGGGGCATGGTTCGATCTCCTTAAATGAGCTCCAAACTTACGGAACGATAGTGAACGTAAGTTTGAGGAGCGAATTTAACCCAGCACTTATTTTGCAACATAGTGTCAAGTCAAAATAAGTGCTGGGTAAACAGGGCAATAATCTACCAAAGACACCTGTTCATGTCAACTGATAAATCGCACTCCCACGATTCTCACCGGTCTATTGTTAAATCCACTTCGATTATTTCTTTTGGAACATTTGTATCCAGAATTTTGGGGTTTGTCCGCGATATCTTGCTCGCGAAGTTCTTGGGAACGGCCGCGGCGGCGGACGCGTTCTTCGTGGCGTTTCGTATCCCGAACGTTTTTCGGGATATGCTCGCCGAAGGCGCGGCCAACTCGGCGGTCGTGCCGGTCCTCTGTGAATACCAGGCCGAAAGCAAGAGGGAGTTTCACAATTTTATCAATGTTATCTTCATTCTCTCCTTGATGTTTTTGAGCGCTATCACCCTGGCGGGAATCGCGTTTGCGCCGGTCCTCGTTCGTCTGGTGGCCCCGGGATTCGCCGTTCACCCGGGGAAAGTCGAACTCACGATTCAATTGACACGGATGATGTTCCCCTATCTTATTCTGATTGGTCTCACGGCTTACAGTATTGCCATTCTTACCACGATGCGTTCTTTTGTCACCGCGGCGTTTGGCCCGTGTTTGTTAAATGTCGCCTTTATTGTCAGTATCCTCTTGTCGACTCACATGCAGGAATCGGTGTATGGATTGGCCATCGGGGTTCTTGCGGGGGGTATCTTGCAGCTTGTCTTTCAGCAAATTCCTTTGATGAGGGCCGGTATCCGCGTTGAGAGGCCGCGCTCTTTAAGTTTTTTCAATCACCCGGGCGCGCGCAAAGTCGGAAAACTCTTTGTCCCGCGGCTCTTTGGCACGGGGATTTATCAACTGAACATTTTTGTCAACACCCTGTGCGCCTCCCTTTCGACGGTTGTCGGAGCGGGCGGCATTTCGGCGATCTATTACGCGGATCGCATCATCCAGTTTCCTAATGGGGTCTTTATCACGGCGCTGGCTTCGGTTATTTTGCCGACGCTGGCAGGCCAGGCAACGGCGAAAAATACAGAAGGATTTAAAAAGACCCTGACTTTTTCTCTTAAGAACGTTTTTTTTGTGATGCTGCCCACGATGGCGCTTTTTTTGAGCCTGTCCCATCCGATTATCCGGATCCTTTTTGAACGCGGCGAGTTCAGTAGGTATTCCACCGAGATCACTTCCCGCGCGCTTTTGTTTTACGCGCTGGGCCTGGTGAGTTTTGGCGGAGTCAAAATCCTGGTGACCTCTTTTCATGCGCTGCAGGATACCGCCACGCCGGTGAAGGTGGCCGGGGCGTGTCTGATGATTAATATCATTCTTAATTTTATTTTGATGTGGCCCTTAAAGATCGGAGGGATTGCGTTGGCGAGTTCAATAGCCATGACCATCAACTTTTTGGTTCTTATGTATCGGCTCAACCAGCGTTTGAACGGTATCTTCAAGGGAATTGGAGAATACCTTATGAAAGTCGCGGGAGCGGCGACCGCGATGGCGGCGGTTATTCAAATGATCTGGAATGGTTTGCCCGCGGTTGGGGATCTGTCTCGTCTTGTCCTGGCCGCCGTTTTAGGGTATGTGATTTTTGGAATCGTATGTTTTGTTTTTAAAGTGGATCAGGCTGTGAGTATCGTTGAAAAGATCAGAAGTTTTCAGAAGTTTATTGGATAAGCCATGGATCTAAAAGATAAAATTGAACGCCTGCCGCACTCCAGCGGCGTGTATTTGATGAAGGATAAAGAAGGTCAGGTGATTTACGTCGGCAAGGCGGTTTCCTTAAAGAAGCGCGTTCAGTCCTATTTTCGGCCTTCGAAGGAAATTTTTACCAAAACCGATCTGCTGATTTCCCATATCCGTGATATTGAAACCGTTGGCACGCATTCGGAAGCCGAAGCCTTGATCCTCGAGGCCAGCCTGATTAAACAGTACCATCCTAAGTACAATGTCGATTTGCGCGATGACAAAAGTTATCCATACATCGTCATTTCGAAGGAAAAGTTTCCGCGCGTGAGTCTCGAGCGGCCTCGAGAGAAAACCAGAGGCAAGGAATATTACGGTCCCTATGTGTCGCCCAAGCTCATTCGTGAAGCGCTGGGAATCATTCGTAAGATTTTTCATTTTCGCACCTGCCATCCGTTTCCCAAAAAAGCCTGTCTGGATTTTCATTTGGGACTCTGCGATGCCCCCTGCGTCAAGAACATCGATGAGCAACAGTACGCGAAGGTCATTCGTAATGTTCGGTTGATCCTTGAAGGAAAAAAGGATGAACTGATTCGGGATTTGCGCGAGGACATGGAGACGTTTGTCCAAGAACGCCGCTTCGAAGAAGCGGCGCGGGTTCGCGATCAGATCCGGGCGATAGGGGCGCTTTATTCCGGCACCAAGGATATCAATTATTACAAAGAGGCCGAGCAGCTTGAGCGGGGGCTCTCTTTGGCCCGATCGCCGCAGCGCATTGAATGCTTTGATATTTCGAACCTTCAGGGCGCCCAAGCGGTGGGATCCATGGTGAGCTTTTTTAACGGCCGGCCGGATAAGAAAAATTACCGGCGGTTTCGCATCCGCCGGGTGGAAGGCATCGATGATTTCAAAATGATCGCCGAGGTCGTGTTCCGTCGATACCGGCGGCTCAAAGAAGAACGGGCCATATTCCCGGATCTGATCATGGTCGACGGCGGCAAGGGCCAGCTGGCGGCGGCTGTGGAGCAGTTGGAATTATTGGCAGTGGAGATCCCCATCATTGCTCTGGCCAAACGCGAGGAGGAAGTGTTTGTCCCGGGCAAAAGGCATCCAATCATTTTCGCGCACGATTCGTTGGGGTTGAAAGTACTGCAAAGGATAAGAGACGAAGCCCATCGGTTCGCGGTAGCCTATCATCGAACACTCAGAGAAAGAATTTTTTAATGAAGGCCTCTTCAGAAAATTTTTTTAGCCAAACGTTGCTGCCTTATGGCGGGTTAATTTTAACCATATTTTTGGTTTACGGGAGAACCTTAGGCTACGGTTTAACCTATCTGGACGATCAGGTCTGGTTGAAAGATCATTATTGGTTTTTTAAAAATTTTTCCAATGTCCCGCGGTTATTTATCCGTCCGGACAGTATTTCCAGTGTTTTTTATCGTCCGATCTTGAATTTTTCTTTTATGATGGATGCCCAATTTTCGAAAGACCTGCCTTGGGGTTACCATCTAACGAATTTTATGATTCACGTCGTTGCCTGTTGTTTGGTGGCGGTTTTTTTGAGGAAATTGGATTTAAACAGGATGAAGGCGTTTGGTTTTGCGCTTTTATTTTCGGTTCATCCGGCCTTGGCGGGGGCGGTCGCGTGGATCCCGGGAAGAACCGATTCTTTGTTGGCGGTGTTTGTTCTTGCCGCTTTTATTTTTTTTATCCACGCTGTCCATTCAGGCCGAAAAAGATACTTCCTCGCGCACTTATTATTTTATATTTTAGCCTTGTTAACCAAAGAAACGGCGGTCGTATTGCCGATCCTGTGCTGGCTGTGGAAATGTCTTATCAGCGAAAAGGAGGAGGACCGGAACAATCCTGCCCCGCCTTGGCGGGGCCTGCTCTTGGGTTGGGTCGTTGCCACGCTCTCGTGGCTCATGATCCGTCAAAATGTGCTGACGCATTCACCCTCTGTGCCCATTTTTTATGCTATTCAAACACTGATTCAAAATTCTCCGGCTATTCTTTCCTATTGGGGAAAAATATTTTGGCCGCTGAATTTATCCGTCCTGCCGATCCGGCAAGACACGATGATGATCTACGGAGCTCTTTCCTTTATCGTCATTCTGATGTTATTATGGTGTTCTCGGGAAAGAAAGACGGGGCGGGCCCTGTACCAGAACGGTACGGGGCGGGTGATCTTTGGGGCTGTTTGGTTCCTGCTATTTTTAATTCCGTCGCTGGTCTTAAGTTTCATTGAACATGAATACCGGCTGTATCTGCCCATGATCGGTTGTTTTGTGATTTTAAACGAGACGGTGGTCTTCAAAAAATGGTTAATGGCCAAGAACCGCTCGATGGTCTTTTTCGCCGTTACGGCCGGTCTTTTGGTTCCGCAGACATTTCGCCATAGCGATCATTTTAACGGCCGATGGGCGTTTTGGAGAAACGCGGTCGAGTCCTCGCCTCATTCGTCCTTCGCTCATCGTAATTTAGGAGCGATGTATTATTTGGAGGGATTATTCCCCGAAGCCGAAGAAGAGTTTAAAAAGGCGCTGGCTTTAAGCGCCAAAGAACCCATGGCGCACAATAATCTGGGGCTTATTTATATGCGCCGCGGTTGGTTCAAGGAATCCGAAGAAGAATTTTTGCGGGAAATCGAAATTAACCGAGATTATGATAACGTTTATTTTAATCTTGGTACTTTATATTATGCCCAGGAGAAAAAGGAGCAGGCCAGAAAACTTTGGCAACGCACGCTGGCTCTCAATCCTGATTTTATTCAAGCGTACCAGAGTTTGGGGATATTGTATTGGCAGGACCATCAACCCCAGCGTGCGGAATATTATTTCAACGAATTGCGTAAACGCGGTATCGATGTGCCGGTGAAATGATGAAAAACAAAAAACTTACCCGTTTTGAATGGAAGGTCTTCAAGGCGACTTTGACAATTCCGCTGGGGGAAACGCGCTCCTATCAATGGATTGCCAAGACAATAGGTCACTCCAAAGCGGTCCGCGCCGTAGGGACGGCGCTGCGTAAAAATCCTTACCCTTTGATCATTCCTTGTCATCGCGTGATCCGCCAGGACGGTAAGACCGGCGCGTACGCAGGAATAAAACAGAGTGCTCGCAAGGTTCGGCTTTTGACCCAAGAAAAAGAAATCAGGAAAAATTGCGCTCGATGAACCCGTCTTTTTTTTCTCGATCCTGGGTGCGGACATTGGGCGTTTTTCTGTTTCTGTTTGCGAGCGCATTTGCATTGTATTTCAAAAGCCTTCCCGCGGAATTTGTCCTCGATGCCCACTGTGTCGTCGTCAA
>CAYJRN010000025.1:0-2325 GCA_964372915.1 uncultured Planctomycetales bacterium
GGATTGGGAGTACGGCCGTTCAAATATTCATCGGTGAAATTATCAATGATCTTCTCATTGATCTCTTCGGCAAAATTAAAAACATAGTGCGGGATGTCGAGAATCTGAGCGGCGCGCCGCGCGTCCGCGATACCCTGTACCCCGCAACAGCTCGGCCGGTCGCTGTTAGGATGCGAAATGTTAAAGCACATCGTGACCCCGACAACATCGTAGCCCTGTTCTTTCATAAGGCCGGCGACGACGGAGGAATCCACCCCGCCCGACATCGCCACAAAAACTTTTGTTTTTTGAATATTGCGAATCATCATAGTGTTTTTATTATGTTACTTTTTCTATTGAGCGATAGGTCGCCTCAAGTAATTGATCAATCTCTTCTTTCGTGATGGCCAAGGGCGGCATGAGGACAATCACATTGCCCAGCGGCCGCAAAATGACGCCGTGTTTGCGGACCTCTTGGCAAACCTTGACACCCATCCGCTCTTCCCAGGGATAAGGCTCCTTTGTCTTTTTATCTTTCACGAGTTCGATCCCGACCATCATGCCCTTCTGGCGGATGTCGCCAACTGAAGATAGATTATAAAACTTTTTTAAGCCGGCCGCCAAATATTTTATCTTTGATTGCAGTTTGTCCAGCGTGCGCTCCTCTTCAAAAATTTTAAGATTCGCCAGGGCCGCGGCGCACGCCAAGGGGTTCCCGGTGTAGGTATGGCCGTGAAAAAAGGTTTTTTGTTCTTTGTAATCAAAAAGGAATCCTTCGAAAATCCTTTTCGTCGTCAAGGTCGCGGCCAGCGGCAGATATCCGCCGGTCAGCCCCTTGGCTAAACACAGAATATCCGGCGTTACCTCTTCGTGCTCGCAGGCGAACATCCTGCCCGTGCGGCCGAAACCCGTGGCGACTTCATCGGCAATGAGAAAAATATCGTGCTTTTTGCATAAAAGCGAAATCTTTTTAAAAATTCCTTCCGGCCAGACGATCATCCCGGCCGCGCCTTGAACAATGGGTTCAACCACAAACGCCGCAATGGAGTCGTGTTTTTCTTCAAAAAGGTCTTCGAGTCCTCGCAAACACTCTTCGGTATAAGCCGGATAGCTTTTCCCTTTTGGACAGCGATAAAAATCGGGAAATTCCACCTGCAGTGTTTTAAAAATAAGATTACGATAAACTTTATGAAACAAGTCGATGCCGCCCACGCTGACACTGCCCAAGGTATCGCCGTGATAGGCATTGCTCAAGTGCGCGATTTCGCTTTTTCTTGTGCGGCCGATGTTCTGCCAGAACTGATACGCGATTTTGACCGCGACCTCGACGGCCGTTGAACCATTGTCGGAATAAAATACTTTTGCCAAGCCTTTCGGAGCGATCTTAACGAGCGCCTCGGCCAATTCGACCGCCGGCGCATTGGAAAGCCCCAAAAGAGTCGAATGACTTAAACGATTCACCTGCGCTTTGATAGCCTCATCAATCTCTTTTTTGCGATGGCCATGGACATTCACCCACAAACTCGAAACGCCATCGAGGTAACGGCGGCCATTGACATCTTTCAAATAACACCCCCGCGCCTCGTCAATCACCAGGGGCTCCTCATTCAGCCAATCCTTCATCTGCGTAAAAGGATGCCAGAGGTATTTCTTGTCCCGTGCCTTAAGATCCACCCAACGAGTTGAGGCCTGTGTCTGCAAGATCAAATTAAAATCAAACGCTGACGCACAGCTTTTGCGAATCTCTTCGACCTCGAGTTTCTCAAGTCTTGGCATGACCCCTAAGACAGGCACTTGCCCCAAACGGCCGATGATTTCCGCATTGGTCCTTTCGGGGATTCCTAATTTTCCTACCGACGTTGTATTGAAGATGACGCCCTTCACGTTTAAGCCCATCGCCCTTGCCTGGTTAATGGTCAAAAGCGTATGATTGATCGTTCCCAGCCCCAGACGCGCGACAATAATGACCTCCAGCTCCATCTCGCGGATAAGATCCGCGACCGAATAGTCTTCGCGTAACGGAACCAACAAGCCGCCCGCCCCCTCGATCAAGAGCAAGTCATATTCTTGTTGCAATTCACGATACGCCTCAAGAATTTTAGGAATATCAACTGTTGTTTTCTGCCGGGCGAAAGCTAAATGAGGGGAGAGCGGCTCCTCGGCAAAACAAGGATTGATTTTCTTTAAGGGCGTTTTCAGCTGGAGAGATCTCTTTAAAAATTGCGCGTCCTCACCGCCGCACTGGACCGGCTTCATAACGCCGACATTTTTCCCCTGACCTTTGAGAAGCGCCGCCAAGGCCAAGGTCACGACGGTCTTGCCCACGCCGGTGTCGGTGCCGGTGAT
>CAYJRN010000025.1:2425-7322 GCA_964372915.1 uncultured Planctomycetales bacterium
AGCCAGCCGGTTCCCATCCCGGCATCGAGAACCTTCCCCCCTTGCGGAACCTTAACCTTGCGGATGAGTTCGCGTCCGATTTCCTTGTGCAGTCCACTCAAGGCATCATATTTAAGGGCCGCGTCCGAAAACGCCTCGCGGATTTTTTTATCTATAAGATTGAAAACCATTAACGATCCCTTACGTCGCAATCAAAAATTCTTCCAAGATTCGATTGAACTTCTTAGGGTTAGTTAAAAACGGAAAGTGCCCGCAGCGTCGGAAAATCTCCAGCCTGGAACCCAATAGACATTTATGAAAGGCTTCCGCCGCTTGTTGAGAACAAATATAATCCTCTTCGCCGTTCATGAATTGGATCGGGATACGGATCTCTTTAAAAATCTCTCGCAGGTCTTCTTGTTCCAGCATCGTTAAAAATTCCTGCAACGCTTCCTGGCGCGGCACATCCTCCTTCGGGCCAAACTGTTGCAGCCATTGATAGCGCTCGCCCTGGCGTTCGTGGGCGGTGAAAAGCGATCGAAAAAAAATGTGCACGATCGACGGATAATTGTCTTTAAGCTGCTGACCCAGGGTTTTGATTCGCTCGATGGGAAGGCCGTGAGGATAATCGGCACAGCGCGCGAACTTTGGCAGACATCCCGCCATCACCAGACGCTTCACTTTCTGCGGATAACAATAAGCGAACTCGATCGCCAGAAATCCTCCTAAAGAATTTGCCACCACATTAACACTTTTGAAATCCAATTCCTCAAGCATCCCGTTTAAGTCCTCGGCCATTTCTTTGAAGGATATGGCAAGCCAAGAACTTTCGCCATGGCCTGGAAGATCCAGCGCCAAAACCATGTGCGTGCCGCTGAAATATTCCAACTGTTGTTTCCAAACACTCTTGCTGCAGCCCCAGCCGTGCAAAAAGATAATCGGCTCGCCCTCGCCTTTGAGTTCATAAGACCAACGAATGCCGCTGGGGGCTATGAAATAAGACATAAACTCTTACCAATTCCCTGGAATTGTTGTAAGACAAAATCGATATCTTCAGTCGTGTGAGTGGCCATCACGGTCACTCTTAAGCGCGCGGTATGGACGGGTACCGTCGGAGGTCGAATGGCCTGCACGAAAATCCCGGCCTCAAATAATTTTCTGGAAAATTCGAGCGCCGAGATGGAATCTTTGACCAAGACCGGAATAATCGGCGTCTCGGATTGAAGCGTATCGAATCCCATTTTCTTAAGACCGTTGAGCATTTTACGGGCATGGCCCCAAAGCCTTGCACGGCGTTCTGGTTCTTGCTCAATAATTTCGACAGCCGCCAGCGATGCCGCCGCCACCGCCGGCGGCATGCCCGTGGTATAAATGAAGCTCCGCGCGCGGTTGATCAAAAATTCAATGAGTTTTCTTGAACCACAGCAATACGCGCCGAAAGAACCAGCCGCCTTACTTAAAGTCCCCATCTGGACATCAATTTTTCCCATTAGGTCGAAATGCTCGACGGCGCCTTTACCGGTTTTTCCCAGAATGCCAAAGCCATGCGCATCATCAACCATCACCATGGCTTTGTACTTCTTGGCGATGGCAACGATCTCTTTCAAAGGCGCGATGTCTCCGTCCATACTGAAAACACTGTCGGTGATAATCGCGCGTTTCCTAAAATCTTTGGCCCTTTGAAGCCAATCCTCAAGAATCCCCATATCCTTGTGCGGATAACGCTTGAATTGGGCCTGGCTTAAAACAATGCCATCGACGATCGAGGCGTGGTTGAATTTATCCGAGAAGATGATATCCTCGCGATCAAACAAACTCGAGATGATACCGACGTTAGCCATATAGCCGCTGCTAAAAACCAGACAGCTTTCGACTGCCTTGAATTTCGCGATTCTTTGTTCCAGCTCGCTGTGCGCGGCCATATTGCCGCACACCAAACGCGAGGCCCCGGATCCCAGCCCTTCTTTCATGATGCAATCGATCGCGGCTTGCTTGAGGCGCGCGTCATCCGCCAGCCCCAAATAATTATTGGAACAAAAATTAAGAACCTTCTTGCCGTCGATAATAATCTCATGACCCTGGGCCCCTTGAACTTGACGCAGCTTCCGCTTCAAGCCTTGCGCCTCAAGGTCCGTCAGCGCCTCGGCGAGGAAATCGTCGTTGTCTTTGGAAGTTTCCATCAGTGGACCCATACGACGTCCCCGGCCATTTTTTTGACAATGACCCCCGTGTCCTGACGAATAAGAAGTCCTCCGTCGGTATCAATGTTAGCCGCCTCTCCTTCGATAAACCCGCTCGGATCGGCAATACGCACACGTTTTCCCAGTGTGAGCGACAATTCTTTCCAGCGATCCAAGATGAGATCAAATCCTTGGACACTCAAACGTCCATACCATTTTTCTATTTCTCTCAAGATCTCCTGCAGAACTTCCACGCGAGAAAAAGATCGCTTCGCCTCATTCTTAAGAGAGGTCGCGCCTGACGGCAACTGAGAGACTGAAGCGTTCACGTTAAGCCCAATGCCGATCACCACGAACTTGACCCTGTCCATTTCCGCGTTTAATTCCGTCAGAATTCCGGCGAGCTTTTTTCTGCCCACCAAAAGATCGTTGGGCCACTTGATCTGGGCTTCAACACCGGCAACATTTTTAACGGCTTCGGCAACGGCCACGGCCGCCATCAAGGTGAGTTTGGCCACCTCCGAAGGCGGCAATTTGGGTCTTAAAAGAATGGAAAAGTAAATTCCTTTCCCCTTGGGGGAAATCCAACTGCGTCCCATGCGGCCGCGTCCCTTTGTCTGGCTTTCCGCACAGATCACTGTTCCCTCGCTTGCGCCTTCCATGCCGACCTTAAAAGCGGCATCCATCGTCGAGGTGACAGTATCATGATAGATGATGTTTTGTCCCATCCGTTTGGTGTTAAGTCCGAATTTGATTTCCCACACAAAAAGCTTGTCGGGAGAAGAAACCAGCCGATAGCCCAAATGCGGAACAGCCTCGATCTCATAACCGTCCTTGCGCAGTTCTTGCATATATTTCCAAATGGCCGCGCGGCTGATATTAAGCGACCGGCTGATCTCTTCGCCGGAAAGATAGCTTTGATGTTCTTTGAGAAAACGAATGATGGGTTCGTACATATGGGGTAGCCCAGCACTTATTTTGGATTGAATCTCGTGTCGCAAAATAAGTGCTGGGTAAATTCGCACTTACAGCTTACGTTCGTCCGCCTTCGGCGAGACTCCGTAAGTTGTGGGCTCATTTACGTAAACGGTTAATGGCAACGGGAAGTTCTTTTAAAAGATATTCAATATGTTCGCTGGTGGTCCAACGGCCGATGGAAATTCGTAAAGATCCAAAAGCTAACTCGTCGGAAAGGCCGATGGCGACTAAAACGTGCGAGGCCACAAGCGCGCCCGACGTGCAGGCCGATCCCATCGAGGCGGCAATTCCCGCCATATCCAGAACCATGAGTAATGATTCGCTCTCGATACCGTTAAAAGAAAAATGGACGTTATTGGGCAAACGCTGATTGGGGTGACCGTTCAAATGAGCGCCTTCGACGCGATGAGGGATTTGGGCGATCAGGCGGTCACGCAACTCGGTTTGGGTCTTGATTTCTTCCGGCATCCGGTCGCGGCAAATTTGGGCGGCCTTCGCCAGCCCCACGATGGCCGGCACGTTGAGCGTGGAGGCCCTTCTGCCGGACTCTTGGTCACCACCCAAAAGATAACTTTGTAGAGGAGTTCCTTTCCTTATATAAAGGGCCCCCACGCCTTTGGGTCCATACAACTTGTGAGCCGAAAGAGAAAGTGTCGTACAGCCTATCGCATTCACATCCACCGGAATGTGTCCCACCGTTTGCACGGCATCGACGTGAAAGCAAACGCCTTTTTCGCGCGCGACTTTGCCGATCGCCGCGACATCTTGAATCGTGCCGATCTCGTTGCTGGCATGCATCACGACAATAAGAATCGTTTTCTCTCCAATGGCCTTGCGTACGGATTCGGAATCAACCCGGCCGTCGGGATCCACCGGAAGATCCGTGACCCTAAAGCCCTCTTCTTTAAGGAACTCGGCGGGACGCAAGGCCGAATGATGTTCAATGGCAGAAACAATAATGTGGTTGCCCCTGTTCTTCAAGGCTCGGGCAACGCCGACAATCGCGTGGTTATTGGATTCGCTTCCCCCGGAGGTAAAAATCACTTCCTCCGGTTGGGCCTTAAGGAACTGAGCCAGCGTTTCTCTTGACTCTTCGACGATTTTTTTGGCGCCGCGGCCGAAGGCGTGCGGACTGGAAGGGTTACCGAAACGCTCAAAGAAAAAAGGCTCCATGGCCGTAAGGACTTGCGGGTCCGTGGGGGTCGTAGAGGCGTAGTCGAAGTAGTATTTTTGCATGTCTCTCCTGAATAAGAACGCCTGTATTGTACCTAGCGATCATTTTATTGTCAACCGAGATGGCGGATATGGTTGACGAAAACAGCTTTGGGGCCAATTCTGCAGACGTCTGCAGAATTGGCCCCCGATGCTACAGCACGGGTTGACAAAGCCTAGAGTGAATGTTATAGTGACAAGGAATTTTTATAGGAAAAGTTTTTGGGGGCCATAGCTCAGTTTGGGAGAGCGTTTGCATGGCATGCAAAAGGTCGCGAGTTCGACCCTCGCTGGCTCCATTCTGCTTCGCCGTTTCATAGGAACGATGGTAACGGCTTCGCAGAAACAAGTCAGCAAAAATTTATAGCTGGTAGGAGCTTCGGAGGAACTTGCAAAGCTCCTACGAAGTTCAAACGTGCAGTGAAACGAAACATTTGAACGAAGTAGAGCCGAGATGGCGTTCTCCTTCGCTCTCGGTAATTGATAGATGGTAGAGCTTCGGAGGAACTTGCAAAGCTCCTACGAAGTTCAAACGTGCAGTGAAACGA
>CAYJRN010000025.1:7422-12364 GCA_964372915.1 uncultured Planctomycetales bacterium
AAGTTCAAACGTGCAGTGAAACGAAACATTTGAACGAAGTAGAGCCGAGATGGCGGAATTGGTATACGCGCTGGTCTCAAAAACCAGTAACCGCGAGGTTGTGAGGGTTCGATTCCCTCTCTCGGCACTTCCTCATCTTCTTTTTCACTTTCCTAGCCTGATTTTTCTTCCAATACTATTCTACGATTGGATCTTGGATTGATGACGAAGCTGCCCGCAGGCAGCCGCGACATCCCTGCCTCTGGGCATGCGCACGGTGGCGTGAATTCCCAGTTGGGATAGGCGAGTTTTAAAGGCGAGCATTTCCAGCTTGGTAGGCGGTGCGTGGTCAAATTCGAAAACGGGATTATAAGGAATGAGATTCATTTTGCAAATCATTCCTTTCAACAATTTTCCTAAGGCTAAAGCTGCTTTTTCCGTGCAAGTGATATTTCTAATCAAAATATATTCGAAAGTAATTTGCCGGTTCGTTTTTTGGATATATTCCCGGCAGGCGGCCATAAGTTCTTCAACGGGATATTTTTTGTTAACTGGCATGAGAACACCCCGGGACTCATCGTCATACCCGTGCAGCGAAACAGCCAACTCAATCTGAATATTTTGTTGGGCCAATTCTTTGATTTTGGGAACGAGTCCGACGGTGGAAATGGTGATGTGGCGGGCCCCGATATTGATCGCTTTATCGGAATTGATAATGCGGATTGCTTTCATTAAATTGGGGAAGTTGTCAAGAGGCTCCCCGGTTCCCATGAAAACGATGTTCGATAACGGTCTTTGATGCTTCAAAGATTCTTCCCTAACATGCGAAATCTGAGTCACAATTTCGGCGCAGGTTAAATTTCTTGTCCACCCACCAATGCCGCTGGCACAAAATTTACAGCCAAATTTACAGCCTGCTTGAGTTGAAATACAAGCCGTGACCCTTGTTTTGGTAGGAATGAGGACGCTTTCGATTTGCTCATGGTCGGCAAGCTCAAACAGGAATTTGGTAGTCCCTTCCTGCGAAACCTTCTTTTCAACAATCGTATTAGGCTGCAGATTAAAATCCTGTTTGAGCCTGTCCCGAAGGTCTTTGGGCAGGTTGACCATGTCGCCAAAAGACCAGACGCCCTTTTGATAAATCCACTCAAAGACCTGTGCGGCACGAAAAGGTTTCTCTTTGATCGATTCGAAATACCGGACCAGTTCTTCGAAGGATAAATCGCGAATGTCTTTTTTTTCTTGAATAACGGAATGCATCGTTATTTAACCTCGATAAGGTGGGTGGAGGGAATCACCCTGCTTCGCTCCAAAACTTTCGTTTGGGAGCTTCGCAGAGGTGATCCGCCTTTCGGCGGATCAATTTTCGGAAAACGCGCCGATCTTGCGGAATTTCAGATACCGTTCTTCCAGGAGCTCTTTGTTGGATTTGGCGGAAAGTTCCTTGAGATGTTTGAGGATCGTCTTTTTTAAATTGTTCGCGGCCTCTTCGGGTTCGCGATGCGCCCCTCCGAGGGGTTCGGGGATCACTTCATCGACGACCTCTAAGCGAATCAAATCCTCGCCCGTCAAACGTAAGGCATTCGCCGCCTCCGGAGCTCTGATGCTGTTTCTCCAAAGAATGGAGGCGCATCCTTCCGGTGAGATGACGGAATAATAGGCATTTTGCATCATACACATGCGGTCGGCAATGCCTATCCCTAAGGCCCCGCCGCTTCCTCCCTCGCCGATCACCACCGCAACAATCGGGACGGCCACTTTCATCATATCTCTCAAATTGGCGGCAATGGCCTGCGCCTGTCCGCGCTCTTCGGCGCCGATGCCCGGATAGGCCCCCGGGGTATCAATGAGAATCACGATGGGGATATGAAATTTCTCGGCGAGAAACATCAGGCGAATGGCCTTACGATAGCCTTCCGGGTGAGCGCAGCCAAAATTGCGCAGAAGATTCTCTTTAGTGTCTCTTCCTTTTTGGTGACCGATGACAAGAACGCCCTTGCCGCTCATCTTCGCAAAACCGGCGACGAGCGCCAGGTCGTCGGCGAAGAGTCGATCGCCGTGGAGTTCAATAAAATCGGTGGTCATCATCCGCAGATAATCCAAAGTGTACGGCCGGCGCGGATGGCGCGCGATTTGGACACGCTGCCAGGGCGAAAGATTACTGTAGATCTCGTTTTTCATCTTCACGAGTTTCTGTTCAAGCTTCTTGACCTCCGGCTCAATGTTCACTTTCTTGGTTGAGCCGAAATTGCGCAATTCATTGATCTTGGTTTCAAGTTCTAAGATGGGTTTTTCAAATTCCAAAGTGCTCATCTTTGTTTCCTTATCTTCTTTAACCGTTCCGATACCGCCCTGGGTTTTTCAAATTCCAAAGTGCTCATCTTTGTTTCCTCATTTCCTTTAATCAACAATCACGACCGGCGTTCCCATCGGAACGATGTCGTACAGCTCTTCCACTTCCACATCGAGCATTCGCACGCACCCGGCCGTCACCTGCTTGCCGATATTCTCCGGTTCGATGGTGCCGTGAATCCCGTAGCCGGGCAAATCAAATCCCATCCAGCGGCTCCCTAAAACATTCTGTGGGCTTTCCGGCGGGATGATGGCCCCGCTCTTGAACCAAACAGGATCAACGAGTTTCGTAATAATCTTGAAAGTTCCCACGGGTGTACTGTTGTTAACGCCCGTCGAGGCATTGTACGTCTTAACGACCTCATCCCCGTCTTTAAGAATCAGGATGTCCTGGGATTTATCGACAAAGATCTTAAAATTGCCGCTATACACGGAGATTTGCTGTCCGGCCCGGATCGTGTCGCTATTTAAGTTGTTGCGTTTTTTGATAAGCTCGATGGTCGTGTCGTATTTCTTCGCGATTTTGACCAGAGAATCCCCCGGCTCCACTTTATGGATGATCGCTTTGGGGGATCGGACATTGGAGGCAATAATTCTTATGTTCACCTCTTCGAGGGCCTTCTCGACGGCCTCCATTCCCTCGTAATCAGGGTATTGCGTCATGATATGCTGATAGGCTGCCTGGGCCTTGACGATCTCATTGCTTTTTTTAAAATCGAGCGCCTGGTTATACAATGCCGCGGCCGGCGAACGAGCGCCCCCGGTCTCTGTTTTACCTTTGTTCCCTTTAACAAAAAATACGCTTCCAGCCAGCAAGACAACGACCGCCAGCCCCGTCATGACCCATAACTTATTATTCACAATATCCTCCCTTGAATGAGCGCGACAACTTATGGAGCACCAAATTGGTGCGACATAAGTTGTCGCGCGAATTCAACCCAGCACTTATTTTGACCTGAGTATTGTATTGCAAAATAAGTGCTGGGTCTAACGGCGAACAATGACTTACCTCACGCTGTTCCGTAAGTCATTGTTCGCCTTATTGACCTTTCTGCCACTAAATATATAGAGGAAGTCAATACTGCCTTTTCTTCAAAAGAAGAAAGGTCGTTATACTAGCCTACCTTCTGTATTTGGAAAAGAAAAGGCTAGTAAGACCACCAGCGATAGAGCAACAAAGACGTCCCCAGGCCCAGAAGAGATCCAATAACCACCTGAACAGGCGTGTGGCCGATGAGTTCCTTTAACTGATCGGCTTCAATTTTTCCCTTCCAGTAGATATCGTCCATAATCCGGTTGAGGATTCCCGCTTGTACGCCCGTGGCCCGGCGCACGCCCTGGGCGTCAAACATCGTCACTAGCGCGAAAACGGTGGCCAGCGCGAAAATGGCGCTTTGAAATCCTACCTCTAACCCGCAGATCGTGGCCAAGGCCGTCGCGCCGGCGGCGTGGCTTGAGGGCATCCCGCCGGTCCCAATGAACCATCGAAAGTTGAATCTTTTTTCCGTGATGACCCCCAACAGGACCTTGACGCACTGGGCCAGCCCCCAGACCGTCAGGGTAATGATGAGAATCTTATTGGTAAAAATGTCGTGAAAGGCAGTGTTCACGAGGCTTTTCAGTGAATCCTTGAACGGCGTTGCGGTTGATAAGATAGGTTCATTGACCCATTCGACTGCGCTCCCCGGTCCGCCGTTTCGGCTTGCCGGGGCGGGCAGGGTTGACGAATTTCCCTTTTTATGATAGCTTACATTATAGTTTTACCCTCAAAAAAAGCAAGGTCTTTTCCTTTCTACCCAACTCTACCCAAGCAACTACCCTCTTTAAGCTCCTCAACTAAAACAATTTCTCCTATTATCCGAAAGCGCGGCTATGTTCACCAAAGTCTACAGCTATGGGATCTTGGGGCTGGATACCTATCCGGTCACCATTGAAGTCGATGTCACCCACGGCCTTCCGGCCACCGTCATCGTAGGGCTCCCGGACAACGCCGTTAAGGAAAGCAAAGAGCGGATCCGCTCCGCCATTAAGAACAACGGCTTTAAATTTCCTCCGGAACGCATTACGATTAACTTAAGTCCGGCGGATATCAAAAAAGAAGGCCCGGCCTTTGATCTTTCGATGGCGCTGGGGCTTTTGGCGGCCAGTGAACAGATCGACGCCGGCCTCTTAAAAAAATTTATCATCTTGGGCGAACTCTCGCTCGACGGGCAGATTCAGCCCGTGACCGGAACCCTTCCCATCACGTTATCGGTTGCTCTCAATCGATTCCAAGGCATCATTCTTCCGGAGGCGAACGCCTGGGAAGCCTCACTCGCGGAGCGCCTGCCGGTTTATCCCGCGCGCAACCTCCTGGAGGCCATCCATATTGTATCGAACTCATCGTCCATCACACCGTTTAAAAAAATACGCGTTACCTTTGCCGGCCCTAAGACCGATGAAATCGATTTCACCGATATCAAGGGACAGGCCTACGTCAAAAGAGGATTGGTTGTGGCCGCCGGAGGCGGCCACAAAGTGCTTCTCATCGGCCCGCCGGGAAGCGGCAATACCATGCTCGCCAAACGCCACCCGACGATTTTGCCCCAGATGACGAACGCGGAAACTCTGG
>CAYJRN010000026.1:0-10626 GCA_964372915.1 uncultured Planctomycetales bacterium
GCGAGTGGCCCAAATGCGGAACTGCGTAGCGCGATGGGAATTGACTCGATAACCAACGGATATAATCGCATCCAAGTTATAAAATGCCGTTTGATAAACTTTACCGTCGCGTGCAGTATGTTCCAAAATGGAACATACTGAATCTTTCTCTAATTCCTTGGTCTTAAAAATATTATTCAAATGTTTGGTTATTGCTGGCCTCTGGGTCCCAAACAACTCGGCAACTTGTTGTTGACTCAACCAAACCGTCTCCTGTTGAAGCTTTACCTCCAAGGTGGTCTTCCCGCCCTTGGCCTTATAGATCACCACTTCGCCTTTATTGTGCGGCACCGAAATGTTTTTCATAGCGTATTCCTTTCTCCTTTGAGCAGATTTGTTATTTGGGATCCTTGCGGGAGAAAAAGATTTTTTATGGAAGGGGAAAATCGTTTCACTTATTTGCCCACCAGTATACACTCAAAGCGTTTGGAAGGGAATGAGGGATGTGGAAGCGCGAGGGGCCACGAAGAGAACATTTGGTTGTTGCTTTTGCTGATTTTTCTGATAATAATGTTGTAGTCAGTCAATAAATGGAAAGACCTAACAAACGTTAACAAAATCTTATGACGGAACACTGGCAACAGTTGGGAGCTCACCCCAGTATCAAGAAGTCCTACGAAAATCTCGATTTTCTGAATAGCCCGCAGGCAAGGCTCATCCGGGTCCTGTGCGAAATGGTGGAACCGGAAGTCCGTTTCCGCAAACACCGCATTAGAGACACGATTGTTTTCTTTGGTTCCGCGCGCCTCATCTCTAAAGAAGACGCCCAGGTGCGGCTCAAAAACGTCCAAAACCACTTTCCCAAAGAAGACCCGCCCTCCGAAGATCTTTCGATCCTTTTACGGGAGGCGGAGCGAGGCGTCACCATGTCGCGCTATTACGAAGACGCCGTCCAGCTGTCGGAAAAACTCACGCGCTGGTCGCTGTCGATCCCCAATTCCTTCGACCGATTTTTTGTCTGCTCGGGCGGCGGCCCGGGAATCATGGAGGCTGCCGCCAAGGGCGCGGCGCTCGCCGGCGGCCCGTCGATTGGCCTCAACATCAGCCTGCCTTGCGAGCAAACGCCCAATCCCTATCAGATCAAAGAGCTCTCTTTTGACTTCCATTATTTCTTCATCCGTAAGTTCTGGTTCTTTTATCTGGCCAAGGCCCTGGTGGTTTTTCCCGGCGGATTCGGGACCTGCGATGAGCTTTTTGAACTGTTGACGCTCGTGCAAACCAAAAAGTCAAAAAAATATATGCCCATCATCATCTACGGCACCGATTACTGGAAAGAAATCTTCAATTTTGATGCCATGGTCAAGTGGGGCACCATCAGCGAAGAGGATTTGCGCCTTTTCCATTTTTTTGACGATGTGGACGAGACCTTCGAATTCCTCAAAAACACGCTCACCCGGGTGTATTTGGAAAAATCCGAACCTAAGAGCCCTTAGGTATTTTTCTCTGCGTGGCGTATTCAATCTCGAAAAATTCACCTCTTTTGAAATTCAAGACCCCGGCGATGAGGCTGGTGGGAAACGATCGCGCTTGCGCGTTGTAATCGCGAACCACGCCGTTGTAATGCCGTCGGGCCGTCTGGATTTGGTCCTCAATTTCAACGAGGTTATTTTGGAGGATTAAAAAATTTTTATCGGTCGGAAGGCCGGAAGTATTTTCGGCCATGGCAAAAATACTTTTGAGGGCGCGGGACAGATCGTTTTCTAAACGCCCTCTGTCCTTCATAGGAACCGGACACATAAGCTGCGGGAGCAATTGGGCGACCTCTTGCAAAACCCCTGGTTCGCGCCCTTGATAACCTTTCACGGCCTCCACGGTGCCGGAAATAAGCTCGTGCCGCCTTTTAAGCTGCGCGTCCACGCCGCTTACGGCCTCATCCATAAAATTCTTAAGGCGGATAAGACGGCTTAAAAAGTAAACCCCCATGATGGAAACAAGCCCTAGAATTATAAAAATGTAAATCATCCTGCCCCCTTGCCGGTTGAAATTTCTTGTTTATCGTAACATAAAATCGACTCTCAAGCTTTAAAAACTTCGTTAGGCAGGCTAGTCACGGGTCACGGATCAATTCAAAAACCCCACCATCCTGCACAACTGCCCCGTAATTATCCCAAAGTACGTTCCCACGATATTCCCTAAGATCGCCAAAAGCAGTCCGACGGAGGCGAATCCGGGTTGATAAATTTCCGCGACGATGGGAGCCGAGGCCACGCCGCCGATATTGGCTTGGCTCGCGACCGCCACCAAGAATAACGGCGCTCGCATAAGTCTTGCCGTTACAACCAGGATCCCCGCATGAAAAAATACGATCAAGAATCCGGCCAGGATTAAAACCAGCGCCGAGCCAAGATTGGAAATATTCGCCTTGGCCCCGATCGAAGTCAGGACAAAGTACAAAAGAAAATACCCCAGGCGCGTCGAGCCCCGGGCCTCCAATTTCCTGACGGACGTGAAAGAGAGAACGATCCCCAGCGTTGACACAACGATAATCGTCCAGGCGTAGGCAGAAATGACGTCCTTGAGGACGGGAAGGAATTTCGCTGTTTCCCGCGCCAGCATCGTTCCCGCAACCGCCAACGCAAGGACAAGGCCGATGGATTGAAACTCCAATCGCGGAACTTTTGCCCCGCAGGAGTTTGAGATCTTGCGGCTGAGCTCATCCAAAATTTTTCGATCCGAACGATTCTGCCGGTCAAACCACGGTTGAATTCCGGCTAAAGCCACCAGCATTCCCATCCAGACATACGGCACCACCGTATCGACGACGACCATCGGCAGGAAAACGGAATCCGGTGTCCCCGTTGCCTCCTTGACCGCGATCATGTTGGCGCTGCCGCCTGTCCAGGAAGCGGCCAAAGCGCCGAAACCCGACCAGGTTTCGGCGCCCACAATTCCTTTAAAAAAGAAAAACACCAGCGGCGCTCCTAAAATGATCCCCGCGCTGCCGGCAAAAAACATGATCAGCGCCGGGCCGCCTAAGCGCACAATGGCTTTGATGTCGACGGAAATTAAAAGCAACAGAAGACTCGCCGGCAGCAAATTCGTCGCGATCGCCGAACACAAAGGACTTTTAGAATCAATGATCCCAAAGGTGGACGCAAGCATCGGTAAAAAATAAATCCAGAACACCCCAGGTAAGAATCCAAAGTATCTTTTGAATCGCTCCTGGCTCGAGGTCCAGAGAACAGCGACTTCAATACTTAAAAGAAAAATCACGAGATGAACCGGATGATGGATCATGAGGACGGCTCGGCAATGATGGTCTTCGATAAAAGCTCTCGTGTCCCCAGCCGGTCCTGAATGTAAACTTCCGGCATGAACTCAATGGAATCTTTTGATTTTTCCTCGATAGTCTTGTTAAGAAAATCCTGCTGTTCCAGATTCTGTGGATCAAAAACCGGATCGCCGCTTAGATCATTAACAAGAAGAATCAAGGGATTATGAGGAAACTGGGCGAGCTTGAATAGTCTTTTTACCAGTGTGTAAAGAAACTCTGATTTGTCGTTATAAACCTCGATGGAAGTTTTAAGCGTCACCTTTGCCCATGGTTCGACGACGAGTTTCTGTAAAAGGCCGTAGGCCGTGGAATATTTGATGAGCCTTTGTTCGCCGGGCGCGATTTTTCTTGCGGTATTGGAAATCAGCGCTCCGAATTCTTCATAATTGAATGTGTTCACTTCCCGATGAATGTCGAACGTCAAAAGATCAAAGGTAAAAATTCCCCGCATGCGGGTGGAGGCGTCATAAACGCAGCGAGAGAGAAGATCTTCCGCCGCTTCCCAGAGCACATCCTCCTCTTTACGGATGATGGTAATAGCTAAAAGCATGCATTCCTGGCCTTCGCGGGTGGCTTTGTACAATTGGATTTTTCCATCCGGATGGCCCAAGTAATGAATGGTATCGAAAATCGGCAGATGATAAAAAAGATTGGATTTTTGAAAATGCGCGTCGACTAAATTAACAAGTTTGGTCATGGGATGATTCCGATTCCTGCTTTAACTTTTTTGAGATCATAAACTCCTCGAGAACTTAAATACGGATTTCGATCGAATCCTTTTTTGATAAAAAACGGCGTATCGAGGTCGATAAAATCAAAACCTCCTAAGCCGGCGGCCAAGTGTGCGGAGGCGGTCATGGCGAGCGAAGATTCCATCATCCCGCCGATCATGAGTTTGATACCGGCGCTTCGAGCCAGGCAGGCGATTTCCCGGGATTGAAAAAGCCCGGTCTTCATGAGTTTAATGTTGATGACCTGGACAGCCTTTTCGCGCACGGCCCGAACAGCGCTCGACAAAGACGAAACGCTTTCATCGGCGCAGACCGGAATCCGGCCAAGTCGAGCCACTTTTTTCAAACCCTCCCAATCGTTTTTGGGAACGGGCTGTTCGATGAGGGCGGGCCGCACGGCGGCCCGCCCAAGCCTTTTCAAAAATCTTAATGTCTGCTCAGCCGAATACCCCTGATTAGCATCAAGATAAATCGCCGAGCCCGGCGCCAGACGTTTGACCGCCAGGACTCTTTTAAAATCCAAATCTTCGTCGCGGCCGATCTTGACCTTAAAGGCGCGGAATCCTTGAGCGTAATATTCTTTGACCGTTTGTTCTGTTTCCTCAAGCTCTGAAATAACGATAGTAATATCCGAGGCGAGCGTGCGCGGTCGGCTGCCAAAAAATTTCCACAAGGGGATTTTCCGTTGGCGCGTTAATGCGTCCAAAAGCGCCATTTCAACGGCCGCGACCGCCGATGTGTTATGGGGCAGTCGCTCGTGCAACTCGCCCGAGATCTTTAAATACTCCGACGCCTCAGTCCCCACGAGCGACTGCCCCACGTTTTGTAGATTCTTTCGCGTTTGCGCAATCGTCTCGCCTGTAATATGGGTCGCGATCGCCGCCTCGCCATAGCCTTTGGTCCCGTCGGCAAGCTCCAAAAAAAACAACAAATTTTCCATCCTATCGTGTTGTCCTAACGCCGTACGAAAAGGTTGATTGAGCGGAGCTTTAAGGGGAGATACTAAAATTTTCTTGATCATCTCAGGTTTTGTCATTCTATCGCCCTCACGGCGATCAATCGATGCAAGAGCGATCCCTTCTTTGACCCTTCTCCTAAATACAAATCCGTGACCGCCACGCGGTTGATCACCCGAATCCGGTCTTCTCCATTATTATCTTCGCGGTACGCCCAGAGAGCATGAATCGCGTACGGACGGTTATCGACCATTCCTAAATACAGCATGATATGTCCCTTCAAAGGCAGGATCGTCGTCCCTCCCTGGGCCTGACGTAAGACTTTTAATTTGTCAAAATCCGTTGTCTCGTCGTTAAATTCTCCCAAAAGTCTTCCAACTTTGGCTTGCTCTTTCGAATCTCTGGGCAAATGAATACCGACCGTGGCGAACACCTCTTGCAAAAACCTTGAACAATCCTGTTCACCATTCATCCCGCCCCAGCCGTAAGGCTCGTTCAAAAGTTTAAACGCCTGCGTTAAAATCGTCCGCACGCTAAAAAGTAAATAACCCTGCCTACCGGTCCACACATCCCCGGGCACGTAACCCTTGACCACTTTAAGCTTCCCGTCTTGCGCCCGCGTTGGGAGTTCCACTTCCACGGAAATTTTGTTGAGACGCCCATGATGAACCAACCGCGCGCCCATCCGGACATAATCGTAATATTCCCGGTGCCGAGAATCGAGAAAGATATCGACCTTTGCCCCCGTGACAACCGCAAACCGTTTAGGTTTTAAGAATCGATTGAACTCCTCGCGTGAATAGAGCGCAATATTTTCAGAGCGCACCCAGCCGCCGCTGATATCGGACAACGTATACAGCCACTGCCCGTCAGCGCTTTTATGCAATACCACGACCGGCGTGGACACATCCAAATCGCTATTCTGTAACTCATCAAAATCCACATCCCCGGCCTGGGCGGTGAGCCCCTTTTCCGTCGGCAAAAACCTCTGATCGGCGAAATGGACAATGACGCCGTAGCTAACGTTAATCTTCTCCGGAATGCTTTCAAGGTCGCTCTTACGGCGGACATCGGCAAAAAAATCTTCTTGCGCCGCGCGCCCGTCTTCCAAAAAATAACCTTTTTGCCCAAGCTCGCTGATTTTGTCGTTGAGCTCTCGCCTTAAATCTGCTCCCGAATATTGCGCGGGAACAAGGCTTAAGTCTTTAACACTTTTTAGTTCATCGCGGATAAAAGCGTTGAGACGCTTGACCGCCGCTTCATCCAAAACCACGCGGTCCGGATTCCGATTAAGGCTCACCCAAAACCCGGCGGTCTTCATTTCCCGCCGGGTAGAGGGAAGAACAGTCGGCGCCGCCGAAGGCATTTCTGCCGCCGCCAGAGGCAGCGACGAAAAAACAACCAGTCCAAAAATAATCATGGCCGATGTTCTTTTCATCAGTAAAAAAACATCAGAAATTTTTCTTATATTTAAAAAGGATCCGATCATCTGTTTGTATTGATCACGCTCTCTGCTCTTTATTTTAGCACTATGAAGATTGGGGAAGGATGAAAAAAAGACTAAAAAAAGAGGACAGCTCCGATGAGAACTGTCCTCTTTAAGTGCACCTATGAGGCATAGTCTATTTTCCCTCCTCTAATAACGCTGGCGGCTTTTCCCTCGAGGCGCCTCATCAGGTCCGCCGGCTGTGTCTGGGAGATAGGCCGCGATCACTGCCTGGATTTCGCTTGTGTTGGCACCGAACTTTCTGGCGATCTCGACAAGCTCTCCGCAATCTTCGTACTCTTGTTTAAGAAGCGCCTCTTTGAAATACAGGAGCGCTGTTGCCTTGAGGATTGCATCCGAGCCCGCGGCTTGACCCTCTTCCTCCTTAAGAATGACGTTATTTTTCATTTCCTTCACCTCCTCAATGAGCCCCAAACTTACGGACGAGCGAAAGCAAGGAACGTAAGTTTGCTGGGCGAATTGACCCAGCGCTTATTTTGCGACAAAATATTCAAGCGGAAATAAGTGCGGGGTTGCGCCGTCAATAAAAAAGCCACCGCTTCAATCTTAAGAGTCGGTGGCTTGAAATTCCTGATAAATTATTTAATTAACGAATCAAAAGACACCTTCTCCTTGCGGCTTTCTCCATACAAAAGAAAGCATAATGGTACAGGCGTAATGTTTTTGATTCGTTAACTGATTCATAACGTTTGAAGTGTACCACAACCTTAAAAATATGTCAACCCTTCGACGCGTTCCACTTGCTCAGGGTCAACTTTTCTAAGGTATCACACAGCGTGTATTATTCCAAAGTCCATCTTTTATTAAACCAACCGCCCCACTGAAGAGGATATTGATTCACAAAACGCTCGATAATATTCGTTAAACCCGTGATATTCTTTGTGATATTTTCCTGCTTGCTGCCTTTCTCGTAAAGTTCAAACGATGGTTCAATAAAAATTTTAAAATGTTTTCTCTCGTCTTGCGCGATAAACATCGGCAGGATGGGCGAAGCCGTCCGTTCAAGAAATAAGATCGGCCCTATTGAGCGCGTAACCTCACGATTAAAAAATTTCACCTTGATACCACTTTCTTTAGGAGCGGCTTCATCGAGGAGAAAAAACAACAACTCGTTACGCTTTAAAGCCCCCAAACTTTCTCTCAAAAATTCCTTTCTAGGAGCAGTCTGGATCATATTGATCCCCCATTTACCACACAAATGGTACATAAATTTACTAAAATTCTCGTTTCGCATACTGCGGATAATCACGTTGACCTTATACCCTTTTTGGACCAAAGAAACAAACATCAGAGGAAAATTGCTCAGATGAGCGGATACCGCGATAGCGCCCCGCTTTAACTCAAGCGTTTTCTTTAGATGATCTTCATGCTGAAAGTGCACGATCTTTGATAGCTCCTTGGGCCGGTCGACATAATAAAGAAGATCCATCATGGAATAGCCGATAGATTTGAGGTTTCTTTGGGCCATTTCTTGATATTCCATCCTGTTTTTAGAATTCCCATAGACCAATTGTAAATTTTTCGCGCAAATATTATTTAATCTTTTGGTTCCTAAAGAGGCGATGGAAAATAACCCTTCCATAAAAAATTCGATCAGCCGTCTGGGCAGAGTTTTCATGGCCCACTGCAGCAATCTCAAAGACCCGTTCATGAACTGATACTGATACTTTTTAAAAAATTGTATTAACGTCATATTCGTGCCGTTCTTTTATTTTTATAAGAACTTCTCTTCGTGGACCCGATGGATAGCGGACAATTGCACGCTATCCATCCATGTAATGAAGACACGTCGCTCGAGTATCCCAAAATAGATTCTCCTTATTCCTTATTTTGGACAACATTATATTCAAAATAAGGGCTATTGGCCAGTTGTTCTTCACATCTTGTACGGGAAAAGAAAAACCCTTTACGACTACTTTAAGTCACAAAGGGTTTAAATGCTGGGGTGCAATGATGGACGAAAGTCGAACCTGCCAACCCGAGACAATTCCATTGGCTATAGCGTTCTATCGGAGAAAGCAGCGCAAAATTGAGATATCGCTTGATCTGCCATTCCCCGAAAATTTATGCAAGAGACGCCCGGTGAGTCAAAATGTTTGCCCAAGTTAACATGGACTCGGCCCAATCAGTATCCATCTGAACATTATGACTCAGAATCTCAAAATCTTTTTTGAACCATTCATAGGTAGGTAAAAAGCGGGCTGATTTTGGGGCAGTTTCCAGGGCCTTTACGTATTCCTCAGTTTCAGCTAAAAATTGATCCACCCTTGACCTGCGGCCTTCCATAGCCCAACGGCATAAACGGCCTAAATTGACCGCAATATTTAAAATTAATTCTTTGGCATCCATTATTTATTCCTGCAGCAGTGATCTAGTAATTGATTCCACCTGTTGACGAATTTTTTGATCCAATATTTCCCGGCTTGCATTTTGCGTCGGTCGAAGATTAATCATAGAATCAAAATCCATCCGATCAGTTTCTAAATCTAAGCCAGCTCCCCAAAGGTCTTCCTGACGGCTTCCATCCTTTAAAAGTATCTGCTCCC
The DNA here is from genome assembly GCA_964372915.1 of uncultured Planctomycetales bacterium. Classification (GTDB taxonomy): domain Bacteria; phylum Omnitrophota; class Gorgyraeia; order Zapsychrales; family JAHFFX01; genus CAYJRN01. The sequence continues at coordinate 9,054 of CAYJRN010000026.1, forward strand.
CGTCCACATGCTTTTCTCCACCCGCAGATAGAATTTTACACCGAACATCCACAACAACTTTGACATAGCCTTTTAAATCTTCGGCGACTTTTTTAAGCGACTCTGAATCAATTTTAGTACGGATAATTAATAACATATTCTGTCAATCCAAGACAATTCAATCACTTCTCAATTTCTATACTATTGCGGCTTTAATTCTGCAATATTGAAAAGCAAAATACAAGTATCATAAAAGTCACCCTTGCTGGGAGTCCATCTATCAACAATGTGATATTGCCCATCTTGAACGCCCTCTACTATCCATCGCGTTCCATCCAAACCCTGAACTTCATCTTTTACAGGTACCGACCAAAAATTTAATTTTTTAAATTGATTCAAAACTTTTTCAGTCTGATCTTTATCAAGTTTAATAGTCTTATTAAAAACTAACTTCCCTGGTTCATATCCTCCTTGACCATCCGTCTTCTTAACAATCAATATTCCAGTCCCAACTTTATTTGATTTAAAAGTAATCGCTGTAGGATTACCCCATGTAGGTAATGAAAGAAATCTATAAACCAACAAGCCCTTCGATTCCCGATTTTCCCACAATGAATCCTCGCTTAAAGCAGCTAAATGTTTCGAATACCATTGAACCACGAAATCGTTAGAGTTTTTATTTTCCGAGAATGCTTTGTCAGGGAAATAATTATTTGCCCAAGAATAATTTGAGCATGCTAAAAAGAAAAAAACTATTAAACATAATTTTTCGTTCATTGCCTACCTCTTAAACTAGCGTTTCGATTCGTGTCCTGTAACACCCCTCAGACAGGACGCTGATTTTTTAATTCCGTCGGATAACAACATTCGCGCAACTCTTTGAATTACAAACACTTGTGCAAACCGAACTTTTGGTTCGCAGTGGCGTCTCGTTTGAGAAAATGGGGTCTGTTGTGGGACAAAAGTCGAGTCTGCCAACCTCAACGAATTCAATTAGTTATAGTATTCCACCGCAGACGCTATGGCAAACTTGAGGCCTCACTTGACTTTCCACTACCTGAAAGACCCACCAATGAACCCACTATGCCCATTAATGTAATACCAGAAGCTCTTGAGGTAAAAGCTTACATGGATGCCAACCCGGATGAAACTTACCTCTCCGCGGCCCCCAAGTTAAACCTCCCCAGAAAACGAATTTCAAAACTTCTCACAATCGCCAACACGCTACCATCCAATTATATCGAAAAAATCCACAACTGCAACGACCCCGTGATCTTCCGCCAACTGAACGTAAAACGCCTATTCCAAATCGCCTCCCTTGAATCCGAGATCAAACAATCACAAGAGCTAAACTCTCTAATTGCAAAAATCACCAAGTAACCACCAAATATCCGCCAAGGTTCTAACAAGCAGCTACCTTTAGGCTACGTCCCTTACCCTTTCATGATAACTTCCGGCCTGTTAAACCTTCATAAGCACCCACATATGCGGCCGTCGTCTTCTCCACTATCCCCTGCGGTAAAACAGGGCCGGGGGGCGTTTTGTCCCATCCTGACCTCTCAAGAAAATCCCTCACAATCTGTTTATCAAAACT
>CAYJRN010000027.1:0-8801 GCA_964372915.1 uncultured Planctomycetales bacterium
CTTCAAATTGATTATCTTTTTACTGCATAATTGTTCTCCATCCCGCCTTTAGGCGGGATGGAGAGAGCTTGCCCGTCTCATCTTGCCGGATGAGGCGGATGGCGATATATTCCAGTGACATTACTGAAGGGCTACACCCGTTCTTCTTTGACGCGTAAAATTTTTTTTCGATTTTTGTCAGTGGTATTACTGTAGGGGCAACACCCGTTCCCATTCCGAATACGGAAGTTAAGCCCTGCAAGGTCGATGGTACTATGGTCGTAAGGCTATGGGAGAGTAGAAAACCACTGACTTAAAATTTACCCAGCACTAATTTTTGTTTAACAAAAATTAGTGCTGGGCTTTTTTATTGCCTCAGAAATTTATTCTGCTCAAACGCGTACCGGTATTGCAGAAGATACGAGGGCAATTGTAATACGAGGGAAGAGGCAAGATAGGCCCAAGCGACTTTTACATCCATATAAAAAAGCGAGACGACGAAGATCATCTCGAATTTCCTTCCCACCAAGCCGAAGGCAATGCGCAGGCAAAACAAAACCTTCCAAAAACCTTCGGGCCACAAACGTATTCTCTTAATGTACAGATAAATAGGAGCAGCCGATAGTGCATCAATGAGGCAACTGATTAGATGAAGAATGAAATAGACGGAAAGCGTCTTGTCAAACGCGGCCAGGACGCCGTAATAGATGCGCGGAGGGAATTCGCTGGAAGAGAGCGCCGCCAGGCGCACCAGGACAACAAAAAGGTAAAAAACAAAATAGGCTTTCCAGCCAAAATTTTTAGGCAAACGCATAAAATGTATTATGCCATACAGGCGTTCCTTCGCAAAATGTATTTTGGCAATATTCCCATAAATTTTTTTGATTTTAATCAATAGTTTATGGTAATATATTTATTGTATGAACAATGAACTCAACAATGCCCTTGAGGTCATCTGCGAGAAAGATTCCCGCTACAAGCAGGATGCCTATGATTTTCTGATGGAGGCCTTGAATTTTACGCAGAAGAAGCTCGAACGCTCCAAACACGTGACCGGACTTGAGCTCCTGGAAGGAGTCAAGGAGCTTCTCATGCAGAAATTTGGCCCCATGACGATGTCGGTCCTTAAACATTGGGGCATCAACTCCACCGAGGATTTTGGGAACATTGTGTTCAATCTCGTGGAGAACCGGGTTTTGAGCAAAACCGAAGAAGACTCGCTCGAGCACTTTCGTAATGGTTACAGTTTCGAAGAAGTGTTCGAACACGGTTACCGCAAGCAGTTGGAGAAACGCATCAGCCGGATGAGATCGTAAATTCTCCCGCCCTCCCCACCAGACCTCTACCCCTGCCTGCCGGCAGGCCTCTCGCCTCGCAGGTGAGAGGAGGTTCGGAATCTATGCGTCCACTCAATGAAATCTCCATCCAGTATGTCAAAGGCGTCGGCCCGATTAAGAAGAAATTATTTCTTCAGTTAGGCGTGGAAACGATCGAGGACTTGTTTTATTTTTTTCCTCGTCGCTGCGAAGACCGGCGAGAGATGACGCCGCTGTCCCGATTAAAGGCAGGAGGATGGCACACGGTCTCTGGAAAAATTCGTGAGCGATCCGGGCGCCGGACGTGGTTTACCAAGAAACACGTTTTTGAGATGGAGATCGAAGACAAGGAATCTCGACTAGCGTGCGTCTGGTTCAATCAACCGTATCTGGATTATTATCTGAAGCCCGGCAGCCAGGTTGTCCTTTATGGTAAGGTTGATCTGTATAAAGACCGTTTGCAGATGGTGGCGCCGGAATATGAGATTATCGAATCACAAGAAGAAGAAAGTTTAAGTACGGCCCGCATCGTTCCGATTTATCCCTTGACGCGGGGGTTAACCCAGCGCTATTTGCGTAAAGTGATAAAAAATTGTCTGGATCGATACGGCAGCGAACTCAATGATCTTTTACCGTTGTCTTTGCGCGAAAAGCACGGACTCTTGACCCTTTCTGAGAGCATCGCCAACATCCATTTCCCTGAAAGTTTTGAACGGCAGGAAACGTCGCATAAGCGCGTGGCCTTTGAGGAATTCTTTTTTTTCCAGATTTCCGTCATCCTGCGGCGATTGAGCATCACGCACAAGGACGGTATTGCGCACACAATTGATCCTGAATGGATCAAAAGTTTCTCGCAGGCATTTCCTTTTACATTGACCGCCGCGCAAAAGAAAGTGCTGAGTGAAATAGCTCAGGATATGCGCAACCCTTCGCCCATGCTGCGATTGCTGCAAGGGGATGTGGGATCGGGAAAAACGATTGTGGCGCTTTTTGGATGTCTCGCGGCCCGCAACAATGGTTATCAATCCGCCTTTATGGCCCCGACGGAAATTCTCGCCCGGCAGCATTACGAAACCCTGCAATCCTTATCGGCCGGTGGCCTTTTCAAGAATATCCGGATGGCGTTACTGGTGAGCAACCTGAAGAAAGAAGAGAAAGAGGCGCTTTATAGAAAGATAAAAAGCGGAGAGATTGATCTTCTGATTGGCACTCATGCCTTGATTGAGGAAGAGGTGAATTTTAAGAATTTAAGTTTTGCGGTAGTGGATGAACAACACAAATTTGGCGTGCGTCAGCGAGCGCTGCTTTCCTCCAAAGGTTTAAATCCGGATGTGCTCATTATGACGGCGACCCCGATTCCTAGGACATTATGTCTTACGCTTTACGGCGATTTGGATGTTTCTATCCTTGATGAAATCCCCCCGGGCCGAGGGAAGGTGAAAACAAAACTTTTTAAGGAAGAAAAATCCCAAGAAGTGTACGCCTTGGTCAGAGACCTGGTCAAAAGCGGCAGGCAGGCCTCGCCTTGGGCGAGGCAGGCGTACATTGTTTATCCTATTATTGAGGAATCACAGAAGCTGGACTTAAAAGCAGCCGTCGAGATGTTCCACCATTTTGAAAAACATGAGTTCAAGGATTTCCGCGTGGGACTTGTGCACGGACAAATGAATCGTAAAGCGGCCGAGGCGGTGATGGAAAAATTCAAGACCAGGCAGATCGATGTTCTTGTCGCCACGACGGTCCTGGAGGTGGGGATTGATGTCCCTAATGCCAACATTATGGTGGTGGAGCACGCCGAGCGCTTCGGTTTGGCACAGCTTCACCAGTTAAGAGGTCGCATTGGTCGCGGCGCGAATGATGCGTGGTGTTTTTTGATCGCGGATCCGACGACCCCCGATGCCTTGGCGCGTTTAAGGGCTGTTCTTTCTACGACCGATGGCTTTAAGATCGCGGAAGAAGACCTTCGCATCCGCGGTCCTGGAGAGTTTTTCGGCCGGCGCCAGCATGGGCTGAATGAATTGAAGAACGCCAATCCCGCGACGCAACTGGATATCCTCGGGCTTGCTCGTCAAGAGGCTATCGAATTGACCAAAAGTGACGCCCGCTTGCAAAAGCCGCAGAACGCATATATCCGGCAGATTATTCAGAAACGATACCCGGCGTATTTGGTGAATGTGGAGGCGGGGTAATATATTGTGGTAACCCCTGCTCGCTTCACTGAAATGGTGAAACTCGCGGGGCGATTTCGCACTGTTCTATAACGTTTTGAAAGGAAGTGCTCATCGTGAAAATACTTACCGGCAAACTCAAAGGCCGTAATTTCTACATGCCCCATGGTATTCGTCCCAGCCCCAACATCATCCGCAAGGCGATGTTTGATGTTTTCGGGCAAGACCTTAAAGGGATTGAATTTTTGGATCTTTTTGCCGGAAGCGGAGCGGTGGGCTTGGAAGCCATGTCGTGCGGCGCCCAACGAGTCACCTTTATAGAGAATGACCCGGTCCATGTCCAGGTGATTGAGGACAATTTAAAGCTTTTGGGCATCGACCGAAGTTCAAATTCAGGCCCCGCCTTGGGCGGGGCCGGTTACAAACCTGCCCCGCCCAAGGCGGGGTACGAAGTGATTCAAGGAGATACCTTTTATGCCATCAAACAGTTGGCCAAAATCAAACGAAAATTTGATTTTATCTTCATAGACCCTCCCTATGGGGCGGAGCTCGCAAAAAAAACCTTGAATCTGTTATCGGCCTATGATATATTAACCCCCGATTGTTACATCGTCGTGCAGCATGACAAGTGGGAAACCCTACCTGAATCTGAGGGTAGGTTTTTTCTTATTAGGCAAAAGAAGTACGGCACTTCCTTTCTTGCTATTTATGAAGGGAAATTAAGCTTAAGTTAAATCCCCAGCAGGAGTTCTTTTTGGCACGCGTAGCTGTCTATCCGGGAAGCTTTGACCCGGTCACTTATGGGCATTTGGATCTTATCAAAAGGGCCACGGACATCTTTGATGAGGTGATCGTGGCCGTGGCCCAGAATTCCCACAAAAAGAATCTCTTCAGCCTAGAGGAACGCGTTTTTATGCTTAAAGAGGCCACCCGCGGGATCAAAAAAATCCGGGTCGACTCCTTTGACGGACTGGTGATTGAATACGCCAAGAGAAAAAAGGTGAATGTCCTCATCCGGGGTTTGAGGATGATCTCGGATTTCGAGTATGAATTGCAAATGGCCTTGACCAACCGGCGTCTCAATGAACGGATCGAGACCGTGTTCCTGATGCCCTCGGAAGGATATTCGTTCCTTTCTTCCACGCTGCTTAAGGAAGCGGCTTCCTTGGGGGCCAATGTTTCATCCTTCGTGCCGGGTTTCGTCGGGAAAAGACTGAAAGAGCGATTGAAAAAGTGAAGATTGCGGTGCGGACGATTCCGTCCGCCGGATTAGAGCTCAATGAAACGGTTGAGCCGATTACGATAGGTCTTTCCCGGGATGATATCAGCGGAATTCTGCCGCTGGTCGTGACCGGAACCGTGAAGCGTGTCGGGGACACTCTGCTGGCGCACACAAAAGTGAAAACCCGCTACGCCATGGAATGCTCCCGCTGTTTGGAACCGGTGGAAATCAACCGTGAAGATGAGCTCGATTTTGACTATAAGATCGATAAAAGCCTAGACACGATTGATCTGGGCGAGGAGATCCGCCAGGAAGTCATCCTGCGCTATCCCTTGCGGATTTTGTGCGCGCAAGATTGCAAAGGGCTTTGCCCCAAGTGCGGGGCGAATCTGAATAAGGAAGTTTGTAAGTGTAAGAAATGAACTTCAAGAAGCCCCACGTCGCTTCCCCTTCGGGGACGGCTTCGCGCGCCTGTTCGTCGTGACTTTGGGGTAAATTCCGTACGCACTTTTTCCTTAAAGTTTTTTAGATGAAAAGTGCTACGTCATTTAAGGAGTTGAAAAATGGCTTTACCAAAACGACAACATTCCAGGCAGCGCAGCCGCAAGCGCCGGACCCACTGGAAAATAAGCCTAGGCAGTTTCAGCATTTGTTCTCAGTGCAAGAAGCAGATCATTTCTCACCGGGTGTGTCCTTTCTGCGGGTATTATAAGGGCAAACCCGTCGTCGAGATAAAGCCGAAGAAAGAAAAGAAGAAAAAAGCGTAATCAATTTAAGGAGTTTAAGTCTTGAAAATTGTTGTCGATGCCATGGGCGGCGATTATGCCCCGCAAGCGGTGATTGCCGGGGTGGTCGAGGCCCTCAAGGAATTCAAGACGTCTCTGGTTTTGGTCGGTCTTAAAGAAAAGATCGAAGAAGAATTAAAGAAGTACAAGTATCCTCTTTCTCTTGTTGAGGTCATTCACGCGCCGGAAGTCGTGGATATGCACGAGCCGGCCATAACCAGCCTTCGTAAGAAAAGAAATTCCTCTATCTCGGTCGGTGTTAATCTTCTGAAAGAGCCCGGTTATGACGCGTTCATTAGCGCCGGCAACACCGGCGCGGTTGTCGCCGCTTCCACGGTTTATTTAGGGATGCTGCCGGGCGTGGAGCGCCCCGGGATAGGGCTGGTCATTCCTACCTTGAACAAATTTGCCTTTCTTATCGATGTCGGCGCGAACACCGATCCTAAACCCGAGCATCTTTTGCAGTACGCGCTCATGTCGAACGTTTATGCCAATGATGTTTTGGGGATTGCCAACCCCCGGGTGGGGCTTCTGAACATTGGAGAAGAAGAAAGTAAGGGGACGGATTTTCAGAAAGAAACGCACAAGATCCTGGGAGAACGATTGAGCAATTTTACCGGCAACGTTGAGCCCAACGAAGTTTTTAGCGGCAAATGCGACTGCATCATCTGCGACGGGTTCGTTGGCAACGTGGTCATCAAGGTCTCCGAAGGTCTGATGGAATCCGCCGGCGCCTTGATTAAGAGGGAAGTGAAGAAAGATCCCATGGCTCTCTTGGGGGCGCTCTTGATGAAGTCGCGGTTGGACCATATCAAAAAGTTTGCGGACTATTCCGAGTACGGCGGCGCCCCTTTGCTGGGCGTCAACGGCATTGTGATGATCAGTCACGGCCGTTCCAATCCCAAGGCCATCAAGAACGCCATCCGAGCGACGATCCGGGAAGCCGAACACAATATTATTTCCCGGATGATGTACGAAATCTCAGGGAAGCAATAACCGTCCGGCGTAGCCCCGCCAACGGCGGGGCGAAGACGGACGAAATCTCAGGAAAACAATGAAAACAGTCGGGTTTCTCTCAGTTGGAAGTTATTTGCCCCATCATCGTCTGACCAATTTTGATTTGGAGAAGATGGTGGAAACATCCGATGAATGGATTCTCACGCGAACAGGAATCAAAGAACGCCGTATTGCCGCGCTCGATGAAAAGACCAGCGACCTGGCCACGCACGCGGCCAGAGGAGCCCTCAAAAACGCGAGGCTTCACGCCTCGAAGGTCGATCTTATCATCGTCGCGACCATCAGCCCCGACAGCAATTTTCCTTCCACGGCGTGTCTGGTGCAAAAGAAACTCGGCGCGAAGAATGCCACGGCCTTTGATGTTGGCGCGGCGTGCGCCGGATTCCTTTATGCCGTCACGATCGCCAAGCAGTTCATCCAAAGCGGGCATTCCAAGAATGCCTTGGTCATCGCCGCCGAAAAAATTACCTCCCTCATCGATTGGAACGATCGTAATACCTGTGTCTTGTTCGGCGACGGGGCCGGCGCCGGTGTCTTGGGGCCGGTTAAGGGCGGGGGAATCGTGGCCGATTATCTGGATTCCGAGGGCGAATACGGGGACTTGATGAAAGTCGTGATAGAAGACACGCGTCATCCTTTAAACAAGACGTCAACCCCGGCCCAGCTCCCCTACATTGTGATGCAAGGCAAGGAACTTTTTAAAATCGCCGTCAATTCCATGGTGGAAGCGCTCGAGGCTGTGGTCAAAAAAGCGGGTCTTAAACTTTCCGATATTGATTGCGTTGTGCCGCACCAAGCCAACGACCGGATCATCTCGGCGGTCGCGAATAAACTCGACATCCCCAAAGAAAAAATTTTTGTCAATATCGACAAGTATGGCAATATGTCGGCGGCTTCCATCGCGGTGGCGCTTTGCGAAGCGGTAGAACAGGGCCGGATCAAGAAGGGAGATGTGGTTGTCCTCGTCGCCTTTGGCGCCGGGTTGGTCAGCGCGGCGAACGTGGTGGTTTGGTAATGGCTACACAGGTCGCGTTGATATTCCCCGGTCAAGGCGCTCAAAAAGTGGGGATGGGCAAAGAATTTTACGACGCCAGTCCTGCGGCCAGAGAGATATTTGATCAGGCTGACACAATCCTGGGGCTCGATTTAAAGAATGTCATTTTTAACGGCCCCGTGGAGAAACTCACCGCCACCGCGTATGCCCAGCCCGCCATCCTGACCTTTAGTATCGCCGCGCTTAAGGCCTTCGAGGCGCATCCTAAATTCAAAAATATCGTTCCTAAGTTCTCGGCGGGCTTAAGCCTCGGGGAATATTCGGCGCTGGTGGCCGCCGGCGCGTTGTCTTTCAAGGACGCCTTGCGGCTCCTCGAGCGCCGGGCGTTTTTTATGGAAGAAGCCTGCCGTATCCAGCTGGGAATCATGGCGGCGGTCATCGGTTTCAATAAAGACCGGTTGAAACAAATTTGTCTTGATACCGGAGCCCAGGTCGCTAATTTCAATTCGCCCGAACAAATTGTCATCACCGGTAACACGGCCAAAGTGGAGGCCGCCTGCGAAATCCTCAAGAAAGAAGGGGCCAGAAGCGTTATTCCTTTGGACGTGAGCGGGGCGTTTCACTCGACGCTCATGCGTCCGGCCGCCCTAAGATTTGAAGAAGAATTAAAGAAGTGTTCCATCTACATCAGTAAGTTTCCGGTTGTGACCAATGTGAGCGCCACGCCGCAAGAGTCGCCGCAGACCATCCGCTTAAACCTCGCCAGACAAATCACCTCTGCTGTCCAGTGGGAAGATTCCGTCCGCTTTATCGCCCAAGAAGGGATCAGCAACTTCATTGAGATCGGCCCCGGGAAGGTTTTGAAAGGGTTGATCCGGAAGATTGATCCCAATCTCAAGGTCTTTAACGTTGAAACCCCATCCGACATCGAAGCCTTGCTGTTCTAAAGTCACGAATCACTAGTCACGAAAACATTTTCAAGAAACCCTTGACCTCCTTCTTACCGCCACGCTATAATGCAAATCATTGTTGTGTCATTGTTTAACGATTCTAAGATCAATAGGAATTAAATCCGCTTAACTAGAATTAATTAGAGTTACGAAAAGCCCAACGGAACGCTTATGGCGCGAGTGGTTTCCAATAATGCCGTCTTGACCATCAAAGACGTGGCCGAATATTTGCACGTGCACACGGCGACGATTTATAAGTATGCCCAGCAGGGGAAAATCCCGGCGTTTAAGATTGGCTCGGATTGGCGTTTTCATAAAGAATATCTCGATGCCTGGATCGATCAGCGGATGACCGGCAATGGTCGAAAAA
>CAYJRN010000028.1:0-1845 GCA_964372915.1 uncultured Planctomycetales bacterium
CATATTGAAGATAAGACGGCCACCGTTGGAATTACCGACTACGCGCAAAATGCCCTCGGGGACATTACCTTCATAGAACTGCCGGAGATCGACGCCGAGGTCGAGCAGTTCGAACATTTCGTATCCGTCGAATCCGTGAAAGCGGCCAGCGATGTTTTCTGTCCCATGGCCGGAAAGGTCATCGAGGTCAACAAAAAGTTGGAAACGGAGCCCGGCCTCATCAACCGCTCCTGTTACGAAAAGGGCTGGCTCGTCAAGATCGAGCTCCTTGATCTCGAGGAAAAGTCCAGCCTCATGAATGCCCAAGAATATCAAAAATTTCTAGAAAGTCTCGACGCTTGAACCCCTACGTTGCCAATACCCCTCAAGAAGTCCAAGAAATGTTGGACGCCATCGGCGTTGGGTCGATGGACGATCTTTTTGTTGATATCCGCTCAGGGCATCGCCCCAAATCTTTTTCTCTCCCTCAAGGCAAGTCCGAGCAGGAGGTCGTGGAGCATTTAGGCCGTTTGGCTAAGAAGAATGCCGCGCATTTGGTCCCCTTTATCGGTGCCGGTTATTATGATCATTACATTCCCGCGGCTGTGCCGGCGCTCATGTCCCGCGGAGAATTTTTTACGGCCTACACGCCGTATCAACCCGAATGTTCTCAAGGGACGCTGCAAGCCCTTTATGAATTTCAGAGCTCTCTATGCACGTTGACCCAGATGGAAGTGGCCAACGCGTCTTTGTACGACGGGGGAACGGCGCTTTTTGAGGCGGTGATGATGGCCATGCGCGTGACTGGGCGCAACCGCGTCATCATGGACGGGGGGGTGAGCCCTATTTTTCGTAAGATGATCCAAACCTACACCGGCAACCTGCGCCTGGAATTTGCCGAAACACCCGTCGCGCATGGACAGAGCGACCGGGCGCAAATCGCCAAACTGCTGAACAAAAAAGCCGCGGCGGTCATTCTGCAGAATCCGAACTTTTTTGGCGCCATCGACGATCACAGCGATATCGTTGAGGGCGCCCACAAAGTGGGCGCCCTCGCCATCGAGAGCGTTTATCCGATTTCCCTGGGACTTTTGAAGACCCCCGGAGAAATGGGCGTGGATATCGTGACCGGCGAGGGACAGTCGCTGGGGTTGCCTTTAAATTTCGGCGGGCCGTATTTGGGGTTTATGGCGACCAAAAAAGAATTCATTCGCAAGATGCCGGGCCGTATTGTCGGTCAAACGTTGGATATCAAGGGCCAAAGGAGTTTTGTTAACACCCTGCAGGCGCGCGAACAACATATCCGACGGGAAAAAGCCACGTCCAATATCTGCACCAACGTGTCCTTGTGCGCTCTGCAGGCCCACGTGTATATGTCGCTTTTGGGAAAACAGGGTTTGAAAGATTTGGCGCAGCTGAATCTCGACAAAGCCGAATTTATGCGGCAGACCCTTTCGAAGATCAAAGGCGTTCAAGTGAAACGCAGCTCCGCGACCTTCAATGAATTCACGGTGATGCTGCCCAAGGACGCCTCGAGTGTCGCGGCCGCGATGATTCCCAAAGGTTTTGCCGCCGGATTTCCTTTGGGAAGATATTATAGGGACATGGAAAATTATCTTTTGATTGCCGTCACCGAAAAAAGAACCAAGGAACAGATTCTCAAGTATGCCGAAAGTCTAGAGGCGGTGTTGGAGGCGGCATGGAATTGATTTTTGAAAAAAGCGTGCCCGGCCGGAAAGGATTTCAGATTCCGGCTTCGGATGTCTCCCTTAAGGCGGAGCTTCCGGAAAAATATCTGCGCCAGAAAGAATGCCGGTGGCCGGAGGTCGCGGAGCTCGATGTCGTCCGTCATTTTACCCGGCTTTC
>CAYJRN010000028.1:1945-3035 GCA_964372915.1 uncultured Planctomycetales bacterium
CATCATTATTCCCGATTCCGCGCACGGGACCAATCCGGCCTCGGCGGCGATCGCCGGATACGAGACGATCGCGATCCCTTCTGACAAAAGCGGGTTAATGGACATGAATAAGTTCAAGGAAAAGATTTCCCCCGAACTGGCCGGTGTCATGTTGACCTGTCCGGATACGGTTGGGGTTTTTAACTCGCAGATCGACAAGATCGCTGAAATCGTTCACGATGTGGATGGGCTCGTGTATTACGACGGCGCCAATTTAAACGCTATTCTTGGCCGCTGTCGTCCCGGCGATGTAGGATTCGATGTGATGCACATCAACACCCATAAAACCTTTACCACGCCGCATGGCGGCGGCGGGCCTGGCGCGGGACCTGTCGGGGTTAAAGAGAAACTGGCTCGGTATCTTCCCACCTCAAGGGTCGTCAAACGGCCGGATGGCACCTATGCCCTCAATTATGATTATCCCGATTCTATCGGCTACGTTTCGGCGTTTTACGGCAACTTCGCGCTGCTTTTGCGCGCCTATGCCTATATTCTGATGCTGGGCAAGGAAGGGCTCGTGGAAACCAGCAACCACGCGGTTCTAAACGCCAATTACGTGATGGCCCGACTTAAAAAATATTTTTATTTTCCCTTTGATCGTTTGTGCATGCACGAGTGTGTTCTTTCCGCCGTGAGACAGGCCGAAAAAGGCGTGCACGCCAACGATATTGCCAAGTATCTCATTGACCAGGGCATCCATCCGCCGACGGTGTATTTCCCATTGATTGTCAAAGAGGCGATGATGATCGAACCCACCGAGACCGAATCCAAAAAAACGCTCGATGAGTTCATCGCTCACATGATCAAGGCGGCCCAGTTGTGCGAAAAAGAACCGCAAGTCTTCAAGCATTTTCCCAAGACCACACCCGTGACCCGGCCTGATGAAGTCAAAGCCGCCCGGGAACTGGATACCAATTATTTCGCGCAAAGCCGTTAAGTTGTAGGCTGCGTTAAGTTTTAATCCGCTCCCATGATCCTCAAGGACATTTCTTTTCCCACGCCTCAAGAGAACATTTTTTTTGACGATGTGCTTTTTGATCTCGCGCAAAAA
>CAYJRN010000028.1:3135-4471 GCA_964372915.1 uncultured Planctomycetales bacterium
GGCGAGACCTTGCGTTTTTGGGAATCTGGGCAAGTGTTCATTGTCCTGGGCCGTATTGGCAAATACCAGGAGGATGTTTGGGTTGAGGCCGCGGCTTCCGACGGCATTCCCATTTTGCGCCGTTCCTCGGGAGGAGGGACCGTCGTGCAAGGGCCGGGGTGTTTGAACTACACGCTCATTCTTTCCAAAGAACTGCGTCCGGAAATCCATGATCTACGCCGGTCGTACCAATACATTGCTTCCAAAGTGATTATGGCCTTGAAGGGCTTAGGGGTTAAAGCCGTCTACAAACCAATTTCCGACATCGCTTTTAAAGAGACAGAAAAGAAATTTTCCGGCAATGCCCAGCACCGCGGCCGCGCGTTTATCCTTCATCATGGAACGCTGCTCTATGATTTTGACTTGGGGCTCATCGAAAAGTATTTGAAAATCCCTAAGAGCGTCCCCGACTATCGTCGGGGACGCTCCCATCGTGAATTCATCGCCAATCTCTCGATCTCTTCAGAAAGCATTAAGAGGGCCCTGCGAAAGGTTTTTGCCGTTAAGAAAACAGAAAATTCCTTGAGTGCTCCTGAGCTCAATGGCCTGAAAAACATCAAATAAATATTGAATCACCCTTTGGCTGTGATAACATAACAACCATTGCGATGAATCCACTCGACGTTAATCAGAAAAAAAATCGGTATTTTTTTGCGCTGGTCGCTGTGTTCGCGACAGGGTTTTTTTTGTCGGCCCGGGCCGCTTTGGGCGAAGCCGTCAAGACCAATTCCGAAGACACCGCGGCGCTCGAAACTCAAGTGGACCCGGTCCCTGATTTTCAAAGCCGTCCGGTTTCGGAGGATGAAATGCTCAGGATGAATCGGAACTTAAAGAACGTTATCGCCGAGAATCATAAGCTTTGGGAGGATCGCAAATCTCTGGAAGAACACTCGAAGCTTTTAAGCGGCCAACTTGAAATCGAACATAACGCGGCCAATCTCCTGGCGGTTCAAAGAGACGCCCTGGAAGAGAAAGGGAGGCAGGTTGAGGAGTCCAATAAGAAAATTCAACAAGAATTACAAGAGGTCCAAAAAGATTCCAGCGGGATCCTTGCCCGCCTCGATGGGCTGAGTCAGGAAAATAAGCAATTGAAAGACGACGCGGCGCGGGCGCACTATAAGATGGGCAATATGTTTTTTCAAAAGCGCGAATATGAAAAAGCGAGGGACCAATACCAGCAGGCGCTTACGCTCCTGCCTGCGGATGCGGCGGCCCACTTCAATCTGGCGTTTGTCAGCGGCGAATATCTCAAGGATCCGCGAACAGCCCAGGAACATTATCAGAAGTATCTGGATTT
>CAYJRN010000028.1:4571-7668 GCA_964372915.1 uncultured Planctomycetales bacterium
CCCGCCAGAGTGAGTGTCGTCTCGAGAAATTCTCTCCAAATTTTCCAGGCATCAAGGAAAAGTCTCTTTACAGTCCTATGGAAGTCTGATATAAATGATTTCCGATTTCAGCACTCAAGTTTTCGGGCCATCCCCTTCGGGGATAGGCACCAAAACTTTTCTAAATAATTTATTTTGGCAGCTTCGGGCCATTAGCTCATCTGGTAGAGCATCTGACTCTTAAACGGTTCCGGCCGTTTTTCATAAGTCCTTCCTATTCTTACAAATCGGTTTACTACCAATAAGTTGCAGCAAAATTTGCAAATCACCAAGGGGTATGTTTTGGCACGTTTTGACACGCCTTTTAGCACGTTTTTAGCACATATTTTAAGCGGTATTTTCTGACTTTCAGTCAGATGCTTGACAATGCTTTTATCCGTGGTATAATTCGTTCAATATACTAAACGAAATCGTTCAATAGATAGAACGTAATGAAAGGGACGAAAATGTTCAAAAGAACAATTACCACGACTATTGTTAACCGTCTTTCCGAGAAAAGAAAATTTATACAAATTATTTTAGGGCCTCGTCAGGTAGGTAAATCTACCGCTATTCGACAAGCCACCAAAGAGTTGCCTTATCCTCATGTTTATGCCTTGGCAGATTTGCCGGTTCCGCCAGACCATGCATTTATTGCTCAACATTGGAATGAAGCAAGAAAAGAGGCAAAAGGCGGGAAAAAAGTTGTTCTTGTCCTTGATGAAATCCAAAAAGTAACCGGTTGGTCTAATATTGTCAAGAAATTCTGGGATGAAGATACGCACGAAGGACAAAATATTCAAGTCGTTCTTCTCGGTTCCTCGGCGCTTATGATTCAGAAGAAGCTTCCCGAGTCTTTAGCCGGACGCTTTGAAATCATTCGTTTCCCGCATTGGTCCTATCCAGAATGTCAGAAAGCTTTTGGATGCAATTTGGAAGATTATCTTTTCTATGGGGGATATCCGGGGGGATACGAATTAATTCATGATGAGACCCGGTGGAAACAGTTTGTAACCGATTCTCTCATTGAAACGGCGATCACAAGGGATATTATGATTTTAGCCGATGTTCAAAAGCCCGTTCTTTTGAGAAAATTATTGTATATAGGGTGCGAATACGGCGGCCAAATCGTATCTTATGGAAAGATTTTAGGAGACCTCAATGATGCTGGCAGTAAAATAACCCTGATGAATTACCAGAAATATTTAGAATCAGCATTTTTAATGGGTGCCTTGCAAGCTTGGAAAGGAAGTGGAATATACCGTCAGAAATCGATGCCCAAATGGCTGCCTTTAAATACGGCTCTCATGACGGCATTATCGGCCAAGTCCAAGAAGGAAATGATGAACGACAAGAAAGTCTATGGTCGATTGGCGGAAGTGGCCATCGGAGCGTATCTTTACAATCAATCTATGATAAAGGGGTATGAAGTTTATTATTGGAGGGAAGATCAGGATGAAATTGACTTTGTCGTCAGATATGGTGAAAAATTGTTAGGGATTGAAGTTAAAACGGGTTTTGAATATGGCGGTAAGGCGTTCGGTATTTTTCAAAAAAAATACCCCAAAGCCCGCATATTATTGGTGGGAGAGTATGGAGTTAATATTGAAAAGTTTTTGAGTACTCCGATTGAAACATATATCGGTTAAACACCTCAAAGAATATTTTTAAAATTGAATCTGGATTAAACTCGGTCGTCATCCCGCCGTTACAAGATCAACCCCAAGGATGAGGTATGGTAAAAAGGGATTTAGCAAAGTATCGCACCAATCTCGGGCGTTCTGATAATGAAATTAAGGATACGCGTTCACGGATTGAAAATGAGAAGTCTACTTAGTTGGCGGGGCGGTGATGCGCTTGGTTTTTAATGCCCGTCCATCCACCTGATTATCCCGCAGTATTATCCCCTGGAACGTTTTCCCCAAAAGACGCTTTACGCGCTGGAGGAAATTTTTGATAAGTAATGAATGGGTCAAAAAAGATTAATGGCCAGCATTCATTAAAAATGTATGCCCTTGCCCGGCATGAACAGCGTTTTGAAAGAATCATCATTGTCTAACAATTCACAAAGATCAATTTTAATAAATCCTCACAGATTCAAATTGACTATAAACGGAGCTAGTTAGAGTGCGAATGTACGTTATCGGTGATATTCATGGCGCTTATAAGGCGCTCTTGCAGTGCTTTGAGAGGTCTCAATTTGACTATAAAAAAGATCGGCTCATTGTGCTGGGGGATGTTTGCGACGGGTATTCGGAAGCTAAGCAATGTATCGATGAGTTATTGAAAATCAGGCATTGTGATTACATTATCGGCAATCATGACCTTTGGGCGCTGGATTGGGCGACGCGCGGAATTAAGGAAGATATCTGGCTGAAACAGGGCGGCCGGGAAACGATTGCCTCATACGGGGGCCAAGAGATGCCTCAGGCGCATGTTGATTTTCTGAAGAATGCGCATCTGTGGATTGAGCTCAAAGGAAGATTGTTCGTTCACGGCGGTTTTAATCCGCTTGCGCCTATTGGCGAGCAGCGTTTAGAGGTTTTAGTGTGGGATAGGGATCTTTTTTACGATGCCCGAAGGAAATATCTTGTCAATCCCGATTTTCAATATGACGGATACACGGAGATTTTTATTGGCCATACAACGACACAAACATTTGGATCCTTGGAGCCGTTAAAGCTGTGTAATGTATGGAATTTGGATACAGGTGCAGGCTGGTCGGGGAAATTGACGATTATGGATGTTAACACCCATCAATATTGGCAGTCAGATTTAACGCCGGGATTATACGGCATAAAGGGCAGATAATGCGAAATGAAAGCATTCGATTTATTGTCGGATTTGGTTTATTCTCCTTTGAGGGTATCTGATCCTCAAGAGGGAGCAGTATACGTTTTTAAGGCCGTTTAGACCGTACCCGCTGCTGAATTTTGGCTTATTGATAAAAAGGTGTTTTGCCGAAATTGGCCGTTGATTAAAGAAGAAGTTAAAAAAGCAGGTGATTTTTTCCAAAATAACTTGGATCTTGGGCAGTCTGTGTATAAAAGGACGCTCCGAGAATTAAGCAGGGAAGGGG
>CAYJRN010000029.1:0-4001 GCA_964372915.1 uncultured Planctomycetales bacterium
GGCAAGACCGGGAAGAAAGGGCCGCCTGCCACAGGCAGAACTGGCCAAACGGTTAAAGCTTGATCATAGCAATGTTCATCGAGAGATCCAAGGTTTCAATGAGAAGAATGGTGTAAATGTGCAGTTGCCGAGGCAGCCAAAAGGACCGAAACCGAGTCATGGTCTGCGGGTATTGCGAAGGTATTTGAGGTTTGTGGCAAGACCGGGAAGAAAGGGCCGCCTGCCACAGGCAGAACTGGCCAAACGGTTAAAGCTTGATGAAGGCGATGTTTCCCGAGAGATCAAAGGTTTCAATGAGAAGAATCATGCAAATGTACAGTTGCCGAGGCAACCAAGAGGACGGAAACCGAGCCATGGTCTGCGGGTATTGCGAAGGTATTTGAGGTTTGTGGCAAAACCGGGAGGAGAGGGCCGCCTGCCACAGGCAGAACTGGCCAATCGGTTAAAGCTTTTTCAAAGCCATGTTCATCGAGAGATCCAAGGTTTCAAGAGGTAGCCAAAAGGACCGAAACCGAGTCATGGTCTGAAAGAAATGGACACGCAGCAGGTCTTGATGGTCGGGCTCGAGGGAATGATTTTAGCCCTTGGCTTTGGCCTCTTGGCCATGGCGGCGGGGCGGTTTGCCTGTCTGTTCACCATCAGCAAAATTACAAATGTGAATGCATTCCTTATTTATCGATCCACGATGGCGTATAAGAAGGATGTGAAGGTTTCTGCTCTAAAAGTATTTCTCTTGGGCGTTCTGATTTCCAGAATTGGATCTTTGGTAGTTTCTCCAACGAGCGGTCTGGTGCAGCTGACCTTTGCGGCTTTGAGCGGACGGTATTTCTATCGTAAGAATCAGATGGTACAGACCAAGGATCAAGAGGGCAATTCCGGGGACATGAACCAATTAGCCATTCTTCCAGGTGCTGAATTGCTTGGCTTGTTGAGTTTGTTCGTGCTGGCGATGGCGGAGATGGAATTAAAAATTTTAAAAGGTGCCGAAGCAGAGATCGGAAGAATTTTGGAAGGACAGTCCCAAGGAGGAGATATTACTAAAGTAGTTTATAATAATTCCATTCAGAATACGTATAGAAATCTTTATGAATGGACTACTGATGAGGATATTTATCGTATTGATCCAAGCATCCGGCAAACAAATCTTGAAGCCATTGACCAGGGACGGTTGGATGATATCATTGAGGCCTATCGTCAAGAGGTTGCTTTCGGGACTGCTGGTATCCGCGGGAAAGCCGTTTTGAGTTTCGATGATCTGCGGAAGTTTGTTAAGGAAGGCCCCCTTGGTAAATTTCTTAAAGGTCCCAATACAATCAATGCGTTTAAACTGCTTAAAACGACAGCCGGGGTTATCAGGTTCGCTAAGGAAACCGGACGCAAGAAAATAGTCATTGGTTATGATAGCCGTATTGGTGGAGAACAGTTTGCAGAGATGATCGCACGGCTTTTTATCGCCCAATCAACGCTTGATCATCAGTTCCAGATTTTCCTTTTCGAGGAGGCCAGTCCATTCCCGGAGTTGTCCTTTGGCATAACTACCGATGAGGTTAAGGGCGATATTGGTATTTTTTTTTCCGCCAGCCATAATCCGGCAGATTACAATGGATATAAAATCACATTGGGGAATGGATCACAGTTAAATCAAAGAAGCAAAGACGCGGTTGTCGCGGCCATTGCAAAAGTGAAGAATTCCGAGATAGTTCTGGCGGATTCTGTGGCTGTGTCCAAGCTCGGGCAGATTGTATGGCTTGGAGCAGATGAACCCCTTGCAGGGAAAGACTATCATGGCTTTGGTCGTATCGATATGCATTCATTACACGTTCAGCAGACCAAACGGTTTATTCTAAACACAAAAGCAGTCGCTAAACATGGCAAGGATGTTCGTATCGGTTATGCGGCTTTTAACGGTGCCGGTTTTAAAGCCGTGCCACGATTATTAAGTGAAACCGGATTTCCTAACTTTAAAGTCATTACTAAGCTTCAAGAACTTGATGGAACGTTCCCGGCTTGGAAATTTGGTGAACAGCCTGATCCTGGTGACCCTATTTCTGCCGATATCGCGGTCAGAGAGTTCGTTACAGAACATGGCCAGCAGACTTTTGATGATTTAGATATTCTGATCGGGACTGATCCAGATGCTGACCGTATGGGCCTTATCGTTAAGGTGCCCGAGGCCCAACAGAAATTGTTTGGGAAGTATCGGCTGCTTTCTGCCAATGATGCGTGGACATTGTTGTTGTGGTACCGATTGACCATGAAACAGCAGATGGGACTCTTGCAGAACCCTGCCGATCATACGGTTGTCTTCAGTCATGTAACAACAGATGCCATTGAAGCGGTCGCACGTGAATTTGGTATTAAACCTGCCGGTAAGATGCTGGATATGACCGGTATGCAGGACAGGGGCGGTTATTTGAGTGGCCGTCGAACCTGGGTTGGCTTCACGTATCTTGCTGAAGCGCTTGAAGACATGGAGCAAGCTGGGAGATTTGTTGAAATGCTGGCTGAAGAATCAAATGGTGTCAGCGTCCAAGGTCATACGAAAGAAAAGGATGGCACACTCGCTGGAGTGCTTTTGGCTGAGATAGCGGCGTATGCCAAGTCTCAGAACACGACTATTTTTGAATTATTGGATAAGGTGTACGGACAGATAGGGCACTATGCCACAGCCAATAAAGCTTTGCCGAGAGTTGGTTCATTTAAAGAGGCAGCGGGGATTTCAGAAAAGATCAAGATTATCCAAAAATCTGAGGAATGGGGCCGTTTAGCCAATGAGCGTGTGGGGACAGCTGATCCTTTCATGATTGCCGGTAAAAAAGTCATAGGGACTGTGCAGTTCGCATCAGGGCGTATTGATAAGACCCATTATGAAGGAGTTCCTGACGAAGGCGTTCGTTTCTTTTTTGAAGATGAGATGATGAAACCTGGGGACGATTTTACCAATAGCCGTAATTACATTACGATACGCGCTTCGGGAACATCACAGGCCTTGCGTTTCTATACTCAGATATTTTCAAAAGAAGTAACTCCCAATAAAAAAGCCGCTAATTATCATGAGGCCGAACGCATAGCACTTGAAGCCCAGAAGCAGATTTTGGAGGATGCAGGATTGGCCAAACACCTCCCGCCAGTCCAAGCACAGCTTGATTCTTTTAATTTGCTTGGGACTTGACTATAATTCCTATAAAAATAAAAAAGTAATGGTTGGGTATTATGGCTTGGGTTGAAATCGTGGCTGTAGGGGGAAATAAGAGGCCAAGAATTTAAGCCGCTGCGAATAAAAATGGCACATCGTTCCTTCAATCGGTAAAATACCGATGATAACCTTAAACCAAGGCCTTGGTAGAGGCCACTTCCGAATTGAAGACCTTGGCCCATTGCTGATTCGGTATTGTTGTTAAATTTTCCAGCTTTCTCTTGCCTTGTCTGTACTTTGGATTTATACTCATAATCGTCGTTTTTCAAAGATTTTATTTAAGGGAACGGCAAAAATCTCACCATGAAAAAATCAACGGTTGTTTTATTCTTAGCTTTTAGTGTTGGCGCTCTCTTATGGCCGGGAGTGTCTTACGCAAAAAATGACAATATGGTTGTCAATTTTCTTCTTAATTCTGGCAAAGAATTTGATAAGCAGGGTAAAGTCCGGGATGCGGCCCGAGAATTCAAGAAAATCCTTTTGATTGATCCTGACAATCAGGCCGCCAAGGACTATTTAGAGAAGACGGGTTTGCGGCCTGGCTCCTCGGGGGGCGGTCAGCGGACAACAGCGAAAGCGGCGGAATCGTCTCAAGGTTTGAGCGACATGAAAGCGCGTTTAGAAAATACAGAAGCCGAGAAGCGGCAGATCCTCGCGATCACTCAAGATCTGATCCGGCAACAGTTCGGGCTCACTCAAGAAATTTTTAAGAAAGATAAACAGTTGAGTGAACTTAAGGACATGATGCTCGTCAAGGAAAAACAGTTGGCCGAGAAAGAAGATCAGTTGGCCGAGAAAGAAGATC
>CAYJRN010000029.1:4101-6151 GCA_964372915.1 uncultured Planctomycetales bacterium
CAGTTGGCCGAGAAAGAAGATCAGTTGGCCGAGAAAGAAGATCGGGTGAGCACTCTTCATGAGGGATTGAACCAGATGAACGGGCAGCTCGATGGTTTAGCCCCTGCCCTTCCTGACACCACAGGCGGAGGATTGAAGACAACCGAGAAAGAATCTGCCCCTTCTTTTAGAAATCCAGAGATTGAGGAAATCATAAAGAAAGATTCATGTATCGCGGACCTCAAAGAGCGATTGGCGGCCACCCGCAAAGAACTCGCGTTTTTAATATTAGAACACCAAAAGGCCCGGGCGGCCGATACGGGCTTTAAGAACGGCTCCGAAGATTCTTTGGAAAAAGTCTTCGAGAACGAAGTCCTTTTGGAACACAAGCGGAAAGAGATTGAAGCTCTCAAAGGAAGGATTTCCGAGTTTGAGCAAAAGTTCGCGTTAAATGAGCGGATCATCCGTGAAAAGGAAAACGATATTAAAAAGCTTTCTGAAGAATTGAGCGCCGCGCAAGAGAAATCTCATTAACCCCACCAGTTCCTATCCAACCCTCTGTACTGGATCGCCTCGGCCAAGTGATCGGTTTGGATCTCATCCGCCCCCGCTAAATCCGCGATCGTACGGGCGAGTTTCAAAATTTTATCATAGCCTCTGGCCGATAATCCCAGCTCATCAATCGCGGTCTTAAGAAGCTTTTTCCCATCGTCATTGAGAAAACAGAATTTCCTGATCTGCCGCTGGCTCATGTGGGCGTTGCAGAAAATGGAAGTATTTTTAAAACGATTCTCCTGGATCCGCCGGGCGCCTTCGGTCCTGCTTTTGATTTGAAGAGAACTTTCCGGTTGAGCGCCAGAGAGGAGTTCCGCGGATTTTAAGGACGGCACCTCCAGGTGAATGTCGATGCGGTCCATCAAGGGACCGGAAATCTTCGACATATAGCGTTGGATCTGATGAGGCGTGCAATGACAACTTTTTTTGGGATCCGAATACCAGCCGCACGGGCAAGGGTTCATGGCGGCCACGAGCATAAATTGAGAAGGAAAACGCATGGTTTTGGCGGCCCGGGAAACGGTGACGCAATGATCTTCGAGGGGCTGACGCAGGGCTTCCAAAACGTTACGGTGGAACTCCGGCAGCTCATCTAAAAAAAGAATCCCGTTGTGCGCGAGTGTCACTTCACCCGGGCGGGGGAGAGAACCGCCGCCCACCATGGCAACGTCGGAGGCGGTGTGGTGCGGGGAGCGAAAGGGACGAGCCGTCAACAATCCCTGGGAGGGGGACGTTAATCCCATGACCGAATGGATTTTGGTCGTCTCCAGAGATTCCGCGTTCGTCATCTGGGGCAAAATCGTCGGGAGGCGTTTGGCGAGCATGGTCTTGCCGCTTCCCGGCGGGCCGATGAGAAGGAAGTTGTGTACGCAATAAATCAGAATTTTGCTCGTTTGCGTTCCCACCATCGCAACCTTCTGTAGATAAATCAGCATTTTCGGGCATGGGCGGGATGATGCTTTTGATTCTTACCGTTTTACCTTCAAGAGTTATTGAATTTATCGCAAGCGTCATTAGATTACGCTTGGCTTCAAAGTTTTTTCCGATTTTCTTTAAGTTCGCTTCCAATAATCCGCATAGTTTATAAAGGTTTTCCTTCGAGAAATCGGGGGGTTGAATCTTTGATTGTCCTTCCAATAACACTTGCCGTTTTTGTGTTAATTCGGCAATCCTGTCTTTTATCTTACCCATCTGTGATTTCAACTGGTCGATTGTAATGATGTTTTCTCTGTAAGCATCCAACAATCGGTTTTCTTCCACAGACATATTAGCCAGTTTTACATCAAGAACTTTTAATTCTTCTTCGATATTGCCGCCGGATTTATTGGCGTTATCGCGCAATGATTCAAGTTGGTCAAGGATCAGTTGAGGGTTTTGTATCATCTGGCAAAATGATTCCCAGACGAGATTTTCAAGGCTATCGGCTTTTACCATTGAGGATTGGCGGCATTCTCTGGGAAGCGGGAAAGTTCGGTTTCTATTGCCGCATCGGTAATAATATTTGCCATGGCAGGGT
>CAYJRN010000030.1:0-5957 GCA_964372915.1 uncultured Planctomycetales bacterium
TGACCCGAGATTAGCGTGTGAAGCGCGGGCCCGGCCGTCCTTTATTCAATGGGCGCCAGCGCGCCGAGACGCTGGCTTCTTTAGCCATGACCGACTATGTGACTATCGTGGATGCTCCCACCGCGACGGATTTTATCCGAAAGGTGCGACCCGACGTTTACGCCAAAGGCCCGGATTACAAAGTCAAAGGTAAAGACATAACCGGTAAAATCCTCGAAGAGGAAAAAGCCATCAAGGCCGTGGGCGGGCGATTGTTCTTTACCGACGACATTACGTTTAGTTCCTCCAAATTGATTAATGATTATCTGGATGTGTACCCTCCGCGCACCGTGAAATATCTTAAGGCCATGGCCAAGCGTTATTCTATGGATTACATCATTGAATCCCTTGCGGCGTTAAAGAAGTTAAAAGTGTTGGTGATTGGCGACACCATCGTAGATGAATATCATTATTGCTCGCCGATGGGAAAATCCTCTAAAGAGCATTTGGTCGCCAACCGTTATGATTCCAAGGAAATGTTCGCCGGGGGGAGTCTCGCCACGGCCAATAATGCGGCGAGCGTCTGTGGGGAGGTTGATCTGGTTACGATTCTTGGGGCCAAGAAATCTTATCAAAGTTTTATCCAATCGCATTTAAGCCCCAACGTTACCCCTACATTTTTTTTCCGGCTGGACACGGGGACCATTGTCAAAAGAAGATACGTTAGTAAACCCCAAAACCGCAAGTTGTTTGAAATATGTTTCATTGACGACACTGATATCGCCAGCCGACAAGAAAGACAAGTTCTCGACCATTTAAACAAAGTGATTAAAAATTATGATTTAGTGGTCATTTCCGATTATGGACACGGGTTTCTGACCAAGCGCATTCGGGATTTGATTTGCGCCAAGGCCAAATATCTCGCCTTGAACGTTCAGACCAACAGTGCCAACACCGGGTTTAATCTGGTGACAAAATACCGCCGGGCAAATTGTGTGTGCGTGGATGAATTGGAACTGCGTTATGCCACTCATGATCGATTCAGTGATTTGCGAACCCATGCCAAGAAAGTCTATCAGCAGATGGGCTGCGAACATATTATCGCGACCCGCGGTTCCACCGGATCTCTTTGTTATTCTCAAGAAAGAGGTTTTCACGAAACACCCGCGTTTGCCAGTCATGTCATCGATGCTGTTGGTGCCGGAGACGCGTTCTTTGCCTTTATTGCGCCTTGCTTTGCTGCGCGGATGCCTCAAGAAGTCGTTTCTTTAATCGGTAACGCCGTTGGCTCTTTGGCGGTCCAAATTGTCTGTAACCGTGAATCCGTCAAAGCGGTGGATCTCATTAAATTCATCACGCGATTATTGAAGTAAGAAAGGGTACTGTCATGAGTAAATTTAAAATTGTTCTTGTCACCGGCGGGGCGGGGTATGTCGGCGCGGTTTTGGTCCCAAAGTTATTGAATAAAGGCTACACCGTCAAGGTTTTGGATTTGTACACCTACGGGACAGATATTTTTGATGGGATTAAAGACAAATCACGCCTTGAAGAAATCAAAGGTGACATTTGCGACACAGACTTGCTCAAGAAAAGTCTGGCCGGCGTAGACGCCGTCATTCATCTGGCCTGCATTTCCAATGATCCGACCTTTGAACTTAATCCCGCCTTAAGCCGCAAGGTGAATTATGACGCCTTTGAACCACTGGTGCGGATTAGCAAAGAAAGCGGGGCGCGCCGGTTCATTTATGCCTCCACCTGCAGTGTATATGGTGTCAGCGAGGCCCAGAACGTCACAGAAGACCATCCGCTTCTTCCCATTACCGATTACAACAAATACAAGGGATTATGCGAACCACTTCTTTGGAAATATCAGTCTCCTGAATTTACCGCCGTTACCATCCGGCCGGCCACCATCTGCGGCTATTCTCCCCGGCAAAGATTTGACTTAACGGTCAATATTTTGACCAACCACGCGTATAACAACAATCATATTTTGGTTTTCGGCGGCAAGCAGGAGCGTCCGAATTTACATATTGAAGACATGACGGACCTGTATTGTCTTTTGTTGGAATTGCCGGATGAAAAAATCGCAGGCAAAACTTACAACGTTGGTTATCAGAACCGTTCGGTCGCCGACATCGCGCAGATTGTTCGTCGCGTCATGGCCGAGGAATTTCCCGAACGCCCTGAGTTGACCGTTGAAACGCGGCCTTCCGAGGACATTCGTTCTTACCGGATTTCTTCTGAAAAAATCAAGCGCGAGCTCAATTTTGTCCCCCAACACAGCATTGAAGATGCCGTGCGCGATCTCATCAAGGCCTTTAAGGCGGGAAAGTTTAGCGATCCTATGAACAATAGCCGTTATTACAATATTAAAACGTTAAAGGTTTTGGAATCAGAATGCAAAGTCTGAAAAAAAGAATCATTGGCATCGATTTTGACAACACGATTGTGAGTTATAACGAGCTGATCTATTCGGTCGCCCGAAAGAGGGGGCTCATTTCCGTGGGTGTTGTTAAAAATAAAAAAGAGATCCGCGATACTATTCGAGAATTACCCGACGGAGAGATTGAATGGCAAAGATTGCAGGCCTTTGTCTACGGCAAGGGTATGAAAAACGCTGCCCTTATGGATGGGGTGACCGATTTTTTTGATCTTTGCAAAAAGTTAAATGCCCCGAGATTTATTGTCAGCCACAAAACGCAATTTGCTTCTATGGATTTGGAACGTGTTGATTTGCGTCAAACCGCGTTGCAATGGATGAAGACCAACAAGTTTTTCAGCAAAGACGGTTTCGGTTTGGCTTTAGACAATGTCTATTTTAAATCCACGCGGCAAGAAAAGATTGACTGTATCAAGACGCTTCGATGCTCGCATTTTATCGATGATCTGGAGGAGACGTTCCTTGAGGAATCTTTTCCCGCCCATGTTGAAAAAATACTGCTTAGCCCTCAAGGGACAAATATAAACGTCAAGAACATAAAGGTCTGTCGATCGTGGGATCAGATCAGTGACTATTTCTTTGGGAACTGAAATTTTGCAGGAACCAGATATCCGGCTCTTAGGTCAGCGACTTTTGAACAAACAGGTCGTTGGTCACGCACGATTGGGTAATGGGCGTAATAGCCGCTGTTATCAACTCCAATGCGTGGCTGGAGAGAAGTATGTTCTGAAATTTTATTTTCAGTCGGTTCATGATCCTCGAGACCGCCTGGGAGTTGAATTCAAGGCATTATCGTTTCTTTGGGAAAGTGGTGTACGCTCTATCCCGCAGGCCATTATCATGGATCGGGAATCAAGATCGGCGGTTTATCAATACATTGCCGGCGCTCCCTTGGGATCTGAAGATATCGGCGTGAATGATATCAATGATTTGATTGAATTTTTGGGAAAAATTAACCAGCTTCGGGTAAACTCAAAGGTCTTGGAATTTGGCTCTGCATCGGAGGCACATTTCTCTTTTCGTGGCGTTATTACAAGCATTGAGGATCGCCTGAAACGATTTCATCAGGTTGAGGATCATAAGGCGTTGACGGATTTTTTAAATCTAGAATTTATGCCTTTATTCATGGATGTGCAGAAATGGATTCAGAAGATGGCTGGTGAACGCAATATTGCACTTGAGGAAGAGCTCAATAAACAGGAAAGGATATTGAGTCCCTCGGATGTCGGATTCCATAATGCCTTAAGAAATGGCCAAGGAAGGATTATTTTCCTCGATTTCGAATATTTTGGCTGGGATGACCCCGCCAAACTCATTTGTGATTTTATTCTGCATCCGGCGATGGAATTGTCCGATGATTTGAAGGTCTATTCTGCGCAAAGACTGCTGCAGCTTTTCCCCGAGCAGAAAATGTTAAAAGAGAGGATCCAATTGGTATATCCTTTGCTTGGATTGAAATGGTGTTTAATCCTTTTGAATGAATTTATCCGAGACGATTCCGCGCGCCGGCATTTTGCCTCCGATGGCTCTTATGATCCTGCCGCGATACAAAAGCAACAATTGGAAAAGGCCCGAAAAATGTGGCAAAAAATAAAATCAAGCTATCAAGCGTTTCCATTTTTTCGATGATCGCACACGATTCCTTAAAAACGCCTTTGGACCAAAGATCCAAAGATTTGCGTAAAACAATCATCCATGTCCTTAAGGCGGGCCGGCGTGGGCACGTCGGGGCCTCTTTTTCGCTGGTTGAGATCATGCGTGTCTTGTATGACGACATTTTGAAATATGATCCTCAAAATCCGAAATGGAGCGAGCGCGACCGTTGTATCTTAAGTAAAGGACACGGTTGTATCGCTCAATACGTTTTACTGGCGGAAAAAGGATTTATTCCCGAAGTGGAACTATGGAAATTCTGTCAATCCGAGGGCATCCTGGGTGGACATCCCGAATATAAAGTCCCTGGGATTGAGACCTCAACCGGGAGTTTGGGACATGGTCTTTCCATCGGGGTCGGGATGGCGCTTTATGCCCGATATGAACAGGCCAAGCATCGTGTTTTTGTCATCATAGGCGATGGCGAAAGCAATGAAGGTTCCATCTGGGAAGCGGCCCTTTGCGCCGCAAAGCACCGCTTAAGCCATTTGACCGTGCTGGTCGATTATAACAAGAACCAATCGTACGCTTCGACCTATGAGGTTTTGGATCTGGAACCCTTGGCCGATAAATGGAGGGCATTTGGATTCGGCGTACGGGAAGTCGACGGCCACAATGTCCTGGAATTGCAATTGGCGTTATCACAGCTGCCTGTTGAAGAAAACAAACCCACGGCCATCATTTGTCATACCGTTAAAGGCAAAGGGGTCCATTACGCCGAAAACAATATGGAATGGCATCACAAAAATAAAATCACTGATGATGAAATTCGAGAATTGCTCAACGCGGTGGAGGCGTACTAATGCGCAAAACTTGCCTTGATATGGTTTATGAATTAGCCAAAAAAGATGAGCGGATTTTTTTCATCGGATCTGATCTAAGTGTGGGCACGTTACAGGCGTTCAAACAAGAAATGCCCAAGCGTTTTTTCATGGAAGGGGTGAGCGAGGCGAACCTGGTGGGCATGGCCTGCGGGTTGGCCATGGAAGGAAAGGTCGTCTATATCAACACCATCGCCACATTCTTAACGAGGAGATGCTTTGAGCAGATCGTCATCGACGCGTGTTTGCATAAAGCCAATATCCGTTTGATCGCCAATGGTGGCGGGCTCGTTTACGCGCCCTTAGGGCCGACCCATTTGGCGACCGATGACATCGCTATCTTGCGCGCAGTTCCCAACATGACCATCCTCGCGCCGGCCGATGCCCATGAGATGCGCCAGATGATGCCTTTGACCGTCGAGCATGAGGGGCCTATATATATTCGTATCGCCAAAGGGTATGACCCGATCGTGACCCAAGACAATCCACCTTTTGAGATCGGGAAAGCCATTGCCATGCGCACTGGTAAAGACGCGCTTATAATTACAACAGGAATCACATTAAGGATCGCTTTGGAAGCAGCAAAACTGTTGGAACAAGGATGTATCACAACGACCATTCTTCATGTGCCGACGATCAAACCGTTGGATAAAGAAGCAATTCTTCGATATGCCCACGAGGTTCCGGTCATCGTTACCGTTGAGGAGCACACGATTCTTGGCGGCTTAGGTAGTGCCGTGGCCGAGCTCATCGCGGAGAGCGATTTCGATTCGGTCAAACATTTTAAACGTATCGGGATTCCCGATACGTTTGTCGATGAATACGGATCCCAGGAAAGTTTGATGGCGCGGTATGATCTTACGGCGGACCATGTGGCCAGCGTTATAAAACAGTTAAGGGAAAAATCCAAAGAACAGTTTGTAAAAATTTCGTGAGGTAAAGGTCTATGGGAAATTTAGTCAATTTTGTCACACCGCTTCATAAAAAAACCGCGCGTAAGTACATTGACCGCATGGTGGACGACAAAGTCCATTGCATGCAGAAAGCCAAGGAATACGAGG
>CAYJRN010000031.1:0-5206 GCA_964372915.1 uncultured Planctomycetales bacterium
ATCGGATAGAAAACGATACAAGTTTTATATTCAAAATGTCGTTAAGAATCAGCTCCATTTGACCGTCTTAGCTGATCAAGTGAGCGAGATTCTTGTTAAAGGCAATAAAGTCACCGCTGTCAAGATTTCCTCTGGCGACACGATTTCAGCGCTGACGGTCGTCGTGACGACGGGCACGTTTTTAAGAGGACGTATCCACGTCGGTGAATCGATAACCGCGGGGGGCCGCCTCGGAGAACCGGCGTCCACTAATTTGGCCGATAGCCTCGCGAATTTAGGATTGCCGATGCTGAGTTTTAAGACCGGCACGCCGCCGCGCCTGGACGGCCGCACGATCGATTTTAGCGTGATGCAGCGCCAGGATTCCGATCCGACCCCCATCCCTTTTTCATTCCGTACCAAAGAACTTCCCAAGGAGCTGCTGCCGTGTTATATCACCCGCACGACGGATAAGACCCACGAGATCATCCGTTCGTCCTTGCATTTGTCTCCCATGTATTCGGGAAGGATCCAATCGACGGGCGTGCGTTATTGTCCTTCCATCGAGGACAAGATCGTTAAATTCAAGGACAAACCGACCCATCATGTTTTTTTGGAGCCCGAAGGGTTGGACACGGATGAATACTATCCCAACGGAATCTCAACAGGCTTGCCGGCCGAGGTGCAGCTAAAAATGGTGCATTCCATTACAGGATTGGGAAAAGCGGTCATGATTCGTCCCGGGTATTCTATTGAGCACGGTGTTGTGCCTCCGACGGAATTAAAGCCATTTTTAGAAACAAAAAAGATCGCGGGGCTGTTTTTGGCCGGACAAATCAATGGCACGACCGGTTATGAAGAGGCCGGCGCGCAAGGGTTGGTGGCCGGCATCAACGCGGCCTTGCAGGTCAAGGGCCAGGAGCCATTGGTTTTAGGCCGCCACGAATCCTATATCGGGGTCTTGATTGATGATCTGGTGACCAAGGGCACGGAAGAGCCGTATCGGATGTTCACTTCCCGGGTCGAATATCGCCTTATTGTTAGAGAAGACAATGCCGATAAGCGTCTGGCGCGCTATGGGTATCAATTGGGACTTATCAAGGCGGAAGATTTTGAGAGGGTGTGCCGAAAGTATGAGGCGATTGAGCGGGAGATCAAACACCTGCGCGCCACCAGGATTCCTCCGGGAACGGATCTGGATCTTGAATTGGGAAAGGTCGCTAGCAGCCCTTTACGCCAGCTGACTTCTTTGAGTGATATCCTGATGCGCCCGGAAGTTCGTTATCGGATGATTGCGGCCTACGACGGCGGATTGAAAAATTTCCCACCGGAGGTGATCGATGCCGTTGAATATGAAATCAAATATGAAGGATACATCGAGAGACAGATGAGGATGGTGGAACGCTTCCGCCATATTGAAAATATTAAGATCCCCACGGACATGGACTACAGCCGGGTGGGGGGGCTTTCGCGAGAGATTGAGGAAAAATTAAGACGCTTCAATCCTGTGTCTCTGGGAGCGGCTAACCGCATTTCCGGGGTGACGCCGGCCGCCATCGCGATTTTGATGGTGTATTTGCGTAAAAAGAGTTTGGAGTCCAGGGAAACCGGTGACCCGATGATAAAAACTCCCCCGGGGGTCCAATAATTGGGAATTGACAGAAGTTTTCAAGGGGTGATATACTGACTTTTGTAAAAGTAATGGAATGATTGTGGTAGTCAGTACTGCCAACGCCCTAACGAGTTGCAAGAAAAGTGCAGGTTCCATTGCTAATGCGTTGGTCTGTAATTCGTCAAGTTATGCAGGAAAATTTTAATACCAAATAGAGGGGGAGGTTATGAATATCGCTAAAGATATCACGGAGCTCATTGGCAGAACGCCTTTAGTGCGTTTAAATAAGGTCACTCAAGGTTGTGCGGCCGAGGTCGTCGGTAAACTGGAATTTTATAATCCCTTGGGCTCGGTTAAAGACCGTATCGGTTACGCGATGATTGACGCGGCCGAAAAAGCCGGCAAGATCAAAAAAGACACTGTTATTTTGGAACCGACTTCCGGTAACACGGGTATCGCGCTCGCCTTTGTCTGCGCTGTGAAGGGTTACAAGTTGACCTTGACGATGCCTGAAACGATGAGTTTGGAACGACGGGCGCTTTTGAAAGCGTTGGGGGCGAATCTTATCCTGACGCCCGGCCCAGAGGGAATGAGGGGTGCGATTGCCAAATCCAAGGAGTTGGCGGAGTCCGACCCGAAATATTTTATCCCTCAACAATTCGATAACCCGGCCAATCCGGAAATTCATCGCAAAACAACCGCCGAAGAAATCTGGAAGGATACCGACGGTAAAGCGGATATTCTTATTTCGGGAATTGGAACGGGCGGCACCATTACGGGTGTTGCAGAAGTCATTAAAAAGAGAAAGCCTTCCTTCAAGGCCGTGGCCGTGGAACCCAAAGGTTCCCCGGTTCTTTCCGGCGGAAAACCTGGGCCTCACAAGATCCAAGGGATTGGCGCGGGTTTTGTCCCCAGCATCCTGAACACGAAGATCATTGATGAAATCATTCAGGTCGATAATGATGAGTCCTTTGCGATGGCCAAGCGGCTGATTAAAGAGGAAGGGATTCTTTGCGGGATTTCTTCCGGAGCGGCGGTCGTGGCGGCGTTGCAGGTGGCCAAGAGACCGGAGAACAAAGGGAAGTTGATTGTCGTCATCATCCCGAGCACGGGAGAACGGTATTTGAGTACGGATCTTTTCGCCGAGTATAGAGGCTAATTGATCTTAAAATTAGTGTATTTGAGATAAATAAAGGGGTCGGCCCCTGCAGCTGTCTTGCGACAGCAAGACGCAGGGGCCGACCCCTTTATTCTAACAAGCCATGAGTAAAAAAGAATCCCGTCGAAAAAGACATTTAAAAAACATTGAAGAACGGAAAGTCGCGCGGGCACCCCGGACTGTCAGTCCCGCGCATCCCGAACCATTTTGGGTGCGTTACAGTGTTGAGATGACGATGGTGTTTCTTCTGGCCGTGGCGCTTTGCGTGGGCATGATTCTCATTAAGAAGGCAGCGCAGCCCGCAGAAGAGATTCAACAGATATTTTCTTCCGTGCTGGATATAAAAAAAGAAGAATTAGCCGCGAAATATCCCGATGGCTATCAAATTGTTGCGATCTTCTTCGGTCAAGGAATTCCTCTAAATGCGAATGCCTTTTTTAAAGGTCTCAAGGTGGATTGGAAGCGCGCCACTCTCTTAAAAGGCAAACAAGGCGAGTTTAAAATCAATCTTCCCTATATTTATTATGAATCGCAGCATTTGGTGCGGGACCTTGTCTTTGATATTCCCAAAGTCCCGGGGGCTTCCTCAAGTCTACAGATTGTCGGCAATATCTACTTAGATATGGAACTACTGTCGATCGACGAAAACAAAGTCCTCTGCGCCTTTGGTCTGCGGGCACAATAAAGGATTCCAGCGTGATCCAGTGTAATGAATTATGCTTTTTTCATGGATACAAAATCAAGAAAACTTAGCTTCTTATTCTTAGCGGTCATTTTTCTTGCCGTGAATCTCTTGACCCTGCATGACGGACATGACTGGGGTGATGATTTTGCCCAATACATCCGTCACGCCCAGAATCTTCTCGAGGGCCAGCTTTATGCCAGTCGGATTTCTTTGGAGCCCGCTATTGTCAGTCCTCCGGGATTTCCTTGGCTTTTAGTCCCGCTTTTAAAAATCTTCGGTCTTAATTTCTTGGCGCTCAAAATTTGGAATATCATCTTTTGGATTATTTTTGTCATCGCCATGTATTTACTGTTCAGATTGTACTTGCCCGATTCGGAAAGCTTGCTGGCTTCGGCTGTCTTGTGGACGTTTCCATTTTTCTTTGCGTTTAAACAAAGTATCTTGACGGACATCCCCTTTTTAGCTATGGCGATGGCGGCTGTGGCGGCGTTCGAATATTATTTGAGGACGCCCCTCGCCACATCACGCTCTCGATGGCTGCTCACACTTTCTCTTGGGACCATGACGGGGGCTTTTATGCTACGCTGGTCGGGGGTATTGCTGTTCTTATCGGCTTTGATCGCGCTTGTGGTTGTAAGACGACAGCGCAAGGAGGGATGGATCATTCTATCAGTTCTTGGAATGGCCGGTCTTTTTCAGTGGTGGTGGGGCGTGTCGTTTCTGCACCATGTCAAGGAGGCGGTTTTTCCCTTACAGGATTGGCCGTTGATCTTTAAGGAGAATATCCGTGATCTCTTCGAAAAATTTTGTCTCTTATTTTTTCCTTTCAAAATGACCTGGTCAGATTGGATTTTTACCTGGATCTATCCTTGGACGACTTGGTTAGGATGGGCGCTGTTCTTTACTCTCTTGGGTTGGGTAGGTGTCCGGATCCGACGACGGACATTGTCCATGGCGGATAGTTTTCTTGTTCTGGGATATCTGTCGGTTTTATTCTGGCCGATCTCCGGAGACTGCCGCTATCTTTTGCCCCTCATCGGTCTTCTTTTGTTGGAGATATTGAGGTTTTTGAAGATGATCGATGAACGACTGGCGGCCGGCCGTTATCGCATCGGTCAGATCTTTCTTGCCTTGTTGTTATTTTGTAATGTCAGCGCTCTGAGCGTCCACTTTGGTTACAAGAACGATCTTATTGGCAGCCAAGAAAGTTACGAACTTTTTAAATGGATCCAAACCTCAACGCAGCCGCAGGAGCGATTTATGTTTACTAAAGCGCGAGCCTTATGGCTTTTAACTGATCGGCCGAGCGTAGCTTTTACTTCGTCTGTGGATTCCCGTTCGCTCGCTCAACGCATAAAAGATTTAAGAATCAATTATTTGATTTTCTTCCGCAGAACCAAAGACACGACACCGCTACAGATGTACCATCCCTTAATTCCGCTTAAAGATCAGACCCAACCCAACATTCAAATGCTTCCCACTAACGATGATGCGTTATTTGAGGAGATCCTGCGCAGTGGCATCCCCATTGAAGGAGTGTGGCAGAACAATCGTTACGCTGTTTTTAAGGTGCAGCCGTCCGATTCTCAATCCGACGCCAGTCGGTCAATACAGGATCGAGATTGCGGTTTTTTAAGAGGGTGACGATCTCGGCGAGGGAGCGATGATCCTCAATGTCGAACTGCGGATCTTGTTCTTCAAAAGTTTTTAGCGTGTACCCGCCCACCGAAGTATTAGAGCCCGCCGACATCCGCGTGATTCCTAATTCCAA
>CAYJRN010000032.1:0-2812 GCA_964372915.1 uncultured Planctomycetales bacterium
TTACCACAAGAAATCATTCACCGCAGCCTGTTCGTTGGAGCGGGGCTATCGAGTATCCGACGGTTTCTTTAGGAGAATAGATCTATATGTCGAAGGTGGCGCAAGCGATTGTCCTGATATTATTTTTGCTTTTGGGCAGCAGTGTTTTTATGGTCCTGCAGACATTGAATCAAAAACAGACTTTGGAAAAGTCCAAATCGAGTCTGGAAAATCAGCTGGATCAGGCCCAGGTGAGGGAAACCAAACTCATTCAGGATTCTAAGAAGCTGCAAGAGGATTTGAAACTTGCGCAGGAAGATAAGACGAGGCTCGAAAGTCAAGTCACTGAGCTCAACGCCAAAATCAGTGATTTTAATACCAAGATCGCGGCCGTTACGGCCGAACGCGACGATTGGAAAAGTCGCGTGGACACCATCAGATCTGAGAGCGATGAATTGATGGCTAAATTGACCGCCAAAGCTAGCGAACAACAAGCCGCGGCCGTTACGGCTCCCCCCAAAAAAGAACAACCCCAAGAACAAGCCCCCGTGCTCGAAATTGTCGAAAAGCCACAAGAAAAAACGGCTGCCCCTCTTGAGCCGCAAGCTCTTCCTCCGCTGGTTGTGGATGATAGAT
This sequence comes from uncultured Planctomycetales bacterium, assembly GCA_964372915.1. Taxonomy (GTDB): domain Bacteria; phylum Omnitrophota; class Gorgyraeia; order Zapsychrales; family JAHFFX01; genus CAYJRN01. The sequence continues at coordinate 616 of CAYJRN010000032.1, forward strand.
ACTGGGCGGATGTTCTCAAGGAAAAGGCCGAGCTAACGATACAAATCGAAAAATATAAGACCGATCTCGATGCGCGTTCGCTCGAAGTTGAGAATCTGAAGAAAGAAAGTTCCGATCTTAACACGGAACTCGCCAAACTCAAGGACGAGAAGGAAGAAATCGAACGTAAGATTAAATCAGGCGATCAGTTGGCGGATAATCTTGCCATGGAACTCACCAGAGTCAGAAGAGATCGCAGATATGATGTCGAAAAGGCGGAAAAGCTGCAGAAGGAAAATGTCGCTTTGCGTACGGAAATTAAAAATTTGACCAACACCAAAATCGCGCTTGAGAGAAGTATTGCCCGTATCACCGAAGACAAAAAAATATCGGAGAAAAAACTTGAGGCAAGCGAGGGTTTGATTCAAGGCCGAATCGATGAAGTATGGCAAATCGAGGACAGTTTGGATAAAAATTTTCAGACGGTGAAATCTCAAGAGTCCCAAGCCATCGAACTTCCTCCCATCATCGTGAGCGCTCCGGGACCGGCCTTGCAACAACTGGAAGAAAATCCCGGTTTCAGCGGTAAAATCGTCAGCGTCAACGAGGATAACAATTTTGTGATCGTTGACTTGGGAGAAAATAACGGCATCCAGTTGGGGGAGACCTTGAATGTTTATCGAGGGGCGCAGAATATCGCGAAGCTGGAAGTCATTCAAGTGAGAAAAGACATTTCCGCCGCCGATATCAAGCAGAAGACCTCCCGGCTGCAAGTCGGCGACACGGTCAAGTGAGCCGTCGGGCAGAGAGCAGCTACCTTTCGCTTCGCTCAGGATACATTATTCCGTGACACATAAGAAAGCCAGCATTGAAGATGTAGCCAAGCGGGCCGGGGTATCCATCACGACGGTATCCCGCGTGATTAATCATATCCCTTCCGTCAGCAAGAAAAATCTCGCCAGAGTCGAAGAAGCTATCTCCGCTTTCAAGTTCAAACCCAATGTGAGTGCTCAGCGCCTGGCGCGCGGGTTGAATAATACCATTGGCCTGGTGATGCCCGGGTATCCCGGGATCTTCCATTCTTTTTATGGGGTCGAGCTTATCCGTGGCGTCGGTCATGCCTGTGAGACTTTGCGCCTCGACCTTATTTTTCACATCACCAACGGTTATAATCCTCTCCCTACGAATAATGTCGGTGGAATCATTTTTGCCGACATTATTGAAAACCGCAAGCAGGTAATATCAACGCTCGAAGAGGGAATGCCATGCATGATCATCAACAACATTGTGAATGACCTGGATGTCAATTACGTGGCCGTCGATAATGTTGCCGGAGGATTTATGGCCACCGATTATCTCATCAATCTGGGACACAAGAAAATCGCAACCGTCACCGGAAATCTGCATACCCAGGCCGGCGCTTTGCGTCTGGAAGGATTCAAAAAGGCCTTGACCAAACACAAAATTCCTCTTGAGGGCGAATATGTTTATGAGGGCGATTATTCCCGCCGTTCGGCGCGTCAGGGCGTGGAACACTTTTTAAGCTTGAAAACTGTGCCGACGGCTATTTTTGCGGCGAGTGATGAGATGGCCTTGGAGATTATTGCCACCTTGATGGAGAGAGGACTCAACGTTCCGCAGGACATTTCCCTCATCGGTTTTGACGATAATCCGGCCGCCATTTACGGTCCCGTGGCCCTCACCACGATCAAACAACCCCTTTTTGCGATGGCCGAAGAATCGGTCAAGTTCTTGAATGCCATCGTTTCGGGCAAAAAGAAGGCTCCTATCAAGGAAATATTGGTCCCCAAGCTCATCATCCGCGAATCTTGTTCTTCGCCGAAAGTTTGAAATCTGACCCCTCGGAGTTTTTATGTCAGCTCAGAAATTCGATTGTATTGTGATTGGCGGCGGTCATGCCGGCGTGGAGGCGGCGCTGGCCGCGGCCCGGATGGGCCTTAAAACCCTGATGGTCACGCTCTCCGTTGAGACCATTGGTCAGATGAGTTGTAATCCGGCCATCGGCGGGGTCGGGAAGGGTCAGCTCGTTAAGGAGATTGATGCTTTAGGCGGCGAGATGGGATTGGCCGCGGACGCGACCGGCATTCAGTTTCGAGCGCTCAATGCCTCCAAAGGCCAGGCGGTCAGATCGTCGCGGTGTCAATCGGATAGAAAACGATACAAGTTTTATATTCAAAATGTCGTTAAGAATCAGCTC
>CAYJRN010000033.1:0-2745 GCA_964372915.1 uncultured Planctomycetales bacterium
TTCTCAATTGGCCGTTCGAAATATCCGGGAATTCCGGCGGGACTTGAGGGAAGTTGATAGTCAATGGGGTGAGCGTCGACTCTCCAGCGTTTCGGGATTAGAGTTGGCTCAAGTGTTGTCAATCCTGCTCGTTGGCATCCTGGCCATGGCAAAGATGGTGGAGTCGAGGCCTGAGCCCTTATCTGGGGATGTACTTAAAAAGCAGCTGCGGAATTTGTTGGAAGCAGATTACGCAATGCTTCATCGAAAATTTGTTGCTCACGCACAACATAACGGACTTCGGCGACAAGAAGCGGAAGATCTATTCCATAATCTTTTGATGCGCGTCATTGCCACGCCTAAACCGTATGCCGGCCACAATAATGCAAAATATACAACTTGGTTGTATCTGGCCTTTATACGTTTGTTTCTAACTTTTAAACGCAGAACATCCAGGCATCCCGAAGAAGAAGGAACACCGCTCGATGATATTGCTGTGCTTTATCATCCAGCCATGAAGATCATGCCTGCTATTCCTTCCGATCCTTGGGAAAGACAGCGGATCGATCGGGCGCTATTGGAAGTTCGTGCGGAATATAGGGCTCCTTTAAGGCTCAGGTTTTGGGAAGACCTTGCTTATGAAGAAATCGCTGAAGAGCTCGATATTCCCCCGGGCACGGTCAGATCACGCATTTCCCGCGGCCGGGCGGAGTTTATAAAAGCGTATGAGAGGATTCTGTTGAAAGAAAAATCGAGGAGGCCAATTGATACAGCTCCAGACGACGAGTCGAAATTAGAAGCGGGCATGATACCCGTCGACATGATTTCATTTCTAGGAATTTTGATTTTCGGTGTATTGGCCATGGCAAGACAATCTTTTGCATCAACTTTGGGCGCGCTCCCAACCTTGTCCGGCGAAGAATCTTCCACTCGAGAACGGATCGATATGTGGAACGCCACAGCTCTGGTGAGACCAGCCTCACGTAGAGAAGCAAGAACTCTCCAGAGTTTCATATCGCTTAATATCCAGTATGTGTGGGACGTCAGGTCCCCCAAGCTAAATGGTTTAATAAAATATTATACTCAAAAAGCCTGGAAGGCTCAGCGGCAGACGGGCTTTCCTATCAATGTCGTGACCGAGGTGATCCTCAAAGATCTGTTAAGCAAACCCGACGGAATTCGCGAGCTCGTTCGCCGCATTCATCCCTATACCCTGCAGGCATTATCCGAATCTCATCATTACTCCAGCCATTTCCGATTACATCAAGGCACATATTATTCACTGTTTGCTGCCAAGCTTCGGGGAGAATTACCTGCCGAAGGCGCCGTGCTGGTTAATTTCGACCCTCATAAAGACACATATTTTAGTTATACAGAGACCTCGATTCAGGATTTTGATTGGATTGCGCAAGCCTTGACAGATGGTCTGGTCAAACTGGTCATTAACATTCAACCCGATGGAACGGTGTATATCATTTATAAGGAAGGCGATCGCATTATCAACGCTTTATTGGCTGAGGCTCCTCATTTTGAGCATCTTAAAGACGCGCAGGTTTGGGTGACGGTTGATTTTGATTTCTTGAGTTTGAAGCAGCGATCTTTTGAAGGAGAAGGGCTCGATTGGCAATACCATCACGACTTATCGCAAGCCCAACAGATCCTGACCAGTTTCATTATTGAGATTCTTAAAGAACTTGGGCTACAGCCAGTCGGAATGACTTCAGCTTTGTCCCTGAAGTATCTGCATCCCAAAGCTCGTCGGCGCGCGTATCAAACAGGCCTCAAAGAAATTCTGGAATCCACATTTTCTACTGCTTTTGGTGCGACCACTCGCGCTACGTTGTCGCCGGTCGCTAAAGCTTTGAAACAATTGCGCCGTATGGACCTTTCCCGGAGGACGGCAACTGTGGGGCAATGGGGTTCTCCCACGATAAATTCTTCTTTGCTTTTTTCGGGGATCGAATTCTTGGGGCTGCTGGTAGTAATGCTGGCCCTGTACCATAACGCCCTCTTGTTAGTTTCAGGCGTTTTAGGTGCGGGGCTGGCCATGGCAAAAAGAGCGACACGGCAGAATGCCTACCTCAGGCCCGGCAATGTCTTGCACGGTCTTGAAGAAGAGGATGCAGATTTCAACGGGCAGCTTACCCAAACCATCCAAAAGTCGCTTCTTAAAGCCGGCAAGGAGGGTCGGCCGGTCCACATGATGGTCATAGGGGTGGGGGCAGGTAAAATTGTTTATGATCTGCAAAAGCGATATCGCCGGGGCATTAAATTCATTTTTATCAATAAAGAAAGTAGTATCGATGTCAAGGTTAATGAATTTCTGGCGGCGATTTCCACCCAGGGTCGTCCAAGCCGAGAAATCGCGGTCCGCTTCCTAGAAAATTTACCTAGATATGTCATCTCTCGCGATGTTGAGCGAGGTCTTGCTTTTGCTAAGAATTTTGATGTAATCCTGGTGGCCGGTGGCGTCATACGGTATATCCGCGCCAAGCACGTGCTCTTGGGTGAATTGAAGAAGTCGCTGCGCGAAGGAGGAACCGCCTTTATTAACACATTGTACGGATTCGACTTTGAGAATCATCAAGAAACGGATTTCTTTGAGAGTCTAAACATTTCCGGCGAGGAATACACTCTTAATTATCACGAGTTTAGTGAGCCGACCCTGATAATCCGGAATATAGATCCAAAATCCCTTTTCCCCGATCTCAAGTTGACTAGCCAGAGGATCCCTCCCTATAAGGACGAGGACGAGGGCCTGCCGCC
>CAYJRN010000034.1:0-2260 GCA_964372915.1 uncultured Planctomycetales bacterium
TGGTCTGCGCGTCTTCGATATGTTTCAAGCCAACGACAATATTGATGTCTCCTTCAGTTGCATCAAATTCATCATGATACTGATAAAAGTTATAACCGGCATACCATGGCAAATGAAGGCCCATCAAATTCATGAATTCCCAGAGGTCGTGGTTGCCACCAACGAAATCAGACAATCGGGCACGCACAAGCTCAACCGAGCGACGATAGATCCGCACGCCAAAGGGCCCGCGATCCATAAAATCGCCCAAATTATGGAAAAAGATCTTTTCGCGAAGTTCTTCAAAAGTGATACCGTGTTCTAGAATTTGTTCTTCGATGGAACGATTGGAGAGAAGCTTGAAACGTTGGGGTAAACGATTGGGAACAACTTGATCAATGGCATCGATGATCAGAGCATCGAACTTATCCGCCGTGCCATGAAAATCGGAGATCGTCACAACCGGCAGGAGATTGCCGGCGCCGGCGGCTGTTTGTTCTGCCTCAAGCCCCGCTAAGAATCTCGATAAAAGCGCCCGTTCTTCCCCCGCCGACATTCCCTTGGTCGTCACCGCCATGGCCAGGAGGATCACAACCAGCATCCATCCGTTGCTAAGAATCGCTAACGCATTATGATCGCCAGGATTCTTTCTAGAGAGAGCCCGATAAATGCTGATCCCCTCCAAGACTTCCACCGCTTCAAATAAATCGGAAGGAGGCGGTACAATCATGTAAGGGTCCATCAAGACATAACCGCCTTCCTCAGTCTGGGCATGGATATTTTCCCAAAAATCTTTTTCCTTTGATAATCGGCTTTCGAAACCTGGGAATTGCAAATACACAATAGGGAATCGTTCGCGGATATCCCGATAATCACTAACGATATAACGAATTTTGAGCGAAACCCCTCGGAGTTCCCATTGAATCAAAAATTCGTTATCTTTCCCTAGAACAAGACTCATGCTAAGAAATTTTAGTTCACCACGCTGAGGTTGGCTAAGATCCTTTAGCAAGGCGGCCTTAGCATGATTAATGAGAAAAGGTGTAACTACTCTTGATGAAAAATTATCAACATAAACGAAATCATTTACCCGAGGGAATATGTCCAATAAAACTTCAAGCCGAGGCCAGTCAAATAGGGAAGCCGGATAATAAATTGGACCTTCCTGTTCGGCGAATGTCCTCCTAATCGGCACTTTGACCGCCATCGCCAGAACTTGTAGGAAAAAAGAGGAAAAAATCAGAAATAAAAATACTGGTCCTGGCAAAAAAGCATTCAATGCTGATCGGGACGGACCATAGGTTTGGGCAAATTGAAGATCTCGCGCTCTTTGCTGCATCGTCTGACGAGGTTTCAGGAGATATCTCAAAAGATGTTCACCCGCGGTCGTCTCTCGGAATACCTTAATCGCTTGATCTCGAGAAGACTTCAGCCTTTTGTAAAGGATGTTTGGATCTGGATAATCCTGAACAGCTCTATTCAGCTGCACCCAAAGGTCACTTTTTTTGTTGGCATTCTTCTCCTTCTTATAGACGACAATCAATGCCACAATCTTGACTTTAAGGGTTCTCATCCGGGTTCTGGCTTCTGCCATCTCACGGATTTTCTCAAAAGATGAATCCGGATATCCCATCCTTGCAGCGAGTTTGACCAGGTTAGAAATACTCATGTAACGGAAGGTCCTCTTTCCTCTGGTGACTGTTACATCAAATTTACCGAGTTCGGCAATAGTATTGGGGGATCTAACCAAGATGATTCGCACATCTTCATTCGATAAGTATTCTTCCATGACAACTGGCTTGAGATGGCTTAATTCTTTCTCCCTCTCAGGCTTAAAATAGTAATTTCGATAACCCGGCTTCTTAACGGTCATATCGGGTTTAATTCTTTTAGCTTTATATTTACTCTCGATTTTCCGTAATAATGTCTTATGGCCGATTCCCAGTCTCTTGGCCATCTTAAGGGTGGAGATCATACCCAAATCGAACGGTTGGACAAGGACCTTGACGGCATTTTCTACTTCAGACATCCGTAATTTATATTTTCCCGATCTCTTCCGGGCATAGGGAATCTTTTTCTCGCGAATCGCTCGATGGAGCCGGCCCTTGGATATCTTGGGTTTAACTCCATATTTCTGTTCCGCAGCCCCGTGCACTTCTTCCAAGAATCTCCTGCTAAATAATAATTCATCTTTTTGTCCTTGAGCCTTCGCCATCGCCAGCCCCGTAAAAGACAGCCCCAGAATAAACTTGGAGGCTGTCATATACGGGGCCAGAAGCGC
>CAYJRN010000035.1:0-1667 GCA_964372915.1 uncultured Planctomycetales bacterium
TTCTGGATCACGCTTGATCAAGCGGTTCATTTTGTTCTGGCTTCTTTAAAGAAGATGAAGGGCGGAGAAATATTTGTTCCCCGGATCCCGTCGATGAAAATCGTCGATTTGGCCAAAGCCATTGATCCCAACTGTAAGCAGGAAATTATAGGGATACGTCCCGGAGAAAAAGTTCATGAAATCCTTTTGAGTGAAGATGAAGCAAGAAATGCGACCCAGTTTAAGGAATGTTTTATTGTGCAGTTCAACAATAACCACCGCTCAGCAGAAGGTTTGCCGGAATTGATGCATTTCGACAATAACCACGGTCAAGCCTGCCCGGAAGGGTTCAGGTATACCTCCGACACGAACACAGAATGGCTTAAGGTTGATGATTTAAGGCAGCTGGTGGAAAAAATATCAGATGATTATTCCATAGAACATTCTCGCTGGTCTATGGATGACGTGCCGGAGTAAGTTATGAACAAAAAAAATGTTTTGGTGACCGGGGGGGCAGGTTTTATCGGCAGTCATGTGGTTGACCAGCTTGTGCACAGCGGGTCTACGGTCACGGTCATCGATAATTTTTCCACCGGAAGACCTGCAAACCTCGCTCATCAAAAAGGCCGTGTCCGGATCGTTGAAGCGGATATCGCAGATTTTAATGCTATCGCAGCGCATTTTCGCGGACAGCAGATGGTCTTTCATATAGCCGCTTTAGCGGATATTGTTCCTTCGATTGTCAATCCCCGCGCGTATTATACTTCCAATGTTTTGGGAACCATGAACGTCGTTGAAGCCGCGCGCTTGGCAAAAGTTCAAAAATTCGTTTATGCCGCCTCGTCCTCCTGTTATGGAATCCCTCCTCAAGAATTTTATCCCACGTCTGAAACCGCCCCGATCAGCCCTCAATATCCTTACGCGTTGACGAAGTATTTAGGAGAACAAACCGTCCTGCATTGGGGTCAAGTGTACGACTTGCCGGTTGTTTCTCTGCGGCTGTTTAACGTCTATGGGCCGCGCTCACGCACGTCCGGAACTTATGGAGCGGTGTTCGGTGTCTTCTTGGCCCAAAAACTCGACGGTAAACCTTACACGGTGGTCGGCGATGGAAACCAGACACGCGATTTTGTTTATGTCACCGATGTGGCCGAAGCTTTTGTGACAGCGGCTTTCTCTGAGGTCAAAAATGAGATTTTTAATGTCGGGACAGGCAATCCCCAAAGCGTGAATACGCTGGTTACGCTTTTAGAAGGCGATAAGGTTTATATTCCCAAACGCCCCGGCGAACCCGATTGCACCTGGGCGGATATCCAAAAGATTAAGTCTATTCTTCATTGGGAACCGAAGGTGTCGTTTAGGGAAGGCGTGGGGGAAATTCTCAAGCACATCGACTATTGGAAGGACGCGCCGGTTTGGACACCGGGGACCATTGAAAAGGCAACAGAAGATTGGTTTAAATATTTGGTAAAGGAATAAACATGGATCCTAAAATCTCAAAAAAAATACAGTCGCCGGTCGCGTTGGCCAAAATCGTTGATGATTTGAAAAAAAAGGGAAAAAAGGTTGTTTTGTGTCATGGGGTATTCGATATCGTGCACTTGGGGCACATACGGCATTTTAATCAGGCTAAAGGAGAGGGCGATGTTATGATCACGTCCTTGACCCAAGATAAGCATGAGAATCGC